>CADEGL010000134.1 GCA_902826885.1 uncultured Alphaproteobacteria bacterium | reverse complement strand
TAGACGTCGGGCAGGAAGTGCATCTCGATCTTGATGACGCCGTCGCCCTCGCACGCTTCGCAGCGCCCGCCTTTGACGTTGAAGGAGAAGCGCCCCGGCTTATAGCCGCGCGCCTTGGCCTCGGGCAGTTCGGCGAACCAGTCGCGGATCGGCGAGAAGGCGCCCGTGTAGGTGGCCGGGTTGGAGCGCGGCGTGCGGCCGATGGGCGATTGGTCGATATCCACGATCTTGTCGATATGCTCGACGCCCGAGATGGCATCGTGCTCGCCCGCCAGCTCGCGCGCGCCGTACAGGCGGCGCGAGATCGCCTTGTAGAGCGTATCGATGATGAGGGTCGACTTGCCGCTGCCCGAAACGCCGGTGACGCAGGTGAGGGTGCCCAGCGGGACTTCCGCGTTGACGTTCCGCAGGTTGTTGCTGCGCGCGCCCTTCACGCGGATGGCCTGGCCCGGATGGCCTTGGCGCCGCAGCTTGGGCACCTCGATCTGCCGGAACCCCGTCAGATACTGCGCGGTCAGACTCTCGGCCGAGCGCATGACCTCCTCGGGCGTGCCATGCGCCACGACATGGCCGCCGTGGATGCCGGCGCCAGGCCCCATGTCGACCAGATAGTCGGCGTAACGGATGGCCTCCTCGTCATGCTCGACGACGATGACCGTGTTGCCGAGCTGCTGTAGCCGCCGCAGCGTGGCCAACAGGCGGGTGTTGTCGCGCTGGTGCAGGCCGATGGAAGGCTCATCCAGAACGTAAAGCACGCCGGTCAGGCCCGAGCCGATTTGGGAGGCCAGGCGGATGCGCTGGCTTTCGCCGCCGGACAGCGTGCCGCTGGCGCGCGCGAGCGTCAGATAATCCAAACCGACATTGACCAGGAAACCCAGGCGCGCACGGATCTCCCGCAAAATCTTGTCCGCGATCTCGCGCTGCTGCTTGGTCAGATGTTTTTCGATGCCGGCGAACCAGGTTTCGGCCTGGGCAATCGACATTTCCGCCAATTCGCTGATGTTCAACTTGGCGATCTTGACCGACAGGGCTTCGGGCTTTAGGCGCAGCCCCTTGCATGCATCGCAAGGCCGCGAGGTCTGGTAGCGGCCCAACTCTTCCCGAATCCACGAACTGTCCGTCTCGCGCCAACGCCGGTCGAGGTTGGGGATAACCCCCTCGAACGGCTTCTTGGTCTCGTAGGTGCGCATGCCGTCGTTGTAGCGCATGGTCACGGGCTGATCGCCCGAACCGTAGAGCACGATCTTCCGGGCCTTCTCGTCCAGGTCGCGGAACGGCGTCGCGGTCGAGAACTTGAACTGTTTGGCCAGGGATTCCAGCGTCTGGTCGTAATACTGCGACGGCGAATTGGCCCAGGGCGCGATGGCGCCGTCCTTAAGCGACAGGGTATCGCGCGGCACGACAAGGTCGGCGTCGAAATAAAGCTGCACGCCCAGCCCATCGCAGACGGGGCACGCGCCATGCGGATTGTTGAACGAGAACAGGCGCGGCTCGATCTCTTCGATCGTGAAACCGGAAACGGGGCAGGCGAAGCGGGCGGAGAAAACGGTCTGGGCGCCCGAATCCGCGTTCTCGACATAGACGATGCCGTCGGCCAGCTTCAGCGCGGTCTCCAGCGAATCCGCCAGGCGGTTGCCCAG
>CADEGL010000133.1 GCA_902826885.1 uncultured Alphaproteobacteria bacterium | reverse complement strand
GTCGACGTGATGGACGCGGTCGGCAGCAACATCCGCATCGATGCCCGCGGCAACGAGGTCATGCGCGTTTTGCCGCGCTTGAACGAGGACATCAACGAGGAATGGATCTCGGACAAGACTCGCTTCGCTTGCGACGGGTTGCGCCGCCAGCGTCTCGACCGGCCGTATGTTCGCCGCAACGGTAAGTTGGAATCCGCGACGTGGCAGGAAGCCTTTGCCGCCATCGCGGCGCGTGTGGAGCGGACGAGCGGTGGCAAGATCGCCGCCATCGCGGGCGACCAGGCCGATGCGGAAGCCATGATCGCGCTCAAGGATCTGCTGGCCGCGCTTGGCTCCAGCCACGTGGACTGCCGCCAAGACGGCGCCAAGTTGGATGCGCGCGCGCGCGGCTCGTACCTGTTCAACACGACCATCGCCGGGATCGAGCAGGCCGATGCCTGTCTCATCATCGGCGCGGACGTGCGCCACGAGGCGCCCATCATCAACGCGCGCCTACGCAAGCGTTATCTGCGCGGCGGTTTCGCCGTCGGCGTCATCGGCCCGCGCCTCGACCTTACATATAAAGTCGACTGGCTGGGCGAGGGCGCGCGTACGTTGGAGGACCTGGCGACCGGCCGCCATCCGTTCGCCGAGACGCTCAAGAACGCCAAGAAGCCGATGCTGATCCTGGGCCAGGGCGTGCTGCGCCGGGCCGACGGCGCGCGGGTGCTGGGTTTGGCGCGCCGCATCGCCGAGAGCTTCGGTCTGCTGCGCGACGATTGGAACGGCTTCAACGTGCTGCACACCGCGGCGGGCCGCGTCGGCGGCATGGATCTCGGTTTTTTGCCGGGGCCGGGCGGCAAGGACGTGGCGGGTATCCTGGACGCGGCGGGCAAGGGCGAGATCGACATCGTGTATTTGCTGGCCGCCGACGAGATCGACACGAAGAAGTTGGGCAAGGCTTTCGTGATTTATCAGGGCCATCATGGCGACCGCGGCGCCCATCGCGCCGACGTGGTCTTGCCTGGTGCCGCCTACACCGAGAAGAGCGCGACTTACGTGAACACGGAAGGCCGGGTTCAGCGCGGCCAGTTGGCCGTCTTCCCGCCTGGCGAAGCCCGCGAGGATTGGAAGATCGTGCGTGCGCTGTCCGGCGTACTGGGTCGTGCGCTGCCCTATGACACGTTGGACCGGGTACGCGCCCGGCTGGCCGAGGCCAACCCGGTTTTCGCCACCACCGGCACGGTAAGCCGTGCGCCCATGGGCGCGTTCGGCGAGGACGGACCGCTCGATCCGGGCGGCTTTGCTTATCCGGTTACCAATTTTTACATGACCGATCCCATCAGCCGCTGCTCCGAGACCATGGCCAAGTGCACGGCGGAGATCGGCACGACACCGAAGACGGGCACCGATGGTTGATTTCTGGCAGGTCTATGCGCTGCCGGCGGCCATTATCGTCGGCAAGATTCTTCTGATCGTCCTGCCGCTGTTGGGCGCGGTGGCGTATTTGACCTTGGCCGAGCGCAAGGTCATCGCGGCCATGCAGATTCGCAAAGGCCCCAACGTGGTGGGCCCGTTCGGCCTGCTGCAGCCGCTGGCGGACGGCATCAAGCTGGTTTTCAAGGAAACCATCATCCCCAGCGGCGCCAACCGCGTGGTCTTCATCCTGGCGCCCATGATCACCTTCATCCTGGCGCTGATCGCCTGGGCGGTGATTCCCTTCGGCGAGGGCATCGTGCTGGCCGACATCAATGTCGGCATCCTGTACCTGTTCGCGATCTC
>CADEGL010000132.1 GCA_902826885.1 uncultured Alphaproteobacteria bacterium | reverse complement strand
CCGCTCTTCACTTCGCGCAAACTGTCGAAGTCCATCAAGATCGTGTCGCAGGTGCTTTTGGGCAAAAGCGGAACCGACGCGCCGCCGGGAATGACAGCCAGAAGATTGTCCCATCCGCCACGCACGCCGCCCGCGTGCTTCTCGATCAGTTCCTTGAGCGGGATGCCCATCACCTCTTCCACGTTGCACGGCTTGTTCACGTGGCCGGCGATGCAGAAAACCTTGGTGCCCACATTGTTCGGACGGCCGAGGCCGGCGAACCATTCGGGGCCGCGCCGCAGGATGGTCGGCGCGACGGCGATGCTCTCGACATTGTTGATGGTGGTCGGGCAACCGTAGAGGCCGGCGGCGGCCGGGAACGGCGGCTTCAGGCGCGGCTGGCCCTTCTTGCCTTCCAGGCTTTCGAGAAGGCCCGTCTCTTCGCCGCAGATATAAGCGCCCGCGCCGCGGTGCACGGTGATGTCATAGTCCCAACCGGAGCCGCACGCGTTCTTGCCGATCAAGCCCGCTTCATACGCCTCGGCCACGGCCGCGTTCAGGCGCTCGGCCTCGCGGAAGAATTCGCCGCGGATATAGATGTAGCAAGCGTTCGCGCCCATCGCGAAACCGGCGATCAGGGCACCCTCAATCAGCTTGTGCGGGTCGTGGCGCATGATGTCCCGGTCCTTGCAGGTACCGGGTTCGCTTTCGTCCGCGTTGATGACGAGGAAATGCGGCCGCCCGTCCGACTGCTTGGGCATGAAGGACCACTTCACGCCGGTCGGGAAACCCGCGCCGCCACGGCCGCGCAAGCCCGACTTTTTCATCAGATCGATGATCCCGTCGCGCCCCTTGGCCAGGATTTCCTTGGTGCCGTCCCAATCACCGCGCGCGCGCGCGCCGGGCAGGCGCCAATCCTCGAAGCCGTAGAGATTGGTGAAGATGCGGTCTTTGTCGTCGAGCATCGCCGTCACCGTGTCGCCGGACGCGACTTAAGAGTCGTGGCCCCGCCCGCGGGCTCGGAAGTGTGGCGGCCCGATTGGGAGCCGGCCTTGGGCGTCTCACCACGCTTGTAGGCTTCCAGAATCTTCTGGATCGAATCGGGTGTCAGATCCTCGAAATAGTCGTCATCGATCTGAACCATCGGCGCGTTGACGCAAGCGCCCAGGCATTCGGTTTCCAACAGCGTGAACATGCCATCCGGCGTGGTCTCGCCGATCTCGACGCCCAACACCTGTTTGCAGCGCGCCACGATGTCGTCGCTGCCGCACAGCCAGCACGGCGTCGTCGTGCACAGCCAGACGACGTGTTTGCCGACCGGCTTGCCGTGGAACATGGTGTAGAAGCTGACCACTTCCTCGACGCGCATGGGCGCGATCTCGAGAATCTCGGCGATGTGCTCGATAGCCGCGCGCGGAATCCAACCGGCCTGGCGCTGGGCCAGATCGAGCAGCGGCAAAAGCGCGCTCTGCTGACGCCCCTTCGGATAGCGCGCGATGATCTTGTCGGCGCGCGCGCGGTATTCCGGCGTGAATGCGAAGGTGGCGGGTTCAGCCTGGGCGCTCATCGATCGATCTCGCCGAAAACGACGTCCATGGAACCGACAATGGCGACCAGATCGGCCAGCATATGCCCCTTGGACATGAAATCCGTGGCTTGCAAGAAGGCAAACCCCGGCGCGCGGATCTTGCAGCGGTACGGCTTGTTCGTGCCATCGGAAACCAAATAGACGCCGAACTCGCCCTTGGGAGCCTCGACAGCCGTATAGGTCTCGCCCGCGGGCACATGATAGCCCTCGGTATAAAGCTTGAAGTGATGGATCAGCGCTTCCATCGAACGCTTCATCTCCGCGCGCGGCGGCGGCGCGACCTTGCGATCGTCGACCTTGACGGGGCCCGACGGCATCTTGTCCAGCGCCTGGCGGATGATCTTCAGACTCTCGCGCATCTCGAGGATACGCAGCAGATAGCGGTCGTAGCAGTCGCCGTTCTTGCCGATGGGAATGTCGAAATCCATCTC
>CADEGL010000131.1 GCA_902826885.1 uncultured Alphaproteobacteria bacterium | reverse complement strand
CGGGGTGGTTCAGGAGCCCAGCAGCCTGATCCGGGGCATGTTCGTCGTGTTCTTCTTCTTGTTCGTGATCTTGATCCTGGCTCGTGCCGTCCAGTACCTGAGCACCCGCCGTGAACCGCCGCCCCGGCCCGTGGACAGGCCTTAAATCGAAGATTTCCTCATGCCGAGCCCGTCGAAGCATAGCTTCCGGACGAGTACGGACCTCACCCTTCGTTCCCCGACAAGCTCGGGATGAGGAGGCTTGGGTGAGGAAATTTTCTCTTCCGGAGCCATGAAGGAAAAACGGCGGCGCCTACCGGGGGGAATGCGCCGCCGTTTCCTGCAGTGGGCTCCAGCCGGGGAACCGAAGCCCTTGTCCGCATGAAGGATACGCACGATGTGGTTGGGGGTTCCGCAGCCACATCGTAGCTTTTCTGTGATTGATTCAGGCGTCGGTCTGGCTTTGCAGTTCGACCGTGCGGACTTCCATCTGTTCGCCCAGCTGGTCCAGATCCGCATCCGATTTCTTGGCGTCGGAGAAGATCTCGGTTTCTTCTTCCTTTACGTGGTGCCTCACGTATTCCGCCAGCACCGTGACCTTGGCGTCATACCGTTCGTCGCCGGGTTCCATGGTCTCCAATTCGCCGATCAGGCGCTTGAGGCTCTCATGCTCCACCTCGGCCTCGTCGAGCAGGTCGCTCTCCACATCCGCTTCGCGCAGGGCGGGATAGAAGATCTCTTCCTCGATCCGGGCATGGATAGTGAGGGCACGGCAAGCGGCTTGCACGATCCCGGCCTTGTCGCTGTCCTTGGCCTTCTCAAAGCGTTTGAATAGCTTATCCACCTCGGCGTGCTGCTTCTTCAGCAGGGTGAACGCGGCGGGTTCACGGCTGCTGCGGCGCTTTGTCTTGGTCTTGGATTTCCGGTGGGTACTGCTGGATTGGGTTCTCGCCATCATCGCTCTCCATTCGCGGGGGATGACGAAGGAACCGCGCGGTTGAGACTGGGTTCCGTGGGTGGGCGGATTTTCGACACGCGAACGGACGGCGCGGGCCGTGAGTCGAGAGCGATGCGGAAAAAAAAGAGGCCCCGCGCTCGGCAGCGAGCCCCGTCACGTTTCCGACAAATGCCGCTCGATCGCCGGTTCGAGATCGCCGGGCTGTAGGATCAAGGTCGTAACGTCCACGCCGGCATACCCGGCCTGCCGCTCGCGATCCTTGCGCAAGAGCCGCCAGGCACCGTCGCGGCGGCGAATCCACGCCAGCACCTTGCCGTTCCGATAGACGCTGAACTGATCGGGATCGTCGAGATGGAGCAACAGGGTCATGTTCGATCTCCTTGCTCCCCGGTTCGATCATCGTTCCATGTCTATGGGGCTACGTCACGGGAATAGGGCACGGAACGCGATTTATCTTCGCAGTCGCCGCCTCGGCGTTTTTCCTGCCGCCACGGCCGCATTCTGCAGCGGCGGGTACCTCATTCGCTTGCGGGCCTGGGGGGGCGGGGTTTATCGTGCGAATGGGCGCAGAGGACGCGCCCCGAACCAGGGAGCCAACGATGTTAAAGGGATGCTTAACCGCTCTGATCACCCCGTTCCGCAACGGCAAGGTGGACGAGAAAGCATTCCAGAAATTCGTCGAGTGGCAGATCGCGGAGGGCATCCACGGCTTGGTGCCCTGCGGCACTACGGGCGAGTCGCCGACCCTCTCGCACCCGGAACATGACCGCGTCATCGAGGCCTGCGTCGAGGTGGCCAAGGGGCGTGTGCCCGTGGTCGCGGGCACCGGTTCCAATTCCACGGACGAGTGCGTCCGTCTGACCCAGCACGCCCAGAAGGCGGGCGCGGATGCGGCCTTGGTGGTGACGCCCTATTACAACAAGCCGACCCAGGAAGGCCTGTACCAGCATTACAAGGCCGTACACGACGCCTCGGACATTCCGATCATCATCTACAACATCCCTGGCCGTTCGGTCGTGGACATGACGATCGAGACCATGGCGCGCCTGGCCAAGTTGCCGCGCATCGCGGGCGTGAAGGACGC
>CADEGL010000130.1 GCA_902826885.1 uncultured Alphaproteobacteria bacterium | reverse complement strand
GCAAGCGCCTCGACTGGATCAAGCCCTATACCAAGGTGAAGGACACGAGCTTCACCGGCGACGTCCATATCCGCTGGTACCATGACGGCACGTTGAATGCCTCGGCCAATTGCCTGGACCGCCATTTGGCCAAGCGCAGCGAGCAGACCGCGATCATCTGGGAAGGCGACGACCCGAAGGATTCGAAAAAAATCACCTACCGCGAGCTGCACGCCGAGGTGTGCAAATTCGCCAACGTTCTAAAGACGCAGGGCGTCAAGAAGGGCGACCGCGTCACCATCTATCTGCCGATGATCCCAGAAGCGGCGGTCGCCATGCTGGCCTGCGCGCGCATCGGCGCGGTCCACTCGGTCGTCTTCGGCGGCTTCTCGCCCGATTCGCTATCGGGCCGCATCCAGGATTGCGATTCGAACCTCGTCGTCACCTCCGACGAAGGCGTCCGCGGCGGGCGCAAGATCCCGCTGAAGGTGAACACCGATGAGGCGCTGAAATCCTGCCCCACGGTGAAGAAGGTCGTGGTGGTCAAGCACACGGGCGGCAAGATCGATTGGGTCGAGGGCCGCGACGTTTGGTATCACGAGGCGATGGCGAAGGCCCCGGCCGAATGCAAGCCGGAGGAGATGGGCGCGGAAGACCCGCTGTTCATCCTCTACACTTCGGGTTCGACCGGTAAGCCCAAGGGCGTGCTGCACACGACCGGCGGCTACATGGTCTTCACCGCGATCACGCACCAATACGTCTTCGACTACCACGACGGCGACATCTACTGGTGCACGGCGGACGTCGGCTGGGTCACCGGCCACAGCTACATCCTCTACGGACCCTTGGCCAACGGCGCGACCACGCTGATGTTCGAGGGCGTGCCCAACTATCCCGACACCTCGCGCTTCTGGCAGGTCTGCGACAAGCACAAGGTGAACATCTTCTACACGGCGCCGACCGCGATCCGCGCCTTGATGCGCGACGGCGAAGGCCCGGTGAAGAAGACCAGCCGCAAATCCATCCGCCTCTTGGGTTCGGTCGGCGAGCCGATCAACCCCGAAGCCTGGCTCTGGTACCACCGCGTCGTCGGCGACGGACGCTGCCCAATCGTCGACACCTGGTGGCAGACGGAAACCGGCGGCATCCTGATCTCGCCCTTGCCGGGTGCTATCGCGCTCAAGCCCGGCTCGGCCACGCTCCCCTTCTTCGGCATCCGGCCGGCGCTCGTCGACGCCGACGGCAAGACGCTGGAGGGCGCCGCCAGCGGTAATTTGGTGCTGCTCGATTCCTGGCCCGGCCAGATGCGCACCGTCTTCCGCGACCACGAGCGCTTCGTGCAGACCTATTTCTCGGCCTACAAGGGCACCTATTTCACGGGCGACGGCTGCCGCCGCGACGAGGACGGGTATTACTGGATCACCGGCCGCGTCGACGACGTGATCAACGTCGCGGGCCACCGCATGGGCACGGCCGAAGTCGAAAGCGCCCTCGTCGCCCATGCCAAGGTGGCCGAAGCCGCCGTGGTCGGCTTCCCCCACGACATCAAGGGCCAGGGCATCTACGCCTATGTCACGCTGAACGCGGGCGAGCCGACGAGCGAGGAATTGCGCAAGGAACTGGTGCAATGGGTGCGCAAGGAGATCGGTCCGATCGCGACACCGGATTTCATCCAGTGGGCGCCCGGCCTGCCCAAGACCCGCTCGGGCAAGATCATGCGCCGCATCCTGCGCAAGATCGCCGCCAACGAGCACGACGCGCTGGGCGACACCTCGACCTTGGCCGACCCCGGCGTGGTCAAGGATCTGGTCGATAATCGTATGAACCACGGGAAGTAAAAGAAGCCCACCTCACCCCGACCCTCTCCCCCCCAAGTGGGCGGAGAGGGAGAAAAAAGAAACCCTCTCCGCCTTCCTAAGGGGGAGAGGGTGCGAGCGTCAGCGAGCGGGTGAGGTGGTTTCGCGCGGGCCCCACCCGTCAGTTGCGCTCGCGCGTGGCGGCGAAGCTGATCTTCGGCGACTGTTCCTTGGTGTAGTTCAGTTCCCAGGCGTTGCGGGCCAGGAAGACGGGCGCGTCGT
>CADEGL010000129.1 GCA_902826885.1 uncultured Alphaproteobacteria bacterium | reverse complement strand
GCCGAGCGCAGGCCGCTTTTGACCTCTTCATCGCTCGTGGCCACGCGCATGCCCTTGCCGCCACCGCCGGCGGCCGCCTTGATCATCACGGGATAGCCGATCTCGCGCGCGATCTTGATGGCGGCATCGGGGTCCGAGACCGGCTCGTCGACGCCGGGGATGACGTTCACGCCTGCCTTGCGGGCCAGCTTCTTGGACTCGATCTTGTCCCCCATGGCCTGAACGGCGGGGCTGGGGGGGCCAATGAAGACGATGCCGGCCTTGTCCAGGGCCTCGGCGAAGCGGGCGTTCTCGGACAGGAACCCGTAGCCTGGATGGATGGCTTCGGCGCCCGTCTTCTTGGCGGCCTCGACGATGCGATCGATCTGCAGATAGCTTTCGGCGGCGGGTGGTGGACCGATGCGGACGGCCTCGTCGGCCATCTCGACATGGAGCGAGCCGGCATCGGCGTCCGAATAGACCGCTACGGTCTTGATCCCCATCCGCTTGCAGGTGCGCATGACCCGGCAGGCGATCTCGCCGCGGTTGGCGATGAGGATTTTCTTGAACATCCGCGACGAACCCCTCGGCGGTAGGACAGTGCCGGGCTTATAACAGGCCGTTCAAGGGGTTGCTAGCGGTCCAGCAGATCTGCCAAGAGCGGTTCGCGGCGCATCCGCCGCCCCAGCGCATCGGTCGCGGCCGCGATCAGGAACCGTACCCCGCCCTCGACCGACATGCCGTCCCGGGTGCGCAGACTGTCGTGGATGGGCAGCAACGCGAAGAGCCTCTCGGCGGAATGGGACGCCACCTCCAGAACCGGCTTGGGGGGCGCCAGCCGCGCCATCGCGAGGCGCCGGTCGAAGGCCTCGAACGCATCGGCCCAGCCCTCGGGCCGATGGGCGGGACGCGGATGGTCATCCAGAATCGCCCGGTACATCGCGCCCATGCGCGCCGCCAAGACACTCCGTTCCTCCGCCTTCAGGTCCGCGCCCAGGTCTCCATCGACGATGATCAGCAGGTCGGAAAGCACAACGGCGAAGGACTCCCAGCGCGACCGGTCGAAAGCCTCTTGAAAGACCTTCTCTTTCAGAAGGTCCAGCAGGTAGGTCCGGGTCTTCATCTGGCAGTAGGCGACGATATTCTTCTGGGCCACGAAGGCGGCGCGTTCGTCGAGGAACGCCTGTAGCTCCGAGGCGGTATCGATAGGCCCCGGGTTGAACCAGCGGCGGATGGCGGTGACTCGATCAGCAAAAGCCATGGCACTCGACCGTATTCGAAGGCGGATCCAGGCAGCTATCCATAGAAAAATAAGGGAAATTACCCAGGCACTAGCACAAGCCGTTGTATCATAATTCAATACGCAGTAATGTTTACTCAGGGGGAATACATAAAAGCGTACTGTTTATAAGTTTTTTACAATAAAAATTGCCGCGCTCGCGCCCTCCCCCACGCGATGCCGGACGTGCTGAGGGGGCTTGCCACACATCTCCCAATACGCAGCAGGAGTAGCGTCGAGTCCGGTGCCGAAGCGGCATGGGGCCGCAGCGGTCATATGACCGGACTTCAGCCATTCGCCTAGGCAACCGCGTTCCGGCGCGGCCACCGAGGGCCTGTAGGGGAGTTCACTTCAAATGGCCAAAAGTCTGACACCTGAGCAAAAGGAGGCGTACTGGCGGCGCACCTCCAAGCTGATGTGGACCATCATGTTCCTGTGGTTCCTCGCCAGTTTCGTCGTTCACATGTTCGCCACCAGCCTGAACCAAATCGTGATCATCGGCTTCCCGTTGGGCTTCTACATGGCGGCCCAGGGCTCGCTGATCGTCTTCGTCGTGCTCTGTTTCTGGAACGCGTTCGCCCAGAACAAGATCGACGAGGAATTTGGCGTGGCCGAGGACTGAGGGGGAAACCATGTCGATGTTCCAAGGCGATTTCACAAAGAATCTGGGGCGGATCTATCGCACCTATACCCTGACCTTTGTCGGTTTCACCATCGCGCTCGGTATCCTCGAGCAGTTGGGCGTGCCCAATAAGGTCATCGGCTACTTGTTCGTGTTCATGACCATCGGCGTCTACGCCCTGATCGGCATCCTGACGCGAACGATGGAAATATCCGAATACTACGTCGCCGGACGGCGCGTGCCCGCGTTCTACAACGGCATGGCGACCGGCGCGGACTGGATGAGCGCGGC
>CADEGL010000128.1 GCA_902826885.1 uncultured Alphaproteobacteria bacterium | reverse complement strand
AGATGATCGGCGGCGCGCTGGATCTCCTGCTGTTCCCCATGGCATCGTCGGCGCCGCTGATCAAGGCGGGCAAGATCAAGGTGCTGGCGGTGGCGTCGAGCAAGCGCTCGCCACTGATGCCGGAGGTGCCCACGATCGCCGAAGCGGCGAATCTGCCCGGCTTCTCGTTCGAGCCATGGTATGGGATCTTCGGCCCGGCCGGCATGCCGCGTGAGGTGGTCGAGCGTCTCAATCGCGAGATCAATGCCGCGGTGGCCGAGCCGGAGGTGCAGGAATCGCTGCGCAAGCAGTATATTTCGCCCCTGACCGGCGCACCTTCCTTGATGCGCGACATCATCGTCAAGGACTTGGCTTATTGGGCCGAGGCTGCTAAGACGGCGGGCGTGAAGGCGGAGTGACCGAAGCGCCCGCGGGCGCTTCGATCAGTCGGGCAGCACCTTCCACGTCCCGAGCGCGGACATGACCGCCGAGTCGCCCACAACGAAGTCGGCGGCAACGGTCTCGATGTCCGCGCTCCGTCCCTGGTGCCGCGGCTGCGCCACCAGAATATCGCCCAGACGCGCTTCACCGTGGCGCGCCAGTTGCAGGCACAAGGTGACGCAGCGTCTTCCGCGCACTGCGTGCCGGGCGCAACGGCCCAGCGCCAGGTCCGCCAGCAGCAAGACCGCACCGTCGGCAACCGTCGCGCTGCCGCTCTCCAGGTGGTGCGGCAGGACGCGCATCGCGCACTCCTCCCCCTCGCCATTGGCACGCGCAAAGATGGGTCCTGCATGATTGCTGAATGGGGCCTTCAAGGGGTAGGGCACGTAGTCTGCAGGCGAATCGGCCTGTCTCGGTGCAACCTGCGCTGGCGCCGCCCGCGCGCCACCTTCGGAGACCACGCGGAATACCGCGCTCCCGGTCGCCGTTGTCCGGCCGCAAGCCGTCAATTCGCCGCGCACGAAGACCAGGGTGCGCGAATGGCGCGTCGTCCGGGCTCGCCCCTGCACGATCTCGCCGGCCTTCGCCGCATCGGCGAAGTCGATCTGCACCGAGGACAGCAGCAGTGACCCGCCGCCGCGCGCCGGCAGGCAAGCGGCCGCTGCCTGCTTCAGCACCAGGCTCATCATGCCCATGACGAGTCCTCCGTGCATGCGCTGGCCGGTGTTCAAGTGGTGTGGCTGCAAGGGAAGGCGCAGCGCGCCGTCCTCGCCGGCGCCGGGTTGCAGCACCTCGAAAGGGCCGCTCCAGGTTGCGTAGCCGCTCGCAACAGCATCTTGATGCGCTGTCAATGTGCGAACCCGCTCAGTCGCGAACCCGTTCGATCACGACGGCAATGCCCTGGCCCATGCCGATGCACATGCTGACCAGCGCGTAGCGGCCACCGGTGAGCTCCAGCTGTCGCACGGCCGTCAATGCCAGCCTTGCGCCGGATGCACCGAGCGGGTGGCCGATGGCGATCGCGCCACCGTTCGGGTTGACGCGCGGGTCGTCGAAGGAGATCTCCATGCGCTTGAGGCAGCCGAGCACCTGGGTGGCGAAAGCCTCGTTGACCTCGATCACGTCCATGTCGTTCAGGGACAGCCCCGCGCGCTGCAAGGCACGGCGCGCCGCCTCGACCGGCCCCAGACCCATCAGGCGCGGGGTGACGCCCGAAACCGCGCCCGACAGGAAGCGGGCGCGCGGGCGTGCGCCTGCCTGGCGGCCGGCCTCGAGCGACCCGATGATCATGGCCGCAGCCCCGTCGTTCACGCCCGAGGCATTGCCGGCGGTGACCACCCCGCCGGCATTGAGCGGCTTGAGCTTCGCGAGGTCCTCGATGCGCGTGTCACCGCGAGGATGCTCGTCGCGGCTGACCATGGTCACCGCGCCCTTCTTGCCGGCCACGGCGACCGGCAGCAGTTCTTCATCGTAGAAGCCGGCGGCGGCAGCGCGTGCGTACGCTTGCTGCGAGCGTGCGGCGAAGCGGTCCGACTCCTCCCGTCCGATCTGCAGTTCGCGGGCGATGTTGTCGGCTGTCTGCGGCATGGTGTCGGTGCCGTGTCGCTTCTCGATCTCGGGGTTCACGAAGCGAGCGCCGATGGCCTCGAAGATCCTGGCGTCCCGCCCGAACGGGGCTTCACTCTTGCCGATCACGTAGGGGGCGCGCGTCATGCTCTCCACGCCGCCAGCGATCATCAGCTCGGCCTCGCCGGCCTTGATGG
>CADEGL010000127.1 GCA_902826885.1 uncultured Alphaproteobacteria bacterium | reverse complement strand
GAACGTCGAGGACATCATCCAGACCAGCAATCTGGAATGCCGCGCGCCGGCGCTGAAGAAAGGCGACATCCTGTTCTGGAACGCCTGGACCATCCACGGCAGCCTGCCGACGATCACGCCCGATCTCTCGCGCCGCTCGCTGACCGCGCATTTCATCCCGGCGTCCCAGCGGTTCCTGCAGTTCCAGGTGAACGTGAAGGAGCCGCATTTCGAGAATGTCGGCGGTGCCTTGATTTCCCGCCCCAAGGACCAGGCCAAACTTCTTAACCGAATAGCGCTGGTCGCGGAGAGCCGTTTCCCCGGCCTGTTCAACGCGGCCAAGCGCGCGGCCATCCGCCTGATGATGGCGCGGCATTAATCTTTTTCGCCGCCGATGCAGCGGCGTGTGACAGGCGTCACAGAATCATCGCACCGGATCGGTCATCCTGACCTTGGAGTGAAGGTCTGGGGGACCTTGTGCGCGACGCCAATGCGTTCGATCGTGCCACGACGCTCTTAAGACGCGGCGACTTGGCTGGCGCCGAAGATGCCTGCCTGGCAGCGCTCGCTATAGAGCCCGACCGCTTGGACATCCTGGGCTTGGCGGGGGTGATCGCCCTTATGTCCCATCGCCTGGAGGACGCGGAACACCGGCTTTCGCGCGCTGTCGCGTTGGAGCCGAATTCCTTCGACAATCTGAGCAATCTTGGGACCAGTTATGTTCGGCTTGGCCGCTTTGAAGAGGCCGCCGAAGCCTATCGCCGCGCGGTTTCCTTGCGTCCCAAGCAGATTTCCGCCCGGTTGCATCTCGCGACGGCTTACAAGGCGCTGCGCCGCTACGACGATGCCTTGGCGCAGTTGAAGCCCTTCGCGGGCGGCCGCGATGCCGACCTGCACAGGGAATTCGGCGAGCTGTCGGTTTTGGCCGGCGATCTTCAGGCCGGCATCCGCAGTCTGCGCAAGGCGGTCGCCGGACTTCCCGATCCCAAGGTCGCGCGGCAAAAGCTGGCCGCCATTCTGCGCCAGTCCGGTCAGCCCGAGGAAGCCGCGCGCGAGTACCGAAGGTTGGCCGAACAGGCGCCGGAGGACGGGACCGTGCAGGCCGATCTCGGCGCGGCCCTGGCCGATATGGGAGACCGCGCGGGCGCCATCGCGGCCTATCAGCGCGCGGTCAACCTCGAACCCCACGACGCCGCGCTCCGCGCCCGGCTCGGCCAGCTTCACAAGGACGTCGTGCCGGCGTGGCATTTCACGATGCTGGGCGATGAAGCGCGCAATACAGCGTACGACGCGGCGATCCGCGCGGCGGTCCAGCCGGGCGCGGTCGTGCTCGATATCGGCACGGGCAGCGGCCTTTTGGCGATGATGGCCGCGCGCGCGGGGGCGGCGCATGTCTATGCCTGCGAGGCCGAACCGCTGATCGCCGACAAGGCGCGCGAGATCGTCGCGGCCAACGGCCTTTCCGACCGCATCACGGTGATCGGAAAACGCTCGTTCGACCTTCGCGTGGGCGCGGATCTGCCCGTTCGCGCGGATGTCCTGTTGTCGGAGATCGTGGATGTGGAGCTTCTGGGCGAAGGCGTTCTCGAAACCTTGGATCATGCCTTGGCGTCGCTCGTCGTCCCTGGCGCGCGCATCATCCCGCGGGGCGGTGCGGTGCTGGCGATGATGGTCGAAAGCCCCGCGCTCTATCGCCAGGACCGGGTGCAGAGGGTGACCGGCTTCGATTTGAGCGGCTTCAACCAATTCTCGCGCTTCAGCCGGTTCACGGCCGACCTTCGGCACTTTCCCCACGCCGCGCTGTCGGCGCCCGTGGAATTATTCCGCTTCGATTTCACGCGGCCGGGCGCGGAGTCTCAAAAGCGCACTGTCGAATTCCGCGCCACACGCCCCGGCACCTGCCATGCATTTGTCTCATGGTTCGAACTGGTTCTGGACGATGAACGGCGAATCGACGGGGCGCCGGGCTCGGGCGCGTCGCATTGGATGCAACTGATCCAGCCGGTCGACCATTCGCGCCCGGTTGCGCTGGGCGAGACCGTCGCGGTGGACGCCAGCCACGACCGGCGCCACATCTATCTGTCGGTGTGATCGTTCGGGCCCGTACGGAGCCGCCGTTCGTACGCGCACGGATTTCCTGGCGATACGTTTCCGCCGTGGGCACGTCAGCCGTTCCAAACGCGAAAAAAAAGGCCGGGTCAAAAGACCCGGCCAAGATACAACAGGGAGGCTTCACGTCTGGGAGACGTTGGATCC
>CADEGL010000126.1 GCA_902826885.1 uncultured Alphaproteobacteria bacterium | reverse complement strand
CCGGCCGGACGGCGCGCCATGGTCACATTCCGAGCGCGGCAGGCGCCGTCTTCTGCCGTTTCACCATGAGCTTGTTCAGCGCATGGAGATAGGCACGGCAGGACGAGACGACGGTATCGGTGTCGCTCGACTGGCCGTTGACGGTCTTGCCGTTCTCTTCGAGCCGCACGGTGACCCCCGCTTGGGCATCGCTGCCCTCGGTCACCGCGTCGACTTGGTACAGCTTGAGCTGGGCCGTATGGGGCACCAGCGCGTGGATGGCGCTGAAGGTCGCGTCGACCGGGCCGTCGCCCTGGGCCGTCGTTGCCTTGCGCTCGCCATCGATCTCGAGTTCCAACTCGGCCGTCTGCGGGCTGAACGTGCCGCACATGACCTTCAACGAAACGAGCTTGAAGCGCTCGTTGCCAGCGCGGGCGTTGTCGCCCACCAGCGCCACGATGTCCTCGTCGAAGATCTGCTTCTTCTTGTCGGCCAGATCCTTGAAGCGCACGAAGGCATCTTCCAGTGCGTTCTCGCCCAGCTCGTAGCCCAAATCCTTGAGCTTGGAGCGGAAGGCATGGCGGCCGGAATGCTTGCCCATGACGAGCGCCGAGCGCGAGAGGCCGACCGATTCCGGTGTCATGATTTCGTAGGTGCTCGGGTCCTTGAGGACGCCGTCCTGGTGGATGCCCGATTCATGCGCGAAGGCGTTAACGCCCACGATCGCCTTGTTGGGCTGCACCGTAAAGCCGGTGATGCTGGAGAGCAGGCGCGAGGCCTTGGTGATGCACTCGGTCTTGATGCCCGTGGTGTAGGGGATGCGGTCGCGGCGCACCTTGAGCGCCATGACGATCTCCTCCATCGCGGCATTGCCGGCCCGCTCGCCGATGCCGTTGATCGTGCATTCGATCTGCCGCGCGCCAGCGCCCACCGCGGCCAGCGAGTTGGCGACGGCCAAGCCCAGGTCATTATGGCAATGGACCGAGAGAACGGCCTTGTCGATATTGGGCACGCGGTTGCGCAGCATGGTGATGAGGCTCGCGAACTCCTCGGGCACCGTATAGCCGACCGTGTCGGGGATGTTGATCGTACGGGCGCCCGCCTTGATGGCGCTTTCGACGCAACGGCAGAGGAAGTCGTGATCGGTGCGCGAGCCGTCCTCGGGCGACCATTCCACATCTTCGCACAAATTGCGGGCGTAGCTGATGCTGTCGACGAGCGCGGCATGGACGGCTTCCGGCTCCATGCGCAGCTTGACGCGCATGTGAAGCGCGCTGGTCGAAATGAAGATATGGATGCGCGGATTGCGGGCGAATTTGAGCGCTTCCCACGCGCGGTCGATGTCCTTGCGGCCGGCGCGCGCCAGGCCCGCGACCTGCGAGGTCTTCACCATGCGCGACACTTCGCGCACGGCCTCGAAATCGCCGTTGGACGCGATCGGGAAACCCGCCTCGATCACGTCGACGCCCATTTCCTCGAGCACCTCGGCCACGCGCAGCTTCTCGTCGAGATTCATCGAGCAGCCCGGCGATTGCTCGCCGTCGCGCATGGTGGTGTCGAAAATGATAACTCGGTTGCGGTCGGTCTCGGTCTTCATCGTTCTGGTCCCTTCAAAGACTTTAGGTGGACGACATCCTTCGAGAGTCATCTCCCCTGAACGGCCGCAGTCGAAATGATCGACGGCGGTTCAGGGGCACCTAAGTCGAAGGGCGAGACGGCCGAGCAGAATGGACGGCCGTGCGGTCGTGTGGACACGACGGATCGACAGGGCCGACAGACCCTGCTCCGAAGACACCACGCTCAACGCTACGCCGCACATTTTCAGCCACCAACTCCGCAATCTAGCCGCTGGATTCGTGTCCAAAGGCCGATCAGTCGACGCCTAAAGCCCTGAAATCAGGGCGTAAAGACGCATCTTTACACTCGCAAGATGTACGCCCAATCAGCCCTTCCCCGCAACGGTTTTATGGAGAGTCGCTGTAAAAAGCGGCCAAATTCAGGCCGCTAGAGCGGTCGTTGGGACATGCCCCGTGACCGTGGAGGGGCCAGCGCCTGTGGCTGCCCCCTCCCGCAGCCCCTAGTTCTTGGCCTTGTCGACCAGGCGGCGCTCGGCGATCCACGGCATCATAGCGCGGAGCTTCTCGCCCACCTTTTCGATCGGATGCTCGGCCGAACGGCGGCGCATGGCCTTGAAGCTGCTCTGGCCGACCTGGTTCTCAAGCATCCAGTCGCGCGCAAAACGGCCGGACTGGATATCGTCCAGCACCCGCTTCATCTCGGCCTTGGT
>CADEGL010000125.1 GCA_902826885.1 uncultured Alphaproteobacteria bacterium | reverse complement strand
CGGCCTACATCCCGACCAACGTCATCTCGATCACCGACGGCCAGATCTTCCTGGAAACCGACCTCTTCTATAAGGGTATCCGCCCGGCCGTGAACGTCGGCCTCTCGGTCAGCCGCGTCGGTTCGGCCGCCCAGACCAAGGCCATGAAGCAGGTTGCCGGCACCATCAAGCTGGAGCTGGCCCAGTACCGCGAAATGGCTTCATTCGCCCAGTTCGCCTCCGACCTCGACGCCTCGACCCAGCGCTTGCTCGCGCGCGGCGCGCGTCTGACGGAAGCGCTGAAGCAGCCGCAGTATGTCCCGCTGCCGGTGGAAGAGCAGGTGGCTTCGATCTTCGCCGGCGTGAACGGCTATCTCGACAAGATCGAAGTGAAGGACGTGACTCGCTTTCTCGACATGCTGCTCGACGATCTCCGCGCCAAGGGCCAGGAGATCCTCGGCGCCATCCGCAAGGAAGAGGCGATCTCGGACGACACGAAGAAGAAGCTGATCGCCTTCCTCGACAACTTCGCCAAGGTCTTCGCCTGAGCGCCGTCCGGCTCCTCCGGCGATAGCGGGAAACGATGCCCAGTCTCAAAGACCTACGCCTGCGTATCCGCAGCGTCCGTTCGACGCAGAAGATCACGTCGGCCATGAAGATGGTGGCGGGCGCCAAGCTGCGCCGCGCGCAGGAGGCGGCCGAGGCCGCGCGTCCCTATGCCGAACGCATGGATCGCATGCTGAGTTCGCTCGGCACGAGCTTCGCCGGCCGCCCCGATGCGCCGGGCCTGCTGGCCGGCACGGGCAAGTCCGACACGCACCTGATCATCTTGGCCACCGCCGACCGCGGCCTGTGCGGCAGCTTCAACGCCTCGCTCGTGCGCGAGGCGCGGACCATGATCCGCGACCTTCTGGCCGAGGGTAAGAAGGTCAAGATCCTGTGCATCGGCCGCAAGGGCCGCGACGCGTTGCGCCGCCAATACGGCAGCATGATCATCGAAAGCTTCACGGAAGTTGACCGTCCCAAGCTCGGCTTTCCCGTGGCGAACAAGATCGCCCAGCGCGTCAGCGAACTGTTCGCGGCCGGCGAATTCGACGTCGCCACCATCATCTACAACCGGTTCAAATCGGCGCTGTCGCAGATCGTGACGCGCCAGCAGCTGATCCCGTTCGGCGGCGAGGCTGCGCCCGCGCAGGCCGAGGCCGCTCCGGCCGTACGCGCGATCTATGAATACGAGCCGTCCGAGGAAGACATCCTCGACGTGCTGCTGCCGCGGAACCTGGCTATCCAGGTGTTCCGTGCGCTGCTGGAGAACAATGCCAGCGAGCAGGGCGCGCGCATGACGGCGATGGAAAACGCCACGCGGAACGCGGGCGATATGATCGGCAAGCTGACGACGCGCTACAACCGCACGCGTCAGGCGCAGATCACCAAGGAACTCATCGAGATCATTTCCGGCGCGGAAGCGGTCTAGGCGCGTCGACGGAAGGGCAAGGAGCACATCATGGCGAAGAACAACGTCGGTCGGATCACGCAGGTTCTGGGTGCGGTCATCGACGTCCGGTTCGACGGCGAGCTGCCGGCGATCCTGAACGCACTGCACGTCCAGCATCAGGGTTCGACGCTGGTGCTCGAAGTGGCGCAGCATCTGGGCGACGAAGTCGTCCGCACGATCGCCATGGACACGACGGAAGGCTTGGTCCGCGGCCAGGAAGCGGTCGACACCGGCGCGCCGATCTCGATCCCGGTCGGCCCGGAAACGCTGGGCCGCATCCTGAACGTCGTCGGCGAGCCGGTCGACGAGCGCGGCCCGGTCGGCGCCAAGAAGACGGCGCCCATCCACAAGCCCGCGCCGATCCTGACCGACCAGTCGACGGACACCGAAGTTCTCGTCACGGGCATCAAGGTCATCGACCTTCTGGAGCCGTATCCGAAGGGCGGCAAGATCGGCCTGTTCGGCGGCGCCGGCGTCGGCAAGACCGTCATCATCATGGAACTCATCAACAACATCGCGAAGGCGCACGGCGGTTACTCCGTGTTCGCCGGCGTGGGCGAGCGCACGCGCGAAGGCAACGACCTCTATCACGAGATGATCGAATCGGGCGTCATCAAGCTGGATGGCCCGGGCTCCAAGTGCGCCCTGGTCTATGGCCAGATGAACGAGCCGCCGGGCGCGCGCGCGCGCGTCGGCTTGACCGGCCTGTCGGTCGCCGAATACTTCCGCGACGAGGAAGGCCAGGACGTGCTGTTCTTCGTCGACAACATCTTCCGCTTCACCCAGGCGGGCTCCGAGGTGTCGGCGCTTCTGGGGCGCATTCCCTCGGCCGTGGGTTACCAGCCGACGCTGGCGACCGACATGGGCCAGATGCAGGAGCGCATCACGACGACCAAGAAGGGCTCGATCACCTCGGTGCAGGCCAT
>CADEGL010000124.1 GCA_902826885.1 uncultured Alphaproteobacteria bacterium | reverse complement strand
CTGCCCAAGGACATCCTGGTCGGCGCGGCCTCGTACACGCCGCCCGAGCGCGTGAAGCACCGCAGCTACAAGCCGCAAGTGAAGGGCGATCTGAAGAAGATCGAGGCCGCCGTCGAAATGATGGCGAAGGCCAAGCGCCCGATCTTTTACTGCGGCGGCGGCGTGATCAATTCCGGCCCCGCGGCGTCCAAGCTGCTGAATCAGCTCGTGCACCTGACCGGGTTCCCCTGCACGCTGACGCTGATGGGCCTGGGCGCGTTCCCGGCTAGCGATCCGCAGTTTGTCGGCATGCTGGGCATGCACGGCACCTACGAGGCCAACATGGCCATGCATGGCGCCGACCTGCTGATCAACGTGGGCGCGCGCTTCGATGACCGCGTGACGGGCCGTCTCAACGCCTTCTCGCCGCACTCGAAGAAAATCCACATCGATATCGACCAGTCCTCGATCAACAAGAACGTGGCCGTGGACCTGCCGATCGTGGGTGATGCCGGCCACATCCTGGAAGACCTGATCAAGGTGTGGAAGGCCAAGCAGCCGAAGGTCGACCAGAAGGCCCAAAAAGCCTGGTGGGCGCAGATCGACCAGTGGCGCGCGCGCGATTGTCTCAAGTACAAGCCGGCGAAGGAGACGATCAAGCCGCAATACGCGCTGGAGCGCCTCTACGCGGCGATCAAGGACCGTGACCACTACATCACGACCGAAGTGGGCCAGCACCAGATGTGGGCGGCCCAGTTCCTGAAGTTCGAGCAGCCCAACCGCTGGATGACCTCGGGCGGCCTGGGCACCATGGGCTACGGTCTGCCGGCGGCGATGGGCGTGCAGATCGCGCATCCGAAATCGCTCGTCATCGACGTGGCGGGCGAAGCCTCGATCCTGATGAACATCCAGGAGATGTCGACCATTGCGCAGTACCGTCTGCCGGTGAAGGTCTTCATCCTGAACAACGAATACATGGGCATGGTGCGCCAGTGGCAGGAACTGCTGCATGGCGGCCGCTATTCCGAAAGCTACATGGAGTCGTTGCCCGACTTCGTGAAGCTGGCCGAGGCATTCGGCGCGGTGGGCCTGCGCGCGAGCAAGCCCGAGGAACTGGACGGCGTGATCAAGCAGATGATCGAGAGCGACAAGGCCGTCATCGCGGACATCCTGGTCGACAAGGCCGAGAACTGCTTCCCCATGATCCCGTCGGGCGCGGCCCATAACGAGATGCTCCTGGGCCCGGGCGACGAATCCGGCAAGCCTGCGGAGAAGCCCGTGTCGGAAGAGGGGATGGTGCTGGTTTGATCCGCGTGCCCGGCGGCACACGCCGGGCGGTTGGAGAAACAGCACCGATGCAGGACGGACGGGGGATTTAACGTGGCACAGACGCAGACCGTGGAACGGCACACCATCGCCGTGCTCGTGGACAACGAGCCGGGCATCCTGGCGCGTGTGGTCGGCCTGTTCTCCGGCCGCGGCTACAACATCGAGAGCCTGACGGTCGCCGAGGTCGATGCCGCCGAGCGCCTGTCGCGTATCACGGTTGTCACCTCCGGCACGCCCATGGTGATCGAGCAGATCAAGGCCCAGCTTTCGCGCCTGGTGCCGGTGCACAAGGTCAGCGACCTGACGGTTGAGGGGCCGCATATCGAGCGCGAGCTGATCCTGGTCAAGGTCGCGGGCGGCGGCGAGAAGCGCGTGGAATCGCTGCGCATCGCCGACGTGTTCCGCGCGCGCGTGGTCGATTCCACGATCGAATCCTTCGTCTTCGAAGTCACCGGCTCGACCGAGAAACTCGACGCCTTCATCAACCTCATGCGGCCCCTGGGGCTCGTGGACGTCTCGCGCACTGGCGTCGTCGCCATTGCGCGCGGCCCCAAGCCTCTCTAGGAACCGCCAACCTTACCGACGCGGGGAGATAGCCATGCGCGTGTATTACGACCGTGACGCCGACGTGAACCTGATCAAGGCCAAGAAGGTCGCGGTCTTCGGCTACGGCAGCCAGGGCCATGCCCATGCCCAGAACCTGCGCGACAGCGGGGTCAAGGACATCGTCATCGCGCTGCGTCCGGGCTCGCCGTCCGCCAAGAAGGCCGAAGGCGCCAACTTCAAGGTTATGGACCCGAGCGCGGCCTCCAAGTGGGCCGACGTCTCGATGATCGCGACGCCGGACGAGGGGCAAAGCGCGCTCTATCGCGACCACATGCACCAGAATCTGCGCCAGGGTGTGGCCATTGCTTTCGCGCACGGCCTCAACGTCCATTTCAACCTGATCGAGCCGCGCGCCGACCTCGACGTCTTTATGGTCGCGCCCAAGGGTCCCGGCCACACCGTGCGCTCCGAGTATGTGCGCGGCGCGGGCGTGCCGTGCCTGATCGCCGTGGCGCAGAACCCGTCGGGCAACGCCCAGGAGATCGGCCTGTCCTACGC
>CADEGL010000123.1 GCA_902826885.1 uncultured Alphaproteobacteria bacterium | reverse complement strand
GCTATGGGCTGGGTCTGGGCCGCCAGCGTGTGGAGGACCTCTACCGGCTGGTGGTGGGCGATTTCACGCCCGACATCACCCTTGTCATCGATGTGCCCGCCGAGCATGGCCTGGAGCGCGCGATAGCGCGGGCCGGGAATGAGACTCGATACGAGCGCATGGGCGGCGCGTTCCACGCGCGGCTGCGCGAGGCTTTTCTCGACATCGCCAAGCGCGAACCGCAACGCTGTGTCGTCATCGATGGCTCCGGCGCGGTCGATCACGTGGCCGGCTTGATCCGCCGCGCCGTCCGGGAAAAGCTGGGGCGGCCATGAGCAAGGACACGGACGAGAAGGACCCGGCCTCCGTCCATCCCGCGCCGCGTCTTAACGCGGAGATCGTAGGGCAGGGGACAGCCGAAGCCGCGCTGCTGGACGCCCACCGGTCGGGCCGGTTGCCCCATGCTTGGCTTTTCACCGGTCCCAAGGGCGTGGGCAAGGCGACCTTGGCCTATCGCTTCGCGCGGTTCCTGCTGGCCGATGGCGCCAATGGCGGCGCGGCCTCGCTGTTCGGCGACGCGCCCGCGCCGGCCACGAGCCTGCGCGTCGAGGCGAACCATCCCGTGTTCCACCGCATGGCATCGGGGGGGCACGCGGATTTCCGCGTGCTCGAACGCACGGCCAACGCCAAGACCGGCAAGATGCGCTCGGAAATCGTGATCGACGACGCGCGCGAGATCATCGAGTTCATGCACCTGACCCCGGCGGAAAGCAGCCGCCGCGTCGTTATCGTCGACAGCGCCGACGACATGAACCGGAACACGGCCAACGCGCTCCTCAAGGTGCTGGAGGAGCCGCCCGCGAGCGCGGTCCTGATCCTGGTCAGCCATTCTCCCGCGCGGCTTCTGCCCACCATCCGCTCGCGCTGCCGCAAGCTCGCGCTGTCCTCGCTGTCCCGCGACGAGGTGCGCGAGGGGGTCCGGAAATATCATCCCGGTCTGAAGGCCGAAGAGGCGGAAGCGATCGCGCATCTGGGCGAGGGGAGCCTGGGCCGGGCGCTGGAGATCGCCGAACGCGGCGGGCTGGAGCTTTACCATGACTTGGTTTCGCTCCTGGACACCCTGCCGGCACTCGACTTCGCGGCCTTGCAGGAGTTTGCCGGCACGGCGGCGGAGGACGGCGAGTCCTTCGGCCTCTCCACCAGCCTCCTGCGCGGCTGGCATGCGCGGATGCTGAAAGGGGCCGCCACGGGAACGTTTCCGCCCGGGCTTCTAGAGGGCGAGGCCGCCCTGATGCGCCGCCTGGCCGGGGCGGCCAGCCTTGATCGCTGGTTCGAGGTGTGGGACAAGAACGACCGCCTGTTCAGGCGCGCGGACAGCGCAAATCTCGACCACCGGCAGGTTCTCCTCAACGCGTTCCTCGCCTTCGAGACCGCGGCCCGCCCCTGACGGCCGCAGTGTCGGTTATTGTGGGGAATTGTAGTTCCCACATTTCCGACGATCTCAACAAAGCCTCGCCCTGAGCCCGTCGAAGGGTGAGGCGGCGGGCTGAGAGCCGCCCGAGGACCAGATGGCCACGCCGTCCGAGACGAGCCGCTACTACATCACGTCGCCGATCTATTACGTGAACGACGCGCCCCATATCGGGCACGCCTATACGACGCTGGCTTGCGACGTGCTGGCGCGATTCATGCGGCTCGATGGGCGGCGGGTGAAGTTCCTGACCGGCACCGACGAACACGGGCAGAAGGTCGAGAAGGCCGCCGCGGCCGCGGGGCTCGCGCCCAAGGCGTTCACCGACAAGGTCTCGCAGAACTTCCGCGACCTAGCCGCCGCGATGAACTTCTCCAACGACGATTTCATCCGCACCACCGAGCCACGCCATATCAACGCCAGCCAGGCCATCTGGAAGGCCATCGCCGCGCATCAATCACCCAAGGGCCGGGACAATATCTATCTCGGCAAATACGACGGCTGGTACGCCGTGCGCGACGAGGCGTTCTACGACGAGAAGGAGTTGACCACCGGCCCGGACGGCAAGAAGCGCGCGCCCTCGGGCGCCGAGGTCGAATGGGTCGAGGAGCCCAGCTACTTCTTCCGCCTGTCCGACTGGCAGGACTGGCTGCTCGACTATTACGAAACCGCGAACCCGGATTTCATCGGGCCGACCACACGCCGCAACGAGGTCATCAGCTTCGTGCGCGGCGGGCTCAACGACCTGTCCATTTCGCGCACCACCTTCAAGTGGGGCGTGCCGGTGCCCGGCGCCCCCGGCCACGTCATGTATGTCTGGCTCGACGCGTTGACCAACTACATCACGGCCGCCGGCTATCCGGATGAGAACGCGGAAGATTTTCGCACCTTCTGGCCCGCCGACCTGCACATGGTGGGCAAGGATATCGTGCGCTTCCACACGGTCTATTGGCCGGCCTTCTTGAAGGCCGCGGGCCTCGAGCCGCCGCGCCGCGTCTTCGCCCACGGCTGGTGGACCAACGAGGGGCAGAAGATCT
>CADEGL010000122.1 GCA_902826885.1 uncultured Alphaproteobacteria bacterium | reverse complement strand
GATCAGACACCGTTCGCGCGCCACACCACCTCACCCGCTCGCTCACGCTCGCACCTTCAACTCGCGAAGCGAGTTGAACCCCCAAAGGCGGAGAGGGTTTCCATCTAAGCGGTCTTCGACCGCAGGGCGAGCGAGACCTTGGACGCGGGCTTGCGGTCGAGCAGGTCGGAGATGGCCCAGCCGGCGCGCGCGACCTGGTCGAAGTCCACGCCCGTCTCGATGCCGAGGCCGTTCAGCATGTAGAGCACGTCCTCGGTCGCGACGTTGCCCGACGCGCCCTTGGCGTAGGGGCAGCCGCCGAGACCCGCGGTCGAGGAATCGGCGACCGCCACGCCGCGCTCCAGGCACGCCAGGATGTTGGCCAGCGCCTGGCCGTAGGTGTCGTGGAAATGGACGGCCAGATGCTCGACCGGCACGCGCGCGGCGACGGCATCGAGCATGGCTTGCGCTTTCGCCGGCGTGCCGACGCCGATCGTGTCGCCCAGCGAGACCTCGTAGCAGCCCATCGCGTGGAGCTTGGCCGCAACGTCGGCGACGGCTTGGGGAGCGATCGCGCCCTCGTAGGGGCAGCCGAGCACGCAGGAGACATAGCCGCGCACGCGGATGCGCTTGTCCTTCGCGGCGGCCACCACGGGCGCGAAGCGCTCCAGGCTTTCGGCGATCGAGCAGTTGATGTTCTTCCGCGAGAAGCTTTCCGACGCCGCGCCGAAGACCGCGATCTCCTCGACGTTCGACGCCAGCGCCGCCTCGAAGCCCTTCATGTTGGGCACGAGCACCGGATAGGACGTGCCCGGCTTGCGCTTGAGCCCCGCCAGCACCTGCGCGGTGTCGGCCATCTGGGGCACCCATTTCGGCGAGACGAAGGCGCCGGCCTCGACCGATTGGATGCCCGCGTCGGCCAGCCGCTCGATGAAGGCGATCTTGGCTTCGGCCGGCACGCTCTTGGCTTCGTTCTGCAGCCCGTCGCGCGGACCGACATCGACGATCTTGACCGCTTTGGGCAGGCGCATCACGACACGCGCCGTTCGCGCAGACCGAACCAGTTGCCGTCGGGATCGACGAAGGCCGCGAACATGCCCCAGGGCAGGCGCTTGGGCGTTTGCGTGAAGGTGACGCCGCGCGCGGCCATGGCCTCGTGCGTGACGTGAATGTCGCCGCATTCGAACACGATGGACGGCTTGTGCTGGGCCCAGTCCGCCATCATCGCGCGCGGGTAGAGGACGATCGCGGATTCGGAGCCCGGCGGCCCGACCTCGACCCAGCGCCCCTCGCTGCCCATGGGCGCCGAGAAGCGCAGCTCGAAGCCCGCGCGCTCGATCCAGAAGGCGAGCGCCGCGTCCTGGTCCGCGACATAGATACTGACCGCGCCGATTCTCATATCTGCTTTCCTTTGGCCGTCTTCCCGTTCGCTTCGAAAGCCAGAAGCTCGGCCCCCTCCGAGACTTGTTCGCCCGCCTGGAAATTCACACCCGTCACCGTGCCGTCGGCGGGTGCGGCGATCGTGTGCTCCATCTTCATGGCCTCCAGCACCATGAGCGGCGCGCCGCGCGCGACCGATTCTCCCGCCTTGACCAGGAGCTTCAGCACCTTGCCGGGCATGGGCGCGGTGAGGCGCCCTGCCCCATGCTCGGCCGATGCCGAGGCTTCCAGCGGATCGTCCACCACGAGACGCCAACGGTGTCCGCCCAGGAACACGTCGATCTCGTGGCCGCCGCGCACGACCGTCGCGCGCAGCGTGCGGCCGCCGACCATGGCCATGATATCGCCGTCGGCGCCCAGCGCGCCGCGCGCCTCGACGGAGCCGCCGGGCAGATCGAGACGCCAGCCGTCCTTGAGATAGTGAACCATCACCTCGACGGCCCGTTCCCCGTCGCGGAAGCGGAGCGCGTGGCGGCCGGTGTCGTTGAGGCGCCAGCCGCCGGTCGTATGCCAGGGCGAATTTGGATCGCCGGACGCAGCGGCATGCCGGATAGCCGCCTGGCTGCGCGCCAGCAAGGCATGGATCGCGGCCAGCGCCAGCGCATCGTCCGGCGCGGATGACGGCGGCGGCAGAAGCTGCGCCTCGTGGCGCGGAATGAACCCGGTGTCGAGCCGGCCCGCCGCGAAATCGGGTTGCGCCACGACGGAAGAGAGGAACGCGACGTTGCTGGCGACGCCCACGACCTGGGTTTCGGCCAGCGCCGCCGCCATGCGCCGCACGGCCTCGTCCCGGTCCTCGCCCCAGACCACCAGCTTGGCGATCATGGCGTCGTAGTGGATCGAGACCGCGTCGCCCGGCCGCACGCCGGTCTCGACGCGCAGATCGGGCGATTCCGCCGGGAAGCGCAGATGGCGCAAGGTGCCGGTCGAGGGCAGGAAGCCGCGCGCCGGGTCCTCGGCATAGACGCGCGCCTCGATGGCATGGCCGTGGATGCGCAACTGATCTTGGGACAAGGGCAGCTTTTCACCGGAGGCGACGCGGAACTGCCATTCGACCAGGTCCTGGCGCGCGATCATCTCGGTCACGGGATGCTCGACCTG
>CADEGL010000121.1 GCA_902826885.1 uncultured Alphaproteobacteria bacterium | reverse complement strand
ACGGCATCATCATGTCGGGTTGGGCCAGCAACTCGAAATACGCCTTCCTGGGCGCCTTGCGTTCGGCGGCGCAGATGGTGTCGTACGAGGTCTCGATCGGCTTCGTCATCATTACGGTCCTGCTGTGCGTCGGCTCGCTCAACCTGTCCGCCATCGTGCGCGCGCAGGAAGGGTTGTGGTTCTGCATCCCGCTGTTTCCGATGTTCGTCATCTTCTTCATTTCGGCGCTGGCGGAGACGAATCGCTCGCCTTTCGACCTGCCCGAAGCCGAAGCGGAGCTGGTGTCCGGTTACAACGTCGAATACTCGGCCATGACCTTCGGCCTGTTCATGTTGGGCGAATACGCCAACATGATCCTGATGAGCGGCCTGACCTCGATCCTGTTCCTGGGCGGCTGGCTGCCGCCGCTCAGCATCGCGCCGTTCACCTGGATTCCGGGTCCGATCTGGTTCTTTGCCAAGATCGCGTTGTGCCTGTTCGTGTTCCTGTGGGTGCGCGCGACCATGCCGCGCTACCGCTATGACCAGCTCATGCGCCTGGGCTGGAAGGTGTTCTTGCCCGCGTCGCTGTTCTGGCTGGTGCTGACGGCTGGCGTCTTGGTCGCGTTCGGCTGGACGCCTGTGGTGGCGCAATGAGCGATTTTCGGAAAGGGAGGGGCTGATGGCTGTTTTGGACCGCGCAGCCCGCGCATTGTTCCTCACCGAGCTTGTGCGAGGGCTCGGCATCACGCTCGGTTATGTGCTGAAGCCGTCGGTGACCATCAACTATCCTTATGAGAAGGGGCCGCTAAGCCCGCGCTTTCGCGGCGAGCATGCCCTGCGCCGTTATCCCAACGGCGAAGAGCGCTGCATCGCGTGCAAGCTGTGCGAGGCCATCTGCCCGGCGCAGGCCATCACCATCGAGGCCGAGCCGCGCGGCGACGGCAGCCGTCGCACGACGCGCTACGACATCGACATGACGAAGTGCATTTATTGCGGCCTGTGCCAGGAAGCATGCCCGGTGGATGCCATCGTCGAGGGACCGAACTTCGAATTCGCCGCCGAGACGCGTGAAGAATTGATGTACGACAAGGACAAGCTGCTTTCGAACGGCGACCGCTGGGAAGCCGAGATCCAGCTCAACCTTGCGGCCGACGCGCCGTATCGGTGATCGGGATGGCGAATCGGGGGCATTGGGTGTCTGGACGGCGGGGAGGGGCGGCGTGATCATCTACGCCATCGCGTTCTATCTGTTCGCCGCCGTGGCCGTGGCTTCGGGCACGATGGTCGTGGCCGCGCGCAATCCCGTGCACTCGGTCCTATTCTTGATTCTGGCGTTCTTCAACGCGGCCGCTCTGTTCGTGCTGATGGGCGCGGAGTTCCTGGCCATGGTTCTGGTCATCGTCTATGTCGGCGCGGTCGCCGTGCTATTCCTGTTCGTCGTGATGATGCTGGACATCAATTTCGCCGAGCTGCGACAGGGCTTCATGCGTTATTTGCCCGTCGGCGCGCTGATCGGCCTCGTCCTCCTGGCCGAGTTGATCCTGATCGGCGGTACTTGGGTTTTCTCGCCCGATGCCGAGGTCGCGATTTCGGACAAGTTCTACATGTCGGGCGAGATTACGAACGCCCATGCGCTCGGCCTCGTGCTCTACACGAAATACGCCTACCTGTTCCAAACGGCGGGTTTGGTCCTGCTGGTCGCCATGATCGGCGCGATCGTCTTGACCTTTCGTTCGCGTCCGGGCGTGCGGCGCCAGAAGATCGGTGCCCAGGTGGGGCGCCGGGTCGAAGACTCGGTCGAGCTCCGCAAGGTTAAGAGCAGGGAGGGCGTGTGATGTTGGAGATCGGCCTCTCCCATTATCTGGTCGTGGCGGCGATCCTGTTCGCGCTCGGCTTTTTCGGCATCTTCCTCAACCGAAAGAACGTCATCATCATCCTGATGTCGGTCGAGCTGATGCTGCTCGCCGTCAACATCAACTTCGTGGCCTTTTCGGTCTTTCTGCAGGATTTGGTGGGCCAGATCTTTGCCATGTTCGTGCTGGGCATCGCCGCCGCCGAGGCCGCGATCGGCTTGGCCATCATCGTCGTCTACTTCCGGAACCGCGGCACCATCGCGGTCGAGGACATCAACGTGATGAAGGGCTAGCCCGTGCTCCAGGTCGCCTGCGTATTCCTTCCGCTTCTCGGCGCGATCATCGCCGGCTGCTTCGGCCGCAAGATCGGCGACCGGGCGTCGCAGATCGTGTGCTGCGTCGCCATGGGGGCGTCCGCCGCGCTGGCCATTCCGACCTTCATCGACGTGGCGCTGCACGGCAACGCGCGCACGATTCTGCTGTTCGAATGGTTCGTCTCCGGTGATTTCCGTGCGCCGTGGGCGCTGAAGTTCGACACCCTATCCGCGGTCATGGTCCTGACCGTGACGGTCGTGGCCACCGCCATCCACGTTTATTCGGTCGGCTACATGTCGCACGATAAGTCGATCCCGCGGTTCATGGCTTATCTGAACCTGTTCACCTTCTTCATGCTGACGCTGGTGACGGCCAGCAATTTCATGCAGCTGTTCTTCGGGTGGGAAGGGGTCGGCCT
>CADEGL010000120.1 GCA_902826885.1 uncultured Alphaproteobacteria bacterium | reverse complement strand
GCCGTGTTCGATTTCGAGTTCATGGGCGGCTCCATGGGCATGGCCGTGGGCGACGCGTTCATCGCGGGCGCAAGGCGCGCGGTCGAGACGCAAGCCAGCTTCCTAGCCATCTCCTCCTCCGGCGGCGCGCGCATGCAGGAAGGCATCCTGTCTCTGATGCAGCTGCCGCGCACCGTCATCGGCGTGCAGGAGGTCAAGGAAGCCGGCCTGCCCTACATCGCCATCCTGGCCGATCCGACCACGGGCGGCGTCTCGGCCTCTTTCGCCATGCTGGGCGACATCCAGATCGCCGAGCCTGGCGCCGTGATCGGCTTCGCCGGCGCGCGCGTGATCGAGGAGACCATCCGCCAGACCCTGCCTGACGGATTCCAGCGCGCCGAGTATCTGCGCGACAAGGGCATGCTGGACTTGGTCGTCCATCGCCGCGAACTGCGCAATACGCTGATCCGCCTGTTGCGCCTGATCCGCAGCCCGTTGCCTTCTGGTCAAGTCGTCAGCATCGGCGAAGGCGCTGCCTGGAGCGCCAAGCGCGGCCGGCCGGAGACGTGAGCGCGGGCAGCGACGTTCTGCTCGAACGTCTCTCGCACCTGCATCCCAAGGTCATCGATCTCTCGCTCGAACGCATCGAGCGGCTGTTGGCGCACCTCGGCCATCCCGAACGCGCCCTGCCGCCCGTGATCCACGTGGCGGGCACCAACGGCAAGGGGTCGACCGTGGCCTATCTGCGCGCCATCGCGGAGGCCGCCGGTTTGCGCGTCCATGCCTACACCTCGCCGCACCTCGTGCGCTTCCACGAACGCATCCGCCTGGCCGGCACACTGATCGGCGAGGACGCGCTGTCCGCGCTCCTCGACGAATGTGAGCGCGCGAACGGCGACGCGCCGATCACTTTCTTCGAGGTCACCACGGCCGCCGCTTTCCTGGCCTTCGCCCGCGCGCCGGCCGATCTTCTGCTTCTCGAAGTGGGTTTGGGTGGACGGCTGGACGCGACCAACGTGATCGCGGCGCCAGCCCTGTCCATCATCACGCCCGTCTCCATCGACCACGTCCAATTCCTGGGCGAAACCCTGACTGCGATCGCGGGCGAGAAGGCCGGCATCCTGAAGCCGGGCGTCGCGTGCGTGGTCGGGCCGCAGCCGTCCGAAGCCGAGACCGCGATTGAAAAGCGCGCGCGCGCGGTGGACGCGCCGCTTCTGCGCCACGGTGCGGAATGGCATGTCGAAGTGACGGAGAGCGGCTTCGTCTATCGCGGACAAGCACGGCGCATCGCGCTGCCCCGCCCTGCCCTGCCTGGCGTACACCAGATCGCGAATGCGGGCATGGCCGTGGCCGCCGCGGAGGCCTTGGCCGGACGCTTCGCCATCGGCGACGGCGCGATCCGCACGGGCCTGCGAACCGCCGAATGGCCCGCGCGGCTGCAACGTCTGATGCGCGGACCCTTAATCGAACTTCTGCCGGCGGGATGGGAGCTGTGGCTCGATGGCGGGCACAACCCAGCCGCTGGCGAGGCGTTGGCCGAGACGGCGCGCGGTTGGCGTGACCGGCCGCTGTATCTGGTCGTCGGCATGATCAACACCAAGGACGTGGCGGGCTTCCTACGTCCGTTGGCGCCCCAAGCCGCCTCGCTGACCGCCCTGTCCATTCCCGGCAACCCGGCCGCCGTGGCGCCGGAAGAGATCGCGGCCACGGGCCAGGCACTCGGCCTTGCGGCCGGCACGGCACCCGATGCGGTGGCCGCGTTGAAACACATCGCGACCGCAAGCGCGACCGCGCGCGTCCTCATCTGTGGCTCGCTCTATCTCGCGGGCATCGTCCTCGCCGCCAATGGCTAGGACGCAAAGAAAAAGCCCGGCGCTTACGCGCCGGGCTTTCCTGTCCGCGATGCGGACTCGTCTTGCTTAGACGACCTTCAGGTTCGCGGCCTTCGTCTTGCCGCGATCACTGACGACGTCGTAGCTGACCTGCTGGCCCTCGTTCAGACCGCGCAGACCCGCCGCTTCAACCGCGCTGATGTGCACGAACACATCCGCACCGCCCTCGCTGGGCTGGATGAAGCCGTAACCCTTCTGCGAGTTGAACCACTTAACCGTACCGTTCGCCACCATAGTCTCCATTCAAAAAAGCGCCTTGGCGCATATCACCTCCGCGACCATCACGGAGGCCTGCTCCACGTTCGGCATTGCTTTTGTGAGGAGCCCAAAGGACCTGCACGGGCGAGCCGAAAGTTTCGACCGTATTTATATACGATGCTTTTGCGGGAACGGAAACAGGGTCTCCCAAAAAAGGGAATGAATCCCCATCCGTAAAAATGCACCCAAAAAGAAAGCCCCGCAGCAGCGGGGCTTTCAGAACCACTTGTATGGCGCGTGTCAGAGAACCGACTGGACCCACTCCACCAGCTTGCTCTTGGGCAGGCTGCCGACCTTCTGGGCAACCACCTGGCCGTCCTTGAAGATGAGGAGCATGGGAATGCCGCGCACGTTGTAGCGCATCGGCGTCTTCTGGTTCTCGTCCACGTTCATCTTGGCGACCGTCAGCTTGCCGGCCAGGTCCTTGGCCAGATCTTCCAGCGCGGGCGCGATCTGTTTGCAGGGGCCGCACCATTCGGCCCAGAAATCCACCAGCAC
>CADEGL010000119.1 GCA_902826885.1 uncultured Alphaproteobacteria bacterium | reverse complement strand
GCGTGCCCGCGTTCTACAACGGCATGGCGACCGGCGCGGACTGGATGAGCGCGGCCTCCTTCATTTCGATGGCGGGCGGCCTTTACATCCAGGGGTACGGCGGTTTGGCCTATGTGCTGGGCTGGACCGGCGGCTATGTGCTGGTGGCAACGCTGTTGGCGCCCTACCTGCGCAAGTTCGGCCAGTTCACCGTTCCCGACTTCCTGGGTACCCGATACGAGGGCAACTTCGCCCGCGCCTGCGGCATCGTCGTCCTCTTGTGCGCTTCGTTCACCTACGTGGTGGCCCAGGTGTTCGGCGTTGGCATCATTACCTCGCGCTTCCTCGGCATCGGCTTCGAGGTGGCGGTCTTCGTTGGCCTCGTCGGCATCCTGGTCTGCTCCATGCTGGGCGGGATGCGGGCGGTGACATGGACCCAGGTGGCGCAGTACATCATCCTGATCACGGCCTACCTGATCCCCGTCATCTGGCTGTCGACCAAGCTGTTCGGCTTCCCGATCCCCGAGTTGGCCTATGGCCGCGCGCTCGAACGGATCACGGAAATCGAGAACACGCTGGGTATCCTGAAGCACCACGTGGCGCCGTTCGTCGACGCCAAGGGGGTGTTCAGCATGACGGAGTTCTGGAACTTCTTCGCGCTGGTGTTCTGTCTGATGGTCGGCACGGCGTCCCTGCCGCACATTCTGATGCGTTACTTCACGACACCGAACGTCCGCGACGCGCGGATGTCCGTGGGCTGGAGCATCTTCTTCATCTTTCTGCTCTACTTCACGGCGCCGGCTTATGCGGCGTTCGCCAAGTACGAAGTCTATACGACCGTCATCGGCCAACCGCTGGCGGCTCTGCCGGCTTGGGTCCAGAACTGGGCGCAGGTCGCGGGCATGGTGACCATCAAGGACGCCAATGGAGACGGCATCCTGCAGATCGTCGAACTGACGCTGAACCAGGACATCATCGTCCTGGCGACGCCGGAGATCGCCGGTTTGCCGTACGTCATCTCCGGCCTGGTGGCGGCGGGCGGCTTGGCCGCGGCGCTCTCCACCGCGGACGGTCTCTTGCTGGCTATCGCCAACGCACTCAGCCACGACATCTACTACAAAATGGTCAACCCGAAGGCGAGCACGGTAACCCGCCTGACGGTTGCGCGTGTGCTTCTCGTCCTCGTCGCCATCATCGCGGCGGCCGTGGCGGGCACGCGGCCTTCGGGCATCATCCAGATGGTGGCCTGGGCGTTCTCACTGGCGGCATCGGGGTTGTTTGCGCCCTTGGTGCTGGGTATCTGGTGGAAACGGACAACGTCGATCGGCGCATGTCTCGGCATGATCAGCGGCCTCGGCGTCTGTCTCTACTACCTGATCATGACCCGCTACTTTGGGATGGAGTTGTGGTTCGGGATGCGCAACATCTCGGCCGGTATCTTCGGCATTCCGGTGGCGTTCATCGTGACCTACGTGGTCAGCCTGATCACGCCGGCACCGTCCAAACAGATGCAGGATTTCGTCGATTCGATCCGCATCCCGACGGGCGATGTGCTGAACGTGGACGGCAGCGCCAAGAAGGCGTGATCGCGGCCTGATACGACGCAGGGCCGGGTCAACCCGGCCCTGCGTTTTCTTTTTCGCACCTCGCCCTCATCGGCCCGACGATGGAACCAACCACCCCAATCTGGCAGACCTTCGTCTTCTTCCATCTGCCGAACTATTGCCTGTCCATCGTGATCTATTCGATGTTCGGGCGGTTCATGCTCGGCTTGCTCGTGCGGCCAGACAGCAAGAACTACATCTATCGCTGGTTCCGCCTGATCACCGACCCGTTCGTGCGCGCGGTCGCGACGATCACCCCAAGCAACATCGGCGCGCTTTATTTGCCCTTGGTCTCGGTCTTCTGGCTAATGGTCGCGCGGCTCCTGTTCTTCGCCCTCATGTACAATCTGGGCTTGGTGCCGAAGCTGGCGCCGGCCGCAGGCTCCTGACGCCCATGGACCGGCAAACGATCTTCGCCGCCGTCGTCACCGTAGCCGTCGTCAACGGTGTGTTCTCGCCGATGGTGGGACTGGCTTACGCGCTGGCGCCCATCTGGCTTCCCGAATTCCTGCCCGTTTCCCAGGGCGTTTTGCTCTATCTCAGCTCGCTGATCGTCGCCACCGCAACGCTTTTGGTGGCGGGCGTGCCAGCTGCGTTCTACGAGCGACTGGTTGATCGCCGGCTCGAATCCAAAATGCCCACGCTGGTTTGGCTGGGCGCGGCCGTCACGCTCAGCCTGCCCGCCCTCGATCGCCTGAGCCAGCTTTGACCATGCCAACAAGGAAGAGATCGATCATGAAGAGCAATCCCCTTCTCACCTTCGCAACGACCGCCACCCTTCTCTCGCTTTTCCTCGCGGCATGCGGCGGTAACGACAACAACGAGAAGGCCTACGAGGCCTGCATCGCGTCGGGCAAGCGGGCGGGCGCGCCGACCGAAAAGGCCGAGTTCGCGCCCATGGATAAAGCCGAATTCGCCGGCATGCAGGATTCGTCGATCGCCGTCATCGTGCCCTACAAGCTCGACGGCCAGGACGCCAAGCTGCAATGCAGCATCGTCAAGAACCAGGACGGCACGTTCAAGAACCAACTCGAATAGGCGCGAATCCGTCGCCGGAATCGGCCCTAGCTTTCGGCCGCCCCTGCGGGGTCACAGCGGGATGTTGTCGTGCTTCTTCCAGGGATTCTCGAGCTTCTTGTTTCGCAGCATGGCCAGCGAACGGCAGATGCGGCGGCGCGTCGAGCGGGGCATGATGACGTCGTCAAGGAAGCCCCGGTGCGCGGCGACAAAAGGATTGGCGAACTTGCGGCGGTATTCCTCGGTGCGTTCGGCGATCTTGGCCTCGTCGCCCCGGTCCTCGCGGAAGATGATCTCGACGGCGCCCTTCGGCCCCATCACGGCGATCTCGGCCGTGGGCCAGGCATAGTTCACGTCGCCGCGCAGGTGCTTTGA
>CADEGL010000118.1 GCA_902826885.1 uncultured Alphaproteobacteria bacterium | reverse complement strand
TCACCTTCATGCAGATCGCGCCGGTCAGCCGCGGAGAGGTCAGCCAGTACCGCCAGCTGCGCCGCGAACTGGAATCTCTGGCCGGCCACATCAACGGCCGCTATGCCGAATTCGACTGGATGCCGCTGCGTTACCTGAACAAGCCGTTCGCGCGCCAGGTGCTGGCCGGCTTCTACCGGCGCAGCCGCATCGGCCTTGTGACGCCCTTGCGCGACGGCATGAACCTCGTGGCCAAGGAGTATGTCGCGGCCCAGGAACCCGCGAACCCCGGCGTTCTGATCCTGTCGCAGTTCGCAGGCGCGGCGAAGGAGCTGGACGCGGCCTTGATCGTCAACCCGTTCGACGTCGACGAGATCGCGGAGGCCATGAACACCGGTCTGACCATGTCGATCGAAGAGCGGAAGGCGCGCTGGCTCGCGATGATCGAGCGCGTGCGCGGCAATTCCGTTTCGCAGTGGGTCGACGCCTTCCTGAAGGCGCTCGATGCCGTTCCGGTGGATTAGCCCAGCGCGTCCCGCAACGTCGCAAGCCAGCGCCGCACGGCGTCCGGATCGGCCAAGCATGGACCGCCTGGAACGAAGGGACCATCGCCCACGCGCACAGCATGGCCGCCCTGCCGCAGCACGGCGGCGAAGCCGTCTTCGTCCGTGCGGTCGTCGCCCAGGAAAACCGGTACGCGGCCCCGGAATGGCGGCAACGCCATCAAAGCATCCACGGCCTGTCCTTTGTCGACGCCGTTGGTCTTCACCTCGGCCACCATCTTGCCGTGCAACACGTGGGCTTCTCGCCGGTCGGGCGCCAGCGCGCGCGCGACGCGTGCCCGGATCGTGCGCGCCAGATGGGGCACGCGGCGGTAATGCACGGCGATGCTGTGGCCCTTGTCCTCCACCAGCGCGCCCTCGGGCATGGTCGCGATCACGCGCTCCGCGACGCGCCGTATGGCGCGCGGGGGTCTCGGCCGCAGCACGCGTCCGCCGCGCAGACGGCGCAACTCGGCCCCATGCTGACCCGCGCCCGGCAGCTTGAGCGGCCGCAGGATGCGATCGACGTCATTCAGAGGCCGGCCACTGACGACGGCCAGCGCGCCATGCAGCGAACGATGCAGGTCTTCCAGCACCATGGCGAGGCCCGCCGGCGCGCGCGCCTTGTCAGGCTCGGCGGCGATGTCGATCAGCGTTCCATCGAGATCGAGAAATAGCGCCCAATCGGTGGCGCGGGAGAAGTCATCGAGCATGGTGGTCATCGCGGCGGCACTCACGGCAGCTATAGAACATCCGAAATGCGGACAAGGATGTGGCGAAAATGGGAATGATTGTGAACACGGCTTTCCCTGGACCCCGTGCGATTTCTCCTTAGATAATCGGCCATGACCGGCAGCTTCTCGGCCCTCATTCTAGCCGCTTGCGCGTTCGTGGGGGTGCATCTTTTGCCTTCGACGCCGCTGCGCGGCGGCCTGATCAAGCTCTTGGGCGACAGCGGCTACCTGGCCATGTTCTCGGTCGCCGCGGGCGCGGCTTTGATTTGGTACGCCGCCGCCTATTCCGCGGCGCCATACCGGGAGCTGTGGCCCGCGCCGACAGCGCTGCGTTACGTGCCTCTCGCCGTCATGCCCTTCGCGATGATCCTCCTGGTTTGCGGCTATACCACGCGCAATCCCATGGCCGTGATGCAGGAGAGGCATTTCCACGCGACGGACCCGGCACCCGGCATCCTCAAGGTGACGCGCCATCCCATCATGTGGGCCATCGCGCTGTGGGCGCTCTCGCACATGGCGGCCAACGGCGATCAGGCGTCGCTGATCTTCTTCGGTGGATTGGCCGCGCTGGCCCTGCTCGGGATGCCGTTGATGGACCACCGGCGGGCGGAGACCTTGGGCGCTGTCTGGGGACCCTTCGCGCTCACCACGTCCGCCATTCCGTTCGTGGCCGCGATCCAAGGCCGCGCGAAACCGCGCCTGTCCGAGATCGGCTGGTGGCGGATCGCGCTCGGTCTCGCGCTCTATGCCGGCGCCTTGGCCGCGCATGGGCCGCTCTTGGGCCCAAGCGCGTTGCCGTAGCGGATTACTTCCCGGCCAACTTTCGCAGGCGCAAGCGCAGCGCGTTCAGCTTGATGAAGCCTTCGGCGTCGCGCTGGTTGTAGACCGAGTCCTTCTCGAAGGTGACGTGGGCCAGCGAGTAGAGGCTGTTGGGCGACTTGCGGCCCGCGACGGACGCCGTGCCCTTGAACAGCTTGATCCGCACGGTACCGTTCACGTTCTCCTGGCTCTTGTCGACCAGCGCCTGGATCATCTCGCGCTCGGGCGCGAACCAAAAACCGTTATAGACCAGCTTGGCATAACGCGGCATCAGCTCGTCGCGCAGGTGCATGGCCTCGCGGTCGAGCGTGATGCTTTCCATCGCACGGTGCGCCGCGAACAAGATGGTGCCGCCCGGCGTCTCGTAGATGCCGCGCGACTTCATGCCGACGAAGCGGTTTTCGACCAGGTCGACACGGCCGACACCATGCGCGCCGCCGAGCGCGTTCAAGCGCTCGAGCAGCTTCGCGGGCGAAAGCTTCTGCCCGTCCACCGCGATGGCGTTGCCCTGTTCGAATGTGATCTCGACATAGGCGGGCTTGTCCGGCGCCTCTTCGGGTGCGACCGAGCGTGTGTACATGTCGGCGTCCGGCTCGATCCACGGATCTTCCAGCGCCTTGCCCTCGTAGGAAATATGCAGAAGGTTGGCGTCGGTCGAGTACGGCGGTTCGCCGCGCTTGTCGCGCGGGATCGGGATCTGGTGCTGCTCGGCGTACGCGACCAGATCGGTGCGCGAATGCAGGTCCCATTCGCGCCAGGGCGCGATGATGCGGATATCGGGCTTGAGCGCGTAGTAGGTCAGCTCGAAACGCACCTGATCGTTGCCCTTGCCGGTCGCGCCATGGGCGACGGCGTCGGCGCCGGTCGCTTCCGCGATCTCGATCTGGCGCTTGGCGATGAGGGGGCGCGCGATCGACGTGCCGAGCAGATAGACGCCCTCGTACAGGGCGCCCGCGCGGAACATCGGGAAGACGAAATCGCGCACGAACTCCTCGCGGAGATCGTCGACGAAGATCTCCTTGACGCCCATCTGCTGCGCTTTTTTGCGCGCGG
>CADEGL010000117.1 GCA_902826885.1 uncultured Alphaproteobacteria bacterium | reverse complement strand
CTGGTCGACGTGGCCCAGGACTGCATCATCTCGATTGAGGATTGCGGCACGACCAACGGCCTGACCATGGCCGCGGTGGTGCAGGGCGGCGAGGTCATGGCGACCTTGGCCGAGCGTATCCTCGGCCGTACGGCGTCCGAGCACGTGCTCGACCCCATCAGCGAGGAAGTGCTGATCGAGGCCGGCGAAATGATCGGCGAGGTCGAGGCCGACCGTATCGAGAAGGCGGGCCTCGAGTCCGTCAAGATCCGCTCGGTGCTGACGTGCGAATCGCCGATTGGCACCTGCGGCAAGTGCTATGGCCGCGACTTGGCGCGCGGCACGACGGTCAACATGGGCGAGGCGGTGGGTGTCATCGCGGCCCAGTCGATCGGCGAGCCGGGCACCCAGCTCACCATGCGCACCTTCCATATCGGCGGCGCCGTGCAGGCCACGGAGCAGTCGTCGATCGAGGCGGTGTTCGAAGGCACGGTGAAGATCAAGAACAAGAACGTCGTCGTGAACAGCGAAGGCGTTCCGATCGTCATGAATCGCAACACCGAGATCATGATGGTCGACGATAACAAGCGCGCCCGCGCGCATCACCGCGTCCCCTACGGCACGCGCCTGTTGGCCAACGAGGGCCAGCGCGTGAAGAAGGGCGACCGGTTGGCCGAGTGGGACCCGTACACGATCCCGATCATCACGGAACGCGAGGGCACGGTTGGCTACGAGGATCTCCTCGAGGGCGTCTCCATGCGTGAAGTGGTCGACGAGACCACGGGTATCTCCAGCCGTGTGGTCATCGATTGGAAGCAGCAGCCCCGTTCGGCCGATCTGCGTCCACGCGTCACCCTGAAGAACGGCCGCGGCGAGTTGATGAAGCTGCCCAACGGCAACGATGCCCGCTACTTCTTGTCCACGGACGCCATCCTGAACGTCGATAACGGCGCCCAGGTGAAGGCGGGCGACATTCTCGCGCGTATCCCGCGCGAGTCGTCCAAGACCCGCGACATCACGGGCGGTCTGCCGCGCGTCGCCGAGCTGTTCGAGGCTCGCCGGCCGAAGGATTTCGCGATCCTTGCGGACGTCGACGGCCGCGTGGAGTTTGGCAAGGACTACAAGGCCAAGCGCCGCATCGTGGTCACCCCGGAGGGCAACAAGGACGCCGCCCGCGAGTACCTGATCCCGAAGGGCAAGCACATCATCGTCCAGGAAGGCGATTTCGTGCAGCGCGGTGACGGCCTGACGGACGGCAAGCCCGTGCCGCACGACATCCTGACCATCATGGGTGTCGAGGCGCTGGCGGCCTATCTGATCAACGAGATTCAGGAGGTCTATCGACTGCAGGGCGTGAAGATCAACGACAAGCACATCGAGGTGATCGTTCGCCAGATGATGCAGAAGGTCGAGATCATGGACCCCGGCGAGACGACCTTCCTGGTCGGCGAGCAGGTGGACCGCTCGGAGTTCGACGAGATCAACGCCAAGGCGCTGGCGGAGAAATACCGTCCGGCCACGGCGTTGCCGGTCCTGCAGGGCATCACCAAGGCGTCGCTGCAGACCAAGTCGTTCATCTCCGCGGCGTCGTTCCAGGAGACCACGCGCGTGCTCACCGAGGCCGCCGTCAGCGGCCGCGTCGACACGCTCAACGGCCTCAAGGAGAACGTCATCGTCGGCCGCCTCATCCCGGCCGGTACGGGCCGCACCGTGTCCCGCCTGCGGGCGGTGGCCTCGGATCGCGACCGGAAACTGGCCTCCGCAGCCGCCGAAAAGGCCGCCGCCGAAGGCCAGGGGCAGATCGAGGAGGCCAAGATCGCCTGATTTGGCGGTCGAGGCCTTCCAAGGGTCGCGGGCGCGGGTGGCGACACCCGCGCCCGCTCTTTTTTGGGGTTTGCGAGGTTGCCGGATACCGGTCCTATGCGATCCTCCGCATGCGCGGTCGCGACGCCATGCGTTCGCCGCATGGATAGGCAAAAAGCCGTGGAAATCCTTGGATATGGCCGCGCGCGGGGCTTGACGAGGTAGGGGGCCATGCATAGTATCCGGCCGCCTGCGGGGAGACGCATTGGCGCTTCTCTGCGGATCGTTATTTATAGCGATCGACCTAGCCGAAGGCCGCACGGGGGTTAACAGCCTCTCGCCGGGAGGAAGGGTTCTTTTCCTTCCGGGCGGCCTTTTCGCTGTGCAGAAGTTGGGAAGACGAGAGAGAAGATGCCGACGATCAATCAGTTGATCCGCAAGCCGCGCCGCGCGCCGGTGAGCCGTAACAAGGTTCCCGCGTTGGTGCAGTCGCCGCAGAAGCGCGGCGTCTGTACGCGCGTCTATACGACGACGCCGAAGAAGCCCAACTCCGCTCTGCGTAAGGTCGCCCGCGTCCGTCTGACCAACGGCTTCGAAGTCACCTCCTACATCCCCGGCGAAGGCCACAACCTTCAGGAACACTCCGTCGTGATGATCCGCGGCGGCCGTGTGAAGGACTTGCCCGGCGTTCGCTATCACATCATCCGCGGCACGCTCGACACGCAAGGCGTGAACGACCGCCGCCAGCGCCGTTCGAAGTACGGCGCGAAACGACCGAAGTAGGAATCACGCCATGTCGCGACGCCGCCGCGCCCATAAACGTGAACTGATCTCGGACGCCAAGTATGGCGATGCCGTCGTCGCCAAGTTTATCAATTGCGTTCTCGAGTCCGGGAAGAAGGCGGTCGCCGAGTCGATCGTCTATGGCGCCTTCGACCGCATCAAGGACAAGACCGGCCAGGAAGGCCTCAAGATTTTCCACGACGCGCTTTCCAACGTCCGTCCGGCGGTCGAGGTTCGCTCCCGTCGCGTCGGCGGTGCCACCTATCAGGTGCCCGTCGAAGTCCGCCCGGAGCGCTCCCAGGCCCTGGCGCTGCGCTGGCTGATCGAAATTTCCCGCGCCCGCACCGAGTTCACCATGGTTGAGCGCCTGTCGGGCGAGCTCATGGATGCCGCCACCAATCGCGGCAACGCCGTCAAGAAGCGCGAAGACACCCACAAGATGGCGGAGGCCAATCGGGCCTTCTCCCATTACCGCTGGTAACGGGAGACATCCGTCATGGCGCGCACAACCCCGCTCGGGCATTACCGCAACATCGGCATCATGGCCCACATCGATGCCGGCAAGACGACCACGACCGAGCGCATCCTCTATTACACCGGCCGCTCCTA
>CADEGL010000116.1 GCA_902826885.1 uncultured Alphaproteobacteria bacterium | reverse complement strand
CCGCAGCCGATAGACGAGATCGAGCGCCTCGCGCGGCGTGAGCGCGTCGGGATTCGCCTCCGTCAGCGCCTTCTCCAAAGGCGAAGGCCCCTGCGGTTCCGGCGCCCGCGGCACGGACGCGCGGAACAGTGGCAGGTCGTCGGCCAGACGCGACAACGCGCCGGCCTGTTCGCCCTGGGACAGGATTTTCAGAATTTCCTCCGCGCGGGCGACCGCGGCGGGCGGCAGGCCGGCCAAGCGCGCGACATGCACGCCGTAGGACCGGTCGGCCACGCCCGGCGCCACCTCGTGCAGGAAGACCACGTCGTTCTGCCATTCCTTCACGCGCATCGTGTGACAGGCCAAATGCGGCAGCTTGGCCGCAAGCGCCGTCAGCTCGTGATAGTGGGTCGCGAACAGCGCGCGGCACGTGTTGACGTCGTGCAGATGCTCGACCGTGGCCCAGGCGATGGAGAGGCCGTCGAAGGTCGCCGTGCCGCGCCCGATCTCGTCCAGGATCACGAGTGCCTTCGCGCCCGACTGATTGAGGATGGTCGCGGCCTCGACCATCTCGACCATGAAGGTCGAACGGCCGCGCGCCAGATCGTCGGCGGCGCCCACGCGGCTGAACAGCCGGTCGACGATGCCGATATGGGCGGAGGCGGCGGGAACGTAGGAGCCCATTTGCGCCAGGATGGCGATCAGCGCGTTCTGGCGCAGGAAGGTACTTTTGCCCGCCATGTTGGGGCCGGTCACAAGCCACAAGCGCCGCGCGTCCGGCCCATCCGACAAATCGCAATCGTTGGCGACGAAGCCGGCCTCGTCGCGCGCGGCCAACGCGGCTTCGACCACCGGATGGCGGCCGCCCTTGATCGCGAAGGCTAATCCGTCGTCGACCGTGGGACGCACATAGCGCCGCTCGACCGCGAGCGCGGCCAGGGATGAGGCGACGTCGAGCGCGGCGATGGCGCGCGCCGCGCGCATGATCTCCTCGCCCCGCGCGCGCACCTCGCCGACCAAATCGTCGAACAGCGCCAGCTCCATGGCCAAGGACCGTTCGCCCGCCCGCGCGATCTTGTCCTCGAGCTCGGACAGCTCGACCGTCGTGAAGCGCATGGCTCCGGCCATCGTCTGCCGGTGCAGGAACAACTGGCCCGGACCGCTGGGCAACTTCGCCGCGTGCGCCGCCGAAACCTCGATGAAATAGCCCAGCACGTTGTTGTGCTTGACCTTGAGGCCGGTGACGCCCGTCTCGGCCGCGTATTTCGCCTGCAGATTGGCGACGAGCTGGCGGCTTTCGTCGCGCAAAGCGAGCTGTTCGTCGAGCGGCGCATGGTAGCCCTTGGCGACGAACCCGCCGTCGCGCGCGAGGAGCGGCAGGTCTTCGGCAAGGGCGCGTTGGAACCGGTCGACGATCGTCGCGTGATGGCCGAGATCGCGCGCGGCGTCCGCGATGCCGGGCGGCGGACCGGCCAGCCCGTCCTTGCCAAGCGCGGATTTCAGCGTGGCGGTCGCGCGCAGCCCGTCGCGGATGGCGGCCAGATCGCGCGGGCCGCCGCGCCCGATGGTGAGGCGCGACAACGCGCGCTCTAGGTCCGGCGTCGCGCGCAGGGTCTCGCGCAACTCCGCGCGCAAGGTTTCCGCCCCGGCAAAGAACGCGACCATGTCGAGCCGCCGTCCAACGGCGGCGGGATCGGTCAAGGGTGCCGCTAAGTGCGCGGACAAAAGACGCGCGCCCGCGCCGGTCGCCGTGCGGTCGATGGTGGCCAAAAGACTGCCGCGCCGCTCGCCTGATAGCGTCTGCGCCAGTTCCAGATTGCGCCGCGTGGCGGCGTCGATCTCCATCACCGCGCCATCAGCCAGGCGGCGCGGCGGCGAAAGCAGCGGCAATTTGCCCTTCTGCGTGACCTCGACATAGTCGACAAGCGCGCCCGCCGCGGCCAGTTCCGCGCGGCCGAATTCGCCGAAGGCATCCAGCGCCTTCACCTTGTAGACGGCCTCCAGGCGCAACCGCCCGCCTTCGCTGTCGAAGCGGGCGCTGGGCAACGGCGTCAGCGCGCTTTTCCATTCGCCCAGAATCTCGAACAGCTCGGCGCGTTGGAGCAGCCGGTCCGCGACAAGAAGCTCGCCGGGATCGAGCCGGGCGAGCGAGGAGGCCAGAACCGGAACCGTGACGGGCTGGACATGGAAGTCGCCCGTCGAGATGTCGAGCCAGGCCAGCGCGAGCGCGCCCTGCGCCTCGGCCAGCGCGGCCAGGTAATTGTGGCGGCGCGCATCGAGAAGCGCGTCCTCGGTGAGCGTGCCCGGCGTCACCACCCGCACCACGTCGCGGTGGACCGGCCCCTTGTTGCCGCGTTTCTTGGCGGCGGCGGGATCTTCCATCTGCTCGCAGACCGCGACGCGGAAGCCTTTGCGGATCAGGCGCGAGAGATAGGCTTCGGCCGCGTGCGCGGGTACGCCGCACATGGGGATGTCCTCGCCCAGATGCTGGCCGCGCTTGGTCAGCGCGATGTCGAGCGCGGCCGAGGCTTGGCGCGCGTCATCGAAGAACAGCTCGTAGAAATCCCCCATCCGGTAGAACAGAAGGCAGTCCGGGTTGGCCCGCTTGGTCTCCAAATACTGGGCCATCATCGGCGTCACGTCCGCGGACGGAGCGCGGACGGTGGAAGAAGCGTCGGGGGCGATGTCGTTCGCTTGTGGCACGGGTCCGACCGGTGGGAAGGGCGCGGCGCAGGCGTTTCCGGCCGCCGTTCTTTTTAACATGGCGTGTGCGGGCGGGGCCACGCAGGCCGCGTGTGCTTTGACGCTTCACGGGCCAGCCCGTAACATTGCCCACTCGCGCCTTCACAGGCCGGAAAGCCGCGTTTCTAGCGGCTTCGACACCCGAGACCGAGGAATGCCATGTCTGAAGACCGCGCTCACGTCACGGAGCAGGAAGCTCTGCTTTTCCACTCGAGCGGCCGGCCGGGCAAAATCGAGATCAGCGCGACCAAGCCGCTGACCACCCAGCGCGACCTGTCTCTGGCCTATTCGCCCGGCGTCGCGTGGCCGTGCCTGCATATCGCCAAGGACCCGGGCCTGGCCTACGACTACACGGCCAAAGGCAATTTGGTCGCCGTGATCTCGAACGGCACCGCCGTCTTGGGCCTCGGTGATCTCGGCGCCGTCGCCTCCAAGCCCGTGATGGAGGGCAAGGCGGTCCTGTTCAAGCGCTTCGCCGACGTCGATTCCATCGACCTCGAGGTCGACACCAAGGAGGTCGACGAATTCATCAATTGCGTGCGCTTCCTGGGGCCGAGTTTCGGCGGCATCAACCTCGAGGACATCAAGGCGCCGGAATGCTTCATCATCGAGCAGCGC
>CADEGL010000115.1 GCA_902826885.1 uncultured Alphaproteobacteria bacterium | reverse complement strand
GTGTTAGGCCTGCCGCCAGCGTTCGTTCTGAGCCAGGATCAAACTCTCAAGTTGACTGTGAACCTCGTGCATTCCGGCAAGCCGGCTTGTCCGAGATCCGCATTCGAGTGACCCACTCGTTAACTGAACTCTGCGACACCCATAGTTATAGTTTGGGTGATCGCGGGATTCGCTTGCGAGCGGGCTTGCTCTCGTTCGAGAACGAGCCGCCGCCTGCGCATCCCTTCCGCGCTATTCACTTGTCAAATAACTGGAGCAGCAAGAACCAGCTAACTGGTAGAACCAGTCACGGCCTCGCCGCGGGAGTGGGTGTATACGGATTCTAGTCCGGGGGTGCAAGTCCTAATCTCGAAATATTCACAGAGAATTTGGCGTCGCACCCGTTCAAGAAAAATGGCGCTGCGACAAGGCTTTTTCAAGGTTCGGTTTGCCACGAATCTCAGAAACCATTGGGAATAGCCTGATTTTGAGCACTTATCCTTATCCGGTTCCCGGTTGACAGACGTTTCCTCCGCCAACATCCTCCCAACCGGTTGGGCCGATCGGGGAATCGAGCCACAACAGATAAGCACATGAAACGGCGCGGCGGGGGGCCGCGCTTGGGTGGCAAGCGGAGGCCTAAACCTGCCAATGGGATTTGAGCCGGGACGGCACAGTGGCAAGGTCTTTCGCGCGGCGTCCGTCTCGCGCATGCGCATGGCGGCCTTTCTGGGGCTCGCAGGACTGGGCGCCCTGATCGCGCTGGGTTTCCTCGGTACGGCCGGCTTTCCCCGCCTGAGCCCGCGCAGCGAGGCGCCCGCCGCCGTCGAGACGCCGCCCGAGGAAAGGGCCGCGGAAGGCACCATTCCCGTGACGCAAGCCGAGCCCACGGAGCGCACGATCCGCGTTGGTTCCGGCGACACGATCATCGATCTTCTTCTTTCGACCGGCGTGCCGCGCAACGAGGCGCACGACGCCGTCGCTGCGTTGCGCAAGCATTTCAACCCGCGCCAGTTGAAGTCCGGCCAAGAACTGGTCGTGAAATTCGGGCCGGGCGATGACGGCGGCGGCGACCGGCTCGAGCGCATGATCGTTCCCGTCACCTTCCGCCAGGATGTGGCCGTGGAACGCGCGGGCAACGGAGACTTTGTCTCCAGCACGGTCGACAAACCGGTGAAGGAACAGGCCGCCTATGCCGGCGGCCCGATTGAAAGCAGCCTTTACGAAACCGGCGTTGCGCAGAATGTGCCCGCGGCGATGATGGCCGAGATGATCCGCCTCTACTCCTATGACGTCGACTTCCAGCGCGACGTGAAGGAAGGCGACAGTTTCGAGCTGCTTTATCAGCAATACATAGACGAACAGGGACAACTCCTTCACGCCGAGACGATCCGCTATGCCGAGCTGGTGTTGAGCGGCAAGCGCATCCGCCTGTTCCGGTTCACCACGCGCAACGGCGATGTGGAGTACTTCAACGAAAAGGGCGAGAGCGTGAAGAAGGCGCTGTTGCGCACGCCCGTCGACGGCGCGCGCATCTCCTCCAAGTTCGGTTCGCGCCTGCATCCCATTCTCGGCTACACGACGATGCATCGCGGCATCGACTTCGCGGTGCCGGGCGGCACGCCGATCATGGCGGCGGGCAACGGCACGGTCGAGATGGCCGGCACGAATGGCGGCTATGGCCGCTATGTCCGCATCAAGCATACAGGCGTCTTCTCGACCGCCTATGCCCACATGTCGAGCATTGCGAAGGGGTTGCGCAAGGGCGCCAAGGTGCGGCAGGGCCAGGTGATCGGCTATGTCGGCTCCAGCGGCCTGGCGACCGGTCCGCATCTGCACTACGAGCTTCTTTCGGGCGGCAGCCAGATCAATCCGCTGAGCGTGAAAATGCCCTCGGGTCAAAAGCTCGACGGCAAGGATTTGGCCCGATTCCGCGAAACGGTGGCCATGATCGAGCGGGAGTTGAAGGCCTTGCCGCCGGAGCGCCGCCTGGCGCAGAACTAGACCGTCCGGCCCCAGCTTTCCTCATCCGAGCGGAAGAAAAACTCGTTTGCGGGCGCCAGCGCCCGGCGTCAGCGTGATGCCCTGCGGCAAACGGGGGACGGTCATGCTGACGCTCTACGACAACATGGATTCCGGCAACGGCTACAAGGCGCGGCTGCTCTTGCACAAGCTCGCAGTGCCCTACAAGCGCGTCGAGCTGGACATCGACCGCAGCGAGACGCGCACGGCGCAGTTCCTGGTCAAGAACGCCAACGGACGCATCCCGACGCTCGAGCTCGGGGACGGCACCTGCCTACCCGAATCGAACGCGATCATCCATTACCTGGCGGAAGGGTCGCCCTACTTGCCGGAAGACCGCTTGAAGCACGCCCAAGTGCTGCAATGGATGTTCTTCGAGCAATACAGCCACGAGCCCTATGTCGCGACGCCGCGCTACATCGTCCGGCATCTGGGCCGCGGCCACGCGCGCATGCGGGAATTGCCCGACCGGCATCAGAAAGGCCACGCCGCCCTCGCCGTGATGGACGGGCATCTGGCCAAGCGCCGCTTCTTCGTCGACGAGCGGCTGACGATCGCCGACATCGCCCTCTACGCCTATACGCATGTGGCACATGAGGGCGATCTCGACATCGGCCGTTACGGGAACGTCCGAGCGTGGTTGGAGCGGGTCGCGGCCGAGCCGCGCCATATCCCCATCACGCAAGGGTGACGGGTCAGGCCGCTTTCGCGGTCTGACCGTCGATCACAAGCCCATCCTTGCCCGCGGAGACGGGCACGCGCTGACCATCCTTGATCTTGCCTTCCAGGATGCGCTCGGCGAGCGGATTCTGGATCGCGCGCTGGATCACGCGCTTCAGGGGACGGGCACCGTAGACAGGGTCGTAACCCGTTTCCGCCAGCCAGCCGCGCGCCTTATCGTCGATCTCGAGCGTGATCTTGCGCTCGTCGAGCAAGTGCTGCAGCCGCTTCAGCTGGATGTCCACGATGCCCTTCATCTGCGCGCGCCCCAAACGGCGGAACAGGAGGATTTCGTCCAGGCGGTTGAGGAACTCGGGCCGGAACGCGGCACGCACGGCCTCCATCACCTCTTCCCGCACGACCTCCACGTCCTGCCCTTCGGGCTGGTTCGCGAGCGCGGCACTGCCCAGGTTTGAGGTCAGCACGATGAGCGTGTTCTTGAAATCGACGGTGCGCCCCTGCCCGTCCGTCAGGCGACCGTCATCCAGCACCTGCAGGAGGACGTTGAAGACGTCCGGATGGGCCTTCTCGATCTCATCGAACAGGATGAGCTGGTAGGGGCGCCGGCGCACGGCTTCGGTCAGCGCGCCGCCCTCTTCGTAGCCGACATAGCCCGGCGGGGCTCCGATCAGCCGCGCGACGGAATGCTTCTCCATGTACTCGGACATGTCGACGCGCA
>CADEGL010000114.1 GCA_902826885.1 uncultured Alphaproteobacteria bacterium | reverse complement strand
CGCATTGTTGCGCGATATCAAGCCCGGCATCCCGCAACTTCATCACCAGCGCGTTCTCGTAGACTTTCTCCAGGAAGCCGACCCCGAGGCCATTGGCGACGGCGAATGCGCAGCCGATGATCGACCGCGTCAGCTTTTCACGCAAGTCACCATCGGTGTTTGTAGCTAGCCCGTGATCTGTCCGGCGTAGGTAGCCCGTGATCTGTCCGGTGCATTCTCCCTTTTTTGCGGAGGGTTGGATGCGGCGGACGGAGCAACGTCAGGGCCTTCGGATGCTGAAACTGCGTGATGTGTTGAGCCGCTGGGAAGCCTCGAGCCTGTCCCAACTCGAAGCGGCGGAGTTGCTGGGCATGAGCGAGCGGACGTTCCGCCGCTGGGTTCGTCGCTATGAGGCGGATGGCGATGCTGGCCTTTCGGATGGTCGTCTGGGCCGGCGATCTGGCCGGGCGGTTCCGGTGGACCGGGCGATGGAGGTGGCTCGGCTGTATCGGGACCGCTACCAGGGCTTCACCGCGAAGCACTTCCACGAATACCTTGTGCGGGACCACGGTTTCCGTTGGGGCTACAGCTGGACCAAGCGCTTTCTGCAAAGCCGCGGCCTGATCGACAAAGCACCGCGACGTGGTGCCCATCGGCGCAAGCGGCCCCGCCGGCCGATGGTGGGGATGATGCTGCATCAGGACGGCTCGTCACACCCCTGGCTGGTGGACCACGGGCCGCTCGACCTGATCGTCACGATGGATGACGCCACCAGCACGATCTACTCGGTCTTCCTGGTCGAAGAAGAAGGCACGATGTCGAGCTTTCAGGGCCTGATCGAGACGATCGCGGCACACGGGCTGCCATGCAGCCTGTATACCGATCGCGGCAGCCACTACTGGTATACGCCGGAGGCTGGCGGGAAGGTGTCGAAGACGCAACCGACGCAGGTTGGGCGTGCGCTGGAACAGTTGGGCATCGAGCACATCCCGGCCTACTCGCCCGAGGCCCGCGGGCGGTCCGAGCGGATGTTCCGCACCTTGCAGGGCCGGTTGCCGAAGGACCTTGCACTGGCCGGGATCACCGGGATCGAGGCGGCGAACGCCTGGCTGCGGGATGTCTGGCTGGTGCGGCATAACGAGCGGTTCGCGGTCAAGCCAGCCGAGGCTGGATCGGCGTTCGTGACGGTGCCCGAGGCGCAATGGCGGGATATTCTGTGTGTGCAGGAGGAGCGGACGGTGGCGCCTGACAACACGGTGTCGTGGCACGGCAAGCGCCTGCAGATCCCGGCACATCCCTCGCGCGCGCATTTTGTTCGGGCGAAAGTGCGTGTGCACGACTACGTTGATGGATCGATGGCGATCTTTCACGGACCACGCTGCCTGGCGCGCTGGACGCCGGAGCGGGAGCGGGAGCGGGATGATCCGCCGCCGCCCACCATCACCCAGGCCGCGTGAGGCGAATGATGTCGCTGCCTCGCCTGATCCGAGTGTCGCGTGCGCGCCGGCTCCGCCTCAAGGACGCTGCGCGCCGCGCAAGGGCGCGGTGGCCTCGCAAAGCGGCGAGGCCATCCTTGACCCGGAGCCGGCACGCACGCGGTGGGTTTGGTATGGCCGGGGCGGAGGAACGGGCGCTCCAACCGAACATAGGAACATGGATAGGCATCGGGGGGCGTCAGCCGCTTTCGCCCCCCAGGGAACAAAGCCGGAAAAGCGGTCAATTCATGGGCCACCTAAACCGGACATCTTTACGGGCTATCTACACGCGTAACGCGCGTAACCAGCAGTTCTCAATGCGGACGAATCGCAGTTGCATGGCGAGCCCTGCCAAATCCGGCTTCCCCTGAGTCCGATCCGCCACACCCTGGAGAAGATCGTCCGAGCCACGCTGATCATGGATTCGCGACGCGCTGGTTTTCCGCTTCAACGCCGGTGTGCGGCACCTTCAAACTCTTCTCGGCCATCTGCGCCTGTGCTGCGAGCGTTTTCCCGACAAACGCCGGGGGCTCAACACGACCTATCCGATCGGCGATATCGGCATGGCGGCGTTTTCGATCTTCTTCATGCAAAGCCCGTCCTTCCTGGCCTACCAGCGCCAACTGAGCGACGGCCATGGCCGGTCGAACTGTGAGACGCTGTTCGGGCTGAGCAGGATCCCCTCCGACAACCACATTCGCGCCTTGCTGGACCCCGCCGAACCGGCACTGCTGTATCCGGTTTTCGCGGCGGTCCTGTCTGAACTGGAGCAGGCGGGCGGCCTGACGGCGTTTCGCCGGCCCGGCGGTCATGTCCTGATCGCACTGGATGGCACCGAGTATTTCTGCTCCGACACCATCCACTGCGCGCGATGTTCGACCCGGCTGCGCGCCAACGGCAAGGTCCAGTACCACCACACCATGCTGGCGGCGAGCCTGGTTGCCCCGGGACACAACCAGGTCGTGCCGCTCGAACCCGAATTCATCGTCCCCCAGGACGGTACCGAAAAGCAGGATTGCGAAAGCCGAGCCGCCCGGCGCTGGTTGGCCGCGCATGGCACCCAATACGCTCATCTCAAGCCGATCTATCTCGGAGACGATCTATTTTCCAATCAGCCCCTCTGCGAGGCCGTTCAGGCTGTGAAGGGACACTTCATTTTCACCTGCAAGCCGCCATCCCATAAGCTGATCGGGGAATACATTCAGGGCGTCCGGCTGGCCACGCACAACGTGCCTGTCAAGCATGGTCGCAAGACCTTCACCCATCGCTTCCGCTGGCTGAACGCGGTTCCCCTGCGCGACAGCAAGGACGCGCTGAAGGTCAACTGGTTCGAGATCGAGATCCGCAATGCGGCCGGCGATGTCACCTATCGCAACAGTTTCATCACCGATCTCGCGGTCAATCGGCGCAATGTGGCGGAGCTTGCCGCCAGCGGGCGCAGCCGATGGAAAATCGAGAACGAGACCTTCAATGTGCTCAAGACCGGCGGCTATCATCTCGAGCACAATTACGGCCACGGGAAGACGAACCTCGCGGCCCTGCTGGTGACGTTCAACCTGCTGGCATTCGCTTTCCATACCGTTTGCGATCAGACCGAGGAACTCTGGCGGGTAGCCCGTGCCAAGGCCGGCTCGCGCGCGCAGTTCTTCAACCGGCTGATCACCGCAACCAGTTTCCTCGTGTTCCCCAGTTGGCGCGACCTGGCCCTGACCTTGGCCTTCGCAAAACCGCCGCCCAGACCGCCCTGACCAACCTCAACACCCCCATACGCGTCACCGATCAGGTGAGAAAAACAAGGCCCCATCGTCATCAGTCAAAATGAGAATTGCTGCGGTGGGGCGCTCGGCGCGGCGAGGGGGGATGACCGCTATGGGGGCGGGCTGGGGCCGGCAGCGGGGTTTCCGGATTGGCCTGTGATCGGCGTCGCGGTTGCCGATAGCACTGGCATCGGGCCAATCGGGCTCGCGCGACGGGGTTGTTTGAAATCCCCGCGGGACGCGTTGGTTATGCAGATGCACGAACCCATCCGCACTTTTGGTGAGAATGCGCGACATATTGAACCGTCGCTCGAATCGTATGAGCAAATTCCCCAAATAATTTCTAAATATTAA
>CADEGL010000113.1 GCA_902826885.1 uncultured Alphaproteobacteria bacterium | reverse complement strand
TCCTTCGGCGCGCGGCCGCTGGCCCGCGTGATCCAGGAGCATGTGAAGAAAGGCATCGCCGAGGAGTTGCTGTTCGGCAAGCTGGCCAAGGGCGGCATCGTCAAGGTGCGGCTCGACGGCGACAAGCTGGCCTTCGATTACATGCCGGCCGAGCCCAAGCAGGGCGACAAGGTGCCGGTCCTGGTCGAATAGAAGGCGCTGGTCGAGTAGCCGGGGCTACGCCTCGCCGCCGTCCTTCCGGAACGGGCTGTATTCCGACAATCCCGCCATCTCGGCGTGAACGTGCAAGCGTTCGCGTTCGAGGAACTTTTTCACCGCGTCCCGGAAACCTGGGTCGGCGATCCAATGGGCGCTGTGCGTTTCGACCGGCAGATAGCCGCGCTGGATCTTGTGCGTGCCTTGCGCGCCCGCTTCCACGCGCGCGAGGCCGTGCCGGATGGCGAAGTCGATAGCCTGGTAGTAGCAGGCTTCGAAGTGAAGGAATTTGAACTCGCCCTCGCAGCCCCAATTGCGGCCATAGAGCGTGCCGTCGCCCATGAGGTTAAGCGCCCCGGCGACAGGCCTGCCGTCGCGCTCGGCCACGACTAGCAAGATACGATCGGCCATCGTCTCGCCGATCCGATGGAAGAACTCGCGGGTCAGATAGGGATTGCCCCATTTGTGGTCGGCCGTCGCCAGGTAGAAGCGGTGAAACGCGTCCCAATGGCGCGGCTCGATCTCGCCGCCGGTGAGCGGCCGCACGGCCACGCCGCTTTCGGCCACTTCGCGCCGCTCCTTGCGGATCGTCTTGCGCTTGCGCGAAGCCAGAGCATCGAGGAAATCGTCGAAGCCGCCGTAACGCCGGTTCTCCCAATGGAATTGCTGGCCCGCGCGCCGCAGCCATCCGGCTTCGCCCAGCGCGCGCGCCTCGGCCTCCGTCGGAAAGGTGACATGGACCGACGAAATCCCGTTCCCGCCGGCCACCCGTTCCATGGCGCCGATGAGCGCGCTGCGCACGACGCCCGCCATCTCGGCGGATAGGTCCGGGCGAACCAGAAGCCGCGGGCCGGTCGCGGGCGTGAACGGCACGGACACCTGGAGCTTCGGATAATATTTTCCGCCGGCGCGTTCATAGGCTTCGGCCCAGCCCCAATCGAACACGTATTCGCCGTAAGAGTGGCTCTTCAGGTACATCGGCGCGGCGCCGATCATGCGCCCCGCCGCGTCGGTGGCGATCAGGTGATGCGGCGCCCAGCCGGTCTCCGCCGTGGCCGAGCCGCTGTCTTCCATGGCCGCCAGGAACGCGTGCATCACGAACGGATTGCCCGCGCCGTCGGCGCCGATACCCGCGCAGGCATCCCAATCGGCGGCGTTGATCGCATCGATCCGATTCACGAGCTTGATGGTGATGGCGTCTTGTCCGTCGGGCATTGCATTCCTTACGGGCGGATAAAGCACCCCGGCGGCCATCTTAGCGTGCCGACCGACCTTGACCGAAGTATGGCGAACAGCGTTCGATGACGCCGTCTTTATCGAGGAGGTTTTCCATGGACTCGGCCCCGCGTTCCAAGGCTTTGGCCATCGGCATCGTGATTGGCGCGCTCGTGCTGGCCGCGGGCTCGGTCGTGGCCGGGTACCTGGCCGGCAAGGGCGTCTTGATGTCGCGCTTGGAGGACCGCTACGTCACGGTCAAGGGCGTGGCGGAAATGGAGATGAAAGCCGATCTGGCCACGCTGCCGATCCGCTTTTCCATCACGGCCGGCGACCTCAAGGCGGGCATGGGCACACTGGACGAAAGCGCGAAGCTGGTGACGGCTTATCTGAAGGAGCAGGGCTTCAAGGACGACGAGATCGCCCTACAGCGCGTGGAGATTCAGGACACGCTGGCGCAAGGCTATCGCAACGACGTCAACAAGAACGCGCGCTTCATCCTGACCCAAAATGTCCTGGTCCGTTCGAACGACATCGAGCAGGTGCGCAAGGTCTCGCGCGAGATCGGCGAGTTGGCCCGGCGCGGGGTGGTCCTCAACGACACGCCCGGTCCCAACTTCATCGTGACCGCCGAGAAGCTGAACGAGATCAAGCCTGGCCTGATCCGCCAGGCCACGGAGCGGGCCAAGGTGGCCGCCGATGAGTTCGCCCAGACCTCGGGCGGTAAGGTGGGCGGTATCCGGCGCGCCAACCAGGGCGTCATCGTGATCCTGGCCCGGGACGAATCGCCGTTCGAGGGGGAATACCAGGCCGTCGACAAGCGTATCCGCGCGGTCACCACCGTGGACTATTTCCTGACCAAGGACTGAGGCCTCTTGCCACGGGCGCCCTACCTTTCCTACGATTCATAGAAGGCTTTAGAGGCGTTTTCCGCGCTTCGGCCTATGGAGCGGGCCGGTGCGGGGCTGTCTGTTGATGGTCCTGAAAGCGGTTCGGAAGGGAGGGTGAGGTGGCCACGACATATCGCAACATCGAGGTGAAGCCGATCTCGGGCGCGCTGGGCGCGGAGATTTCGGGTGTCGATCTGTCGAAGGACATCAACCAGGAAACCTTCGCGGAAATCCACCAGGCTTTCCTCGAGAACTGCGTGGTCTTCTTCCGCGACCAGACGTTGGATTTCGACAGCCACAAGGCGTTCGCGCGCAAGTTCGGCACGCTGATCATCGATCCCTTCGTGGCCTCGCCGCCGGGCCATCCCGAATTCATGGTCGTGCGCAAGGAAGCGCACGAGACCAAGAATTTCGCCAACATGTGGCACACCGACGCGAGTTTCATGGACAAGCCGCCGCTGGGCTCGTTCCTGTATGCGGTGGACGTGCCGGAATATGGCGGCGACACGATGTTCGCCAACCAGTATCTGGCGTACGAGGCGTTGTCGCCCGGCTTGAAGAAGATGCTGGACGGCATGAACGCCGTGCACACGGCCCACTCCTACAACACCGGCGTCGATGCGGGCGAATACAACGAAAGCCGCTCGATGAAGCTGCGCTTCGACGACGTGATGACAAAGGCCGCGAAGGGCGCGGTCGAGCATCCTGTCGTGCGCACCCATCCCGAGACGGGCCGCAAGGCGCTCTATGTCCACAGTGCCTATGTAGAGCGCTTCGCCGGCTGGACCGAGGAGGAGTCGAAGCCCTTGCTCGAATATCTCTACGCCCACGCCGTGCGGCCGGAATTCACCTGCCGCTTCCGTTGGACCAAGGGTTCGTTGACGCTCTGGGACAATCGCTGCGCGCAGCACTATCCGATCAACGATTACCAGGGCAAACGCCGCGAAATGAACCGCGTGACGGCCGAGGGCGACCGGCCGTTCTGAACGGAGGTTCCAGATTTTGGTGAAAAGGCCGGGCGCGTTGCCCGGCCTTTTTCGTCAGGCGATCTCGAAGATGCCGTCGACCTCGGTCGCGACATTGCCCGGCAGGTCGGCGACGCCGACGGCAAAGCGGGCATGTTTGCCGGCTTCGCCGAAGATCTCGCCCATCAGGTCGGACGCGCCGTTGATGACCTGGGGATGGTTGGCGAAGTTGGGTGTCGAGTTGACGAAGCCGCCCAGCTTGACCACGCGCTTCACGCGGTCGAGATCGCCGCCGCAGGCGGCCTTGAGCTGGGCGATCAGGTTGAGGGCGCATAGCCGCGCCGATTTCTGACCGTCCTCGAGGGTGAGCGTTTCGCCTACTTTTCCCACATGAACATACTGGCCCTTGAAGCGCGGCACCTGGCCCGAGACAAAAACCAGATTGCCCGTGACGACATAGGGGATGTAGTTCGCGGCCGGCGCGGGCGCGTCCGGCAATTCGATCTTCAGTTCCTTGAGGCGCGCATCGATCCGTCCGGCCATGGCTCTTCTCCCTTCGGCAAGGCGCGGGAGCTTAGAGCTTCGCCGCGGCCCGATCCAGCGCCCGTCAGGGCGTCAGGATCGGGAAAAATGGGGTGCGAGAGTTCGTATCGCACCCCGAGTGACAGGGAGGAGCACGAAAGCTGAAGCGGGGAGCCTCAGCTGCAACCGCTGGTCGAGCCACAGGTGACGCATTTCATGCAAGTCCCGTTGCGGACCAGCGTGAAGTTGCCGCACTCGCCACAGGCGTCGCCTTCATACCCCTTCATCCGGGCCTCACGGACCTGGTCGAGGCGGG
>CADEGL010000112.1 GCA_902826885.1 uncultured Alphaproteobacteria bacterium | reverse complement strand
CGCGCAAATCGGGCTTTTCCGCGATCAGCTTCTTCTTCTGCACCCGGCCCGATTCGGTGCGCGGGAACGTATCCTTGTATTCGATGTAGCGCGGCACCTTGAAGCGCGCGAGCCGCGCCTCGCAATGGGACGCGATCTGTTCGGGCGTCAGATCGTCGCGCGTCAGGCCCGGCATCAGCGCGATATAGGCCTTCACCTCCTCGCCGCGGAAATCGTCGGGCACCGGCACCACGGCCGCGTCCTGCACCTGGGGCAAGGTGCGCAGCACGGTCTCGACCTCGCGCGCCGCGATGTTCTCGCCCGAGCGGCGCACCATGTCCTTGAAGCGGCCGACGATATAGAAGAAGCCGCGCTCGTCCTGGCGGAACATGTCGCCGGTGCGGAACCAGCCGTCGCGGAAGGATTCGGCATTGGCATCGGGCTTCTTGTAATAGCCCTTCAGGATCGCCGGCCCCCTCACGCACAACTCGCCGGGCTCGCCCGGCTTCACCGGAACGCCGTTCTCGTCGGCGATCATGAGGCGCGCGAAGGGCGCCTCGACCCCGCACGAACCCTTGCCGATCATGCCCATCACCTCGTGCGCGGGCATGTAGAGCACGAGCCCCACCTCGGTCATGCCGTAGAATTCCTGGGCCAGCACGTCGAAGCGGCGCTGGAAATCGGCATGACAATCTTTCGCTAGGCCGAACGTGTTCACGACCTTCAAGTCGTTCGTCGCGTCGTCCGGGTGCGGTGCATACTTGAACACCGAGGATTCGAACACCGAGGTGTAGTCGCATTTGTGCGCGCGGACATGGGCCATGAAATCGCGGATGGCCGGCTTGCGCGGCACGAACAGGGCCGAGCCCTGGATCATGCAGTGCGCCAGAAAGCGCTGGCAGATCATGTAGAAGAAATTGAAGCCGCCATAGACACGCGCGACCTGGGTGCCGTACGAGGCCGCGCAGGACTGGCCGATCGCGACCCAATAACGCTGCGGCAGCATGCAGCCCTTGGGAAATCCCGTCGTGCCCGAGGTGTATTGGATATTCATGATGTCGTCGGGGCCGACGGGCTCCGCCGGCGTGAAGCGCGGCTCGGCCGCGTCCACCAGCGACGTCCAATGGTGCGGATAGGATGCCGCGCGCCGTCCCACCACCACGACGCGGTTCTTGGGCACAATCGCCTTTTCCAACGATTCGAACAGCGGCAGAAGCTCGTCATGCACGACGGCATAGACGGTGTCGCTGTCTTCCAGCGCATAGGCCACTTCGCGCGACGTGTAGCCCGTGTTGACGGGCACCAGCACGGCGCCGAGCCGCGCCAACGCCAGCCACAGGATGGGAAACTCGATCACGTTGGGCAAAAGGGCCGCGACATGCGTGCCCTTCCTGATGCCGATGCCGCGCAGCGCGCCGGCCGCGCGGTCCACGGCGGCCTGCAATTCGCGCCAGGTCAAACGCTGTCCGTCGTCGAAGAAATCGAGGGCCAGCTGGTCGCCGTGCCGTTCGACCGTGCGGTCCAGAAGCGCGCCCAGCGTGGGCGGCAATCCTTCGGTCTCGGCCTTCTCGCGCAGGGCGGCGGGCTCGATCCTTTCAAAGCCGGTGAACATCAGCGCCCCGCGGGAGGAAAGAGGCGGCGCGGGATCGCCCCGCGCCGCCATACCGTCAGATCAGGTCAACATCCACTTCTTGAACCGCTCGGTCAGCTCGGCGAAGCGGCCGGGCGCGCCCCACCACTCCGAGTTGATCGCGAGGTTCTTCGGGTTGTTCGGATCGGGCACCCACTCCTTCTTGATCGCGGCTGGAACCAGGTCCATGCCCTTCTTGGTCACGGGCGGATAGGCGATCTTCTCGCAGAACGCGGCCTGCCGTTCCGGGCGCATCATCAGGTTGATCAGCTTCATCGCGTCGGCCGCGTTCTTCGCGCCCTTGGGCACGGTGAAGTTGTTGAAGAAGATCAAAAGCTGCTGCGAGGAATAGCCGAGCGGAATGCCCTGTTGGTTCGCGCCGAAGACGCGGCCGTTGAAGGTGTAGGTGAAATCCAGCTCGTTGGTCTGGATCAACTGCACCGATTGGGGCGCCGTCTCGATCCACTTGCGGATATGCGGCTTGATCTCGTCCAGCATCTTGAACGCCTTGTCCACGTCGATGGGATAGACGTTCTTGGGATCGGTGCCGGACGCCAGGATGGCCAGTTCCAGCGTGTCGTTGGGGCGCGAGCGCAGGCCGCGGCGGCCGGGAAACTTCTTCACGTCCCAAAACTCGGCCCATGTGCCCGGATGCTTACCGTCCGGGTGGCGCGTCTTGTCGTAGCCGATGCCGCCCGTATAGGTGAACACGGAGACGGACGTGGGCTGCTTGGCCTGCGGATACAGAAGGTCGCCCATCTGCACGACCGAATAATCGATGGGCTGAAGCAATCCCTCGGTCGTCGCCGTGATGGTTTCGGTGGGCAGCATCTCGACGATGTCCCACTCGGGGCTGCCGCTCGTGACCTGCGCCTTCAACTTCGCCAGATCGGCGGAGCCGGTCTGCACCACCTCGACGCCGGTTTCCTTGGTGAAGGGCTTGAAGAACACCTCGTCCAGCGCCTCGCCGTAGGAACCGCCATAGCTGGCGACGTACAGCTTGCCCGCCGCGCGCGCCTTGCCCGCGGTCAGGATCAAGGGCCCGCTGACCGACGTGGCCGCGGCGATGCCGGCACCCGTGGACAAGATCTTGCGACGCGTGATGCCCGTGGAACGTCCGTCCGGCTTCTTCATCACCCTCTCCCATTCCCTGTTATGTCCGGCGGCGGCCGGACAGGCCCTGTTGTGTCCGGCAGCGGCCGGGCAGGCGAAAACTCTATACTGCCCGGCGCCAAGGCGACAACGCGCATGGGCCGTGCTAGCGTTCGCGCGCCCTATCAGGAGAAACCCATGCCCGCCTATTGGATCGGACGCGTCAACGTCACCAACCCCGACGGCTATGCCAAGTACGCGGCGCTGGCCGGCCCCGCCATCCAGAAGCACGGCGGCAAGTTCCTGGCGCGCGGCGGCAAGACCGAGACGCTGGAAGGCACGTGCTATGCGCGCAACGTGGTGGTGGAATTCGAGAGCTTGGAGAAAGCGGCCGCTTGCTACAATTCGCCCGAGTACCAAGAGGCGTTGAAGCACGCGAAGACCTCGGCCGTGCGCGACGTCATCGTCGTCGAAGGCGTCTAGGCCCGCCGCGCGTGCGGCCGCTTCGAATCCTCGGTTGGCTTTTGCTCGCGGGCGCCGTGGTGGCGCTGGTTCCGGACATCCTGCGCTCGGCGCGCGCGGGCACGATCGATACCCAGCCCATCGGCGCCATGTGGTTCGCGCTTTCACCCGGCAGCTTGATCCGCGCGCAAGCCTTCGTGCAGGCCTATATCGATCCCGCCGTGTGGAGCCGGGGCATCTTTCCGCTGCTGACCATGCCGGCGTGGCTGCCGGCGGGCTTTTTCGGAATTGTGTTTCTGCTGGTAACGCGGCGCGGGACGCACCGGCACTAAGCTAGTCGTCGAGCTTGAGCGCCTCGAGGAAGGCGGTCTGCGGAATCTCGACCTTGCCGAATTGGCGCATCTTCTTTTTCCCCTCTTTCTGCTTGTCGAGGAGCTTGCGCTTGCGGCTGATGTCGCCGCCGTAACATTTGGCGGTCACGTCCTTGCGCATCGCGCTGACGGTTTCGCGCGCGACGACGCGGCCGCCGATGGCCGCCTGGATGGCGATCTTGAAGAGCTGGCGCGGAATCAGATCCTTGAGCCGCTCGCACAGCTGGCGCCCGCGGCTTTCGGCGCGCGCGCGCGTGACGATGATGGCCAGCGCATCGACCGGGTCGCCGTTGACCAGGATCGACAGCTTGACCAGGTCGGCCTCGCGGTAGCCGTCCATGTGATAGTCGAAGCTGGCATAGCCGCGGCTGACCGACTTTAGCCGGTCGTGGAAATCGTAGACCACTTCGTTGAGCGGCAGGCGATAGACGGCCATGGCGCGGTCGCCGGCGAAGGTGAGGTCGACCTGTTCGCCGCGCCGGTCGGTGCAGAGCGCCAGCACGCCGCCCAAATGCGCCGAGGGCACGAAGATGGTGGCTTTGATCCACGGCTCTTCCATCGAGGCGATCTTGACCACGTCCGGCATGTCGGCGGGATTGTGCAACTCCAGCATCTCGCCGTTGGTCATGTGCAGCTTGTAGATGACCGACGGCGCGGTCGTGATCAGCTCCAGGTTGAACTCGCGGCTCA
>CADEGL010000111.1 GCA_902826885.1 uncultured Alphaproteobacteria bacterium | reverse complement strand
AGGCCGACCGAGGCCGAGGCGCGGCTGACCTCCTCCATCGCGACGCAATGCTCGAGATAGCCGAGCCCCGCGCCGCCCAGCTCCTCCTCGACCGTGATGCCGTGGAGGCCCAATTCACCAAACTTCGGCCACAGGTCGCGCGGGAATTCGTTGGTCTTGTCGATCGCGTCGGCGCGCGGCGCGATCTCCGCCGCGGCGAAGCGCGCGACGGTGTCGCGGATCATGTCGGCCGATTCGCCGAGGCCGAAATCGAGCGCGGGCGCGCGGTTGGGGATCATGAGCGAACTCTCCTTCAGTCCGGCGGCGTCAGCGGGCGCTCGGGCACCGCCATCAGGGTCTGTAGCGTGGTCGCGCACAAAATCTCACCGTCCGCCGACGCGCCGAACGCGTCGGCTTGCACGACGGTCAAGGTTCGTCCCGGCTTCACCACGCTGGCGCGGACGATCAGACGGTCGCCTTTGCCGGGTGCCAACAGGTTGAGCTTGTACTCGACGGTCAGGATCGTCTCGTGCGGCGGGATCAGCGTGAAGGCCGCGTAGGCGGAGGCGCTGTCGAAGATCGTCGCGATGGCGCCGCCGTGGAAATACCCGTGCTGCTGGCGCACATCGGGGCGGCCCGGCAGATGCATCTCGACATAGCCCGGACGCACGGTTTCCAGCGTGGCGCCGAGTAGCGTCAGAAACCGTTGCGTCGTAAAACTCGCGCGGACGCGCGCTTCGAAAGCGGGATCTTTTGGGATGAAACGAGGCGCGGGCGCATTCATGGTCGATCCTCGAAAACGGCGTCGTCACGCCCGCTGGGGCGACTGCTGGGTCAGGCGGCCTTCCAGATATTGAAGCCAGTCGAGCGCCATGGCGACGTCCTCCTTCAACTCCAGGAGTTTCGCGCGATGGTCGGCGATGCGCGCCTGGCTGCGGGCGTGATCGCGCACTTCGCCGGGCCGCGCGTAATGAAGCGTCAGCATCTCGCCGATCTCCTCCAGGCTGAAGCCCAGGCGGCGGCCGCGCAGGATGAGGCGCAGGCGCTTGCGGTCGTTTTCGGAATAGAGGCGGGACAGGCCGCGCCGGGCGGGCGCCAAGAGGCCCATCTCCTCATAGTGCCGGATCGCCCGAGCGGTCAGCCCGAACTCCTTGCCCAGCTGGCGGATCGTATAAAGGTCGGCCATAAAGCCATCCATACGTTTACGTTAACGTAAACTTTAGCGACTTTATGTCCGCTCCTGGCGGGCGGTCAAGAAGGATGCCTCCTTATTAAGGCAGTCTCCTGATCGAGCGCGTGGCGGGCTTTGCGATAAGGTCGGCGGAATGGTTGGGGGGAGCGGAGCAATGAGTCTGGACGGGAAGCAAAGCGATCGGCCTCGCGTCGTCATCGTGGGCGCGGGTTTCGGCGGGCTGGAGGCGGCCAAGCGCCTGGCCGGCACGCCCGTGGACGTGACGCTGATCGACCGGCGCAACTATCACCTGTTCCAGCCGCTTCTCTACCAAGTGGCCGCGGCGGGACTTTCGCCCGCCGACATCGCCCAGCCGATCCGCGGCATCCTCGGGCGCAAGAAAAACATCACGGTCCTGATGAGCCGCGTGCTCGGCGTCGATGCGGCGCGGCGCGAGGTGCGCATGGAGGGGCGCCGTGTGCCCTACGACTACCTGATTCTGGCGACCGGTGCGCGCCACGCCTATTTCGGCCACGACGCGTGGGAGCATCGCGCGCCGGGCCTCAAGAAGATCGACGACGCGACCGAGATCCGCCGCCGCATCCTAACCGCCTTCGAGATGGCCGAGATGGAAAGCGACCCGGCTGAACACCAACGCCTGATGACCTTCGTGGTCGTGGGCGGCGGCCCGACCGGCGTCGAGATGGCGGGCGCCATCGCGGAGCTGGCCAAGCGCGCGCTGGCGCGCGACTTCCGCACCATCGACCCGCGCCAGGCGCGCATCCTCCTGGTCGAAGCGGGTCCGCGTCTCCTGTCGTCGTTCCCCGAGAAACTGTCCGACTTCGCGCGCAAGGCACTTGAGCGCCTCGGCGTCGAGGTGCGCCTGAATCAAGCTCTCACCGCCTGCGACGCGCAGGGCGTGACGCTCTCCGCCCCCGAGGGACACGAGGAAGAAGCCGACGGCGCGCGCATCTTCACGCGCACGATCATCTGGGCCGCGGGCGTGCAAGCCTCGGCCGCCGCGCGCTGGATCGGCGCCAAGCCGGACCGCGCCGGCCGCATCGCGGTCTCGCCCGACCTCTCCGTGCCCGGCCACGAAAGCATCTTCGCCATCGGCGACACGGCGCTGGCACTCGGCCCCGATGGCAAGCCCCTGCCCGGCATCGCCCCTGTGGCGAAGCAGCAAGGCGCCTATTGCGCGCGCCTCATCCGCGACCGCGTGGCCGGTCGCGCGACCGCGCCGTTCCGCTACCGCAATTTCGGCACCATGGCGACGATCGGACGGAAAGCGGCGGTGGCCGATTTCGGCTGGTTGCGGATCAAGGGCACGCTCGCCTGGCTCCTCTGGGGCACCGTCCATGTCGGCTTCCTGCTCGGCTTCCGCAACCGGCTTTCGGTGCTGCTGTCCTGGATCTGGGCCTACATCACCTTCCAAAGCGGCGCGCGGCTGATCACCGGCGCGACAAGCGGAAGCGATGGGTAGGCACCCTTTGCTAAATGCGATCCTTCACCCAATCACATCAGCCAATGTTGTTGCGGTTTTGAGCTTGGCGAAACTGGTATATCTCGGCCCTTGCATGGAACCCGACGGTATATTCCCGGCGGGAATAGGCCCTATAGGCTTCGCTTTTTCCGAGAAGACGAGTTTGTACTTCCCTTCCTCTCCATAAGGCTCGATCCGCGCGACCGGCGCGTAGTGGGTGATCGCAGAAATTGGCCTCGTTTGATAACCGGCCACGTATTTAATCTTCTCTAGTTTGCCGCCGGCGATACGGATTGCGTGCCAGGCATCCTCCCCCAAAAATACTTTTTCGAATCCTTCTTTTTGCGCCGGCACAATGATCGTGTCGAGCACTGCGGAATTCATGCGCCCTGCTCTAATCGGATCGGATGCTTGCGGCATCGCGATCGCCTTCGGGACCTCAAATGCGCGTAATCCAGCCAAGGGCAAAATTTGAAAAATTTCTTTCAAAAATCCCTGGGTATCAGCTTTCTCAGCCTCGGTGAGTGCCGGCTCCTGGGGGACGTTTCCGTTATCCAGGTAGCATCTCTTGGCCTCATTGGCCCGCCTGACCAGCGCATATTCCAGCCAGGTCACGTGAGCGCGATTCAGGCCCGCGCTCGTCGATACAAAGGCGATACCCCAGTCCCAAAAATCCTTATTCGCTTGGTGAGAATCGATGCGATCCCGAATTCCATCCGCTTGCCCGATGTAGAGCGTGGGCAAATCGTCGTCCCCCTCCCTATAGCCAATTAATATGTAGACTCCGGCATTTCGCATTTCGGGACGAGACTTGATCTCGTTCCACTTCGAGCGCGGAAACGCGAGTCCAAGACCCGTCCAGTTCATGCGATCGAACAGCCGGACGCCTTCGGGATCACCGCCCGGGACAAACACTCGAATCGTGAATGCATCGGACATCGCAAGCCCCCCTTGCACCTTGCGCCGAGACGATGAGGTTGCCCTAGCAGCCTCACTTACTCAAGAATGCTTGCCTCAACAATTTACGGACCCCGCCCATGCGCTTCTCGCGAATGATCCACACCGTCGCCGTCAATGCCGAGGGCGCGCATAACGAGGTGATCGTCGGCGGCGTCATCGATGTGCCGGGCGCGACGATGTTCGAGAAGGCGCGGCATCTGGAGCGGCACGGCGACCAGTTGCGGCAGATGCTCCTGCATGAGCCGCGCGGCAAGGTGATCGCCTGCGCGAACCTGGTGCAGCCCTCGGCCCACCCCGAGGCGCAGGCCGGCTACATCATCATGGAATCGGCGTCGTACCCGCCCATGTCGGGCACCAACACGATCTCGACCGTCACGGCGCTCCTCGAGACCGGCATGATCCCGATGACCGAGCCGGTCACCATGGTGACGCTGGAGGCGCCGGGCGGGCTCATCCGCGTCAAGGCCGATTGCCGCAACGGCAAATGCGAGCGCGTCACCTTCGACAACGTGCCCTGTTTCGTCTTCGGCATGGACCTGCCGGTCGACGTGCCAGGCATCGGAAAAATCAAGGTCGATGTGGCCTATGGCGGCATGATCTATGTGCTGATCGACGCCGAGGCGCTGGGCTTCAAGATTGTGCCCGACGAGGCGCGGCGCCTGGTGGATTTGGGCGAGGAGATCAAGGCTGCGGCGGCGGTGC
>CADEGL010000110.1 GCA_902826885.1 uncultured Alphaproteobacteria bacterium | reverse complement strand
TGGCGGTACTGGCTGACCTCTCCGCGGCTGACCGGCGCGATCTGCATGAAGGTGACCTTGGAGCGCTGATCGGGGAAGCGCGAGAGAAGCCGGTCGTATGCCTCGAAACGCTGCGGCAGGCCCTTGGAATAGTCGAGCCGGTCGACGCCGAAGACCAGCTGGCGCCCGACCAGGCTTTCCCTTAGCCGCTCGTTCTCGTCGGAAGCCGCGGCTTCCTCGGCCATGCGGGTGAAGATGTCGGCGTCGATGCCGATCGGAAAGGTGCCGACCGAGACGCGCCGGCCGGCGGCCCGCACGCCACCGTCCGATAAATGCTCGCCGTCATTGAGCGCCACGACGCAGTCGCGGAAATTCTGGGCGTCTCCGTCGGTCTGGAAGCCGGCCAAATCGTAGGCGCCTACGGCTTCGACCAGAAGCCGGTGACGCGGCAGCACGGCGAGGACCGCGGGCGGTGGAAACGGCGTGTGGAGGAAAAAGCCCATGCGGTTCTTGGCGCCCAGCGCACGCAGCTCCGCACCCAAGGGAAACAGATGATAGTCGTGGACCCAAACAACGTCGTCCGGCTTGAGCATCGGTGCCAGCGCGGCGGCGAAGCGGCGGTTGACGCGCATATAGCCGTCGAAATCCGCGCGCTCGAACTCCAAGAGGCCCATCCGATAATGCAGAAGCGGCCAAAGCGAAGAATTGGCGTAGCCGGTGTAGTACTGGGCGTGGTCCTGCCGGCCGAGGTCCAGCGTCGCATAGTGGATCTTGCCGGACCGCGAGATCGCGGCTTCCGCCGGAGTCGCGTCGGCGACCGTGCCGGACCAGCCGAACCACAAGCCGCCGCTGCGCCGCAACGCTTCGCGTACGGCGACGGCCAGCCCGCCTTCGCGGCCCGAACGCGCCGAGGGCGGCGTTACGCGGTTGGAGGCGATCACGACCCGCGCCAAAATGCCTCCTCCCAGCTTTTCGAAAGCCGCATCGCCGAGACGATCAATCCGACCATGGAGTAAGTCTGGGGAAAATTGCCCCACAGCTCGTCCGTTCGCGGGTCCAAATCCTCGGACAAGAGGCCCAGATGATTCCGGCGCGCGAGCAAGCGTTCGAAAATGGCGCGCGCCTCGTCCTTTCGCCCCACCGCGGCCAACGCGTCGATATACCAAAAGGTGCAGACGGTGAACGAGGTCTCGGGCGCGCCGAAATCGTCGGCGTCGATATAGCGGTAGAGATGATCGCCGTGCCGCAAGGTTTTCTCGATACAGTCGAGCGTGCCCAGGAAGCGTGGATCGTCGGCCGACAGAAAGCCCAACTCGTGGAGAAGCAGAAGGCTGGCGTCCATGGCGTTGCCGCCGAAGGACGCGACGAAGGTGTTGCGCGTCTTGTCATAGGCTTGCTCCAGGATCGCCGCCCGGATGCGCGCGGCCACGTCGTGCCAATGGCGTCCGCGTTCGGCCAGGCCGAGAGAGCGCGCGATCTTGGATAGGCGGTCGCATGCGGCCCAGCACATGACGGCCGAATAGGTGTGCACCTCCGCGCGCGTACGATATTCCCACAAGCCTGCGTCCGGCATCAGCGCCGCTTCGGCCGCGCGTTCGCCCAATTTCTCCAGCCGCTGGAACATCGCCGCGTCGCCGCGCCGGGGCAGGCGATGGTCGAAGAACATTTGCGCCGCCGCGAGGACGACGCTGCCATAGCTGTCGTTCTGGACCTGGCCCGCGGCCGCGTTGCCGACGCGCACGGGCCCCATGCCACGGTATCCGGCGAGCGCGGTCGCGATGCCTTCCTCGACCAGCGGCCGCCCGGGCACGACCGCGTAGACCGGCCCCAGCGTGCCGTGCGAATCCAGCGCCGCCACGTTGGTGATATAGCGGATGTATTCTTCCATCGTCTGGGTCGCGCTCAGACGGTTCAGCGCCTGGACGACAAAATAGGCGTCGCGCAACCAGCAATAGCGGTAGTCCCAGTTGCGCTGGCTGCCCGGCGCCTCGGGAATCGACGTGGTCAGCGCGGCCACGATGGCGCCGGTTTCCTCGAAGCTGCAAAGCTTGAGGGTGATGGCCGCGCGGATCACGGCCTCCTGCCATTCGAACGGCACGGAAAGGAACCGGCACCAATCCTGCCAGTAATCCTCGGTCTGCTCGAGGAAACGCCGCGCGGTCTCGGGCAGGCTCGCGGTGAAGCTTTCGTCCGGGCCCAGGATCAGCGTGACGGGACGGTCCAGAACGAAGGGCCGCTCTTCCGCGATGTAGGACACAGGCACGTCGGTCGACAGGCGCAGCGTGCCGCTGGAGCCCACATAGCGGACATGGTTGCTGCCGAAGGTGCGCGCGGGTTCCTCCGCGCCATAGGCGAAGCGCGGGCGAAGGCGCACGGTCAGGCGCGGCGCGCCCGCGACGGGCTCGATGCGGCGCACCAGCATGGCTGGGCGATAGACACGGCCGAACTGCTTGAAGCGCGGTGCGAAGTCGGTGACGCGCACGATGCCGCCGTTGCCATCCGACAAGGTCGTTTCGACGATGGCGGTGTTGAGGCGATAGGCCTGGGTGGCCGAGGCCTCGCCGTCCAGCACGACGTCGAACAGGCCGCCCGCTTCGCCCTCCGTGTCCAACAAGCTGGCGAAGAGGGGGTCGCCGTCAAGACGCGGAAAGCAGGCCCAGACGACGCGCCCGCGCGTATCAATCAGTGCCGCGATGGTAGAATTACCGATCGCCGCAAGATCGAGGTTCGTCTCGCCCGCGCCGCGTTGCGCCGAGTCGTTCATGGAATAGCCCGCTCCCGCACGGAGGCTTTGCGTCGAGGCGACGCCCAATGAAAGAAAACGTCGGGGGCCCGGAATAGTTCCGGACAATGCGGCCTATATTTTGGGGACGGCAATCCCGCGCTGGCGGCAGGCGGCTACGACCGTATTGCGCAGCAGGCACGCAATCGTCATCGGGCCGACACCGCCCGGCACCGGCGTGATCGCGCCGGCCACCTTGGCGGCCTCCTCGTAGGCAACATCGCCCACGAGGCGTCCCTTGCCATCGGGCGTCGGCACGCGATTGATGCCCACGTCGATGACGATGGCGCCGGGCTGGACCCAGTCGCCGCGCACCATCTCGGGTTTGCCCACCGCGGCGACCAGGATATCGGCGCGGCGGCACTCGGCCGGCAGGTCCTTGGTGCGCGAATGCGCGATGGTGACGGTGCAGCTTTCGCCCAAGAGCAACATGGCCATGGGCTTGCCCACGATGTTGGAGCGGCCCAGCACCAGCGCGCGTTTTCCCGCCAGATCCTTCACGCGGTCCTTGATCAGCATCAGGCAACCGAGCGGCGTGCAGGGCACCAGCGCGTCGCCGCCGGTCGCCAGCTTGCCCGCATTGATGACATGGAACCCGTCCACGTCCTTGGCCGGGTCGATGGCATCCAGCACGGCGGCGGGATCGATCTGCTTGGGCAGCGGCAATTGCACCAGGATGCCGTTCACCGCCGGATCGGCGTTGAGCTTGGCCACCAGTGCCAGAAGCTCGGCCTGGCCCGTGGTCGCGGGCAGTTTGTGCTCGAAGGAGCGCATGCCGGCCTCGACCGTCTGCTTCGCCTTGCTGCGCACATAGACTTGGCTGGCCGGATCTTCGCCCACCAGCACCACGGCCAAGCCGGGAATTAGGTTCTGTCCTTTCAGCGCGGCGACCTGCTGCGCGATGGCCACGCGCAGATTGGCGGCGAAGCCCTTGCCGTCGATGATCTCAGCCATGTTGTCCTCCCAGCCACGCATTGATCCGATGGGCGAGGGCGGGCCCATCGCCGGCGACATGCACGATCTTGCGCCGCGCGGCCGCGCCAGAGGCGACCGACAGGGCGGTGCGCGGAACGCTCCACGCCTTGGCCAAAAGCTTCAGCACGGCCGCATTGGCCTTGCCATCCTCGGGCGCCGCGGTGACGGACAGTCTCAAAACGGATTTTCCGTCCGCGTCCGCCGCGACCCCATCGATCCGGTCCCGCCTTGCGCGCGGCGTCACGCGCAAGGCCACTCGCACGCCATCGCCGGCCACGGTGACGGGCGAACCTTCGTTCACGCGCTCAAGGCGTCAGAGAAAGTTCCGCTCCAGCAGCCGCTGAAGGAACCAGATGATGAGGATCAGGATGACGGGGGAGATGTCGACCCCGCCCAGGTTCGGGACGATGCGCCGGATGGGGCGCAGGGCAGGCTCGGTGATCTTGTAAAGGAAGTCGTTCACCGAAAAGACAAAGCGGTTGTACGTGTTGACCACGTTGAACGCGATCAGCCACGACATGATGACAAAGGCGATCAGGCACCATTTGTAAAGGTCGAGAACGACATAGATCAGTTCGGCAATGGATTCCATGACCGGTCTTTAGCCCCCGGGTGTCCGTCGTCGAAAAAGCCTACAGGCGGGGCGGAAAACGCGCAAGCGCGCGGCGCGGGTTTGCATGGGCAACCCCTTTGCCCGGCTTGTAAAATCGGGCTTCGGCGGCCGCCTTGACGGGCTTCCCCCCGCCGGACATTATCCGCGCGCCTTTCCGAGGCACACGCACGCGTGGCTCGGGGCTGTAGCTCAGATGGGAGAGCGCCTCGTTCGCAATGAGGAGGTCAGGGGT
>CADEGL010000109.1 GCA_902826885.1 uncultured Alphaproteobacteria bacterium | reverse complement strand
TCGTGCGGCATGACGGTGTCGATCTCGACGGTCGACATGCGCTCGCGGATCGCGCGCTCCATGCGCAGGAGGCCGATGCGGTACTGGTTCTCCATCAACTCGCCGACCGAACGGACACGGCGGTTGCCGAGATGGTCGATGTCGTCGATCTCGCCGATGCCATCCTTCAGGCGCACCATCGTCTTGATGATGGCCAGGATGTCGTCCTTGCGCAGCACGCGCGGTGTATCCGCGGAGGGGAAGTTGAGGCGCGAGTTCATTTTCACGCGGCCGACGGCCGACAGGTCGTACCGCTCGCGATCGAAGAATAGGCCGTTGAACAGCGCGGCGGCCGTCTCGGTGGTCGGCGGCTCGCCCGGGCGCATGACACGGTAGATCTCCATCAGCGCGTCCTGGCGCGAGGCGTTCTTGTCTGCCGCCAGGGTGTTGCGGATGTAGGGGCCGACGTTGACGTGGTCGATCGCCAGCGTCGCCAACTCGTCGATGCCGGCATCGGCCAGCGCGGCCAGGATCTCCTCGGTGACCTCTTGACCGGCCTCGAGATAGATCTCGCCCGTCTTGTTGTTGACGACGTCCTGCGCCGCATAGCGGCCAACCAGATCGGTGTCGTCGACCTGAATTTCCTTCAGGCCCTTTTCCTTGAAACGGTTGTTCAGCGCGATGGTCAGCTTTGTGCCGGCCTCGGCCACGACCTTGCCGGTCTTGGCGTCGACCAGGTCGCGCATCAGCTTCACGCCCTTCATGCGATCGGGCACGAAGTCCGTCTTCCAGCCACCCTTCTTGACGCGGTCGAACACGACCGTGTCGTAGAAGTAGGACAAGATTTCCTCCGGCGACATGCCGGTGATCTCTTCCTCGTTGACCGGCTGGCCGGCTTCCACCAGTTCGGCGCGGCGCTTCTCGCCCGCGACACTGTCGAGCGCGAGCAGAAGCGTCGTCACCGGCAGCTTGCGGCGGCGGTCGATGCGGACATAGACGAGATCCTTGGCATCGAACTCGAAGTCGAGCCAAGAGCCGCGATACGGGATCACGCGCGCGGCGAACAAGAACTTGCCCGACGAGTGGGTCTTGCCACGGTCGTGGTCGAAGAAGACGCCCGGCGAACGGTGCATCTGCGAAACGATGACGCGCTCGGTGCCGTTCACCACGAAGGTGCCGTTCACGGTCATCAGCGGCAGGTCGCCCATATAGACGTCCTGCTCCTTGATGTCGCGCACGGAGCGGGCCCCGGTCTCCTCGTCCACGTCCCACACGACAAGGCGCAGGGTGACCTTGAGCGGCGCGGCGAAGGTCATGCCGCGCTGCTGGCACTCCTCGACGTCGTACTTAGGCTCTTCGAATTCATAGCGGACGAACTCCAGGCGCGCGCGCTCGGAGAAGTCGCGAATCGGGAAAACGGACTTGAAGACTTCCTGAAGCCCGACCTCGTTGCGCTGGTCCGGCTGCGTGTCCATCTGCAGAAAGGCAGCGTAGGAATTCTTCTGAACCTCGATGAGGTTCGGCATCACGGCAATCTCGTGGATGCGTCCGAAGGTCCTGCGAATGCGCTTGCGGCCGGTGAACGAGCTGGTCATTCGGAATTCCTCTTCGCCTAATGCACCGCGAACATGCGGGCCGTCTTCCCAAGGGGCGCGCCGGCGCGCCCAAACGGACGCGCCGGCTTGCCTCGATTGCGGGCGAAATGCCGCCCGCGAGCCGTTTCCGGCCTTACTTCAACTCGACCTTGGCGCCAGCGCTCTCGAGCTGGGCCTTGATCTTCGCGGCTTCGTCCTTGGACACGCCATCCTTGACGGGCTTCGGCGCGCCTTCGACCAGGTCCTTGGCTTCCTTGAGGCCCAGGCCCGTGATCGCGCGGACTTCCTTAATGACGTTGATCTTCTTGTCGCCCGCATTGGCCAGGACGACCGTGAAGCTGTCCTGTTCCTCGGCAGCGGCGGCAGGAGCCGCGCCACCGGCCGCCGCAACGGCAACCGGAGCGGCGGCGGAAACGCCCCACTTCTCTTCAAGCATCTTCGAAAGCTGAGCCGCCTCGATGACGGACAAAGCCGAAAGGTCTTCCACGATCTTCTCGAGATTAGCAGCCATATCTGTGTCTCCTTGGCTTGAACTTCAATAGCGCCGCAGCGTCACGCCGCCGCATCCGTCCTGCTGTAGGCACCCAGCACCCGCGCGAGCTGGCCCGCGGGGGCCTGAAGGACCATGGCCACGCGCTGGGCCGGGGTCTGCATGAGACCCGCGAGCTTGGCGCGCAGTTCATCGAGGGAGGGTAGCGAGGCGAGGGTCTTCACCGCCGCGGCGTCCAAAACCTGGTCGCCGAAGAAGCCACCCACGATCGTGACCTTCTCGTTATCCTTCGCGTACTGGACTGCCACCTTGGCAGCCGCCACCGGGTCCTGAGAGAACGCGATGGCGGTCGGACCGACGAACAGAGAGGCAAGCGGCTCGAACTTCGTCCCCGCCAAGGCTCGCTTGGCGAGACGATTCTTCGTCACCTTGTAGCCGGCGCCTGCCTGCCGCATCCGGCGACGCAAGTCCGAAGACTCGGTCACCGTCAGACCCGCGTGTTGAGTCACCACCACCATGGTGGCTTCCTCGAACGTGCGGTGCAGTGAGGTCACCAGCTGTTCTTTTTGTGCGCGTTGCACGTGCCGATCTCCAATCTTTGCCGGCCATCGCCCCGAAGGGCTCCGGCCGTCCGGCCTAGAACAGGCTCCCCGGCACGGCCGGCGAGCCACTGGTTTCCCTGCCCCAGAAGTTCAAGCCGCCGGTCCGTGAGCGCTAATGCCCGGGATCGAACGGTCTTCACATCTGTCTCATGCGGGCGGCGGACCCTTAAGCCTTGGGGACGAACCCCGCGGCACCCGCATTCTCGGACAGGCGGACGACAGGGCATGGCCCAGTCGCCCGTCTTTCGCCGCCCCGACCCGAAGGCAAGGGCGGCAAAACTCGTGTTATGCCGCGGCGCCTGCGCGGGCGATGTCCAGCGTACCCAGGTCGAGCTTCACGCCCGGCCCCATCGTCGAGCTAATCGACACCTTCTTGATGAAGTTGCCCTTGATGCCCGACGGGCGCGCCCGCGACACCGCGCCAACAAGCGCGTTGATGTTCTCGACAAGCTGCTGCTCGGTGAAACTGGCCTTGCCGACCCCGGCATGAACCAGACCGGCCTTCTCGGCGCGGTACTGCACCTGGCCGCCCTTAGCACCCGCGACCGCCGCGGCCACATCATTGGTGACCGAACCGATCTTCGGGTTCGGCATCAAGCCGCGGGGGCCCAGAACCTTACCCAGACGGCCGACGACAGCCATCATGTCGGGCGTCGCGATGCAGCGCTCGAAATCGATCTGGCCCTTTTGGATCGTCTCGGCCAAATCCTCGGCGCCCACCAGGTCCGCGCCAGCCTTCTTGGCTTCCTCGGCCTTCGCACCGCGCGCGAAAACGGCCACGCGCACCTTCTTGCCCGTGCCGTTCGGCAGCGTCACCACGCCGCGCACGGCCTGGTCCGACTGCTTGGCGTCAATGCCGAGATTCATGGAAATCTCGACGGTCTCGTCGAACTTGGCCTTGGCGTTGGCCTTGATCATCTTGACCGCGTCCGCCAGCGGATAGGTCTGCTCGCGATCGATCTTCTCGTAGGACGACTTCAGGCGCTTTCCCGTCATGTTCCTTACTCCACCACCTGGAGGCCCATCGAGCGCGCGGTGCCGGCGATCATGCTGGCCGCCGCCTCGACATCGTTGGCGTTCAAATCTTTCATCTTCGTCTGCGCGATCTCGCGCACCTGCTTCATCGTCACCTTGCCCGAGGGCGCGTCGATGCCGGTCGCCTTCGAACCCTTCTCGATGCCCGCGGCCTTACGCAGCAGGAAGCTGGCGGGCGGCGTCTTCGTGATGAAGGTGAACGAGCGGTCGGAGTAAACGGTGATGACCACCGGCACGGGGTTGCCCGCGCCGAGGCTCTGCGTCTCCGCGTTGAACTTCTTGCAGAACTCCATGATGTTCACGCCGCGCTGACCGAGCGCGGGGCCGATGGGCGGCGACGGATTCGCCTGACCCGCGGGCACCTGGAGCTTGATGTAACCTTCGATCTTCTTCGCCATCTTCCTACTTCCTTATCGAGGCGCGGCCGTGCCGCGTCCTCAGAGCTTTTCGACTTGCGTGTACTCGAGTTCGACCGGCGTCGAGCGGCCGAAGATCGAGACGGCAACCTTGATGCGCGACTTCTCCTCGTCGACCTCTTCCACCAGGCCGTTGAACGAGGTGAAGGGTCCGTCGCTGACGCGGACCTGCTCGCCCACTTCGAAGGTGACGGCTGGCTTCGGTCGCTCGACGCCCTCCTTCACCTGCCTTTGGATTCGCATGGCCTCGGCTTCGCTGATCGGCGTCGGCTTGCCGCGCCCGCCCAGAAAACCCGTGACCTTGGGCGTGTTCTTGACCAGATGCCAGGTCTCGTCCGTCAGATCCATTTTCGCCAGCACATAGCCGGGGAAGAACTTGCGCTCGGAACTGACCTTCGAGCCCTTGCGGACCTCGACCACCTCTTCGACCGGGACCAGGACTTCCTCGATCATGGGCTCGAGGCCCTTCTGGACCGCCTGCTCGCGAATCGCGGCGGCGACCTTTTTCTCAAAGCCCGAATAAACGTGAACGACGTACCAGCGCGCGGTCATATCCGTCAGCTTCCGATCCCAAGAATCAAACGCACGCCAAGGCCAAGAATCTGATCGACCAGGAACAGGAACACGGCCGCGAAGAACGCCATCAGGAAGACCATCGCGGTGGTCAGCAGGGTCTCTTTCCGCGAAGGCCACGTGACCTTGAGCGTTTCCTGCTTCACCTCGCGGAAGAACTGAATTGGGTTCGTCTTTGCCATGCTCACTTCAACAATTGTTCCGTGCCGGTCGATCTGGCAGGAGTGGAGGGGCTCGAACCCCCAACCCCCGGTTTTGGAGACCGGTGCTCTACCAGTTGAGCTACACTCCTAAGAGCGACGTTCGCTCCCGAATTACTTAATGATCGAAGCGACGACGCCTGCGCCGACGGTGCGGCCGCCCTCGCG
>CADEGL010000108.1 GCA_902826885.1 uncultured Alphaproteobacteria bacterium | reverse complement strand
ACTCCGCGCGGTCGCGGTGATCGAGCACCTTGCGCAGCGCAACCAGGCCGCACTTGGTGCCCTCGATCGTCGGGATCTGCGCCGCGGTCAGTGTCTTGGTCAGCTCGCCATGGCGTGTCCAACCGAAGTTGGTGACGACGGCTAAGGGCTTGTCGAAGCGCTTGGACGCCTCGATCGCCACGCGCACCCAGCCCTCGGCGGTCGCCGCGTTGTCGCGGATGCTGGAGAAGACGACGCCGATGGCGGTGTTGGGATCGCCCACCAGCGCGCAGAAGCTTTCGGTGAAGATATGCTCCCAATTGATGCCCGTGCCCCAGGCGTCGAGCGGGTTAACCGGCTCCAGGCCCGGGTCGAGCAGCGAGGCCAGCTTCTCCGTCGTGGCGGGCGTCATCTTCGGCAGCGGAACCTTGGCATCGGACGCCAGGTCGATCAGCAGTTCGCGCTCGGCGCCCGAATCGAGGATGCCGACCACTCCGCCCTTCTTGGCGCGGCGCGGCTGGTTGAACATCGCCAGGGTGCCGGCCAATTCATCCAGCGCTTCCACGCGCATGACGCCGTAGCGCTCGAACACGGCCTCATAGGCCGCGTCGTTGCCGGCAATGGCACCCGAGTGGCTGACGGCCAGCTTGATGCTCTCTTCCGTGCGGCCGAGCTTCAGCGCGACGACGGGAATTTCCTTTTCCTGCGCCTTCTTCAACTTCTCGATGAAGTTCGCGGGATCGCGCACCGTCTCCAGGATCAAGCCCATGGCGCGCGTGTTGGGCAGCTCCATGGCGTAGTCCATGTAGTCGGCGATGGTCGTGGTCAGCTCCAGGCCCGCCGAGACGCAGAGGTTGTAACCCAGCCGCTCGTCGTTGAGCGTGAGCGAGGAGAAGGATGAGCCCGAGTGCGACAGAAGCGTGATGTCGCCCCGGATCGCTTTGTAGGGCGGCCAGCCGAAGGACAGAAACAGGCCGACGTCCAAGTTGTAGAAGCCCATGCAGTTACCACCGCAGATCGGCACGCCCGCGTCCTTGGCCATCTTGGCCAGGCGGCGTCCCAGCGGCGGGTTGGTGTCATTGTCCAGATGACCGCTGGAGAAGAAGGCCACCGAACGCACCTTGCTGGCGATCGCGTCGGCCAGCGCCGCTTCCAGGCGCTGGTTCGCGACGCACAGTACGGCCAGGTCCGCCGGTTCCGGCAACGCGGAGAGCGAGGGGTAGCATTGCAGCCCCTCGACCTCCTGGTACTTGGGATTGATCGGGTAGATCCGCCCCGCGTAATCGCCGCGCTTGGCCATTTTGACGCAGGTGTTGCCGACGGAATCGGGCGTGGTGGAAGCGCCAACGATGGCGACCGAGCGCGGCGTGAGGAGCGGCGCGAGACGATGGGCAGTCATGGGTGGAAGCTCCGGCGGATGGGTGACGCAAGAAAAAGGCCCCATCCCGCGGCGCGCGTGGGATGGGGCCTTTGGTCGATGGCGGACGCGGCGTCCTTACTTCGCGAAGCGCGATTCGCGCCAAGCAAGAGCGGCCTTCAAGCCGTCTTTCTTGGAGACTTCGCGGAACTTCAGACGGTCCGGCGTGTCCAGGCTGGTGATTTGCACGTCGATGTCGACCGCATGCTGCAGCGCTTGGCGCATGCCCATGGCGTCGTAGGCGCGATGGATGGCCTCCTTGGTCATCACCACGGCTTCCTTGTCCATGACGGCGATCTCACGGGCCATCTTCTTGGCCTCGTTCACATGCTCGCCCGCCGGCACGACCTTGTTGATGATGCCGATGTCGAGCGCCCGCTTGGCGGGCACGCGGTCATTGCCGGTGAACAGCAATTCCTTGGCCTGCTTCGGCCCGGTCATCCACGGCATCAACATGGCGACGATGCCCGCGCCGAAACGCAGCTCGGGTTCGCCGAAGAAGGAGTCCTCGCCGGCGATGGTGATGTCGCAGGCCAGCGCGATTTCGCACGCCCCCGCCAGGCAATAGCCGTGGACGGCGGCGATGGTCGGCTTCGGCGAATGCCAGAAGCCCATGATCATCTCGAAGTCGAGCTGGAGCAGCGCCTTGTTCTCGAGCACGCCCTTGCGGGTCTCGGCGGCATCGCTCTCCTTCAGGTCAAAGCCCGCGCTGAAGGCGCGGCCGGCGCCTGTCACGACCATGACGCGCGCATCGTCGTCCTTGGCGAAACGCGCCTGGGCGTCCATCAGCTCGTGGACCATGGTCCCGTTCAGGGCGTTCAGCGACTTCGGACGGTTCAACGTGAGAAGGACAACGCCCTTCTCCAGTTCGTAAGTGATGGTTTCGTAGCTCACGGTTTTCTCCCCTTGCGCGCGGCGGCGCATCCTAGGGGCGCGCTCGCGGCAGAGCAACGCGCAGCCCCTTGCTCAATCGCATGCCAAGTCGCGCCATACGCGTACCGGCCATGCCGGAACCGCCATCGTCAGCGCAAGTTGAAACTGTTATAACAGCCACTTCCAAACGACAGCCCGAAAGGGCCCGAAACCAACGGCTGGCGCGGCTTGACGCTTCGGGAAGCCGGTGTTTGACTAAAGATCGGATAGCGATAGTTCGTATTGCATTACAATACACCTATCCGACGCCCGGACATGGGTGACAGGGACTAAAACCGAATCTAGTTTTCGAGACGCCTTTCGCGTGAAACGAGCCGGCCCCCGACAGAAGGGCTGCGCTGCCGTCCGCAGACGCAACCCGACCCAGGAGCGAAATATGCACTTCGGAATCTTCAACCTCATGCCGCAGCGCGACAAGAACAAGCCGGTGCGGCAGATCTATTCGGAAATGGTCGAACACGTGAAACTCGCCGAGCAGATCGGCTTCGAGATCGCGTGGTTCGCCGAGCATCACTTCTCCAACTACTGCCTGTGCCCGTCGCCCTTGACCATGGCGACCTACATGGCGCCGCAGACCAAGCGCATCAAGCTGGGGCCTGCCGTCATCGTGGCGCCGCTGTACGAGCCGGTGCGCATGCTGGAAGACATCGCCGTGCTGGACATGCTGTCCGATGGCCGCCTGGTGCTGGGCTTCGGCTCGGGCTACCAGGAGTACGAGTTTCACAAGTTCAACATCGATCTGAAGTCAGGTCGTGATCGCTTCCTCGAGATCATCGACATGACCGAGCAGTTCTTCACCAAGCCGTCGCTCAAGCACGAAGGCAAGTACTACAACATCCCGGAGACGTATTTCAGCGTTCGGCCAATGCAGAAGCATCCGGACGTCTACGTGGCCGGCCTGTTCAACGACCCGGAGACGCAGGGCCGCATCGCGCGCCGCGGCTACGTGCCCATCACGACGACGGGCTGGATGACGCTCGAGCAGATCGCCGAGATCCGTCAGAAAAGCGCCGATGTGTACGCCAAGGGCGGCGGCAACCCCAACAACATGCCGTTCGCCATCCAGCAGTATATTTACGTGACCGACGACAAGGCCGATGCGGAGAACGCGGCGGATCACGCCCGTTACGTCCGCCGCGTGGCAACCGCCATGCGCGAGAAGTACGGCCGCGTCGATGGTCACTGGCTGCAGGAAATCGAATCGAAAGGTGAGCCGCCATTGTCCGAGATCGCCAACAACGCCGTCATGGGCTCGCCGGACAAGATCGCCGAGCAGCTCATCCGAGAGATCGAGGGCCTGAAGCTTTCGCACCTCTCGTGCTTCTTCGCCTTCGGCGGCCTGGAGCACAAGCGGATCATGCGGTCCATCGAGCGCTTCGGCGCCGAGGTGATGCCCAAGATCGCCAAGCATTTCGGCGGCGATCTGAAGAACGCGGGCAATCCCGTGAAGCGCCTGCAGGTCGCGGCCGAGTAAACGGCCCCGTCCTTATCCGAACGGCCGAGCGCCCGCCCTCACTGGCGGGCGCTCTTTTTTTGTGCCCGCGCTTTCCCTATCGTGGCCGTCCCGCCTAAGCCGGTAACCGCACCGGTTAATCGCGTATCGATCCACAACGGAAAAATCGAAAATGAATCCGAACAAGATGCTCGCAGGCCAACGTGTGGTCATCGTCGGAGGTACGTCTGGCATCGGCTTGGCGACGGCACATCTGGCCATCGCCCAGGGCGCCAAAGTGGTCGTGGCGAGCCGAAAGGCGGAACGCCTCAAGTCCGCCAAGGCGGAATTGGGCCCGAACGCGGAGGCGCTTCGCCTCGACGCCACCAACCCGAAGGATGCCGCCGCCTTCTTCAAGAAAGTCGGCAAGTTCCATCATCTGACCGTGCTCGTGCCGGCCGCGGACGATCCGCGCGTTCAGAAGAAGCTCGGCCCCCTGGCAGGCATGGACCTGTCCGCCGCGCACCGGGTCATGGAGAACAAGTTCTGGACCTCCGTGACCTGCGCGCAGGCCGCGCTGCCCTATCTGGCGCGCAAAGGCTCCATCACGCTCTGCTCCGGCGTCTCGCCCCGCAAGGCTTTGCCGGGCTACTGGGCGTCCACCTCCGCCATCGCGGCGCTGGAAGGCTTGTTCCGCGTGCTTGCCGTCGAGCTGGCGCCCATCCGGGTCAACTGCGTCGGGCCGGGCATCATCGCCACGCCGATCCTCACCGCGCTCCCGCCCCGACGCCTGAAGGCGTGGGACAAACTCACCAAACGCCAGCCCGTGGGCCGCATGGGCACGGCGGAAGAGGTGGCGCAGGCCATGGTCTATTGCATGACCAACGGCTTCACCACGGGCGCGCTGATCGAGATCGACGGCGGCTACAAGTTCACCTGAGGAATCATCCGATGTCCGAACAGAATCTCGAAAAATACGTCTCCGTCATCGAGACGCGCGTGCACAGCCATTACCGCGACGACGTGGTGTCGCTCGGCGACATCACCGAGCTGTTCGGCATGGCCGGCGGCAAGCTGTCTTACATGTTGGACGGCGATGCGGGGCTGATCCGGCACTTCGAACAATTCGAATTCCTAGCCGCGGTGTATGACGGGGATTATCTGCGCGTGACGGCCAAGCTGTTGGCCGTCGGCAACACCTCGCGCAAGCGCCTCTACGAAGCCCATGTCGTAGCGCGCACCGTGGGGGTCGGCCCCTTGGCGACCTCCGGCCAGATGCTCGATCCGCCTATCCTGGCCGCGCGCGCCATCGGCATCACGGTGACGCCGCTGGATTGCCAGTGGC
>CADEGL010000107.1 GCA_902826885.1 uncultured Alphaproteobacteria bacterium | reverse complement strand
TGGTCAAGAGCGCTTCCGAGCCCGGGAACTTCTCGAAGGTGAAGCGCGGCATCTTTGTGACGACGTAGTCGATGGTCGGTTCGAAGGAGGCCGGCGTAGTCCCGGTAATATCGTTGGTCAGCTCGTCGAGCGTGTAGCCGATCGCGAGCTTGGCCGCGATCTTGGCGATCGGGAAACCCGTGGCCTTCGACGCCAAGGCCGAGGAGCGCGACACGCGCGGATTCATCTCGATCACGACCATGCGCCCGTTGGCGGGATTGACCGCGAATTGGACGTTGGAGCCGCCCGTATCGACGCCGATCTCGCGCAGGCAGGCCAAGGAGGCGTCGCGCAGGATCTGATATTCCTTGTCGGTCAGCGTGAGGGCGGGCGCGACCGTGATGCTGTCGCCCGTGTGGATGCCCATCGGATCGATATTCTCGATGGAGCAAATGATGATGCAGTTGTCCTTGCGGTCGCGCACGACCTCGAGTTCGAATTCCTTCCAGCCGAGCACGGATTCCTCGACCAGCACCTGCGATACGGGCGAAGCCGCCAGGCCGCCGCGCACGATCGCGCCGTACTCGTCCTGGTTGTAGGCAATGCCGCCGCCCGTGCCGCCCAAGGTGAAGGAAGGGCGGATGATGGCGGGCAGCCCGACATAAGGCAGGGCCTCCATGGCCTCTTCCATGGTGCCGACCAGGCGGCCGCGCGGGCTTTCCAAGCCGATGCGCGTCATGGCCTCGCGGAAGAGCTGGCGGTCCTCGGCGCGCTCGATGGCGTCCTTGTTGGCGCCGATCAGCTCGACGCCGTATTTCTCCAACACGCCCATGCGCGCCAGGTTCATGGCCGTATTCAGCGCCGTCTGCCCGCCCATGGTGGAAAGAAGGGCATCGGGCCGTTCCTTCGCGATCACGCGCGTCACGAACTCGGGCGTGATGGGCTCGACATAGGTGGCGTCGGCCAGGCTCGGATCGGTCATGATCGTCGCCGGGTTCGAATTGATCAGGATGACGCGGTAGCCCTCGTCCTTCAGCGCCTTCACGGCCTGGGTGCCGGAATAGTCGAACTCGCAGGCCTGGCCGATGACGATCGGGCCGGCGCCGATGATTAGGATCGATTTGATGTCCGTGCGCTTAGGCATGCTTCTTCCGGCCGGTCTTCTTGATCATTTCGACGAAGCGCTCGAACAGATAATGGCTGTCGTGGGGGCCTGGTGACGATTCGGGGTGGTACTGCACCGAGAAAATGGGCTTGTCGGTCACGCGCAGGCCTTCGTTCGAGCCGTCGAACAGCGAGACGTGGCTGACCTCGACATTCTTGGGCAGCGATTCCGGGATCACCACGAAGCCGTGGTTCTGGCTGGTGATCTCGACCTTGCCGGTCTCCAAATCCTTGACCGGATGGTTCGCGCCCCGATGTCCGTGATGCATCTTCTCGGTCTTGCCGCCCATGGCGAGGGCCAGAAGCTGGTGTCCCAGACAGATACCGAAGATGGGCATGCCCGCGTCGATCAGGCCGCGCAGGGTGGGAATGGCATATTGGCCCGTGGCGGCCGGGTCGCCCGGGCCGTTGGACAGGAAAACGCCGTCGGGCTTCTTGGCCAGGATCTCCTCGGCGGTCGCCGTCGCGGGCACGACGGTCACGTTGCAGCCCGCGGACGCCAGCGAACGAAGGATGTTGCGCTTGGCGCCGTAGTCGACGGCGACGATGTTGAACTGCGCTTTTTCGAGCTTGCCGTAGCCCTTGCCCAGCGCCCAGCGCGTCTCGCTCCAGCCGTAGCTCTGCCGGCATGAGACTTCCAGCGCCAGGTCCATGCCCTCGAGGCCCGGCCATTCGGCGGCCATGGCTTGCAACGCGTTCAGGTCGAATTTGCCGTCGGGGGCATGGCAGATAACGCCGTTGGGCGCGCCCAGGTCGCGGATGCGGCGGGTCAGGGCGCGCGTGTCGATGCCGGCGACGCCGGCCAGATCGTACGACTTGAGCCAGGCATCCAGATGCCGCGTGGCGCGGAAATTGGACGGCTCGGTGATGTCGGCGCGCAGGATCAGGCCGCGCGCGGCGGGCGTGATGGTCTCGATATCCTCTTCGTTCGCGCCCACATTGCCGATGTGGGGGAAGGTAAAGGTGATGATCTGCCCGGCGTAGGACGGGTCGGTCAGGATTTCCTGGTAGCCGGTGAGGGAGGTGTTGAAGCAGACCTCGCCCACGGCCGTACCGGCGGCACCCAGGCCCTTGCCCCAAAAGACCGTGCCGTCGGCCAGGACCAAGGCGGCCGTGGTGCCGGGCGGAAGCGCTGCGCGCGCGGGTTGCGTGCGCTTCTGTTGGGTCTTCTTGCCGGGCATGGCCAACTCGCGAGGGGGTCGGTTGCGCGCATCCTGCCGCTCGGCGCCTGGTTTCGGTTTTTGGATGCCGAAGCCTACGCGCGGACGATCAAACGCCAAGGGACAAGCGATGCGAGCGCTTTGTAAGCAAATCCCGTGCCGCCGTCAAGTCGCGGGAATGATGTTTTCCTAAATAAATTCAACGAGTTAGGATAATTTGGACGATTGCGTTACAGAGCCCTTTCCGCTAACGTCCGGCCTTCCCGAGCCCTTATGGGCAACGATTTCTATTTCATGCTTCGCGAACAGTTCAACGAACGCCTCAAAGAATCCCTGAAGGCCAAGGATCAGCGTGCCACGGCGACGTTGCGTCTGATGCTGGCCGCGCTGAAGGACCGCGACATCGCGGCGCGCGGACGCGGCAATACCGACGGGATCGGCGAGGACGAGATTCTCCAGATGCTGCAGACCATGGTGAAGCAGCGCCGGGAATCGATCGGGATGTACGAAAAGGGCAATCGTCCCGACCTCGTTCGGCAGGAGAAAGAGGAAATCGCCGTCATCGAGGGCTTCATGCCGAAGCAGCTCGGCGACGCGGAGATCGAACAAGCCGTAAAGGGCGTGATCGGTGAATTGGGTGCCTCGGGCATCAAGGACATGGGGCGCGTCATGGGCGTGCTCAAGGAGCGCCACGCCGGGCAGATCGATTTTGCCAAGGCCAGCGCGGTCGTGAAGAAACATCTCGGCTGAATTCGCGGCGCGCGGATGTCCCCGCGCCGGAGAAACGTGAGCGAGCGACACGAACGTGGCGTTTCCGGTCCAGTTCCTCGACGAATTACGCGCCCGCGTCGGCTTGGCCGACACGGTGGGCCGCCGCGTGCGCCTGCAGAAGCGCGGCCGCGAGCATGTCGGTCTGTGTCCGTTTCACAACGAGAAGTCGCCGTCTTTCACCCTCAACGAGGATAAGGGCTTCTTCCACTGCTTCGGCTGCGGCGCCCACGGCGATGTGATCGGCTTCGTCATGCGGACCGAGGGCCTGTCGTTCCCCGAGGCCGTCGAGCGCCTGGCCGAGCAGGCCGGCATTCCCGTGCCGCGCATGGCGCCGCAGGATCGCGAGCGCGCCGAACAGGAGCAGTCGCTTTACACCGTGCTGGAAGCGGCGTGTGCATGGTTCGAGGAGCAGCTTCACGCGCCCGGCGGCCGCGCGGCCTTGGCCTATCTCAGGGAACGCGGACTGACCGACGAGACGATCGCCCGCTTCCGCCTGGGTTTCGCGCCCGACAACCGCGGCGGACTGAAGCGCGTGCTGGCGGCCAAGAGGATCGAGGAAGCCCGTGCCATCGAGGTGGGGCTGTTGCGCCGGCCGGAAGGCGGTGGCGACAGTTACGATTATTTCCGCGGCCGCATCCTGTTTCCGATCATGGATGGGCGCGGGCGCGTGATCGCCTTCGGCGGCCGCGTGATGGGCGATGGCCAGCCGAAGTATCTCAATTCGCCGGAAGGCCCGCTCTTCCACAAGGGCCGCGTCCTGTTCGGACTGTCCCATGCCCGCAATGCCGCGCGCGAAAAGCGCGACGCGGTGGTGGTCGAGGGCTACATGGACGTGATCGCGCTCCATCAGGCCGGCTTCGATCACGCCGTGGCGCCGCTCGGCACCGCGCTGACCGAAAACCAGATCCAGCTTCTGTGGAAGTTCGCGCCCGAGCCCGTGCTGTGCTTCGACGGCGACGGGGCCGGCCAACGCGCGATGTTCCGCGCCGCCGAGCGCGCGCTGGCGATCCTGGAACCGGGCCGTTCGCTCCGCTTCGCGACCCTGCCGCAGGGCGAAGACCCCGACACGCTGGTCCGCTTCGGCGGGCGCCAGGCCATGGCCGCCGTGTTCGATCGCGTGCGTCCGCTCACCGACATCCTGTGGCAGATGGAAACCTCCGGCCGCGCCACCGACACGCCCGAACGCCGCGCCGAGATCCGGCGCGCCCTGCTCGACCGTGTTCGCCAAATCGCCGAGCGCAGTGTGCAAAATTATTATCAAGTTGAGATGGAAGCGCGCTTGGACGCCGCGTTCGGCCGCAAACCGTTTCGCCGCGGCCCGCGCGACGCGCGTGATTTCCGCTCGCGCGGGCGGATGGCGCCCCGCACGGGCATGGCCGGCGCGCCGGCGCAGCGCGCGGCGCATCCGGCCGCCGGCAACCCCGAATCCCTCCTATTGCGTGCCGAGCAAGGTTTCTTGGCCGCCGTCATCGTAGCCCCGGCGCTGTTGGACGAGGTGGGCGAGCAGCTTGGCTCGCGGTCCCTGTCCCGGCCCGATTTGGACCGGCTGCGTCAGGAATTGGTCCATGTCCACGCGGTCCAGCCCGACCTTGACAGGGCCGCTCTGGAAGGCCACCTCAAGGATCGCGGGTTCGCGGAAGTCTTGGAACGGGTGCTGAGCCGCGAGGTTTATGAAGCGGCGCCCTTCGCCAATCCCGCCAAAGCTTTGGAAGACCGGCGTAAGGAGTGGCTGGAGGCTTGGGAACAGCCCCATCGGCGCGAGATTTGCACGGAAATTCTCGAGGATTCCAAGGCGCTGGGCGCCGATATGACGCCGGAGCGATGGGGCCCCGTGTCGGCCAAGAAGGCACAGTTCGAGACTCTCAAGGCAAGCGACCTAACCGACGAGGACGCGGGCGTGACGGGTCTCGAGAACACGCATTGACATGAATCACGAACCGGCCGAGGGGCGCTCGGCCGAACTTCAGGAGTTGTGACGAGATATGGCGAGCAAACCGGCGGTCGAAGACGAAGCTGAAATGCGCGAGGGCGCCGAAGGGCCGCTCATGGA
>CADEGL010000106.1 GCA_902826885.1 uncultured Alphaproteobacteria bacterium | reverse complement strand
TCGTCGAGGCAGACGCCGACGGCGAAGGCCGCGGCATGTTCGTTGTCGACGCTGGAGAGACGGCCGCCGCGGTCCGGATTGCGGATGGCCGCACGGTAGGCGTCGATCGCGGGTTTGGTCTCGGCGGGCGTAGTGTGCGCGATGCCGATGGCGCCCACGCCCAGTTTCCCCGCGTGGCCCCAGGTGTCGAGGCTGGATGCCGCGACCCAAAGCGGCGGGTGCGGCCGCTGAATGGGGCGCGGCAGCACATGGCGCGCGGCCAGGTCGAAATGCTTGCCCTTGTAGCCGGGGAAGAACTCGCCCTCGAACATCTGCAGGACCGCATCGAGCGATTCGTTGGCCTTCTCGCGCCCCTCGCGCGGATCGAAGCCCAGCCCTTCGACGATGTAAGGATAAGCGCCGCGGCCGCAACCGAACTCGGCGCGCCCATTGCTGAGCACATCCAGCGTGCCAACGCGTTCGGCCACCATGAACGGGTTATGGCAGGGCAGGATGATGACGGCGAAGCCCAAGCGGATGCGCGAGGTGCGCTGACTGAGCGCGGCCAGCAGCATATCGGGACAGGCCGAGTGGCCGATCTCGGCGCAGAAATGCTGCTCGGTCACCCAGACATAATCGAAGCCGGCCTGCTCCGCCGCCACGGCCTGATCGAGGAAATTGCGATACGCTTGCTGCTCGGCATTCGCGCTCCACGGCCGCGGCATCTGGAGCTGACACATCAGGCCGAATTTCATCGCATCATCCTCGCATTCAGATTTTCAATGCACGCGTATCCGTTACCAGGCGTGAGGCGTCGACCCACCAGCCGGGCTCAGCGCGCATAATCGCGGCGGTGGCTTCGTCCGCCGTGCCAGCGTCCGCGAACAAGCCGAAGCAGGTGGCGCCGCTGCCGGACATGCGCGCGAGGAGACACCCCTTCTGCCGCGCGAGCGCCGTTAGCACCACGCCCACCGTGGGCATCAGGCCGATGGCGGGTGCTTCCAGATCGTTCTTCCGCTCGCGCAGCAACGCGGCGAGGGATGCCGCATCGGCGGGCGCCGCCGTGAAGCGGCCGGGTTGCGAGAACGCCTGGTCGCGCGCGCGGAAGACATCCTTGGTCGCAAGCGGAATGTTGGGATTGACCAGCACCAGCGCCACAGACGGCAGCGTAGGCGCCGCGTCCAGCTTCTCGCCGATACCCCCCATGAAGGCGGCGCGGCCGAAGCGGCAGACCGGCACGTCGGCGCCGAGGGAGAGCGCCAAGGCTTGCATGGCGCCGTCGTCGAGTGCGGTGTTCCAGAGCCGCGCGAGCAGGCCGAGCGTCGCCGCCGCATCCGCCGAACCGCCGCCGATGCCGGCCGCGACCGGAAGATTTTTGGTCAAGCGGATGGACGCACGCGGCGCGACCCCGGTCGCGCCGGCCAGCGCGCGCGCCGCGCGCAGCATGATGTTGTCTCCTTCCATCGCGGCATGAAGCGCGGAAGCGAACGGCCCGTCGACCGACAGGGTGAGATCGCCGGCGGGCGCCACCGCAACGGTGTCATGGCTGCTCGCGAAGACGGCCAGGCTGTCCAGCTCGTGATAGCCGTCCGCGCGCTTACCCGTGACGTGAAGATAGAGGTTCAGTTTGGCCGGCGCCGCGGCGCGCAGCGCCGGACCGGAGGGCGCGGGCCTCACCCTTTGTTGGCCGCCGCGGTCAAGCCGCGATCGAGCTTGAGCTTGATGTCTTCGGCCACGTCCTTCGGCGGATCGAAGGTCATGGCGCGGTTCCATTGGAAGCCGGCCTCGTCCTTGCGTCCGACACGCCAATAGGCATCGCCCAGATGATCGTTGATAACGGGGTCGGCGGGACGCAACTCGACCGCGCGCTCCAGCATCGTCACGGCCTGGTCGTACTCGCCCATGCGATAATGGAACCAGCCCATGCTGTCGACGATGTAGCCATCGTCGGGGCGGAGTTCGACCGCGCGTTTGATCATGTCGCGCGCGCGCTCCAGGTTTTCGTTCAAGTCGATCCACATATAGGCCAGATAGTTCAGCACGAAGGGCTGGTCCGGCCGGTATTCGAGCGCGCGCATCAGATCCTTCTCGGCGCGCTTGTATTGCTTGTCGCGCTCCAGCGCCATGCCGCGCGCGTAATAGACCGACCAATGTTCGGGGCCAGGATTCTTGATCCGCTCCACGGCTTGGTCATAGGCCGCCACGGCGTCCTTATAGCGTTCCTTCTCGCGATAGAGGTTGCCCAGGCGGAACGGCGCATCGAATCGCTCGGGCCGCTCGGCGGACATTTCCTTCAACGCGGTCACGGCCTCGTCGAACTTGTCGAGTTCGGCCAGCGTGCGCGCCGCGCGCAGCCGCGCCTCCCAACGGAAAGGCGAATCGGAGTCGACCGATTCATAGAGCGGCCGTACTTCGTCATAGAGCTTCAACCCTTCCAGGATCTCGGCCACGAAGAACTTGGCCATATCGAGATCGGGGCGCACATGCAGCGCGAGGCGCCCGAAGATCAGGGCCATGTGAGTCTCGCCCTGCTTGAACAGGCTGAGGCCGATGGCCAAGAGCGTCTCCGCATAGCCGTCGCGCGCGTTGCGCACGAGCTTCGGATAGGGCTCGGGCTTACGCAGGCGCTCGATCACGGCCTCGACCAACGGCGAATCCGGGTTGTCGGGCTGGAAGCTGCGGAAGACATCGGCGGCGCCCGCGCGTTCGCCCTGCCGGTCGAGGAACGATGCCAACGCCTCCAGCGTGCGGAACGAGACGCGCGGCCCGGCCTCGGCGGCGGCCAGATAGTTCGTGCGCGCGGCCGCATCGTTGCCGGCCAGATCGTTGATATAGGCCGCCTGCAGCCTCTCGATCGGGCGCAGCGCGGCCGTCGGCCCAAACGGCTTCATCGCGGCCAGCGCCTCGTCGGCGCCGTCGCCGTATTTCGCCCACGCGATCATGGGCGGCGTGACGTAACCGGACAGGCCTTCCTTGGGCAAAGGCTCAAGCCGCGCCAGCGCCTCGCGCCGCTCGCCGCGCCGCATGGCGTCGGCCGCCAAGATCAGGCTGGCGACCAGCATCGGGTCTTCGCGCGCCAGGACCGAGCCCGCATAGGGCACGGCCTCGTCGATGCGGCCGGCCGTGCCGTAGAGCAGCACAAGACGGCGCTGAAGCTCCAGATTGCTCGGATCGCGGCGCAGCGCGTCGGCCATGAAGCCGGCCGCGGTGTCGAGGTCATTGAGCGATTCCGCGTGCCGCCCGGCCAGATATGCCCCCGTCAGCGTGTCGGTGACGGACACGGAGCCCGATCCGCCGCCCTGCACGAACACGGGCGCGGCGCGCAGGCGCGACGTGGTCTCGATGGCCAGGATGCCGCCGGCCACGCCGACAACGGCGCCCAGCAAGACGTAACGCAAAAGCGGACGGAGCCTGATCATTTTGGGATCGCTCATAGGGGCGTTAAGTTTACGCGAGGGCGGCAAGTCCGCGCCAGAAGCGGTTCCTTACATATTCGGGTAATTCGGCCCGCCGCCGCCCTCGGGCGTGCACCAGTCGATGTTCTGGGTCGGGTCCTTGATGTCGCAGGTTTTGCAGTGGACGCAGTTCTGGGCGTTGATCTGCAAGCGCGGATTCTGACCATCGCCGTCGCGCACGATCTCGTAGACACCGGCCGGGCAATAGCGCTGTTCCGGCGCGTCGTACTCGGCCAGGTTGACGCTGATGGCCTTGCTGGGATCGCGCAGCTTCAGATGCGCGGGCTGGTTCTCCTCGTGGTTGGTGTTCGACAGGAACACCGAGGAGAGACGGTCGAAGCTGACCACGCCGTCCGGCTTGGGATAGGCGATCGGCGTGGCGTTCTTGGCCTTCTTCAAGCTCTTGTTGTCGGGCTTGTGGTGGAAGGTCCAGGGCGCCTTGCCGCGGAACAGATAGGTGTCGAGCGCCGAATAGATCAGGCCCGCCCACATGCCCTTATGAAAGGCCGGGCGCACGTTGCGCACGCGATACAGCTCGTCCCAGATCCAGGATGCCTTGATGCTTTCGGGATAGGTGTCGAGCGCCGCATCCTCGCCGCCCACAGCCGCCTTGAAGACGGCTTCGGCGGCCAGCATGCCGGACTTCATCGCGTTGTGGCTGCCCTTGATCTTGGGCACGTTCAGGAAGCCCGCCGTGCAGCCGACCAAGACACCGCCCGGGAACACGAGCTTCGGGATCGACTGGAAGCCGCCTTCGTTCAACGCGCGCGCGCCGTAGGAGATGCGCCGCCCACCCTCGAAGGTGGGACGGATGGCTGGATGATTCTTGAAGCGCTGGAACTCCTCGAACGGCGAAAGGAACGGGTTCTCGTAATCGAGGCCGACCACGAAGCCGACCGCCACCTGGTTGTTCTCCAGGTGATAGAGGAACGAGCCGCCATAGGTGGACGTGTCCAAGGGCCAGCCCAGCGTGTGGACGATGCGGCCCTGGTGATGCTTCGCGGGATCGATCTCCCACAATTCCTTGATGCCGATGCCGAAGGTTTGCGGATCGGCGTCCGCTCGCAGGTTGAAACGCTCGAACAGCGTCTTGGTCAGCGAACCGCGGCAACCCTCGGCGAAGATCGTGTAGCGCGCGCGCAATTCGATGCCCGGCTGATAATTCGCGGTCTGCTGGCCGTCCTTGCCGATACCCATGTCGCCGGTCGCGACGCCCGCGACGCGCCCGTTCTCGTCATAGAGCACTTCGGCGGCGGCGAAGCCGGGATAGATCTCGACACCGGCCGCTTCGGCCTGCTGGCCGAGCCAGCGGCAGACGTTGCCGAGACTGACGATGTAGTTGCCCTCGTTGTGCATCTGGGGCGGCGTCGGCAGGCGGATGGCGCGCGATTTGGTCAGGAACAGGAAACGATCTTCCTTGGCCTGTGTATTGAGCGGCGCGCCCTTCTCTTTCCAATCCGGGATCAGCTCGTTGAGCGCGCGCGGCTCGATGACGGCGCCTGACAGGATGTGCGCACCGACCTCGGAGCCCTTCTCCAGGACGCAGACGCTCAGCTCCGCGCCCTTCTCGGCCGCCAGCTGCTTCAGCCGGATCGCGGCGGAAAGCCCGCTCGGGCCCGCGCCCACGATCACGACATCGAATTCCATCGCTTCACGAGTCATCGCATTCGTCCGTTCATCGCCTTCATCAACCCGCCGTCCCGGCCGGGCGGGCGGTAACATAGCGCGTCTATGTCCGGGGCACAGCGAATGTTAGGCTTCGGCGATGCCTACCCTTTCCGACGCCGAACTGTTGCGCCATCTCGCCTGGCAGGTTCAGGCCGGTGCCGACGAGTCCATCGGCGAAACACCCGTCGACCGCTACGCCGTCCGGCCACCAGTCCCGCCCGCGCCGGCCGTGCCGGAGTCCGCCCGCGTCGAAACGCCCGCGCCCGTCATGCCCCCGGCGTTCAGCCCGCCACCGCCCGCCGCTCCGGCGCCTGCCGTGCCCCGACCGGCCGCGCCGCCGCTGGCCGCCCAGTCGGCCATCGCAGCCGATGCCCGCGAACGCGCCGAGGCGGCGCAATCGATCGACGCGCTGCGCGCTTCCGTCGAGGCATTCGACGGCTGCCCGCTGAAGCAAACCGCGACCAACACCGTCTTCGCCGACGGCA
>CADEGL010000105.1 GCA_902826885.1 uncultured Alphaproteobacteria bacterium | reverse complement strand
TCACCACGGTCGACAAGAAAGAGCGCAAGATCTTCCTGTCGATCAAGCAGCGCGAGCTGGAAGAGGACAAGCAGGCCATGGCCCAGTTCGGCTCGTCCGACTCGGGCGCCTCGCTCGGCGATATTCTGGGCGCGGCCATGGAGAAGAAGTCCAAGAAGGCCAAGGACGAGTAAGGCAGCCTAAGAGCCTCTATCCATGTCCTTCGAAGCCGACATGCTGGTGGACAGGCGGCGCTTGAAGCGCCGCCTGTCGCTCTGGCGTGCGGCCGCGGTGGTGGCCCTGGTTGCACTGATCGTCCTATTGGCGGGCGGTCCGCGCGTGCTTTCCGGCCGCGACCATATCGCGCGCTTCAACGTCGAAGGCGTGATCCTGGAAGACGAGAAACGCGACGAACTGTTCGACAAATTGGCGGCGGACGATTCGGTCAAGGCGTTGATCGTCCGCATCGACAGCCCCGGCGGCACTGTCGTCGGCGGCGAAACCCTCTATCTGAGCCTGCGCGACGTCTCGGCCCACAAGCCGGTCGTGGTCGTCATGGGCACGACGGCGACCTCCGCGGGCTACATGGTGGCGTTGGGCGGCGACATGATCCTAGCGCACGAGGGTACGGTCACGGGCTCGATCGGCGTTATCCTGCAATCAGCCGACGTGACGGGTCTGCTCAAGAAGCTGGGCGTCGACATGGAGGCCATCAAGAGCGCACCGCTCAAGGCCACCCCCTCGCCCTTCGAACCCCTGACCCAGGAGGCGCGCGAGGCCGCCAAGGTGGTGATCATGGACATGTTCGACATGTTCGTGACGCTCGTGGCCGAGCGCCGGAACATGCCCAAGGATCAGGTTCTGCCGCTTGCCGACGGCCGCATCTTCACCGGCCGCCAGGCCCGCGAGGCTAAGTTGATCGACGCCATCGGCGGCGAGCACGAAGCCCTGCTCTGGCTGGAAACGGAGCGGGGGGTGGCCCAGGGCCTGCCCGTGCGCGAGATCAAGGTCCGCGAGGATGACGAGCTTTTGTCCGGCGCCATGGCCGCTTTGACCGGAAAAACAAAGCTTATTGAACGACTTACCCTTGACGGCCTAGTATCCCTCTGGCACTTTGACGCCGGTCGGCCCTGAGGTCACACGGTGACTGACTTGGCTGGCCCCGACGACGACAGCGAGAACGGGACGCCGCGCATGACGAGGTCGGAGTTGATCCAGCGCTTGTCGGAGATGAATCCGCACCTCTATCAGCGGGACGTCGAGCGCATCATCGCCACGGTTTTCGACGAAGTTTCCGCCGCCCTGTCCCGTGGGGACCGGGTCGAGTTGCGCGGATTCGGCGCCTTTTCCGTGAAGCGCCGCGGACCCCGGGTGGGACGCAACCCGCGCACCGGAAGTTCCGTCCAGGTGTCGGAAAAGCACGTTCCCTTTTTCAAGGCGGGCAAGGAGCTGCGCGAGCGGCTCAACACCGAAGACTGACGCCCGCCCGCCGGCGGCCGACCCCGCCGCCTGAAGCAGCCATCGAGGCCGGCCGTTGCGTATCCTGCGCCTGATTCTGGTCGTTCTCATCGCCGCGCCCGTCATCGCGTTCGCGGTCGGCAATCGCCAAGTCGCGACCTTTCAGCTCTGGCCTTACGAGATCGACCTTCCCATCTTCACTGTGGTCTTCGGTGCACTTCTGGCCGGTATCGTCCTAGGCGCGCTGGTGACCTGGATGGCCTCGATCGGTCCGCGCCGCCGGGCCCGCGCCGAGGCCAAGAAACTGCGGGCGGAATTGATCGCCCTCAAGGCCGCCCCAAAATCCGGTGCGGCGGCGAATACGCCGGAGACCTATCTGCCATGAGCGATCCTATTTACGTCGCGCTCGACATGACCGACGCCGCCGAGGCCGCCTCGCTGGCGAAGCGCCTGCACGGCCATGTCGGCGGGATCAAGCTCGGCCTCGAGTTCTTCGTCGCCAACGGGCCCGGCGGTATCCGCGCCGTGTCGGACGCCGGGCTGCCGGTTTTCCTCGATCTCAAGCTGCACGACATTCCCAACACCGTCGCCGGCGCCATGGCGTCGGCCGTGGCCTTGAACCCCGCCATCGTCACCATCCACGCGGGCGGAGGTGCTGCCATGATGCGCGCCGCGTCCGAAGCTGCCCGCAAGGCCAAACATCCACCCTTGGTCATCGCGGTCACCGTCCTGACCAGCTTGGACGACCGCGACCTGGACGCGGTGGGCCAGCGTTCGCCGGCGCTGGAACAAGCCGTGCGCCTCGCATTGCTGGCCAAGGAGTCCGGCCTCGATGGCGTGGTCTGCTCGCCGCACGAGGTGGCCGCCATCCGCGCGCGGTGCGGTGCGGATTTCAAGCTGGTGGTGCCCGGCATCCGCCCCGCTTCCGCAGCCCTTGGTGATCAGAAGCGCGTGATGACGCCGGCGCAGGCCGTTGCCGCGGGTGCCGATCACCTGGTCATCGGCCGCCCGATCACCCAAGCCCAAGATCCGGTCTTAGCGGCGCAGGCGATCGCAGCCGAGTTGCGCGCGGGCTGACGTTCCATGACGATCGCGACCAAGATTTGCGGCGTGAATTCGCGCGAGGCGCTGGACGCGGCCGTATCGGGGGGCGCCGCGTTCGTCGGCTTCGTCTTCTATGCGCGTTCGCCGCGCTATGTGACCGTGCCGCAGGCGGCTGCCCTCGCCGCCGCAACGCCTAAGACGATCAAACGCACTGGTCTGTTCGTCGACGTGGACGACGCGGCGATCGAGACCGTGCTGAAAGATGCGCCGCTGGAACTGTTGCAATTTCACGGCGCCGAGACGCCCGCGCGTTGCAGAGCCGTCAAGGCGCGCTTCGGCGTGTCCGTGATGAAGGCGATCAAGATCGGCGGGCCAGGGGATCTCGACCAAGCCACGCCGTACTTCGGCGCGGCCGACTGGCTTCTGTTCGACGCCAAGACGCCGCCCTCGATGACGAACGCCTTGCCGGGGGGCAACGCCGTCTCTTTCGACTGGACCGTCCTGGCGGGCGCCAAACTGCCCTTGCCCTGGATGCTGTCGGGCGGCCTTACGCCGGATAACGTGGCCGAGGCCGTGCGCATATCGGGGGCACGCGCGGTCGATGTCTCCTCGGGTGTCGAAAGCGCCCCCGGACGCAAGGACCCCGCGCGGATCGCGGCTTTCCTAGCCGCCGTCCAGGAGCTTTGAGGCAGGCGTTTTCGCTGGCCGGACGGGGCCTCTAAGCTTAATTTCGCCCCTTCCAAAGGACATTGGCCGGCATGAACAAGATCAACACCTATCGCGGCGGACCGGACGAGCATGGCCATTTCGGCTTGCACGGCGGGCGCTATGTCGCCGAGACGCTGATGCCGCTGATCCTCGGGGTCGAGCGCGCCTACAATGACTGCAAGGCCGATCCCGCGTTCAAGGCCGAGTTCGAGCGCCAGTTGACCCATTACGTCGGCCGGCCGAGCCCGCTCTATTTCGCCGAGCGCCTGACCGCGCATTTCGGCGGCGCCAAGATCTACTTCAAGCGCGACGAGCTGAACCACACGGGCAGCCACAAGATCAACAACTGCCTGGGCCAGATCATGGTCGCGCGGCGCATGGGCAAGACGCGCATCATCGCCGAGACCGGCGCCGGACAGCATGGCGTCGCGACCGCCACCGTCTGCGCCCTCTTCAACCTGCCCTGTGTCGTCTATATGGGCGCCAAGGACATCGAGCGCCAGGCGCCCAACGTGTTCCGCATGAAGCTTCTGGGCGCCGAGGTCCGGCCCGTCACCAGCGGCTCGCAGTCGCTGAAGGACGCGCTGAACGAAGCGCTGCGCGACTGGGTCGCCAACGTGAACGACACGTTCTACATCATCGGGACCGTGGCCGGGCCCCACCCCTACCCCGCGATGGTGCGCGATTTCCAGTCCGTCATCGGCCGCGAGGCGCGCGCGCAGATCCAGGCCCAGGAAGGCCGCCTGCCCGACCAGCTCGTGGCTTGCGTCGGCGGCGGCTCCAACGCCATGGGCCTGTTCCATCCGTTTCTCGACGATGCCGGCGTCGCCATGGACGCGGTCGAGGCCGCGGGCCTCGGGCTCGACACCGACAAGCATGCGGCATCCATCACCGGCGGACGGCCCGGCATCCTGCACGGCAACCGCACCTATCTTCTGCAGGACGACGACGGGCAGATCCTGGAAGCGCACTCGATCTCGGCCGGTCTCGACTATCCCGGCGTGGGGCCCGAGCATTCGTGGCTGCACGACATGAAGCGCGTGAAATACGTCTCGGCCACCGACGCCGAGGCGCTGGACGCGTTCCAGCTTTGCTCCAAGCTCGAAGGCATCATCCCGGCGCTGGAGCCCGCGCACGCGCTGGCCCACGTGGCGAAGATCGCGGGCACGATGGCACGTGACAAGATCATCGTCATGAACATGTGCGGCCGTGGCGACAAGGACGTGTTCACGGTCGCCGAGAAGCTGGGCGTCAAACTATGAGCGGCGAACGGCGCATCGCGCGGCGCTTCGCGGCGCTGAAGTCCCAGGGGCGCGGCGGCCTGGTCACCTTCGTGACCGCGGGCGACCCCGATTACGAAACATCCGAGAAAATCCTGGCCGGCCTGCCGGAAGCGGGCGCCGATTTGATCGAGATCGGCATGCCCTTTTCCGACCCCATGGCCGACGGGCCGGCGATCCAGGCGGCCAATCTGCGCGCGCTGGCGTCGGGCATCACGCTCACGCGCACGCTCGACCTGGTGCGCGGCTTCCGCAAGAAGGACGCGGAGACGCCGGTTATTCTCATGGGCTACTACAACCCGATCTATTCCATGGGCGCCGAGAAATTCTCCCAGGCCGCGCGCGAAGCCGGCGCCGACGGCGTCATCATCGTCGACCTGCCGCCCGAGGAAGAGGCCGAGTTGAAGGCGCCGATCGACAAGGCGGGGCTCGACTTCGTGCGCCTGACCACGCCAACCAGCGACGACCACCGGCTGGACCGTATCCTGCCGGGCGCGTCGGGCTTCATCTATTACGTCTCGGTCGCCGGCATCACCGGCACCAAATCGGCCGCGCAGACCAGCATCTCCGACGCGGTCGCGCGGTTGCGCCGCAAGACCAAGCTGCCGGTGGCCGTCGGCTTCGGCATCCGCACGCCCGAGCAAGCGGCGGAGACTTCGCGCACGGCGGACGCCGCCGTGGTCGGCTCGGCCTTGGTGGGCGAGATCGCCGCCGCCGAGGCCGCGGGTAAGCCGCGCGCGGAAGCCGCCGCCGCGGTCCTCGGGCTGACCCGCCGCCTTTCCACGGCCGTGCGCGCGGGCAAGCCATGAACTGGATCACCAACTACGTCCGGCCCAAGCTGCAGCAACTCGTCCGCAAGACGGACGTGCCCGACAATCTTTGGACCAAGTGCCCGAAATGCGAGCAGATGCTCTATCACCGGGAACTCGAGTCCAACCTGTATGTCTGTCCGAAATGCGACCATCATCTGCGCCTGCGCGCGGCCAAGCGGCTGGAGCTTCTGTTCGACGAAGGCGCGTATGAGACGGTCGAAGCGCCCGCCGAGGTGCTGCTCGATCCGCTCCGCTTCCGCGACCGCAAGCGTTATGCCGACCGGCTGAAGGAAACCCAGGCCGCGGCCAACGCGAAGGATGCCATCCTGGTCGGCGAAGGCCGTATCGGCGGCCTGTCGGCCGTGGTGGCCGTGTTCGATTTCGAGTTCATGGGCGGCTCCATGGGCATGGCCGTGGGCGACG
>CADEGL010000104.1 GCA_902826885.1 uncultured Alphaproteobacteria bacterium | reverse complement strand
CAGCGCCGGCATGTGCGACCAGCGGAACGAGACCGGCCCTTCGGGGTCCAGGTAGTACTTGATGTACTTCTTCATCAGGCCGGGCATGGCCAACGGCGCCACGAACGTGTTCGCGATGCCGCCCGCGTTGCCGTAGGAGGTGGCGCGGCCTGGCTCGACCCGGTCGATCAGCGTCACCTCGTGGCCGAAGCGCGTCAGATAGCTGGCGCAGCCGAGCCCAATGACTCCCGAACCGATCACGATGATTTTCGACATAACGGCCTCTTCGTCGCGGATTGCATGATTATGCGATCCGGATGGCCGAACCGGTCAACCCATCCCTATCGGAATGAAGTCAACGCGGCTTCGGCGCGTTCATGCGCGCGAAAACGCTGTCGAGCGCCCCTCGGAACGGCGCGAGCCCATCCTTCTCGCGCAGAAAACGCAGCGCCTGCTCGTTGATGCCGCCCGGTGTCGCCGCGCGCTTGGCCAGCTCGACCGGCGGCAGATCCTGCGCCATGTCGGCAAGGCAGTGGACGAAGGCACGCACATACTGTTCGGCGGCCTCGCGCCCCACCCCGCCCGCCTCGGCCCAGCCTTGCCATTCCTCGATCAGGGCGGCGAAGGGCGAGATGAGGCCGGTCAGCGACCAGAGCCGATGGAACGCGGCTTCATCAGGCGCCGCGACCGGCGTGCCGACGCGCGCCAGCAACGCCTCGACGGTCTCGTCATGCGGAAAATAAGCGATGGGTCCGAGCCGCCGCGCCGCCGAGGGCAGTGGCACGGCGCGAACCAGAACCGCGGCCGGTTGGGTCAGCGCGCGCATCTCCTCGCGCGGGTGGAGCGCCACCAGCGAGATCACGGTTTGCGTGGATCGAAAGCGCAAGCCCCGCACGATTTCGGATGCCACCGGCGGGCGCACGGCCAAGAAGACGATATCGCTGGCGTCCACCACCCCTTGGTTGTCGGGCGCGACCGTGACATTGGTGAAGCGCTTGGCCAACATCGCCGCGTTCGCGGCATTGCGCGGCGAAACGACAATGCCTTCGCCCGGCAGAGGCGCGGAGCACAGCCCTTCCACCATGGCCACCGTGATGTGACCGGTACCGACAAAGCCAAGCGTCATGTGCGGTCCTAAGACTTACGGCCGCCAAAGACCGGAACCCGCCATTCCGGATGGCTATTGTCGCGACCGCGCACCACGTCCTCGAAGACCTTCCATAAGGATTTTGTCACCGGCCCGATCTCGCCCGTGCCGACCGGCAGGCGATCCACGCTGGTGACCGGCGTGATCTCATAGGCCGATCCGCAGAAGAACAGCTCGTCCGCCGCATATAGCTCGGTGCGGTCGATGTCGCGCTCGACGACCTTGGTACCGAGCTTGGACTGGAACAGCGACAACAAGCTGGCGCGCGTCACGCTTTCCAGAATGCCCCCCGTGACCATCGGTGTCGTGGGCACGCCATCGCGCACCATGATCAGGCACGCGCCGCCCCCCTCGGCCACTTTGCCGGCTTGGGTCAGGAAGATGGCTTCGTTGTAGCCATCGGCCCGTGCTTGCAGGAGGCCGAGTCGCGCATTGGAATAATTGGCGCCCGTCTTCACCCGCGGCGGCATGGAGTTGTCGTCGATACGCCGCCACGCGGCCACTTGGGCTTTCACGACCTTCTGCTCCAGCGGCTTGGCCGGCCGCTCTTCGGCCGAGGCCACGAAGACAATGGGCTCGGCCGCGTCCATGAAACCTTCGCCCGTGACAAAGGCCGTGAAACGCAGGTGACAATCGGTGCGGTGATCGTTGCCCCGGATCATGTCGAGCAGCCATGTCTCCCACTGCTCGATGGAACTGTCGAACTTGTAGCGCATGATCTTCATGCCCTGCGCCAGGCGGACCATGTGCTCGCGCATGCGGAAGACGTAAAGCTCGCCCTGATCCGCGTTCCAATAGGCGCGAAGCCCCTCGAAGACGTTGGCGCCGTATTTGAACGCAGGCGACAAAACATGGATGCGCGCGTCCTCGTAGGGCACGAGCTTGCCGTCCATGGAGATGTATTTCGATCGGGCCATGTCAAAAATCCTTGCAGAGCCGTAAGGAATCGTAGATCGCGGCGTGGATGTTGCGCGACGCCACCGCATCGCCCGCACGGAACAGGCGGAACGTGCCGGATGGATTGTTCACCGGCGTCTCGGCGTGCCCTTGCGCCAGAGCGCGCAAATCCAATTCACCCTGGTTCGAGGACAGCGGCTTCAAGGCATAATAGAGATCGTCGTTGGGCAGCGTGCCATGCTCGGCCACCACCTGATCGATGACGCGCTCTTCTTCCTGGTGCGTGTACTCGTTGCGCAAGACAGCCACCAGCCGGTTGCCTTCTCGATAGACCTTCGTCAGGCGGATGTCGGGCGTGATGATCACGCCCTTACCGTACAGCTCCCGCAGATGAATCGGATGGTTGGTCGCGCCGAACTCGACGCCGACATAGCGCTCGGGCGTGGCCAACTCCACCTGCGCGCCGCGTGCGGCCATGAACTCGGCGACCGACGGCCCGGCATGGCCGGCCTGATCGTCGAACAGAAGCACGTTCTCGCCCGGCGCCACGCGCCCCTCCAGGATGTCCCAGGTCGAGACGGCCAGTTCGGAACCCTCGAACGCGCCCTTGTTGGCGTGACCGCCCGTGGCCACCACCACCTCGTCGGGCTTTTCCGCCAGCACCGCTTCGGCCGTGGCCGCGGTGTTAAGACGGATGTCCACGCCGTGCTTGCGCACCTGGCCGTCAAGCCAGCGGGTGATGCCGGACAAAGGTTCGCGCCAAGTCGCCTTGGCCGCGACGTTCACTTGGCCGCCCGTGCGATCCGAGGCCTCGAACAGAACGACGCGATGGCCGCGCTCGGCCGCCACGCGCGCGGCTTCCATCCCCGCCACGCCCGCGCCCGCGACAACAACATTTTTCCGCCGCTCGGCCTTGGCGATGACGTGCGGCATCGTGGCTTCGCGTCCGGTGGCCGCGTTCTGGATGCACAGCGCCTCGCCGCCGACATAGATGCGGTCGATGCAGTAATTGGCGCCGACGCATTGGCGTACGTCGTCGACCCGCCCCTCGGCCAGCTTGCGCATCATGTGCGGGTCGGCCAAGTGCGGTCGCGTCATGGCCACCATGTCGAGATGACCTTCCTCGACCGCGCGCGCGGCGGTCGCCAGGTCGGAAATGCGCCCGGCGTGGAAGATGGGGATATCCACCTCGGCCTTTAGCGCGCTGGCGAGATACAGGAACGGCGCGACGGGAAAGGCCATATTGGCCATCAGCACGGCCAGAGCGCGATAATCCTTCGCCGCCGAGTGCATGACATTCATGAAATCCACCATGCCCGACTTGGCGATCGTCTTGGCGATCTCCATGCACTCAGCCTGGTCGAGCCCATCCTTAATCAGCTCGTCCATCACGATACGCACGCCGACGATGAAGTCGGGTCCGACCTGACGGCGCACTTCTTCCAACACCTGCATGCTGAAGCGCATGCGGTTTTCCAGACTGCCGCCGTACTCGTCGGTGCGCTTGTTGCTGTAAGGCGACCAGAACTGGACCATCAGATGGGACGAGGAATAGGACAGCTCGATCCCGTCCAGCCCGCCTTCCTTGCAGCGCCGCGCGGCCTGGCCGAAATCGCGGATGATGCGGCGCAGGTCCCAGTCTTCCATGGCCTTGGGGAAGGAACGGTGCTCGGGCTCGCGAATGTGGCTCGGCGCCACCGGCGCCAGCCAATCGCCCGAATCCCAGCGCGTGCGACGACCCATGTGGGTCAGCTGGCACATCAGCGCCGCGCCATGCTTGTGCACGCGCTCCGAGAATGACCGGAAATGCGGAATGATCGCATCGCTGGTGACGGCCAATTGGCCGAACGTGGCGGGGCAGTCCGGCGAGACGGTGGACGAGCCGCCGAACATGGTCAGGCCGATGCCGCCCTTGGCCTTTTCCTCGTGATAGAGCTGGTAGCGCTCCTGCGGCATCGCATTCTTGGCATAGGCCGGCGCATGCGAAGTGCTCATCACCCGGTTGCGGATGGTGAGGTGCCGGATCTTCAGCGGCTTCAGCAGCGCATCGTACTGGGCCATGCTCAGAATTCCTTGCACAGGCGCAGCGAGTCGTAGATCGCCGCATGGACGTTGCGCGACGCCACCGCATCGCCGACACGGAAAAGCTGGAACGCCCCGTCCCGGTTGTTGACCAACCCTTGCGGACGGTTGCCCGTGAGTGCATCCAGATCGACCTCTCCCAGATTGGTCGAGCGCGGTTTCAACGCGAAATACAGATCTTCGTTGGGCAACGTGCCGTGTTCGGCCACCACCTGATCGACAACACGCTCTTCCTCGGCGTGCGTGTACTCGTTGCGCAGAACGGCGATAAAGCCGTTGCCTTCGCGATAGACGGACAGAAGGCGCGTGTCGGGCGTCAATACGACGCTGTTTTTGTAAAGCTCGCGCAGATGGATCGGAAAATTCGTGCCGCCGATTTCTTGCAGGATCTGCCGTTCGGGTGTCACCAACTCCACCTGCGCGCCGCGCGCCGCCATCATCTCGGCGGCCGACGGACCTTGATGTCCCCCATGGTCGTCGAACAGAAGCACGTTGGCGCCGGGTGCTATGCGGCCTTCCAGGATGTCCCATGTCGAGACGATGTGTTCGGCGCCGCCGATATCACCTTTGTTGGGGCGCCCGCCGGTCGCGACGATCACGATGTCCGGCCTTTCGCCCGCGACCGTATCGGCCGACGCCTGGGTGCCGAGCCGCACATCGACGCCCAGCTTGCCGACCTGTTGCTCCAGCCAGCGGGTGATGCCGGTCAATTGCTCGCGCCACGGCGCCTTCGACGCCACGTTCAATTGGCCGCCCACCTGCTTGGCCGCCTCGAACAGCACCACCTTGTGGCCGCGTTCGGCGGACACGCGCGCAGCCTCGAGGCCGCCCGGCCCACCGCCCACGACGACGATTCGTTTGCCGCCCGCGCCGCGCGGCACATTGTGCGGCATGGTCTTCTCGCGCCCCGTGGCCGGGTTCTGGATGCACAGCGCCTCGCCACCCATCAGCAGCCGGTCGACGCAATAGCTGGCGCCTACACATTGACGGATCTCGTCCGGCTTTCCCTCGGCCAGCTTGCGCGCGATATGCGGGTCGGCCAGGTGCGCACGCGTCATAGCCACGATGTCGACATGCCCGTCCGCAACCGCGCGCGACGCCGTCGCCAAATCGACGATACGGCCTGCGTGCATGATCGGCAGATCGACTTCGGCTTTGATCGCGCTGGCCAGATACAGGAACGGCGCCATCGGGAACGCCATGTTCGGCTGCAGCGTGGCCAGCGACAGATAATCCTGTGCTTGGCCGTGCATCACGTTCATGAAGTCGACCAGGCCGGACTTGGCTAGGCGCTTGGCGATCTCCAGCCCCTCTTCCGCGCTGATGCCGTCCTGCTTTAGCTCGTCAGCGGAGAAGCGCACCCCGACGATGAAGTCGTCGCCGACCTCGGCGCGGACCGCTTTCAGCACGTCAAAGCTGAAGCGCATACGATTGTCGAGCGAACCGCCGTATTCGTCGGTGCGCTTGTTGATGCCTTGCGACCAGAACTGGGCGATCAGATGCGCGGCGGAATAGGACAGCTCGATTCCGTCGAGCCCGCCCTCGCGGCAACGGCGCGCGGCCTGAGCGAAGTCGTCGACGATGCGCCTTATGTCCCAATCCTCGATCATGCGCGGAAAAGTCCGGTGCTCTGGCTCGCGCACGGGCGACGGCGCCACAGGGATTAGGAACGGCCCGACGTCCCAGCGCGCGCGGCGGCCCATATGGGTGATCTGGCACATGAGCGCCGCGCCGTGGCGATGCACGCGCTCCGACATCTGCTTCAGATACGGCACAACCCGGTCACCAGAAACGTCCAGCTGGCCGAACACGGCCGGGCAGTCGGGCGAAACCACCGATGAGCCGCCGAACATGGTCAGGCCGATACCGCCCTTGGCCTTTTCCTCGTGATAAAGCTGATAGCGCTCGCCAGGCATGGCGT
>CADEGL010000103.1 GCA_902826885.1 uncultured Alphaproteobacteria bacterium | reverse complement strand
TTCTGCTCGTCGTCGTAGCGCACCTCGACATAGCCCGTGAGCGGAAAGTCCTTGCGCAACGGGTGCCCTTCGAACCCGTAATCGGTCAGAAGGCGGCGCAAATCCGGGTGGTCGGAGAAGAAGATGCCGTAAAGATCCCAGGTCTCGCGCTCATACCAGCCGGCCGAACTGAACACGCCCGTGACCGACGGAACCGGCGTGTCCTCGGCGGCCGCGACCTTCACGCGCACGCGCTGGCTGTGGCGCAGGCTGAGCAGATTGTAGACGACCTCGAAACGCTCCGGCCGCGACGGATAATCCACGCCGCAGACATCGACCAAAAGCTTGAACTGGCAATTGCTGTCGTCGCGCAGGAACGTCAGCACGCGCACGATCGATTCGCGCCGCGCGTCGATCATCAGCTCGCCATGAGCGATGCGGGCGCCGGACACGTCGTTCGGCAGCGAGGCTTGGATCAATTCGCCAAGTTCGCGCAGCGCTTCGCTCATGCTTGCCTGTGGCTCAGACATATCCGGCGTCGTTCAGCGCGCGATGGTTCCGGTGCGGCGGATCTTCTTCTGCAGCTGTAAGACGCCGTAGAGAAGCGCCTCCGCCGTGGGCGGGCAGCCCGGCACGTAGACGTCGACAGGCACGACGCGGTCGCAACCGCGGACCACGGAATAGGAATAATGGTAATAGCCGCCACCGTTGGCGCACGAGCCCATCGAGATCACCCACCGCGGCTCGGCCATCTGGTCGTAGACCTTGCGCAGCGCCGGGGCCATCTTGTTGCACAGCGTGCCGGCCACGATCATCACGTCGGACTGACGGGGGCTGGGGCGGAAAACGACGCCGAAACGGTCCAGATCATAGCGCGCCGCGGCCGTGTGCATCATTTCGACCGCGCAACAGGCCAGGCCAAACGTCATCGGCCACAGCGAGCCCGTGCGCGCCCAGTTCACCAGCTTGTCCAGATTGGCGACGATGAAGCCCTTCTCGGCAACCTCGGCGGTCGCGCGCGCCAGGATCTGGTCCTGCGCGGAGCCCGGAGGAACGGCCAGACCGGATGCCGTCACTCCCATTCCAACGCCCCCTTCTTCCATTCGTAAATGAAACCGATCGTCAGCACGCCCAGGAAGACGACCATCGACCAGAAGCCGAAAAGACCGATCTCGCCCAGCGTGATGGCCCAGGGGAACAGGAAAGCAACCTCAAGGTCGAAGATGATGAAGAGGATGGCGACCAAGTAGAACCGCACGTCGAAACGGGCGCGCGCGTCGCCGAACGCTTCGAAACCGCACTCGTAGGCGGAGACCTTTTCGGAGTCAGGGCGCTGCTTGGCCACGATATAGGACGCACCGATCGCAGCCCCGGCCACGCCCACGGCGATACCGAGGAAAATCAAGATCGGCAGATACTCGGTCAGCATCGCTTCCATTGGGTCCCGTCCCCTGCCGTCCACAGGGGCTAAAGCGCGGATTTCCCGCCTTTTTTGCGTTAGCACAAAGGCGCCCTTCGTTTACATCAGCGCCCCTATCGCCGCAAGGGAAATGGGCCGCGATTCACGGCACGTTCACGGTGACGAAACGGTCGATGTTCAGGCCGCGAAAGCGCGGATCTGGGCGGCCAATTCGGGATGGCTGCGCGTCAGCGCGGCGACATCCCCTGGCTCCACGTCAGCCGGCTCAACACCGGGCCATTCGGTGCTGCCGAGAAGCCCCCATGGGGCGGCGCCCCTCAGCCGCGCGGCGTGGAACGTCCCGCCGGGAATCAGCAATTGCGGCCGCATGCCGGCCTCCAGATCGCCCCCAACGGCGGCCACCTGCCCCGTGCCATCGGCATGCAGCATCAACACGTCCAGCGCGCCCCCGAGATGATGATGGTAAAGCTGATCCGCGCGGATTCGATGAAGCCTTACCGGCGCCTCCGGCGTGACCAGAAAATAGAGCGCCGTGGCATAGGGGCGTGCGTCCTCGTAGGGCGCCGGCAAAGCGGAGCGCGGAATGGACAGGCACGAACGGTAGGTCAACGCCACGAACCCGCAGGTGGGGTGCGGTTCCAGGCCGAGGAGCTGCCTGATCCGGTCAGGCGTCAGGTCCAAGGAAAGCCTCGCGAGAGGAAATGGCGGGAGTGACGGGACTCGAACCCGCGGCCTCCGGCGTGACAGGCCGGCGCTCTAACCAACTGAGCTACACCCCCGCTGCGCGAAGGCAGTGTCCTCTACTTTAGGGGCCTGGGGGAGTCAAGGAAGCCCCTGGAATAAATGGTGAGCCGGCAAGGATTTGGCCAGTGCCGCCCGCCGGCCGGCCGGAAAAATGGTGGGCGATGAAGGGTTCGAACCTCCGACATCCTGCGTGTAAAGCAGGCGCTCTACCAGCTGAGCTAATCGCCCGACGGCGGCAATCTAGCGGAAGCTCGAAAAACAATCACGCCGACCGTCACTCGGAACGGCCGGCGCGTTGAATTGGATTGCGTCAGTCAGTTGACGGCGGATTTCAAAGCCTTGCCGGCTTTGAACTTCGGCTGCTTGGACGCGGGTATTTTGATCTGGGCGCCGGTTCGCGGATTGCGCCCCATGGATGCCTTGCGATGGGCGACACTGAACGTCCCGAAACCAACCAAGCGAACCTCGTTGCCCTTCTTGAGCGACGCGGTCACACAGTCGATCACGGTATCCACGCATTTGGTCGCTTCGGACTTGGACATCGCCGCCTTCTTGGCAACAGCGGCGATCAGCTCATTTTTGTTCATCAACGCCCCCCTTTGGGTCTGAGAGGAAAGTGAACCACGAGCATTGCGAGTCCCCCGCTCGATTCTTGTAAATCGAACGGCAACCGCCGTCAATGAAAGACCCGCGAGAAACCTAAGTTTCTCGCGGGTTTCCGATGCTTGATCGACTACGGGATCAGTGCGTCACGACACCACCGACATCGCCCGCGGGGGGCTGAGCCGGCGAGAGCGCATTCTGCTCGTCGTTCCACTCGATCGGACGCAAGGGCGACGCCAGCGCGTGGAGCAGAACCTCGTCCACGTTGGTCACCGGCACGATCTCCAGACCCTTCTTCACGTTGTCCGGAATGTCCGCCAGATCCTTCTCGTTGTCCTTCGGAATCAGGACCTTGCGGATACCGCCCCGAAGCGCGGCCAAGAGCTTTTCCTTCAGGCCGCCGATGGGAAGGACACGGCCGCGCAGCGTGATCTCGCCCGTCATCGCGACATCCTTGCGGACGGGCAAACCCGCCAGCACGGAGACGATCGCGGTGATCATGGCGACACCCGCGGATGGGCCATCCTTCGGCGTTGCCCCTTCCGGCACGTGGATGTGGATATCCTTGCGGTCGAACAGGGTCGGCTTGATGCCGAAGGCCGGGCTGCGCGCGCGAACATAGCTGTTCGCGGCCTGCACGGATTCCTGCATCACGTCGCCCAGTTTGCCCGTGATGGTCATCTTGCCCTTGCCGGGAAGGATAACCGCCTCGATGGACAGCAACTCGCCGCCGACCTCGGTCCAAGCCAAACCGGTGGAAACGCCCACCAAATCCTCGGCCTCGACCGCGCCGTAGCGGAACCGCTGCACGCCCGCGAACTTGTTGAGGTTGCGGTTGGTGACGTGGACCTTCGGCGATTTCTTGCCGACGATCTCCTTCACCGCCTTGCGCGCCACGTTCGCGAGCTCGCGCTCGAGGTTACGGACGCCGGCCTCGCGGGTGTAGAAGCGGATCAAGTCGGTCAGCGCGCTGTCGCTGACATTCAACTCGCCCTTCTTCAGGCCATGCGCCTCCAACACCTTGGGCATGAGGTGCCGCTTGGCGATCTCGATCTTCTCGTCCTCGGTGTAGCCGGGGATGCGAATGATCTCCATGCGGTCCAACAGCGGCTGCGGCATGCGCAGCGTGTTCGCGGTGGTCACGAACATCACGTCGGACAGATCGTACTCGACCTCCAGGTAGTGGTCCTGGAACGTCCCGTTCTGCTCGGGGTCCAACACTTCCAACAGCGCCGAAGACGGATCGCCGCGCCAGTCCTGACCGAGCTTGTCGATCTCATCGAGCAAGAACAGCGGGTTGGACGACTTCGCCTTCTTCATGCCCTGGATAACCTTGCCAGGCATGGAGCCGATGTAGGTGCGACGATGGCCGCGCACCTCCGCCTCGTCGCGCACGCCGCCAAGCGACATGCGCACGAAGTTGCGGCCCGTGGAACGGGCAATCGACTTGCCGAGCGAGGTCTTGCCGACGCCGGGCGGGCCGACGAGGCACAGGATCGGGCCTTTCACCTTGCGCGTGCGCAATTGCACGGCCAGGTATTCGACGATCCGTTCCTTGACCTTCTCGAGACCGAAATGGTCGTCGTTAAGGATCTTCTCCGCGAGCTTCAGGTCGCGCTTCACGCGCGTGCGCTTGCCCCACGGAATACTGAGCATCCAGTCGAGATAGTTGCGGACGACAGTGGCTTCGGCCGACATCGGGCTCATGCTGCGGAGCTTCTTGACCTCCTGCATGGCCTTCTCGCGCGCTTCCTTCGAGAGCTTCGTTTTCTTGATCCGCTCTTCGATCTCGGCGACTTCGTCCTTGCCGTCCTCGCCCTCGCCCAGCTCTTTCTGAATCGCCTTGAGCTGCTCGTTCAAATAGTACTCGCGCTGCGTCTTCTCCATCTGCCGCTTCACGCGGTTCCGGATGCGCTTTTCCACCTGCAGCACGCCGATCTCGCCTTCCATGAAGGCATAGATCTTCTCCAACCGCTCCTGCGCGGACAGAGCCTCGAGAAGCTCCTGCTTCTCGGCGATCTTGAGAGTCAGGTGCGAGGAAACCGTGTCCGCCAGCTTGGACGGATTGTCGATCTGGTTGACCGACACGAGCACTTCCGGCGGGATCTTGCGGTTGAGCTTCACATATTGCTCGAACTGGCTCACGACGGAGCGGCCGAGCGCCTCGATCTCGCGGTTGTCGCCTTCCTTTTCGTCGACCGGCTCGGCATACGCCTGGAAGAAGTCGGTGTTCTCGGCATAGCGCAGGATACGCGCGCGCTTGGAACCTTCGACCAGGACCTTCACCGTCCCATCGGGCAGCTTGAGGAGCTGAAGCACCGTGCCGATCGTGCCGACGGAATAGATATCGGCCGGCGTCGGATCGTCCTGCGCCGCGTTCTTCTGCGTCACCAGGAGGATCTGCTTATCGTCCTTCATCACGTCTTCGAGGGCGCGCACGGACTTCTCGCGTCCGACGAAGAGCGGAACAATCATGTGGGGGAAGACCACGATGTCCCTGAGAGGGAGCACCGGATAGAGGCCACCACTCGCGATCTGCAACGTATATCACCTCGGCTTGAGACCGGCTGGCGCCGGCCGGAACGGCGGGGAAACCCCACCGCAGAACTTAACTTAGGTGGTCCCGCACGCCCTGATGATCAAGGGGGCGGTCCTCAAGCGCTGGTGCCGACGTCCCCGACACGATCGGCATAGATCTGCAGGGGCTTGATCCGCCCCTCAACGACCTCTCGGTTAAGGACGACTTCCTCCACGCCCTCGTAGGCGGGCAGGTCGAACATCGATTCCAGCAGGATACTTTCCAAAATAGAACGCAAGCCGCGCGCGCCGGTCTTACGCGCGATCGCCTTGCGCGCCACGGCCTGGAGCGCGTCATCGGTGAAGGCCAGCTTGACGCCTTCCATCTCGAACAGACGCTGGTACTGCTTGACCAGGGCGTTCTTGGGCTTGGTCAGGATGTCGACCAGGGCCTGCTGGTTCAAATCTTCCAGCGTGGCGATGACCGGCAAGCGGCCGATAAACTCGGGGATCAAGCCGAACTTGAGCAGATCCTCGGGCTCCACGTCGCGCAGGATTTCGCCCGTACCGCGCTCGTCCGGCCCGCGCACGTCGGCGCCGAAGCCGATCGAAGTGCCGCGGCCCCGGCCGGCGATGATCTTTTCCAAGCCGGAAAATGCGCCGCCGCAGATGAACAGAATGTTGGTCGTGTCGACCTGCAGGAACTCCTGCTGCGGATGCTTGCGGCCGCCTTGGGGGGGCACGGAAGCGATCGTGCCTTCCATGATCTTCAGCAACGCCTGCTGCACACCCTCGCCCGACACGTCGCGGGTGATCGAGGGGTTGTCGGA
>CADEGL010000102.1 GCA_902826885.1 uncultured Alphaproteobacteria bacterium | reverse complement strand
TCTTGACCAGCACGGCGACATGGTCGCCTTCGCCGATGCCGAGCGCGCGCAGGCCATTGGCCACGCGGTTGGTGCGTTCTTCAAGCTGGGCGTATGTGATCCGGTGCGGCCCATAGATCAGGGCTTCCTTATCGGGCCACATGCGCAGCGGCAGATCGAAGATATAGCCGAAATTCACGACGCCCCCTTGATTAGGACGGCGCCAGTCTTGCCGACATCGCCAGACCAGACAAGGCGGCCGTCCATGGCCGAAAGCCATCGGCAGGTCTTCCTTCACGGCGTCGGTGATGCTTCCATTCCGTCCATGGGCGGTCGCGTCAGGATATGGAAAGGTGATGCGCATGTATGAGGCGATAGGCGGGGACGGCGATCCCACCTTGCCCGGTCATCCCGATCCCTATCCGCATTACGCCCAGCTGCGACAGGAAAGGCCCGTCCATTGGAATGAGGCGGTGGGTGGCTGGCTTCTGTGCCGCTACGCCGATGCCGAAACCTTTCTTCACCAGCACGACAAGGTCAGCCGCGCAGCCTATATCGACACGTTGGCTGCCAAGCATGGCGATGGCCCGATCCTGCGCGCCCAGCGGCGCGAACTGGCCTTCATGGACCCGCCTTCGCATCACCGGCTCCGACATCTGCTGGGCAAGGCCTTCACGCCCCATGCCATCGAATCCATGCGGCCGCATATCGAACGCATCGTGGACAAATTGCTGGACCGCGTGGCGGGGCACGGCGCAATGGATGTCATTGCCGACCTGGCCTATCCGCTGCCGTCCGTTGTCGTTTCGGAGATGCTCGGCATTCCCGAGGCGGATCGCGCGCGCTTGCAAGATTGGGTCGATGGTTTGGTCCGTTCGCGCGGTGTTGTGCGCACACCTGCGATGATCGAAGCCGGCAACCGCTCGACAGAGGCGTTCACAGCCTATCTTCACGGCCTCGTGCCGCGCCGGGCCGCTTCGCCCGGCACCGACCTGCTGAGCGCCTTGATCGCCGCGGAAGAGGGTGGTGAGCGCATGACGGAGGGACAAATCGTCGGCGTCGCGCAGACCCTATTCGCCGCCGGGCACGCGACGACGCGGAACGTTATCGGCAATGGGCTGCTCGCCTTGCTGCGGCATCCCGTTGCGCATGAACGCCTTCGCGCAGAATCTGCGCTGATTGGTCCCGCTATCGAAGAGATGCTGCGTTACGACAGCCCCACCCAGTCGACCTCGCCCTTCGTCGTGACGGAAACGTTCGCAATCGGCGGGCAGGTGGTCGAAGCGGGACAGTCCGTGTCCATCCTGCTGGGCGCCGTCAATCGCGACGCGGCGCAGTTCCCGGACGCGCAAGAGTTCGACCTCGCGCGCACGCCCAATGCGCATCTGGCGTTTAGCACGGGCATGCATGTCTGCCTGGGTGCCAGCTTGGCGCGGCTCGAGGCCCAGATCGCGATTCAGCGGCTCGTGCAGAGGATGCCGAAGTTGGCGCTGAAGGACGGCACGCTGGAATGGCAGGCCAACGGCCGCTTCCGCGGCCTCAAGGCGCTGCCGGTCACTTTTTAAGCCGGCTCAGTCCCGGCTGGTGACCTTCACATACGTTCCCGGCGCGTCGCACAGGGCTTTCAGCTTGCCATCGCCGGGCTTGCGCGCGGGCACTTGGCCGCCACCGAATGGCTTGATCCATTCGGCCCAGGTCGGCCACCACGAGCCCGGCTTTTGTGTCGCCGTCTCCAGCCATTCCTTGGGCGAGGGCGGGTTCTTGTCGTTGACCCAGTGGTTGTAACGCCCGCCGGCGGGCGGGTTCACGACACCCGCGATGTGGCCCGAGGCCGCCAGCGTGAAGCGCGTGGGGCCGGAATAAAGTTGGGTGGCGACATAGGTCGTTTCCCACGGCGCGATGTGGTCTTCGCGCGTCGAAAGCAGGAACGCCGGCTGCTTGATCGTCCGGACGTCGATGGGCACGCCCTTCAGCGTGATACCGCCCGGCTGCGACAGCTTGTTCTCCTGATACATCTTGCGCAGGTAGAAGCTGTGCATCGCCGCCGGCATGCGGGTGGAATCGGAATTCCAATAGAGAAGGTCGAAGGGGAAGGGCTCCTTGCCCAAGAGATAGTTGTTGATGACGAACGACCAAATCAGATCGTTCGCACGGAGCATATTGAAGGTGGTCGCCATATGCGCCCCTTCGAGATAGCCCTTCTCGGCCATGTCGCTTTCGAGATGGGCCAGCTGCTCCTCGTCGATGAAGACGCCGAGGTCGCCCGGGTTCTTGAAATCGACGAGGGAGGTCAGGAACGTCGCGCTCTTCACGCGGTCGTCCTTCTTGGCCGTCATATAGGCCAAGGCGCAGTTCAAGAGCGTGCCGCCCAGGCAATAGCCGATGACGTTGATCTCGCGCTCACCCGTGGCTTTTTCCATCGCGTCGAAGGCCGCCAACGGCCCGTCGGTCATGTAGTCCTCGAAGCCCTTGGCCGCGAGCTTCTCGTCCGGGTTGACCCACGAAACGATGAAAACGGTGTGGCCTTGCTCCGTGGCCCATTTGACCAGCGAATTCTCGGGGCGCAGATCGAGAATGTAATATTTGTTGATCCAGGGCGGGATGATCAGGAGCGGCCGGCGGAACACTTTTTCCGTCGTCGGTGCGTACTGGATCAGCTCGATGAGGTCGTTGCGGAAGACCACCTTGCCCGGTGTGACGGCCACGTTCTTGCCCACCTCGAAGGCCTCGAGGTCGGTCATCTTGATGCTGAGGCGTCCCTTGCCGCGCTCCAGGTCCGCCAGAAGATTGTCCAGACCCTTGACCAGGTTCTCGCCGCCGCTTTCCAGCGTCGCGCGCAGCACCTCGGGATTTGTCATCACGAAGTTCGACGGCGCCAGCGCGTCGACGAACTGCCTTGTATAGAAATCGATCTTCTGCGTCGTTTTGTCGTCCAGCCCGTCGACCTTGCGGACGGTGTCGAGCATCCAGTTCGCGGTCAGCAGGTAGGACTGCTTGATGAAGTCGAAGACCGGGTTTTCCTGCCATTCCGGGTCCTTGAAGCGCCGGTCGCCCTTAGGCGGCTCCGCCACGGGCTGGCTCGGCTCGCCCATCATGCGCCGCGTCGTGCTCTGCCATAGGTTGAAATAGTCCTGCCAGAGCGAAACCTGGGCCTCGAACAGCTTCGTCGGATCGGCCATCATGCGCGTCGTCAACGCGAGGAAAGCCGAGCCAATATTGAGGGGATCTGCGTTATCCACGCCGTCGCCGCGGGACTGGCGGTTCAGGAAATCGACTAGGAGGCGCTGGCTGCGCTCGGCGATATCGGCCATCGTCTTCGCCAACTCGGCCGGATCCGGCGTTCGATTGGACCCGGCTTGTTGATCGGTCATGCGGCCTTCCTTTATCATTCGGCGCGTCCAGCCCGGATCGCGCCCGTCCCGCGCGGATTCCCCGCCAACGAGGCGAAACTGCACAAAATAATGTACGGTCGAAGCTTGCGCCTACATACAAGATTCAAGGCTGATTGGAAATATTGGACGCGCTGCGGCGGCATGGCTGCATTGCTCCTGGTTGGCGTCGCGTCGCTTGGAGCATGCTCCTCGATTGATGACATGTTCGCGGATGAGCCGGACGCTGTTACGCCCGGAGGCGCTCCGGTGCCGGGGTCGCAAGGCGTGCCCGGCAAGGACCAGCCGACGCCGAACCTGGCGGTCGTGCCAGATCAAGCGCCCAAACCGCAGACCACGGCGGCCGAGCGCCAGAAGATCGCCGACCAGCTGATCGCGGATAACCGACAGGCCACATACGCCGACAAGGTCAACAAGCCCGAGCAGATCGAGGTTGCGCCGCCCGCGCGCACGCCCAACGTTCCGAATAAGGGCAAGACGGATCAGAAGCCGGACTCGCCGCCCAAGCCGGAGCCCGGCGTCAGTACGACGGCACCCGCACCGTCCGCTCCCAGCGCGCCCACGGCCTCGGTCCAGATGGGCGCCGCGGCCACGCAAGGGGCGGCGTCAGCCCCAACTCCGACAGCGGCAGTGCCCGCTCCGGCCGCCACCGCAGGTGCCGCGGCCGCAGCCACCGCCGCGGCCTCGACGCCCAGCCCGCCCTCCGCCGGCGCCGTGCCGCAGACTCCGCCACCCGCGGCACCCAGTGCGCCGCCGCCGCAAACAGCCGGTATGCCAATGCCGGGTTCGCGACCGTCACCGCCGCCGTTGCCGCCGGTTTTGCAAGAGGCGCAAGCGTCGACCCCGGCATCACCGCCGCCGGCTTCCGCCGCAATGCCTTCTTCACCGCCGCCTGCAGCGGCTGCGGCTCCTGCTGCGGCGCCCGCGGCTCCGCAGCCGGATACGGTCGTCATCTCGGGGCGCAGCCCGCGGCCGCTCACGGAATATGTCCGCAAATCCGCGATTGCGGCCCTGGTCGCGACGATCTACTTCCCGGAGAATTCAGCCCAGCTCAAGCCGGAAGATGTCACCGTTCTGCGGCAGCTCGCGCTGGAGCAGGCCAAACGCGGCGGCACGTTCCGCGTCGTCAGCGTGGCGCGCGCGACCATCGCCGACGCACGCGCGCAAGAGGTCGCCAAGATTCTGATCGATCGCGGCGTCAATCCCGGCCGGGTCTATGCCGGCACGGTGCCTCAAACCGACCCCACCTTCGGTCAGCTGCGCGCGGAGTCCGATCCGTCGAACCGGCGGGTCGACGTGTATCTCGACTACTGATTACGCTGATGACCGTTCGATTCGTTCCTGCCGCCATGCTTGCGGCGGCCGTCGGTCGCCGCTAAACGGTTGCGCGAGAGTTGGGAGCAATCATGGCGAATCCCCTAAAAATCGCGATCGCGGGCCTCGGAAACGTCGGTGCCGGCACGGTGAAGCTTCTGGCCGAGAACGCCGACCTTCTGACGCGGCGTTGCGGCCGTCCGTTGGTGGTGACGGCGGTCTCCGCGCGCGACCGCAAGCGCGAGCGCGGCATCGATCTGTCGCGCGCGGCGTGGTTCGACGATCCGGTCCGTTTGGCGGCCGAGGCGGATGCCGATGTGATCGTCGAGGTGATCGGCGGCTCTGACGGCGTGGCCAAGTCGGTGGTCGAAGTGGCCATCGGCCGCAAGCGTGATGTGGTCACCGCGAACAAGGCGCTTCTGGCCCTGCATGGCGCGGCATTGGCTCGCACGGCGGACCAGGCAGGTGTTTCGCTGGCCTTCGAAGCAGCGGTCGCGGGCGGTATTCCGATCGTGAAAGCGTTGCGAGAGGGCCTGGCAGGCAATCGCATCACGCGCGTCTACGGCATCCTCAACGGCACGTGCAATTACATCTTGTCGACGATGCGCAAATCGAAGCGCGAGTTCGGCGATGTGTTGGCCGAAGCGCAAAAGTTGGGCTATGCCGAGGCCGATCCCAGCTTCGATATCGACGGTATCGACACGGCGCACAAGCTAGCCATCCTGACCAGCCTGGCCTTCGGCTGCGAGGTCAACTACGCAGGCGTTCATGTCGAAGGCATTCGCCACATCTCGCCGCTGGATATCGAATACGCGGCCGAACTGGGCTACCGCATCAAGCTTTTGGGCAGCGCCAAACTGACCGACCATGGCGTGGAGCAACGCGTCCACCCCTGCATGGTGCCCATGGATGTGCCGATCGCGCATGTCGAGGGCGTGCTGAATGCCGTGGTGGCGACGGGCAACTTCGTCCAAGACAGCGTGTTCGAAGGCCGTGGCGCTGGCGCCGGGCCGACGGCGTCGTCCGTCGTTTCGGATCTGATCGACATCGCCGTCGGACGGCGCATGCCGGCTTTCGGCATTCCAGCCAAGGATTTGGCCAAGCTGGCTGTCTCGCCGATGGAGCGGCATAGCGGCGAATACTATGTCCGCCTGACCGTGCAGGATCGTCCCGGTGTGATCGCCGATGTGGCTGCCGCTTTGCGCGATGAGCGCATTTCGATGGCGGCCATGATTCAGCGCGGGAAAAGCCCGGACAACATCGTGCCGGTCGTCTTGATGACCCATGCGACGGAAGAGGCGGCCATGACCCGGGCGCTCGCGCGCATCGGCCGTTTCGAGGCGGTGGTGCAGCCGCCGCGCATGATAAGAATAGAAACTCTTTGAAGGGGAGGTTTGGGTATGTCTGACGGCTTGGATCGTAATTTGCCGTTCGAGGCCGTGCGCGTCACGGAAGCCGCCGCGGTTGCCGCGGCCCGTTTCATCGGGCGCGGCGACGAAAAGGCCGCCGATCAAGCAGCCGTCGATGCCATGCGCCAGGCGCTCAACGGACTCGATATCGCCGGCACGGTCGTAATCGGCGAGGGCGAGCGCGACGAGGCGCCGATGCTCTATATCGGCGAGAAGGTCG
>CADEGL010000101.1:4337-6436 GCA_902826885.1 uncultured Alphaproteobacteria bacterium | reverse complement strand
TGCAGCGGCGCCATGCGGAAGACGCGCTTGCCGGTCAACTTGAACGACGCGACTTGGACGATGACCGAGATGGTTTCCAGCACGAACAGGCCGCCGACGATGGCCAGCACCAGCTCATGCTTGATGACGACGCTGATGGCGCCGAGCGCGCCACCCATCGACAGCGAGCCCGTGTCGCCCATGAAGACCATGGCGGGGGGCGCGTTGAACCATAGGAAGCCCAGACTGGCGCCGACCAGGGCGCCGCACAGCACGGCCAGTTCACCGGTGCCGGCGACGTAGTGGATCTGCAGGTAGTTGGAGAAGACCAGGTTGCCGACCAGGTAGGCGATGAAGCCGAACACGCCCGCCGCGATCATCACCGGCACGATGGCCAGGCCGTCCAGCCCGTCGGTCAGGTTCACCGCGTTCGACGCACCCACCATCACGAAGATGGCGAAGGGGATGAAGAACCAACCCAGGTCGATCAGCAACGCCTTGATGAACGGCACGGCTAGGCTCGTCGACAGCGTCGGATTCGCGATCGAGACGATCCAGATCGTGGCGGCCAGCGAGATCAGCACCTGCCAGAGAAGCTTCAGGCGGCCGGGCAGGCCCTTGCTGTTGCGCTTGGTCAGCTTCATGAAATCGTCCGCGCCGCCGACGGCGCCGAAGCCCACGGCGACCAGAAGAACCGCCCAGACATAGCCGTTGCTGATATCGGCCCACAGGACCGTGCTGACGGTCAGCGCGATGAGGATCAAGAACCCGCCCATGGTGGGCGTGCCCTTCTTGCGCAGAAGATGGTCGGCCGGGCCGTCCTCGCGGATCGGCTGGCCGTGCACCTGCACGCGGCGCAGCCACGCGATCAGGCGCGGGCCCAAGACGAAGCTGATGACGAGCGCGGTCATGACCGCGCCGCCCGTCCGGAAGGTCAGATACCGGAACAGGTTGAAGACCGGGAAGTCCTGGGCGTAGGGCGCGATCAGGTTATAGAGCATGGATGCGCCTCAATGCCGGGTCGGGGCCGCGCGGCCCGCGTCGAGGATCGCGCGGACGATGCGGTCGGTGCGGATGCCGTGCGACGCCTTGATGGTGACGACGTCGCCTTCGCGTAAATGCGCGATGATGGGCGCGATGGCCTCGTCGGCGGTGGTAAAGCGCTCGCCGCGCATGGTGCGCGGCAATTCGCTCTCCAGCGCCGCCATCTGTTTGCCGACCAGGAACACCAGGTCGATGCTGTTTTCTGCCAGGGGCTCGGCCAGGGCTGCGTGCATGGCGGCGGAGCTGGGTCCCAGTTCCAGCATGTCGCCCAGAATGGCGATGCGGCGGCCGCCTGCGCCCGGCGTCGATGCGGCCAGCACTTCGATGGCGGCGCGCATGGACACGGGGCTCGCGTTGTAGCTTTCATCGATCAACGTGATGGCGCCGGACGGCAGCGAAACCTTGTGGCGGCGGCCGCGGCCGTCCAGACCTTCCATACGCGCCAGCGCGTCGATGGCCATATCGACGTTGGCGCCCAAGGCCGTCGTCGCGGCCAACACGGCTAGGCTGCTGAGCGCCCATTGCCGCCCGGGCAAGCCCAAGCGATAGCGCAATTCCTTGCCGTCCAAGGCGGCATCGACGGAGGTGCCATCGGAATCCACCGTGCAAGCCTGAAGCCGCGCGTTGGCGTCGGGGTGGGCGCCGAAGCCGAAGATGCGGCCGACACCGCGCCCCGTGGCATGTCCGGCCAGAAGCGGGAAATAGGCGTTGTCGCGATTCAGCACCGCGGTACCGCCGCTCATGCCCTCGAAGATCTCGGCCTTGGCCTCGGCGATCTCGAAGGTGGAGTTGAAGTATTCCAGGTGCACCGGCGCGATGGTGGTGATGATGGCCACGTCCGGCTGGGCCAGGCGGGTCAGTTGCGCGATCTCGCCGGCATGGTTCATGCCCAGCTCGAACACGCCGAAGGCGGCATCGGCCGGCAGGCGCGCCAGCGACAGCGGCAGGCCCCATTGGTTGTTCAGGTTGCCGGGCGAATGGGCGGTCTTGCCTTGACCGGCCAGTGCCTTGGCCAGCGCTTCCTTGGTGCCGGTCTTGCCGACGCTGCCGGTGACGGCCGCGATCTTGGCGCGGGT
>CADEGL010000101.1:0-4237 GCA_902826885.1 uncultured Alphaproteobacteria bacterium | reverse complement strand
GCGTCGTCGAAAGGCAACACCGTGTCGCCGACGATCTGATAGCGCTCGTGTCCCTTGCCCGCGACGACCAGCACGTCGCCCGCCTGCAGGGCGGCGACGGCGGCGCCGATGGCGTCGGCGCGCGACGCGAACTCCTTGGCATCCGGACAGGCCGTCAGAATTTGGCGGCGGATCTCGGCGGGGTTCTCGCCGCGCGGGTTGTCGTCGGTGACGAAAACGACGTCGGCCAACCGCCGGGCCACGTCGCCCATCAGAGGGCGCTTGCCCGGATCGCGGTCGCCGCCGCAGCCGAAGACGACCGACAAGCGCCCCGCCGCGTGGGGGCGCAGCGCGCGCAAGACGGTCTCCAGCGCGTCGGGCGTATGCGCGTAGTCGACATAGATGCCCGCGCCGCTGGGCAGGACGGAAACACGCTGCACGCGACCGGGTACGCCGTGCAGCGCGGCCATCGCGGCCAGGGCTTGGTCCATCCGCTCGCCGCCCGCGGTCACCAGGCCCAGTGCGCACAGGGCGTTCATGGCTTGGAAGCGCGCGACCAGGGGCAGGAAGATGTCGTGGCTTTTGCCGGCGATATTCAAGGTGATGTGTTGTCCGTCCGGGCGCGCTTCCACGGCTTCCAGCCGTAAATCCACGCCGCGTTCGCCATACGTCAGGACGCGCAAGCGGCGCGCGTCGCACGCCGCTTGAAAATGCTCCACCCCATCCGCGTCCGCGTTCAGCACGGCCGTGCCGTCGGATGCCAGAAGCTCCGTGAACAGCCGCAGCTTGGCCGTCCGGTAGGTCTTCATATCGCGGTGATAATCCAGATGGTCGCGCGTCAAATTGGTGAACGCGGCCAGCGAAATCCGAACGCCGTCCAGACGAAACTGGTCGAGGCCGTGGCTGGAGGCTTCCAAAGCCGCATGATCGACGCCGCTTTTCGCCAGCTTGGCCAGCATGTCGTGCAGCGCGATCGGATCGGGCGTGGTCAGGCCCTCGTCCACGTTCAGGTCGGGAGCGGTCACGCCCAGCGTGCCGAGGCTGGCGGCGCGGCGGCCGAGCGCGGTCCACAACTGGCGCGCGAAGGTGACGGTCGAGGTCTTGCCATTGGTGCCGGTGACGGCGGCCACGGTGCGCGGCTGCGTGCCGTAGAAGGCGGCGGCCATGCGCGCGAGGCGTCGGCGCGGGTTGGCGTCGGCGATGAAGGCCATGCCTTGCGCGTCGGCGGCGATATCGGGGCGGCCCAGGAGCGCGACCGCGCCGCGCTGGCGCGCGTCGGCGATATAGGCACGGCCGTCGGCGCGGCTGCCGGCCAGCGCCGCGAACAGAAAACCCGGGCGCACGGCACGCGAATCCGCGGCGAGGCCGCGAATGTCGAGAGCGCCGGTCGCCGGGTCGAGATTCACGGTGCCGCTTCCCTCCGCCATCAGATCAATAAGACGCAAGGGTCGGAGCCCTCGGGTTGACGACCACGAACATCTCTTTCTTCATTTCGGGCGTGCTGTCGTCGACCGGTTCGACGCCGAGCATCGGCCCGATGCGGCGCACGATGCGCCCTGCCGCTGGCGCCGCGACCCAGCCGCCCGTGGCATAGCCATAGGACTCCTTGGTGCCCTTGGGCTCGTCGAGCATGACCAGGACCAGGTAGCGCGGGTCGTTCATCGGAAAGGCGCCGATGAAAGACGACATCAGCGACTTCTTCTTGTAGCCGCCGGCGCCGATCTTCTCGGCCGTGCCCGTCTTGCCGCCGACCATGTAGCCGGGAACCTCGGCCGACTTGGCCGTACCCTGTTCGACCACCAGGCGCATCAGCTTGCGCATGTCGTTCGACGTCTCGCGCGAGATCACGCGCGTGCCCAGCGTGCCTTCGGCGTGCGAGCGCTTGATGAGCGTCGGCTGGACCAAGATGCCGCCGTTGATCATGGCGGCCGTGGCGCTGGCCAATTGGATCGGCGAAACGGCCATGCCATGGCCGAAGGCGATCGTCATGGTGTTCACGTCGCGCCATTGGGCGGGCGACATCGGCGTGCCGACCTCGGGCACTTCGAGCGGGCTCGGCTCGTTGAAGCCGACGCTGCGCAAGAAGGCGCGGAACTGGGGCGTCCCCATGTCCAACGCCATCTTCGCGGCGCCGATGTTGGACGAATGGATATAGATCTCGGGCACCGACAGCCAACGGCGTTTGGCGTGATAGTCCTCGATGGTGAAGCGGCCGACATGGATCGGGTTGGTCGCGTCATAGCCGCCCTTCAGCGTCGTCGTACCGGAATCGAGCGCGCCCGCGATGACGAAGGTCTTGAAGGTCGAGCCCATTTCGTAGACGCCGAGGGTGGCGCGGTTGAAGCGGTTGTCGGGCTTCGCGTCGCCGGGATGGTTCGGGTCGAAGTCGGGGAGCGAGGCCAGCGCCAGCACCTCGCCCGAGCGCACGTCCAGCACGACACCGACGCCGCCGATGGCGTTGAAACTCTTGATCGCGTTGGTCAGCTCGTCGACCACCGCGTGCTGCACGCGCATGTCGAGGGACAGGTCGATGGGAGCGGTGCCCGCCGCCAGCGCGCCGTCGAAGGAACGCTCGATGCCGGCGATGCCCTTGCCGTCCACGTCGGTGAAGCCGACGACATGCGCGGCCATCGACCCTTGCGGATAGACGCGGCGCGCCTCGCGCTGGAACGACAGGCCGGGAATGCCCAGGCGGTTGACGGCGTATTGTTGGCGCGGCGTCAGGTTGCGGTGGATCCAGATGAAGCGGCGCTCGGACGTCAATTTCGTGCGAACGTCTGCTTCGTTCAGTTCGGGCAGCACTTCCTTCAGCCGGCGCGCCGCCACGGCGGCGTCGAGGACCTGGGTCGCGTCGGCGAACAGGGACGCCGTGCCAAGGCTCGTGGCCAGAAGCTCGCCGTTACGATCGCGGATCGGCGCGCGGTCGGGCTGTTCGACGGCGACGGTTGTGCTTTTCGGCGCGGTGCCGCCGTTCAGCGCCATCACGTCGACGACGCGCCCGCTGATGACGGTGAAGCCCAGTGCAAAGACGGCGGCGATGACGAACAGGCGGTTGCGCCCGATCTCGAGCGCCTGCTTCGCCGCGCCGTCGATCACCACCCGTGCCCCGGGGGGCGCGGCGGTCCGACGGCCCGGCTTGGTCGCTTGGTTCACGGCAGCGGCTTCCCCGCGGCGAGGGTGGGGCGGGCCTCGCCCCACGGCGAGGCGGCCGTCACGTTGGCGGCGACCGTCGTGGCGCCCGGCGCGGGTGCTGTGGCATCGGTGGCCGCGGCGACGGCGACCGACACATCCGGACGTGCCGGAATCTCGGCGACGGTGCGGATGCGGCTATCCTGCGTCGCGCGCAGGCTCAGATGTTTCTTCGACAGCGCTTCCAGCCGCGTGGGCTCGTTCAGATAGCTCCACTCGGCCTTCAGCACGTGGATGGCTTCGCGCTCGGACGCGACCGCGCGGTTGACGTGCGCCAGCTCGCCTTCCAGCGTCTGCACCTCGTAGGTGAGGCGGAACAGGCCGAAGCCGAGACCGATGGCGAACAGAAGCGTCAAGATGGTGGAGCGGCGGATCATGCGGCGTTCCTCCAGGACGTATCCGGCCAAGCCGGGGCGGTGGTGCGGCGTCCCGCGCGCAGGCGGGCGGAGCGCGCGCGGGGATTGCGGGCGACCTCGTCGTCCGACGGGCGCAGCGCCCGGCGGGTCAGCAGTTCGAAAGAAGGCGCGGCGGCGCCCTCGGCCCCGGTTGGGAGGTGGCGCGAGGCGCGAGGCGCGCCGCCGCTTCTCGACCGCAGGAACGCTTTGACCCTGCGATCCTCGAGCGAATGGAACGACACGACGGCCAGGACGCCGTCCGGCGCCAGAAGCGTTTCGGCGGCGGCTAGGCCGCGATCCAGTTCGTCCAGCTCGTCGTTCACGTGGATGCGCAGCGCCTGGAAGGTGCGCGTGGCGGGGTGGATGGCGGCATCGTTGCGCGCGGCGGCGGGCATGGCGGCGCGCACCAGTTCGGCCAGTTCCAGCGTGCGGGTCAGTTTCTTCTCGCGGCGCGCGGCCACGATGGCGCGCGCGATGCGGCGCGAATGGCGCTCGTCGCCCAGGTTGAAAATGATATCGGCCAGTTCGCCCTCGGATGCCGTGTTGACGATGTCGGCGGCGGAGGGGCCGGACTTTTCCATCCGCATGTCGAGCGGGCCGTCGGCGCGGAACGAGAAGCCGCGGCTGTCGTCGTCGAGCTGGGGCGAGGAGACGCCGAGATCGAGCGCGATGCC
>CADEGL010000100.1 GCA_902826885.1 uncultured Alphaproteobacteria bacterium | reverse complement strand
GAAAAAGCGCGGCGCGGCGGCTGACGGCTAGCCGGGATAGCGGATCGCGACGATCCTGAGGCTCTCGGTTCCGCCGAAGAGCACCATCGACGGTATTGTCGTCCCGGATCGCGCGGAAAGGCGTACCGGCTTGCCCTTAACTCGCGAAGCCTTGTACTGAGGAATAATCCTCCTATATAAACCCGCAGACTTAGATCATCAGCGCCCAGCGCGACGAGTTCGGTCTTCGTGAGAAAGCTCTTTCCTACGGTTTTGGCGGTTGTTTTTGCCCTAACCGTGATGTTTCCGGCAGCGGGCGGGGCAATGCATGCCCATGCGCACGAATCCGCCGGAACAGTTTTCGTTTCAGATCGCGATGCTTCTTCTCACGCGCATGGGCTTGACGCCCCTTCTATCGAGAATGTGAGCCAGAGCGGCGAGGCGGCAGGCGGTTCCGGGCAGTGCCCGGAAGGTCATGCCTCTACGCAAGCGTGCTGTGGGGCGTTTTGCCAGGTCTCAGGCGTGCTGGCGGGCTTCGAACGCATCGACGTCAGGCTCGACAACGGGCGTCTCGTGGTGATGATCGTCGCACCTGCCGTGAAGCAGCGCCCGACCTTTATCGAACGCCCTCCCAAATCCATCGGTCCGATTTTCGGTTGAGCAGACACGAGACAGCCTAACCACGGCTTAGTCTCGGCGCCCCTCGAACCGAATCAGCGTCACGTCCGCATTACGTGCGGAGCGTGCGCGCGCCCCCACTTTGTTCAACTGCCGCCAGACATGCTTCGCATGAATGGCTGATCGGGGACGATCGATGCCATGGTTAGGATTCCAATTCTAACGTTGTTCGCAACGTTCTTTCTTGCTGCGTGCGCCAAGACACCGCCGATTACCGCCGGACCAGATCCGGGCGATCCGTCGGCCGTCGTTCCGGCCTCAACTTACAGTTCGGTGACCGCGGGCACGACCGCATACCGCCCTGTCGATCCCGCTTCGTGGGTCGAGCAGAACGAGAAAGTTACCCCCAAAGCCAAGGCGGGAGAGTGACATGCTCACCGTCATCAGAAGCAACCTGCCTTCCGGGCGCGCCTTCGCCGCCCTGGGCATCCTCCCGCTCATCCTGGGCGCATGCGCCAATTTCTCCGGCGATGGCGGGATGGAGCCGGTCAACAAGCACGTCTCCACCGAGATCGGCGCCGAGGCCAAGAAGATTGCCTCGAAGCAAGATGCGGAGGCCATGCAAGAGAAGGTGAAAGCGCTACTCGCGAAGCCCTTGACGGCCGAATCGGCCGTTCAAGTAGCCCTGCTGAACAATCGCGGCCTGCAAGCACGGTACAATTTCCTGGGGATCTCGGAGGCCGCGTTTGTCGAAGCGAGCATTCCGCCGAACCCAACGATATCCATTGAACGGATAGCCGGAACGGGCTTCGTCGAAATCGACCGCCGCTTGGCAATCAACCTCCTATCGCTGTTGACGCTGCCCGCCCGAAAAGACATCGCGGAAAAACAATTCCGCGCTATGCAATATAAGACGATCGAGGCGACGTTTCGCACCGCATCGGAAACACGAAAGCTCTACTACAAGGCGATCGCGGCCCAGCAGTTTGTTCGCTACTTCGAGCAAGCGCGTCTGTCCGCGGATGCGGCCGCGGAACTGACGCGCCGTCTCGGGCAGACCGGCGCGAGCAGTAAACTGGCGCAAGCCCGGGCGGCGTCTTTCTACGTGGAAATCTCCAGCCGGCTGGCCCGCGCACGCTTGTCGGCACGTCTCCAACGGGAAGCCCTTACGCGGACTCTCGGTCTTTGGGGGGACGATACGGCCTATACACTGCCGGACACGCTCCCTCCTCTACCGGACACGCTTCCAACCCAGGAACAGGTTGAGGTCGAGGCGATCACGCGGCGGGTCGACTTGATGGCGGCGCGGCTCGATCTCGATGCCACGGCCCGCGCGCTCGGCCTTACCGAGGCCACGCGCTTCGTGTCCGCGATCGATCTCGCTGGGATCAGCCGGTACGAGAAGGTCGATGGCGAATCATCCTATCCGAAAGGGTTCGACATCGTCATCCAAATCCCCATTTTCGACATGGGCGAAGTGAACGTTCGCAAGGCGAACGAGTCCTACATGCTTGCCGTCAATCACTTCACGGAAATGGCGGTCAATATCCGCTCGGAGGCACGCGCCGCGAATCAAACCTATCGCGCCGCGTACGACATCACGCGCGAGTACCAGAACCAGGTCTTGCCTCTTCGCCAAATCGTCAACGAGCAAGTCTTGCTGCAATACAACGGCATGCTCGTGGATGCGTTCGAATTGCTGGCCACGGCACGCGAGAGCATCGCCAGCAACGCCGCGGCCATCGAGTCTCTACGAGATTTCTACTTGGCTGAAATCGATTACCGGTCCGCGATCATCGGCGGCGGTTCGGGAGGCTTCTCGTACGAAAGCCTGGCCAGCGCGGCCGGCGGTGGAGAGTGACATGACGAAAGAGCATAAGGCACGCATCGTTTCCCGGCGCTCGATCCTTGGATCGGCCGCCGCCTTGCTTGGCGCAGGCCTAGTGACGGGTCGTGCGCAGGCCGCGTCGATCCCCGAAGCGCCGACGATGGCCGACGCCAAAACGCAGAAACCGTGGGCGCCGAAATTCGGCCGTCCTTACCAGCCTGTCGTCACGTTGAACGGTTGGACCCTGCCCCCACGCATGAACGGAGAATGGAAGGAGTTCCACTTGGTGGCGGAACCCGTGGTTCGCGAGGTGGCGCCTGGCATGGTCGCTCACCTTTGGGGCTACAACGGGCAGAGCCCTGGCCCGACGATCGAGGCTGTCGAGGGCGACAAGGTCCGCATTTTCGTGACCAACAAGCTGCCCGAACACACCACCATTCATTGGCACGGCCAACTGCTGCCCTGCGGAATGGACGGGGTCGGCGGCTTGACGCAACCGCACATCAAACCGGGCAAGACCTTCGTCTACGAGTTTCAGCTCAAGAAGAGCGGAACCTTCATGTACCACCCGCATGCCGACGAAATGGTCCAAATGGCCATGGGGATGATGGGATTCTTCGTCGTCCATCCGCGCGATCCAGGCTTCATGCGCGTGGACCGCGATTTCGTCTTCCTGCTCAGCTCCTACGACATCGATCCCGGAAGCTACGTCCCACGCGTGTCGGAGATGACCGACTTCAACATCTGGACGTTCAATACCCGCGTCTTCCCCGGCATCGATCCGATCGTCGTGCGCAAAGACGAGCGGGCGCGCATACGGGTCGGCAACCTGACGATGACCAATCACCCCATTCATATGCACGGTTACGACTTTTCCGTCACCTGCACGGATGGCGGTTGGGTCCGGCCCGAGGCGCGCTGGCCCGAGGTGACGATCGATATCCCCGTGGGGGCCATGCGCGCGTTCGAGTTCGACGCCGTCTACGAAGGCGACTGGGCAATCCACTGCCACAAGTCGCACCACACGATGAATCCAATGGGGCACGAGGTGAGCAACTTCATCGGCGTGGAGAAAAAGGACGTCGCCAAGAAGATCCGGCAGCTCGTTCCCGACTACATGGCCATGGGCACGGCCGGCATGGCCGACATGGGCGAAATGGAGATGCCGCTGCCCGACAACACATTGCCCATGATGACGGGATTCGGGCCGTTCGGCGCGATGGAGATGGGCGGAATGTTCACCGTCGTGAAGGTTCGTCAAGGTTTATCGCGAGAAGACTACGGCGACCCTGGCTGGTTCAAGCATCCCCCTGGAACGGTTGCCTACGAGTGGCAAGGCGAAAGCCAAGCATCCACGCGCGCCCCGCCATCGCGCGGCGCGGGAAAGAGCATGGAGTACCAGGTCATCAAACCGGGCAGCCGCCCGCGCGGCAATCACTGAACTTCAACCATAGGAGCCTACCCAATGCGCATCTCTAGCCTACTGGCCGCTTTGTTCGTAGCGGCCGCCGCCGCAAACGCCGCCATCGCCGATGTGGGACATACCCACGGGGCCGAGACGGCGTACGGCGTTCCCGGCGATCCCAAAAAGCCCGCGCGCGTCGTGAACGTCACGATGAGGGAGACGGACGACGGCAAGATGCTGTTCTCGCCCGATCGGATCTCGGTGAAGAAAGGCGAGCAAATACGCTTTGTGTTGCGAAACAACGGACAGCTTGACCACGAGATCGTCGTCGCGACCTTGGAAGAAAACCTCAAGCATGCCGAGCAGATGCGGAAGAACCCCGATATGGAGCATGACGACCCAAACGCCAAACGTCTCGCTCCGAAACAAACCGGTGAGATCGTCTGGCGTTTCACCAAGACCGGCACGTTCGATTTCTCATGCCTCATCCCCGGCCATCGGGAATCCGGCATGAGCGGGTCGATTCAGGTCAACTGACCTCGGCGATTCATCAACAATCGAGATGGAGACAAGCAGTGCGGAAGATCGCGGCTAAAATTCTGTTGATCACTTCGGTTTTCTTGGCAGGCCTTTCCGGCGCCTTCGCGCAAACGGTCCCGGTCAATGGAGAGGTTAAGAAAATTGACGAAGCGCAGGGCAAGATCACGTTACGGCACGACCCGATCGCCAACCTGGACATGGATTCGATGACGATGGTTTTCCGCGTCAAGGACCCCGCCATGCTCACGCAGGTCGCGGCCGGAGATAAAGTGGTCTTCGAAGCCGACCGGGTTAACGGAGCATTGACGATCGTTTCGATCCGTAAGAGCGAATAGGCGTTTTCGCGCAACCAAGGCCCTATTTGGAAACCGTCTAAGAGCAAACGGTCCGTTCATTTGGAGATCAGCTATGGCACATGTCTCACGGAGGGCTTTTATCGGCCTCTCTATCGTCAGCGGTTTAGCCGGGGTGCATGCTTCAGCCGCATTCGCGGCGAATGCCGCCGCTACGATCGATGTCTATAAGTCGCCATCATGCGGTTGTTGCGGCGCCTGGGTCGATCATATCCGCAAGGAAGGTTTCAAGGCCCACGTGACGGAAACTGAAGACCTAGAGCCTGTGAAAGCGAAAGCCGGCGTTCCGGCGGATCTGCAATCCTGCCACACCGCCTTCGTGGAGAATTACGTCATTGAGGGGCATGTCCCCGCCCGGGAAATTCAGCGGCTGTTGAAGGAGCGTCCCGCCGCCGCCGGCCTTGCTGTTCCCGGCATGCCATCCGGATCGCCCGGAATGGAACAGGGCGCGCGCAAAGACTCCTACCAAGTCATCTTGTTTTCGCCGTCGCGCCGCTCGGTCCTCGCTCAGTATTAGCGCGAACCGCTCGCCCTAGCCGGGATAGCGGATCGCGACGATCTTGAGGCTTTCCGTCCCACCGGGCGAGCGCAGCTCGACTACATGGCCTTCCTCGGCCTTCATCAGGGCCCGCGCGATGGGGGAGACCCAGCTGACGCGGCCTTGGTCGAGGTCGGCCTCGTCGATGCCGACGATGGTGACCGTTTTCTCCTCATCCGCCTCGTTGGCGTAGGTGACGGTCGCGCCGAAGAACACGCGGTCGCGGAGCTTCTGCCGCGCCGGATCGACGACGGACGCGATCTCCAGACGCTTGGACAGAAAACGGACGCGGCGGTCGATCTCGCGCAGCCGCTTCTTGCCGTAAAGGTAATCACCGTTCTCGGAGCGGTCGCCGTTGCCCGCCGCCCAGGACACCACCTCGACCATCTTCGGCCGCTCGACGTTCAGGAGATCGCGCAGCTCGTCCTGCAGACGCCGCAAGCCCTCGGGCGTGATGTAGTTCTTCACCCCCGCCGGCAGAGCGACTTCCTGCTCGGGACCGTCGCCCTCGGCTTCCGAGTCTTCCTTGACGAACGCCTTGTTCATGCCGTGCCCTTCTCCGCCCGCTCGGCCAGGAGCAGCCAGCGCTCCTCGGCATCTGCGAGTTCCGTGAGGACCGCGCCGTGGCGCAACGATGCCTTCTCGAACGAAGCGCGGTCTCGGGCATAGAGATCGGGATCGGCCATCGACTTCTCAAGGGTGGATTTCTCGGCCTCGAGCGCCGTGATGCGCTGCGGCAGGTCCTCCAGTTCGCGCTTTTCCTTCCAGCTCATGCGCGGCGCGCGGGCGGGCGGCGGAGATTGCGGCGATACGGGGCGAACCGTCGCCTTCGGCGGGGATTTCGGCGCGCGCGGCGGACGCTGGCGCAGATAGTCGCTATAGCCCCCGACATATTCATCGACCACGCCGTCACCTTCCATCGCGATCACGCTGGTGACCAGACGATCCAGGAAATCACGGTCGTGGCTGACGAGCAGAAGCGTGCCGTCGTAATCCGTCAGCACCTCCTCCAACAGATCGAGGGTTTCCATGTCGAGGTCGTTGGTCGGTTCGTCGAACACCAGAAGGTTCGACGGACGCGCCAGCACTTGGGCCAGGAGAAGGCGGTTGCGCTCTCCGCCGGAGAGCGTCGAGACCTTCGCGCGGAACTGCGCGTCGCTGAACAGAAAATCCTTGAGATAGGAGGTCACATGGCGCTGCTGGCCCTGGGCCAGCACGGTGTCGCCCCCGCCCGCCAGGCTCTGCCAGAGCGACAGGTCGGGATCGAGGCTGGCGCGGCGCTGGTCGAAATAGGAGGCCTGCAAATTCGTGCCGTGGCGGACGGTACCGCTGTCGGGCTGAAGCGCGCCGGTGATGATGCCGAGCAACGTGGATTTGCCGACGCCGTTGCCACCGATGATGCCGATGCGGTCGCCACGCACGATGCGTGTCGAGAAGCCTTTCAGGATCGTCTTGGGACCGGCCTCGCCGG
>CADEGL010000099.1 GCA_902826885.1 uncultured Alphaproteobacteria bacterium | reverse complement strand
TCCGCCAGGGTCGATTTGCCGTGGTCGATATGCGCGATGATCGCGAAATTGCGGATGTGGGCCAGGTCGGTCATGGGTGCGGGCGAAACATAGGCATGGCACCGTGACGGTGCAATGGCGGCGGGGCCGAAAAACGCCGATTCGGATGGGAAAAAACGCTGGAATCCGAGGGCGTTAGGGCGCGGGCGCGAAGTGGGTGGCCGCGACCGTGCCCTGCCCCGCCACGAGGATGCGCGCGTCGGGCACCTCGACCCAATGCTTGGCCTCGGAATCGAGCGGCTCGGACAGGACGACCACCTCGCTGCCGTCGGGCGTCGCGTCCGAAAAGGCGCGGTGGCCGTAGAACAGGCTGGGCGAGTTTCCGTCGCTGGCATAGCGCACGGCATAGATATGCGCGCCGTCGCTGGCCGCCGCCGTCATGCGCAGGGGTGCTTCGATACCGGCCGCCTTCATCACGCTCTCGATCTCGGCGACCGTGCGGCGGAAGGCGACCGCCGCGTCCGTCTCGAGCCCATGGCCAAGCAGCAAAAGGAAGATGGCCTCGCTGTCCGTCGTGCCCGCGCGCTCGGGATAGAATTCGGGCGCGATGCGCATGTCCAGCTCGCGCCGGATGTGTTCGAAGCCGCCGATCTGGCCATTGTGCATGAACAGCCATTTGCCGTGGCGGAACGGGTGGCAGTTCATCCGCGAGATGGCCGTGCCGGTCGAATGGCGCACATGGGCCAGGAACAGGCGCGAGCGGATCTGCTCGGACATGGCGCGCAGATTGTCGTCGTTCCAGGCCGGGCGGATGTCGCGGTAGAGGCCGGGCGTGGGCTTCTCGCCGTACCAGCCGACGCCGAACCCGTCGCCGTTGGTGGCCGCGACCGAGCGGCTCGCGTGCAGGCTCTGGTGGATCAGCGAGTTCTCGGGCGTGAACAGCGCGTCGTCGAGGAAGATCGGGCGGCCCGAATAGGCGATCCAGCGGCACATCGGCAATCTCCCCGGTCACGGTTGCGCGGGCAGTATGGCGTTCCTGCGCGCGTCCGCGCCAGATCGGGCCGCAACGGGCTTGCGGGGACGGGCGCGCATCCCGAAAATCCCCCGCCCGCCCGATAACGACGTCCCCGGAGTCAATGATGTTCACGGATTTCAAGGTCGAAGACCCGGAGGCGTTCCGCCGCCGCCTGGAGAGCGAAGCCCTGCCGCCGACGATCTTCGGCGCGGTCGAGGAAACCGCGAAGAAGCACGGCAAGCGCCTGGCCTGGAACTTCATCGACGACGGGATCGAGCGGACCTGGAGCGAAATCGACGCGCTGTCGCGCCAGACCGCCGCCGCCTTCGCCAAGCTCGGCATCCAGAAGGGCGCGCATGTCGGCGTGCTCATGCCGAACGTCGAGGCCTACCCCCTCACCTGGATTGCGCTCGGGCGGCTCGGCGCCGTGATGGTGCCGGTCAACACGGCCTATACGCCGCGCGAAGTGGCCTATGTGCTGGAGAACGCCGAGGCCTCCTATCTCGTCATCCACAGCGACTTCCTGCCGATCTATGAACAGATCGAGAAACCGCCGGTCGATGCGAAGAACGTCATCGTCGTGGGTGAGCGCGCGCCGCGGTACGGGCATTTCTGGCCGGAGACGATGGACGCGGCCAAGGGTGCGATGCCGCCCGCGACCAAGGTCGATCCGGACGATCTGGTGAACATCCAATACACCTCGGGCACGACGGGCTTTCCGAAAGGCTGCATGCTTTCGCACCGCTATTGGCTCGAGCTCGGCAAGTGCATGTTCGAGATGTGGGCCACCAGCATCGACCGCATCTATTGCGGCTCCAGCTGGTACTACATGGTGCCCCAGCGCATGTTCTCGAACACCATCTTCGCCGGCGGCGCCGCGCTCTACGTGCCGCGCAAGCCGAGCGCCAAGCGCTTCATGCCCGACGTGCGCAAATATGCTTGCGAATACGTGGCCGTGTTCGAGGCCATCTACAAGCAGCCCGAGCATCCCGACGACGGCAAGAACAAGCTGAAGATCTCGACGCTGTTCGCGATGTCCAAGGAAAACCACATGGACTATCACCGGCGCTTCGACGTGATCGGCCAGGAAGCCTACGGCATGACCGAGATCGGTCCGGGCACGCACGTACCCGCGCACGAGGTGCTGGCGCGCACGGGCACCGGCACCTGCGGCATCGAGAGTCCCTACCGCCGCGTCATGGTGGCGGATGAGAACGGCAACCAAGTGAAGACCGGCGAATTGGGCGAGGTGTGCGTGAAGGGCACGGGCATCCTTCACGGCTATTACAAGAACGACGCGGCCAACGCCGAGTCGTTCCGCAACGGCTGGTTCCGCACGGGCGACCAGGCGCGCCTCGATTCGGAGGGCTACCTCTATATCGTCGGCCGCTTCAAGGACATGGTGCGCCGCTCGGGCGAGAACATCGCCTGCCGCGAGGTGGAATGGGTGATCCGTTCGATCCCTGAGATCGAGGACGTCGCCATCGTGCCGGTGCCCGACACCTATCGCGGCGAGGAGGCCAAGGCCTATATCCAGCTGATGCCGGGTGCGACGCCCGAGCAGGTGCCGCCCGAGCGCATCATCGCGCATTGCGCCCAGCAATTGGCGCCCTTCAAGGTGCCGCGCTACTACGAATACCGCGCCGATTTCCCGCGCACGGATTCCCAGCGCGTGCAGAAGCGCGAGCTGATCAAGGAAAAACCGGATCTGCGCGTGGGCAGCTACGACCGGCAGGAGAAGCGCTGGCTGTAACGCGCCGGCGGCGGAAGGTCACCCTCCCCCAACCCCCTCCCCTCAAGGGAGGGGGGATAGATTTTTATCCCCTCCCCTACGAGGGAGGGACGCGGCCGCGAAGCGGGCGCTGGGGAGGGGGTGAAAGATAGCGGGAAGGCGGTAGAAAAAAAGCGTCAGGTCCGCAGCACGCCGCCGGTCTGCTTCTCGACGTTCTGGACGATCTTCTTGCCGACCGCCTCGATCTCGGCGTCGGTCAGGGTGCGCTCGATCGGCTGGAGCGTGACGGCGACCGCGACCGACTTCTTGCCGGCGCCGACCTTGTCGCCGGTATAGACGTCGAAGATCTGCACGTCCGCGATCAGCGCCTTATCCGACTGGCGCACGGCGGCGATCAGCTTGTCGGCCGCGACGTCCGCCGGCAGCACGAAGGCGAAGTCACGCTCGACCGGCTGGAACGGCGAGGCCTTGAGGAGCGGACGCGCCTTGCCCTTCTTCGCGCGCGGCTCGGGCACGGCGTTGAGATAGACCTCGAACGCGGCCACGGCGCCGCGCAGGTCGGACGGCTTCAAGACGTTCGGGTGCAATTCGCCGAAATGGGCGAGGACCACGGGGCCCAAGCGCAGCGTGCCGCTCTTGCCCGGATGGTACCAGCCAGGCGCGTCGGCCGTGACCTGGAGCTTGTCGAGCGGCGCGCGGCAGGCGCGCAGGACCGCCAGCGCCGCCGCCTTGGCGTCGAACGCATCGACCGCGCGCGGCGCTTGCGCCCAATGGCGCGGGCCGGTGCGGCCGGCCAGCACGCAAGCGGCCACCAGCGCCTGGTCCCGCGGCTGGTCGCCCGCGTATTGCGGCCCGACCTCGAACAGCATCACGTCGCCCATGCCGCGGTCGGCGTTGCGCGCGGCCGCCGCGATCAAATTGGGCAGGATCGAAGGGCGCATCTCGTCGAGATCGGCGCTGATCGGATTGGCCAGCTTCAACGCGTCCTTGCCGCCGCCGAACAGCTTGGCCTGCGCGGCGGGCATGAAGGACCAGGTCACGGCCTCGACCATGCCGCGCGCGGCCAGCGCCCTTCGCGCGAGCCGCGCCTTGGACGAGGCCGGCGTCAGCGCGATGGACGGCAACGCGCCCTCGATGCGCAGCGGCACCATCGGAATGCGGTCATAACCCCAGATGCGCGCGATCTCTTCGACCAGGTCCGCCTCGCCGTCGACGTCGCGGCGCCAGGACGGCACGGTCGCGCGGATGACGCCCTCGACCGCGCGCGGCGCGAAACCCAGCGCGTCCAGGATGCGCGTCTGCTCCTGCACCGGCACATCGGCGCCGACCAAGGTCTTCACGCGGTCCGCGCGCAGGGAGATGGCACGCTCTGTCTTGGGCTCGGTGCCCGCGACGGTCACTTCGCTGACCTCGCCGCCGCACAATTCGCGGATCAGGCGCGCGCCGACCTCGACGCCCCACAAGGCGGAGGCCGGATCGACGCCGCGCTCGAAGCGGTAGCGCGCGTCGCTTTCGATCGACAGGCGGCGGCCGGTGGCCGCGATGCGGATGGGATCGAACAGGGCCGATTCGAGGAACACGCTGGTCGTGGCCTCGGTGCAGCCCGTCTCCTCGCCGCCCATGATGCCGCCGATGGCGAGCACGCGCGCGTCGTCCGCGATCACCACCGTCTCGGCGTCGAGTTCGTAGCTCTTGCCGTTGAGCGCCAGGATCGTCTCGCCCGCCCGCGCCATGCGCATGGTGGGATCGCCCGAGAGCTTGTCGGCGTCGAAGACGTGCAGCGGACGGCCGAGATCGAAGGTGACGAGGTTGGTGATGTCGACGAGCGCCGAGATCGGACGCAGGCCGATGGCGCGCAGCCGGTCCTGCAGCCATTGGGGGCTCGGGCCGTTCTTCACGTTGCGGAACAGGCGCCCGGCCACGAACGGACAGGCATCGCCCTTCTCGCCCGGCAAATCGCGCTTCCACTGGACTTGGCTGCGGAACGTGCCCTTCACCGCGTCGGCCTTGAGCGGCTTGAGCCTGCCCATGCCCGCGGCCGCCAGATCGCGCGCGATGCCGTGGACGCCCAGGCAATCGCCGCGGTTGGGCGTGATGGCGACGTCGATGACGGGATCGTCCAAGCCCATGATGGCGGCGAAGGACGCGCCCACAACCGCATCGTCCGGCAATTCGATGATGCCGTCATGCTCCTGCGACAGGCCCATCTCGCGCTCGGAGCACAGCATGCCGCGCGAATCGACGCCGCGAATGGAGGTTTCCTTCAGCTCGACGCCCGTGCCGGGAATGCGCGTGCCGGCCGGCGCGAAGACGCCCTTCATGCCCGTGCGCGCGTTGGGCGCGCCGCAGACGACCTGCACCTCGCCCTTGCCCGTCTCGACGCGGCAGACGCGCAGACGGTCGGCGTTGGGATGCGGCTTGGCCTCGATGACATAGCCGACGGTGAAGGGCTCGAGCGCCTTCGCGCGGTCCTCGATGCTTTCGATCTCAAGGCCGATGACGGTCAGCTTCTCGCCGAGCGCGTCCAGCGACGCCTCGGTGTCGAGATGGTCCTTCAGCCAGCGCAGGGTGAACTTCACGGGCTCAACCCTCCGACCAGGCTCGGCGTCTCGAGCGGCACGAAGCCGTAATGGCGCAGCCAGCGCAGATCCGCGTCGAAGAAGGTGCGCAGATCGGGGATGCCGTATTTCAGCATGGCGATGCGCTCGATCCCCATGCCGAAGGCGAAGCCCTGGTACTTGTCGGGGTCGATGCCGCAATTCTGCAGCACGCGCGGATGCACCATGCCGCAGCCCAGAATCTCGAGCCAATCGTCGCCCGCGCCGATCTTCAACTCGCCGCCCGCGCGGGAACAGCCGATATCCATCTCCGCCGACGGCTCGGTGAAGGGGAAGTGGCTGGCGCGGAAGCGCACCGGCACGTCCGGCACCTCGAAATAGGTGCGGCAGAATTCGATCAGGCAGCCCTTCAGGTGTCCCATGTGGGAATGCTCGTCGATCACGAGCCCTTCCACCTGGTGGAACATGGGCGTGTGCGTCATGTCCGAATCGGAGCGGAAGGTGCGGCCGGGCACGATGATGCGGATCGGCGGCTTCACCCCTTCCATCGTGCGCACCTGCACGGGCGAGGTGTGCGTGCGCAGCAGCAAACGCCCGCCGTCCGGCTTTTCCGGGAAATAGAACGTGTCATGCATCTGCCGCGCGGGATGCTCGGGCGGGATGTTGAGGGCGGTGAAGTTGTGGAAATCGTCCTCGATGTCCGGCCCTTCGGCGATGGAGAAGCCCATCTCGCCGAAGATGGCGACCACCTCGTCGATCGTCTGGCTGATCGGATGGATGCGCCCTTCGGCCTCGGGCCGCGGGGGCAGGGTGACGTCGATGCGCTCGGCCGCGAGCTTGGCGTCGAGTGCCGCGCCTTCGAGCGACGCCTTGCGCGCGTCGATGGCACCGGCCACCGCGTCGCGCAGCGCGTTCATGGCCTGGCCGGCCGCGCGCCGCTCCTCGGCGCCCATCGCACCCAAGCCCTTCATCAACTCGGTGACGCGGCCCTTCTTGCCCAAGGCCGAGACGCGCAACGCCTCGAGCGCGTCCAGGCCGGACGCGCCTTCGACCGCCGCCAGAAGCTCGGTCCGAAGCTGGTTCAGGTCGGTCATCGCATCACCCGCGGTTTGCGCCCACGGGAGGTTCGCTCAATTCGCGCGCCCCACCGGGGCGGCGCCGCCCTCACGCCTTGAGGGAAGCGCGCGCCTCTTCGACGAGCGCGCCGAACGCCGCCGGCTCGCTGACGGCAAGCTCCGCCAGGACCTTGCGGTCCAGCACGATGCCCGCCTTCTTGATGCCCGCCATGAACTGGGAATAGGTCAGTCCGTTGGCGCGGGCGCCGGCGTTGATGCGCTGAATCCAAAGCGCGCGGAAGTCGCGCTTCTTGTTGCGGCGGTCGCGATAGGCGTACTGCAACGCCTTTTCGACCCGCTCCAACGCGATGCGGTAATTGGTCGACGAGCGGCCCCGGTAACCGGAGGCCAGCGCGAGAACCTTCTTGTGCCGGGCGTGGCTCGTCACGCCCCGTTTCACGCGTGCCATGGCTTATCTCCTACGCGTAAGGGAAGAAGCGTTTCTTGATGGAGCGCGTGTCCATCGGCGTGGCCATTTCGGGGCCGCGCGCCTTCCGCTTCATGCTTTGAGAGCGCTTGCGCAGGTTGTGCCGCTTGAAGGCAGGGCTGATCTTGACCTTGCCAGACGCGGTGAGCCGGAAGCGCTTTTTAGCGCCCGACTTGGTCTTCATCTTGGGCATTTTGCGTTCCTTGGAAAAAGGTTAAAGCATTGATTCCAAACGCTTCTGAGCGGGTAGGCATGCCCGTTTTTTCAGCCGTGCCGCTCGAAGAAGGCGGGGTTTATACCGGCCATGCCCTTGAAGCGCAAGGGCGGGACGCCGCCGCCGCCGGGGGCTTCAGGCCCGGATTTGCCCCGCGCGCCGGGCTTTCGCCGCGCCGATGGCGAGGCCGATGACGGAGCCCAGCGCAACGCCGATCGCGACCGCGGCGAACGCCGCCCCCC
>CADEGL010000098.1:3843-7493 GCA_902826885.1 uncultured Alphaproteobacteria bacterium | reverse complement strand
TTCGCCTTCCGCGTCACCTTCGTCAACAAGTGCGACGAGGTGGAGCGCTCCACCGTGGCCGAATACTACCAGCGCTGCTTCGGCCACGAGCTGCCGGAGGCCGCGGGCCGCGCCACGCTGTCCTAAGCGATCTTCGATGGCCGACACCGAAGACAGAGTCGAACGGTTCCGCCGCAACACAGCGGCGACCATGCGCGCGATCTCGCGGCATGACGAGCTGAATGTCGACTTCACGGCGGACGAAAGTGGCCTCACGGGCAACGAAGCGCGCGTGACCATGCCTTCGCGCGACCTGACGCGCGAGGAGATGGCCAACGCGCGCGGCGAGGCCGACGCCATGGCGCTCAAGCTGCGCTATCACAACGAAGCGCTGCACGCGAAGCGGCGGCCGGGCGGCCCGGTCGCGCGGGCCATTTTCGAGGCGCTGGAGCAGACGCGCTGCGAAGCCATCGGCGCGCAACGCATGAAGGGCGTGCGCCAGAACCTCGACGCCACGACCGAGGAGCGCTGCAAGCGCGCGGGCTATTCTCGCATCAAGGCGCGCGAGGACGCGCCCTTGGCCGAGATCGTCCGCCTGCTGGCGCGCGAGGCCCTTCTCGATACACCGCCGCCTCAGGCCGCGCGCACCATGGTGGATCTGTGGCGCAGCGACCTCGAGAAGCGCGCGGGCGCCGACTTCTCGGAACTGGCCGCGCATATCGACAACCAAGGCCGCTATGCCGACACCGTCCGCAAGCTGATCAAGGACCTGGAACTGGGCGAGGACGACGCCGATTCCAGCGAGAGCGAGATCGACGCCCAAGAGTCCAGCGAAGACCAGGCCGAAAGCGAGAGCGAGGGCGCGGAGAGCGAATCCGACGGCTCGTCCGAGGATATGGCCGGCGACGCCAAGGAATCCGAGAGCGACGACGGCACCGAGGGCGAGAGCGGCGCGGAAGAGGACGTGGACGCCGAACTGGTTCCCGGCGGCGGCGACGACGAGCCCGCGCGCCCCGGCCGTCCATACCGCCCGGACATGAACCTGCGCAACGCCCCCGGCGAAGCGCCCTACAAGCCCTATACCGCCGAGTTCGACGAAACGGTCGAGGCCGACCAGCTGTGCGACGCACAGGAGCTGGCGCGGCTGCGCCTGCATCTGGACCAGCAGCTGGCGGCCCTCCAGGGCGTCATCTCGCGCCTGGCCAACCGGCTGCAGCGCCGCCTGATGGCGAAACAGCAGCGCGCGTGGGAGTTCGACTTGGAGGAAGGCATGCTGGACTCCGCGCGTCTCGCGCGCGTGGTCATCAGCCCCGGCCACTCTCTGTCCTACAAGCGCGAGCGCGAGCAGGAGTTCCGCGACACGGTCGTCTCGCTCCTGATCGACAATTCGGGCTCGATGCGCGGCCGTCCCATCACGGTGGCCGCCATGTGCGCCGATATCCTGGCACGCACGCTGGAACGCTGCTCGGTCAAGGTCGAGATCTTGGGCTTCACCACCCGCGCGTGGAAGGGCGGGCAGGCGCGCGAGCGCTGGCTGGCCGACGGCAAACCGCCGAACCCGGGGCGCCTGAACGATTTGCGCCATATCGTCTACAAGTCGGCGGACGCGCCCTGGCGGCGCACGCGCAAGAACCTGGCGCTCATGCTGCGCGAGGGCATCCTCAAGGAGAACATCGACGGCGAGGCCGTGCTGTGGGCGCACAACCGCCTGATCACGCGGCCGGAATCGCGCCGTGTGCTGATGGTGATCTCGGACGGCGCGCCGGTCGACGACTCCACCCTGTCGGTCAACCCCGGCAACTATCTGGAACGGCACCTGCGCGAAGTGATCCATTGGATCGAGAACCGCTCGCCGGTGGACCTGATCGCCATCGGCATCGGCCACGACGTCACGCGCTATTATCGCCGCGCCGTCACCATCACCGACGCGGAGCAGTTGGGCGGCGCGCTGATGGACCAGTTGGCCGAGCTGTTCGACGAGGACGAAGAGACGAGGCAATCGGCACCGCCCGCCAAGCAGCGCGCCGGTGCGCGCTGACCAAAGGGGCCGCGAAGGTCTCTAACGCCGAGGCTCCGCCGTGAGGATTCGATCGCTTCGCCACGCTTTTCGCGCCGCCGTTCTCGCGGCATGCGTAAGCGTGGCCGGCATCGCTTCGGCCGATCCGGTCGCGGTCGACGCGCGGCCGGTTCCGCTCGACCGCTCCCAACCGCCTTCGACCAAGGCCGGTAAGCTGGAATACCGCGGCGGCATCGAGCTTTCATCCACGGCCAACGGCTTCGGCGGATTCTCGAGCCTTTGGGTCTCGCCCGATGGTCAGCGCATGCTGACCGTCAGCGACGCCTCCGACTGGCTCGCGGCCCGTCTGGTCTATGGCCCGTCCGGCGAACTGGCCGGCGTCGCCGACGCCGAGATGGGCCGCCTCGTCGGCATCGACGGTAAGCCCTTACCCGCCAAGACCTTCGAAACCGACGCCGAAGCGCTGGAGATGGTCAGTTCGGGCGGCATCCTCGTTGCGTTCGAGCGACACCACCGTCTCTGGCTTTATCCGCCCGCCACACCTCTGTTCTCGCAGCCGCCGCGCGCGCTGACGCTTCCGCCCGGCCTCAAGGACGCGCCCAGCAACGAAGGCGTGGAAGCGCTCGCCGAATTGCCCGATGGCCAGTTTCTGGCGGTTCCGGAAGGATTGCGCGAGGGCGACGCCTTCATCGGCTGGATCGGCGACGGCAAGGTCTGGCAGAAATTGACCGTCGCGAGCCATGGCGCCTATCAGCCGACCGATGCCAAGGCCCTACCCAACGGCGACGTGATTCTTCTGGAGCGGCGCTACAATCCGTTGACGGGCCTGGGCGCGCATCTGCGCCTCATTCCGGCCCATCAGATTGTGCCGGGCGGACGGCTGACCGGCGAAGAGCTGGCCGATATCGTCCCGCCGCTGACGATCGATAATTTCGAAGGGCTGGGCGTCCGGCGCGGCAACGGCGAATGGCTGATCTACATCATCTCGGACGATAATTTCCAAATCATCCAGCGCACCTATCTGATGATGTTCGCCCTACCGGACGCGCGCTGAAGCACGGCGGCACGACCCGCCGCGCAGAATCGATAAAACGGAGACAAAAAAAGCGGGCCGATAGGCCCGCTTCGTTTTTGTTCAGGCCGCCGCCGCGCGGGCCTTCTCGAGCCGCTGCTTGAGCCGGCGCATGGCCTGGGGCAGCTTGGTCGGCGCGGTCTTGAGCAGGAACGCGTCGAAGCCGCCGGCATGCTCGATGGTGCGGATCGCGTTGGTCGACAGGCGCACGCGGATGCTTTGACCCAGCGTCTCGGACAGGAGCGAGGTGGTCTGGAGATTCGCGCGGAAGGTGCGACGCGTCTTGTTGTTCGCGTGGCTCACGTTGTTACCGGACAGATTGCCCTTGCCGGTGATCGCGCAGCGTCGTGCCATGGCTCGTTTCCTGCTCGCAAAAGGGTCCGTGCCCCGGAAAATCGGGCGCGCGGCCTGGAATTTCGCGTGAGGGCGGGGTTTTAGTCGCCCCCGGCGGCCCCGTCAAGGCTTCCGGGGCCGTTTGCCGGGCTTGGCCGGGGCCTCGTCCTCGCCCCGGAAAACGGCCAAAAGCTCGGCCGCGGCGGCCCCCGGGGCCAGCCGGCCCGCGGCGACCTCTTTCTCCAGGGC
>CADEGL010000098.1:0-3743 GCA_902826885.1 uncultured Alphaproteobacteria bacterium | reverse complement strand
CCGATCGCGTGCAGGCCGAACGCCTCGATGAAGGTGGACTTGCCCACGCCGGGCACGCCCGAGATGCCGATGCGCGCGGCCTTGCCCGTTGCCGGCATAAGGACGGCCAAGAGATCCTCCGCCCGCTGGCGATGGTCGGCGCGCGTGGATTCGACCAGGGTGATCGCGCGCGCGAGCGCCCGCCGGTCGCCCTCGCGGATGGCGGCGGCCAGCGTCTCCGTCTGGCTGTCGCGATCCTGCGCGTTCATGGCCGAACCCCGGGCGTCATGGCCGAATCCTAGCAAGGGCGGGTGCCACGGTCATGCGGGCGCGGGAACCGGCTCGGCCTCGGCGAGCGAGGCCGCCTCCTGCTGGCGCCGCCACAGCGCGGCATAGGCGCCGCCTTGGATCAGAAGCGCGGCATGGGTGCCCCGCTCCACGACACGGCCGCGTTCCAGCACCAGGATCTCGTCGGCGCCAACCACGGTCGAGAGGCGGTGCGCGATGACGATCGTCGTGCGGTCGGCGGAAATCTCCTCCAGGTTGCCCTGGATCTCGCGTTCGGTATGGGAATCGAGCGACGAGGTGGCTTCGTCGAACAAGAGGATCGGCGGCGCCTTGAGGATCGTGCGCGCGATGGCCACGCGCTGTTTCTCCCCACCCGACAGCTTGAGACCGCGCTCGCCCACGCGCGTCTGATACCCCTCGGGCAGCGCCATGACGAAGTCGTGGATGTGGGCCAGGCGCGCGGCCTCCTCGACCTCGGACGGCGAAGCCACGGGCCGACCATAGGCGATGTTGTAATAGATCGTGTCGTTGAACAGCACGGTGTCCTGCGGCACCACGCCGATGGCGGCGCGCAAGGACGCCTGCGTCACATCGCGAATGTCCTGACCGTCGATGCGGATGGCGCCCGCGCCGACGTCGTAGAACCGGAACAAGAGACGGCTGACGGTCGACTTGCCCGCGCCGCTCGGCCCGACGATGGCGACGGTCTTGCCCGCCGGCACGGTGAAGGACACGTCCTTGAGGATCGGCCGGGCGGGATCGTAGCCGAATGAAACACGCTCGAACTCGATCCGTCCGTCGGCGACCGCGAGCGCGCCCGCGGCCGGCTTGTCTTGCACGCGCGCGGGGACAGCCAAGAGGTCGAACATGGCTTCCATGTCGGTCAGCGACTGCTTGGATTCCCGGTAGGCCGTGCCCAGGAAGTTGAGCGGCAGGTAAAGCTGGACGAGATAGGCGTTCACCAACACGAAATCGCCCACCGTCATGGTACCGTCCACCACGCGCTGCGCGGCCATGAACATCACCAAGGTGACGCCGGCCGCGATGATGACGGCCTGGCCGAGGTTGAGGACCGAGAGGCTGGTGCGCGTCAGCACGGCGGCGTGTTCGTAACGCTTGAGCGCCGAATCGAAGCGCCGCGCCTCGTGCCCCTCGTTACCGAAATATTTCACGGTTTCGTAGTTGAGCAGGCTGTCCACCGACTTGCTGTTGGCCTCGGTGTCCATCTCGTTCATCACGCGCCGATGCTTCATCCGCCATTCCGTGATGAACAGCGTGTAGGCGATGTAGCCCGCGATGGTGCCAAAGGTGACCAGCGCATAGGGCGCGCCGTAGAGCGACCACAGGATCGCGCAAACCAGCGGAATCTCGACCAGCGTCGGCAGGATGTTGAAAAGCATCAGGGACAGAAGCGTCTCGATGCCCTTGGTGCCGCGCTCGATCACGCGCGACAGGCCGCCCGTGCGCCGGTCCAGATGGAAGGCCAGGGACAGCGCGTGCAGATGCCGGAACACGGCCAGGCCCACCGTGCGCACGGCGCGCTGGCCGACCTTGGCGAAAACGGCGTCGCGCAATTCCGCGAAGGCCGTGGTCATGATGCGCAAGAGACCGTAGGCCAAAAGCGCGGCCACCGGCACCACGATCGCGGTCGCGACACCCGGCGACAGGGCGTCGACCGCGTCCTTGTAGAACAGCGGCACGTAGACGTTGGCGACCTTGGCCGCGACCAGGAACAGGATCGCGGCCACGACGCGCACCTTCAACTCGACCGATCCCTTCGGCCAGAGATGGGGCAAGAGGTCGATGGTGATCGATGAATCCGCGCGCGGGTGCGCGGACGGGCGGTCGGTCATCGCGTGTCTTTCGGCCAGGAACCAAAAGCGGCGGCGCATCGCCGCGAAGGCATGACGTTCATATAAGTCGCGCGGGTGCGCGAGTCAGGTGAGGTTATGCTGCCTTGCGGTGGCGGCGGATGAGCTGCAGCACCTCGCTGGCGGCCTGGGGAATATTGGTGCCGGGCCCATAGATGGCGTGCACGCCCGCCTTCATCAGGAACTCGTAATCCTGGGGCGGGATCACCCCGCCGCAGACGACGATGATGTCGTCGCCGCCCGAGGCGCGCAGGGCCTGGATCAACTGGGGCACGAGGGTCTTGTGACCCGCCGCCTGGCTCGAGACGCCGACCACGTGGACGTCGTTCTCGATGGCCTGGCGCGCGCCCTCCTCCGGCGTCTGGAACAGGGGGCCGACATCGACGTCGAAACCCAGATCGGCGAAGGCCGTGGCGATCACCTTGGCGCCGCGGTCGTGGCCGTCCTGGCCGAGCTTGAGCACCAGCATGCGCGGACGGCGGCCCTCGTCGGCCGCGAAGCCCGCGACCTCGTCCTGGATGCGCTTGAAACCGCCATCGTCGGAATAGGCCGAGCCATAGACGCCGGAGACGCTGCGGATCACCGCGCGGTGGCGGCTATAGACCTTCTCCAGCGCATCCGACACCTCGCCCACGGTCGCGCGCGCGCGCATGGCATCGACGGAAAGGGTCAGAAGATTGCCCTTGCCGCTTTCGGCGGCCTTCGACAGCGCTTCCAGTGCTGTGGCGCAGCGCGCCTTGTCGCGCGTGTTGCGCACGGTCTTGAGGCGCGTGATCTGCGCCTCGCGTACCTTGGTGTTGTCGATGTCGAGGATCGGCACGTCTTCTTTCGTGTTGGGCGGATATTTGTTCACGCCGACGATGACGTCCTCGCCCCGGTCGACGCGCGCCTGGCGCCGGGCTGCCGATTCCTCGATGCGCAGCTTGGGCATGCCGGCCTCGACGGCCTTGGTCATGCCGCCCATGGCCTCGACCTCGTCGATCAGCCCTTGCGCGGCGTCGATCATGCTCTGGGTCAGATGCTCGACGTAGTAGCTGCCGGCCAAAGGATCGACCACATGGGTGACGCCGGTTTCCTCGGCGATGATGAGCTGGGTATTGCGCGCGATGCGGGCCGAAAACGGCGTCGGCAACGCCAAGGCTTCGTCGAACGAGTTCGTGTGAAGCGACTGGGTGCCGCCCAGAACCGCGGCCATGGCCTCGACCGCCGTGCGCACGATGTTGTTGTAGGGGTCCTGCTCGGTCAGGCTGACGCCCGAGGTCTGGCAATGGGTGCGCAGCATGGAGCTTTGCGCGCTCTGCGGCGCGAACGGCGCCATGAGGCGTGCCCACAGCACGCGGGCCGCGCGCAGCTTCGCGATCTCCATGAAGAAGTTCATGCCGATGGCGAAGAAGAACGACAGGCGCGGCGCGAACGCGTCGACCTTCAGGTCGCGCGACATGGCCGCGCGCACGTACTCCAAACCGTCGGCGAGGGTGAAGGCCAGTTCCTGCACCGCCGTCGCACCGGCCTCCTGCATGTGATAGCCGGAGATCGAGATCGAGTTGAATTTCGGCATGTGCTTGGCCGTGTGCTCGATGATGTCGGCCACGATCCGCATGCTGG
>CADEGL010000097.1 GCA_902826885.1 uncultured Alphaproteobacteria bacterium | reverse complement strand
GTGCCCAGCCCGACCTTCACCCTGGTCCAGACCTACGAGCTTCCGGGCGGCGCGGTCTGGCATTTCGATCTCTATCGCCTGGAGCGGCCGCAGGATGTGGCCGAGCTGGGCATCGACGAAGCCTTCGCCGATGGGATCAGCCTGGTGGAATGGCCCGACCGGCTGGGTGACGCGGTGCCCGCCGACCGGCTGGAAATCGCGCTCATGTATGGCGACGCGCCGGAAGAACGGCGCGCGACGCTGTCGGGATTCGGGCGTTGGGCGGATTTGATTTCGCGCGTGTCCCATGCGTGAGGCCGCGATCGATGCGTTCCTGACCGGCGCCGGATGGGAAGCCGCGCGCCGGGAAAAGCTGCCGGGCGATGCGTCGTTCCGGCGTTATGTGCGGCTCCATCTGCCGGAAGGCAGCGCCATGTTGATGGATGCGCCGCCCGTCCACGAGGATGTGCGCCCTTTCGCGCGCGTCGCGCGCCACCTGACAGCCATGGGCTACAGCGCGCCGCGGCTTCTGGCCGGGGATGAGGATGCGGGCTTTCTACTTCTGGAAGACCTCGGTGATGCAACTTACACGCGCGAGCTGGCGCGCGGCGCCGATGAGCGTGCGCTCTACGCCATGGCGGTCGATCTTCTGATCGATCTTCATCGCCGCACGGATGCCGTGGCGTCGGGCATCCCGCCCTATGACGATGCCCGGCTTCTGGCGGAAGCCGCGCTTTTGATCGACTGGTACATGCCCGCCGCGACGGACGCGGCCGTGGCCGGCGATGCGCGCGAATCCTATCTTGCCGCATGGCGCGCGGTGTTGCCGCTCGCGCGCCGCATTCCGGACACGCTCGTCCTGCGCGACTACCACGTCGACAACCTGATGGTCGTCGCTGGTCGCGCCGGGCTCGCGGCCTGCGGCCTCCTCGACTTCCAAGACGCCGTGATCGGGCCGGCCTCCTACGATCTGGTTTCGCTGTTGGAAGATGCCCGCCGCGACCTGGCGCCGGGTCTCGCCGACGCCATGCTCGCGCGCTATTTGGCCGCGTTCCCGAAGCTCGATGCCGAGGCGTTCCGTGCGTCGTATGCAATCTTGGGCGCGCAACGGAACGCCAAGATCATCGGTATCTTCACCCGCCTGTGCCGGCGCGACGGCAAGCCGCGCTACCTGGCCCATATCCCGCGCGTCTGGCGCCTGCTGGAAGGCGATTTGGCGCACCCGGCGCTCGCGCCCGTGCGCGCGTGGTTCGACCGGCATCTGCCGCCGGACCGCCGCATCGTGCCCGCGGCGTCAGCCTGATGGCGGCGCGGATCGATCGCGCCATGGTCCTGGCCGCGGGTCGCGGCGTGCGTTTGCGTCCTCTGACCGACCATCTGCCGAAACCGCTGGTTCCTGTCGGCGGCATCGCCATGCTGGACCGGGCGCTCGATGCGCTGGCGCGCGCTGGCGTGTCGCAGGCGGTGGTGAACGTCCATCACCTGGCGGCGCAGATCGAAGCGCGCCTGGCCACGCGCCAAAAGCCCGCGATCCACATCTCGCGCGAAGACGAATTGCTGGAAACGGGAGGCGGCATCGCCAAGGCGATGTCCCATTTCGGCGATGAGCCGTTCTTTGCCGCAAACGCCGACATCGTCTGGCTGGACGGCGCCGTGCCCGCGCTGACGCGCTTGGCCGGCGCCTGGGACGGTGCGCGCATGGACGCGCTTTTGCTGGTTCAGCCGGTCGCGCGTGCCGTCGGCTATGACGGGGCGGGCGATTTCGCATTGACGCGCGACGGGCAACTCGAACGCCGGGGCGCCGCGCCATCGGCCCCCTTCGTGTTTGCGGGTGTCCAAATCCTGCATCCGCGTCTCTTTTCCGGTGCGCCGGCGGGCGCGTTCTCGCTCAATCTGCTCTACGACCGCGCGCGCGCGGATGGGCGGTTGTTCGGTTTGGCGCATGATGGCGGCTGGCTCCATGTCGGCACCATGGATGGGCTGGCGGCGGCGGAGCGGGCCCTCGCCGGCAAGATCGGATGACGCGCACGCCGCACGTCTTTTCCATTCCGGCCGGCGTGCCGTTTCTCGACGCGCTCGCCAAAGGCCTTTTGACGGAGTTCGCGGGCAAGCCCGAGGAATTGTCGCGAGTCCGTGTCTTCCTGCCGACCCGGCGCTCCGTCCGCACCCTCTCCGAGGCGTTCTTGCGCCAGAGCGAGGGCGCGGCCTTGCTGCTGCCGCGCCTAACACCGCTGGGAGACGTGGACGCCGACGATCTTCTTCTCACGGCCGGTGAAGATGACGGCTTCGAGGATGCCGAACTGCCGCCCGCACTCCCCGATATGCGTCGGCGCCTTTTGCTGGCGCGGCTGATCGAGACATTCGAGCAGCGCACGGCGGGACAGAAGCGCGGTGCGGACCATGCCGTGCGCCTGGCCGCCGAACTCGCGCGCCTGCTCGACCGGGTGGAGACCGAGCGGTTGGGCTTCGACCGGCTGGCCAGCCTGGTGCCGGCGGAATACGCCGCCCATTGGCGCGTGACGCTCGATTTCCTGCGCATCGTCACCGAGCACTGGCCCGCCGTGCTGGAAGAGGAGAACGCGCTTGACCCGGCGCAGCGCCGCAACCGGCTTCTGGAGGCCCAGGCCGCGCGCTGGCGCGCGGCGCCGCCGGAGGAGCCCGTGATCGCCGCGGGCTCGACCGGCTCCATCCCCGCGACGGCGGAGCTTCTGTCCGTGATCGCGCGTCTGCCGCGGGGCCGCGTCGTCCTGCCTGGCCTCGACACCGCGATGGACGGCGAAAGCTGGGAGAGGCTGGAGCCGAGTCATCCGCAGTTCGCGCTTCGCTTCCTGCTCGAACGGCTCGACGTGCCGCGCGACCGCGTGCGGCCCTGGCACGATCTAAAAATGCCCGCGCGCGGCCCGCTGTTGACCGAGACCATGCGGCCCGCGGCCACGAGCGAGGCGTGGCGCCGGGCGGAGGGCACGATCTCGACGGATGCGCTCGATGGGTTCGAGCGCATCGATTGCCCTGGCCCGATGGAGGAGGCCGGCGTGATCGCGCTGCGCTTGCGTCATGTGCTTGAAACGCCGGGCAAGACCGCGGCCCTGGTCACGCCCGACCGCGATCTGGCACGCCGCGTCGCCGCGGAATTACGCCGCTGGGACATCGAGGTTGACGATTCGGCCGGCATGCCGCTGGGGGCGACGCCGCCCGGTGCGTTTCTGCGTTTGCTCGCGGCGGCTGTGGCGGAACGTTTTGCGCCCGTGCCGCTGTTGGCTCTGCTCAAGCATCCTCTGGCCGCTTGCGGTCTCGATCCTGGCGCGTTCCGCGCCCAGGCACGCGCGCTTGAAACCGCCGCGCTGCGTGGTCCGCGCCCGGCGCCGGGCCTGGCGGGCGTGCGCGCCTCCCTGGCCGATGCGCCCGTGAAGGCGGCGGAGCGTAAACGGCTGGAAGGCTTCGTCGACCGGATCGCGCGCCATGTGACGCCGTTCGTGGAGATTTTGTCGCGTCCTGGCGTCGCGTTCGATGCCGTGCTGACCGCCCATGTGCAGGCCGCCGAGGCGCTGGCTGCTTCGTCCGAAAAGGACGGCGCCGAGCGGCTGTGGGCGGGCGAGGACGGCGAGGGCGCGGCGCGCTTCGTGGCCGAGCTTCATGCATCGGCGCCTTTGCTGCAGGACGACGCAGGCGAAGCCTATGCCGCCGTGCTGGGCGCGTTGCTGGACGGCGCGGTCGTGCGGCCGCGCTATGGCCGCCATCCGCGGCTTCATATCTGGGGCCCGATCGAAGCCAGGCTGCAGTCGGCCGACCTCATGGTGCTGGGCGGATTGAACGAAGGCACCTGGCCGCGCCTGGCCGCGTCCGACCCATGGATGAGCCGGCCCATGCAGTCCGATTTCGGCCTGCCGGAGCCGGAGCGGCGCATCGGCCAGTCGGCGCATGATTTCGTCCAAGCCGCCTCGGGCGGCGAGGTGGTGCTGACGCGCGCGGCGCGTGCCGAGGGTGCGCCCACGGTTCCCTCGCGCTGGCTCTTGCGCCTCGGCACCGTGTTGAAGGGCGCCGGCCTTCTCGACGGCATGGTGGCGCGCGGCGCGTGGGGCGATTCGCCGTGGAGTGTCTGGCAGCGCGCGCTCGATGCCTCCGGCGAAGCGGTCCCTCGCGCCGCGCGGCCAGAGCCGCGTCCGCCCGTCGCCGCGCGGCCGCGCGAGTTGCGGCTGACCGAGATCGGCACGTGGATGCGCAATCCCTACGCGATTTATGCGCGTCATGTCCTGGCGTTGAAACCGCTCGACCCGATCGACGCCGATCCGGGTGCGGCCGAGCGCGGCACGATCCTTCACGAGGCATTGCACGATTTCCTCAAGGCCTACCCGGACGGCATGCCGGAGAGCGCGCTGGGAAAACTTCTCGACGCCGGCCGTGCGGCCTTCGGCGCCGCGTTGGAGCGGCCGGGTGTCGCCGCTTTTTGGTGGCCGCGCTTCGAGCGTGTCGCGCGTTGGTTCGTCGAAACCGCGTCGCAGCCTGGCGTGCGCACTGTGGCGACGGAGGTGAGCGGGCGGATCGAGATCGACGCGCCGGCCGGAAAGTTCGTGCTGCGCGCGCGCGCCGACCGCATCGACCGCTTGCCCGGCGGCGGCCTCTCGGTCATCGACTACAAGACGGGCGGCGTGCCGCGCGCGGCGGACGTCGAAGCGGGAATCGAACCGCAGCTTCCGCTCGAAGCCTTGATTGCCAGCGCGGGCGGTTTCGAGGGTGTGCCCGGGAGCGCGGTCGCGGAGCTGGCGTATTGGCGCCTCACGGGACGGGATCCGGCGGGCGAGATCCGGCGGCTTGATGGCGATCCGATGATCGCCGCCGCCGAAGCGCTGGCGGGATTGAGCGCGCTGGTGGCGGCCTTCGACGATCCGGTCCAACCCTATGCCGCCCATCCCGACCCCGACCGGCCCGTTCCTTATGACGACTACGCCCATTTGGCGCGCGTCAAGGAATGGGCGGTGGAGGAGGGCGAATGACCGCGGCGCAGTTGCGCGCGGCCGATCCGCGCCACTCGGCCTGGGTGTCGGCCTCGGCGGGAACCGGCAAGACCAAGGTTCTGACCGACCGCGTCTTGCGCGCCATGCTGGCCGGCACACCGCCCGCGCGCATCCTGTGCCTCACTTTCACCCGCGCGGCTGCGGCGGAAATGTCGAACCGCCTGCACGAGCGCCTCGCCGAATGGGCGGTGATGCCGCAGGAGAAATTGGCCGCCGCGTTGGTCGAGTTGACGGGCGAAGCGGCGCGCGACGGCCAGATCGACCGGGCGCGGCGCCTGTTCGCTGCCGTGCTGGACGCGCCAGGCGGCCTCAAGATCATGACCATCCACGCCTTCTGCCAGTCGCTCGTGGCGCGCTTTCCGCTCGAAGCCGGTATCCCGCCGCACTTCCAGCTGGCCGAGGAACGCACGGCCGAGGAGTTGCTGCACGAAGCGCGCGAAGAGGTGCTGCAGACAGCGCGGTGGGACGGCGGCGGGCCCGCACCTTTGCGGGATGCCCTGGCGCGCGTCACCACGTTGGTGGACGAAGGGCGTTTCGGCGAGCTGATGGCCGCGTTGATCCGCGAGCGCGGACGGCTCCAGCGTCTATTGTCGGCGAAGCGCGGTGTCGCCGGGATCGTGAAAGCGCTGGCTCCGCGCCTGGGTGTTGACCCGCGCGCCTCGCCGGAATCGGTCACGGCCGAGGCGATCGCCGACGATGCGTTCGACGCCGCCAAGCTCAAGCGCGCCGCCGAGGCGCTGGCGCGTGGCGGCAAGACGGACAAGGAGCGGTCGGCCACTCTCATGGCGTGGCTTGCCTGCGCGGCCGATGCGCGCGGCGGGCGCTTTGAGGAATGCGTGGCCGCGTTCCTGACCAAGGAGCATCAGCCGCGCGCGCGCTTAGCCACCAAGGACGCGCTGGCGGCCTGGGCCGAGACGGGCGAGGTGTTGCAAAAAGAGGCCGCGCGCCTCGCGCGCGTGATGGAACGCCGCAAGGCGGCCGCCACCTTGCGCGCGACCGAGGCCGTGCTGACTCTGGCCGAAGCCATCCTTGACCGGTACGCGCGCCGCAAGCGCGCCATCGGCGCGCTCGACTACGACGATTTGATCCTGGCCGCGGTCGACCTGTTGGAACGGCCGGGTTCCGCGCCTTGGGTGCTCTACAAGCTGGACGGCGGCCTCGACCACATCCTGGTGGACGAGGCGCAGGACACGAATCCCGAACAATGGTCCGTGGTGACGGCGCTGGCCGCCGAGTTCTTCGCGGGTGCCGGCGCGCGCGAGGTGGCGCGTACCGTCTTCGCGGTCGGCGATCCCAAGCAGTCGATTTTCAGCTTCCAGCGCGCCGACCCCGCGCGCTTCGCCGCCACGCGCGAGGCGTTGGAGGCGGCGGCCCATGCGGCCGACCTGGATTGGGCGTCGGTCGCACTCGATCTTTCCTTTCGTTCGACCGACGCCGTGCTGCGCGCCGTCGACGCGGTCTTCGCGCGCGATGCGGCCAAGGATGGCGTGGTGGGCGTGGACGAATCGGTCCATCACGAGGCGCATCGAGAAGGCCAGGCCGGTCTGGTGGAGATCTGGCCCATCGCGGAACCCGTGGATGGTGCGGCGTCGTCGCCCTGGGCCCTGCCAGTCAGCCGCCCGGTGCCGCCCGTGCCGCGTCTGCGCGTCGCGCGCGCCATCGCGCGGCGCGTCCGGGATTGGATCACGGCGGACGCCAAGCAAGGCGACGAAGCGTGGCTCGACTCGAAAGCGCGCCGTGTCCAGGCCGGCGACATCCTGGTCCTGGTGCGGCGGCGCGGCGATTTCGTCGAGGAGCTGGTGCGGGAGCTGAAATCGCTCGACGTGCCGGTGGCGGGCGTCGACCGCATGGTGCTGGCCGAACAGCTCGCGGTCATGGATCTGATCGCGCTGGGCGAGGTGCTGCTTCTGCCCGGCGACGATCTGACGCTCGCGACCGTGCTCAAGGGACCGCTGATCGGCTTGAACGAGGAGGAGTTGTTCGATCTCGCCCACGGCCGCGACGGGACATTGTGGGATGTCTTGCAGACGCGCGCGGGGAAGTCTGGGCCGTTCCGCGACGCCCACGATGTCCTCGCGAAGCTTCGCACGCGCGTCGATTTCGTACGGCCGTACGAGCTTTACGCCGATCTGCTCAACCGCGGCGGACGCCAACGGCTGTTGGCGCGGCTTGGCACCGAAGCGGCCGACCCGATCGAGGAGTTCCTGTCGCTGTCCTTGGCCTATGAGCGGGTTGCGCCGCCCTCGCTCCAAGGCTTCCTCCATTGGGTGCGCGCAGGCGCGGCGGAGATCAAGCGCGAGCTGGATCGCGCGGAAGGTGCCGTGCGTGTGATGACCGTGCACGGCGCCAAGGGTTTGCAAGCACCTATTGTCTTCTTGCCCGACACGCTGCAGCCGCCGACTCAGGACGAAGCGCTTCTATGGCCCGACGGGCTTCTGTTGTGGCCGCCGCGAAAGGCGCTGGAAGACCCGTTCAGTGCCGATATGCGCGCGGCGTCGCGGGTCGAGCGCGACCGGGAGTACCGGCGTCTTCTCTACGTCGCCATGACGCGCGCCGAGGACCGC
>CADEGL010000096.1 GCA_902826885.1 uncultured Alphaproteobacteria bacterium | reverse complement strand
TTGGCCTGGTCATCCTCCTTCTCATGATGGCGACCGCGTTCATGGGCTATGTCCTGCCCTGGGGCCAGATGAGCTTCTGGGCCGCGACCGTGATCACCAACCTGTTCTCGGCCTTCCCTCTGGTGGGCGAGCCCATCATGACCTGGCTGTGGGGCGGTTTCTCGGTCGACAACCCGACGCTGAACCGCTTTTTCGCGCTGCATTACCTCCTGCCTTTCGTCATCGTGGGCGTGGTGGTGTTGCACTTGGTCGCGCTTCACAAGCACGGTTCGAACAACCCGCTCGGCATCCCGCACAAGGGGCCGCAGGATTCGATCCCCTTCCATCCGTATTACACGGTAAAGGATTTGTTCGGTCTGGGCGTGTTCTTCCTCGTCTACATGGCGCTGGTGTTCTTTGCTCCGAACATGCTGGTCGAGCCGATCAACTATGTGCCGGCCGATCCGCTGGTCACGCCGCCGCACATCGTGCCCGAATGGTATTTCCTGCCGTACTACGCGATCCTGCGTTCGATCCCGGACAAGCTGCTCGGCGTCATCGCCATGTTCGGCTCGCTCCTGATCCTGTTCGTGCTGCCATGGCTGGATACCTCCAAGGTGCGCAGCGCGCGCTTCCGGCCGATCTACAAGAAGCTGTTCTGGGTCTTCCTGGCCGACTGCATCATCCTGGGCTGGGTCGGCTACAACCCGCCGGAAGGCCACTTCATCGTCATCGGACAGATCGCGACGGCTTACTACTTCCTCCATCTGCTCGTGATCATGCCGATCGTGGGCAAGGTAGAGCGCACGCGACCGCTTCCCGACAGCATCAGCGCGCCCGTCCTGAAAGGCGCCCACAAGGAGAAGGCATGATGATGCGGGCACGGATCCTTGCCGCCGCGATTACGGCGGGCCTCGGTCTCGCCCTCGCGGCACCGGCAAGCGCGGCGGAAGGCCAAATCGAGCTGCCAAAGCAGAATTGGACCTTCAGCGGTCCATTCGGCACGTTTGATCAGAAGCAGCTCCAACGCGGTTGGCAGGTCTATAGCCAGGTCTGCGCGGCCTGCCATTCCATGCATCTGCTCTATTATCGGAACCTGACGGACATCGGTCTGTCCGAATCGGCGGTGAAGGAAATCGCGGCCGGCGTGGAAGTAACCGACGGTCCTAACGACGAGGGCGAGATGTTCACCCGCCCGGGCCGCCCGTCCGACCATTTCCGTTCGCCGTTTCCGAACGATAATGCGGCGCGCGCGGCCAACGGCGGTGCCCTGCCGCCCGACCTTTCGCTGATCACCAAGGCGCGCGAGGGCGGGGCGAACTACGTCTATGGCGTGCTGACCGGCTTTGCCGATCCACCGGCCGGCGTCACCGTGCCGGACGGCATGCACTACAACAAGTACTTCCCGGGCCACATGATCGCCATGGCGCCGCCTCTGTCGGAAGGCCTGGTGGATTACGGTGGGGAGCCCAAGGCGACCGTCGACCAGATGGCCCACGACGTGACCGCGTTCCTGGCCTGGGCCAGCGAGCCCGAGATGGAGGCGCGCAAGCGCCTCGGCATCAAGGTGATGCTGTTCCTCATCATCTTCACGGGCATGCTGTATGCGGTGAAGCGCAAGGTCTGGGCGAACGTCCACTGAACCGACGGGTATCGCGGTTTAGCGCCGCCGGAATGGGTAACTCCGGCGGCCGCTCCGCCCTCCGCGCCGGTCGCGAAAGGGGTCAGCCGTGAGCGAACGCATCATCGGAATCATCGGCGGCAGCGGCCTCTACGATATCGAAGGTTTCTCGGACGCCAAGTGGCAGACGGTCGAATCGCCGTTCGGCCAACCGTCCGATCAGCTTCGCGTCGGTACGCTGGACGGCCGGAAAGTGGTCTTCCTGCCGCGCCACGGCCGTGGCCACAAAATTCCGCCCAGCGAGATTAACTACCGCGCCAATATTGACGCGTTGAAGCGCTTGGGCGTGACCGACGTGATTTCGGTCAGTGCCGTCGGCTCCCTGCGCGAGGATTTGCCGCCCGGCACCTTCGTAATTGTCGACCAGTTCGTTGACCGCACCTTCGCCCGGGTGAAGAGCTTTTTCAGTACCGGCCTCGTGGCCCATGTCTCCATGGCGCATCCGGTCTGCGGACGCCTGGGTGACCGCATCGAGGCCGGCGCGCGGGTGCTGGGCATCGCCGTCCATCGCGGCGGTGCCTATCTGGCCATGGAAGGCCCCCAGTTCTCGAGCCACGCCGAGTCCGAGTTGTACCGCTCGTGGAAATGTTCCGTGATCGGCATGACCAACATGCCGGAGGCCAAGCTCGCGCGTGAAGCCGAGCTTTGCTACGCCACGGTCGCCATGGTGACGGATTACGATTGCTGGCACCCGGGCCATGATGCCGTCACGGTCGAAGCCGTGATCCGCGTTCTCCTGGCCAATGCCGACAAGGCGCGGGCGCTGGTGAAGACTGTGGCGCCCAAGCTTGGCGACGAAGCCTATCCGTGCCCCAAGGGCTGTAACACGGCCCTGGAGCATGCGCTGATCACGGCGCCTGAGGCGCGCGACCCCAAGATGGTCGAGCGGTTGCGCGCGGTTGCGGGCCGTCTCCTGAAATGAGCGCCGTCCTGCGCCGCGCGATCATCGCGGCCGCGCGGCGGATGAACGAACTCGGCATCAACCAGGGCACCTCCGGCAATATCGGCGTGCGCCGGCGCGGCGGTTTCCTGGTCACGCCGTCGGGCATGGAATACGAGCATTTGAAGCCGTCCGATATCGTGGCCATGGACATGGACGGAAACGCGTCGGGCTGGCGCAAACCGTCCAGCGAATGGCGCATTCATCGCGACATCCTGGCCGCGCGTCCCGAAGCAGGCGCCGTGATCCACGCCCATCCGCCTTATGCCACCACCCTGGCGTGTCTTGGCCGCGGTATCCCATCGTTCCACTATATGGTGGCCATGGCGGGCGGCGATTCGATCCGCTGTGCGCCCTATGCGACCTTCGGCACCGAGGCCCTGTCCAAGGCGGCGCTGGCCGCGCTGCGCGGCCGGCGGGCTTGCCTGATGGCCAATCACGGCATGGTCGTCTTCGGTCGCGACCTGGCCCACGCGCTGCGTATCGCGCTCGAGGTGGAAACCCTGGCGGGCCAGTACTGGCGCGCGCTCCAGATCGGCCGGCCCAAGCTCTTGTCGAAGGCCGAGATGAAGCGGAACGTCGAGAAGTTCAAGACCTACGGCGTCCAGCCCAAGCGCGGGCGGCGCTGACGCCATGAGCGCGATCACGGGCATCGACCACACGCTGATCGGCGTGCGCGATCTGGAGAAGGCGCGCGCGGCCTATGCGCGGCTCGGCTTCACCCCGTGCCCGCGCGGCAGCCATATCGGCTGGGGTACCGCCAATTACTGTCTGATGTTCGCGAACGACTATGTCGAGATCCTCGGCATCGTCGATCCGTCCCAGTTCACCAACAACCTGAACGTGTTCCTGGCCAAGCGGGAAGGGCTGATGGGGCTGGCCTGGGCCACCCACGACAGCAACGCGGTGAAAGCGGAGTTGGAGCGCGCCGGCATTGCCGCCGACGGGCCGAAGGATCTGAAGCGCCGGCTTGAGCTGCCCGAGGGCACGGTCTTGCCTGAGTTCAAACTGGTTTATCCGCGCCCGGGTGCCACGCCATCCTTGGCCAGTTTCGTGTGCCAGCATCTGACGCCCGCGCTCCTGCGGCGGCCGGAATGGCTGGCTCATCCCAACGGCGCGCAGGGGTTGGCAGGCATCACCGTCGCGGTCGAGGACTCGAGCGGCCTGGCCGCCGCCTATGGGCGCGTCTTCGGCATGGGCGCGGTGACGCGCACCGACGATACGGTCACGGTGCGGGTGGGGCCGCATATGGTGATGTTCGCGCCAAGCGAAGCGCTCGATCTGCTTCACCCCGGTCTGGAATTACCGGCGGACGCCGAACTGCCGCTGGCCGCGGTGATGACCGTTGCGGTCGCCGATCTCGGCGAAACCTCGTCGTTTCTACGCGGGCGCAATATCCCGCACGACGACGTCGAAGGCCATTCGATCACAGTGCCGCCGTCCCAAGCCTGCGGCGTATGGCTCGAGTTCGTCCCGTGCACGAAATAAAAGGGCGCCGGGCATTGCCCGGCGCCCCCTGGCCCGATCGAGCCGGCCGTTAGGCGGCCTTCGCAGCGCCTTCGATCAACGTCTTGTCGTTCGAAGCGCGCTTGACCTCGATCTTGCGCGGTTTCATGGCCTCCGGCACCTCGCGCACCAACTCGACGTGGAGCAAGCCGTTGTCCATCGACGCGCCTGTCACGCGCACATGGTCTGCCAGCTGGAACTCGCGCTTAAAGGCGCGGCCCGCGATGCCGCGATAGAGATACTGCGCGGCCTGGCCGTTCTGGCCCTTCTTCTCGCCGACGACGGTCAACGTGTCTTCGTGCTGCTCGATCTCAAGTTCGCTTTCGCCGAAGCCCGCGACAGCCAGGGTGATGCGATAGGTGTCCTCGCCCGTCTTCTCGATGTTGTAGGGCGGGTAGGAAAAGGCGGAATCCTCGGCCGACAAGGAGGATTCGAGCGCCGAAGCCAGGCGATCGAAACCGACGGTGGAGCGGAACAGGGGAGCGAAATCGAAACTACGCATGATCACATTCTCCTTTGCGAAGCAACGTGTGGTCTGGTCCACCCGAGGGCTGGACCGCTATGCCAGGCCCGACAATCGGCGCCCGTGCGCTGATCGATATGGTTTCGAGATTCCGCGCTTCAAGCACTTGCGCGCGCATGGAGTGCTTCCTAAAAGTGGAAAAATACCAATGTTTTTCAGATACTTAGAGTCAAAGATCTAAACCAACCGTCACGGCGTATAGTAAGCGGCTATTTTCGGTGGAGGATTTTACGATGCGCGCGTTTCTCTTGGCCGTGCCTCTCTGCGTGACAGCATTGATCGGCGCCAGCGCGGCGGAAAGCTCCTACAGCTCCGGATATACGCGCGGCTGTTTGAACGGCAGCGTCTATGCCGGTAGCCCCGTGCCGGCCATGGACCCCGATGCAACAAAGATGTCCAACGATCCCGAATACGCCAAGGGATACAAGGACGGTGTCGCGCAATGCTACATCGACACGCTCAACACGATGGGCGGCCGCCTGGGCGGCGGCGGCGGGCGCTAAGCCGCCTCAGAATGTCTTGCCTCGGGCGACCTGATCACTGAAATCCAGTACGACCTCGGCGATGCGGCCCAGCGGTTCGAAACGCTCATCCTTGGTGATGCCGCGCCGGTAGCGCGCATAGAGCTGCAACAGCACGACCGCCAGCTTGAAGTTGCACAGCACCCGGTGGAACAGGAAGTTCGAGACGTCGCGGCCCGATAGGCGGCCGTACATCTCCACCACCTCGCGCCGCGTGGGAAAGCCTGCCTGTGCCGTCGGCATCTGACCGAAATCGTGAAGCTCTTTCGGATCGGACGGCTCGATCCAGTAGCTCATGAGTGTGGCCAGGTCGAACAGAGGGTCGCCGCGCGTGCACTGGTCCCAGTCCAAGACGGCGACGGGCTTTACCGGGTCGCGTGCGTCGAGAATGACGTTGTCCAGCTTGTAGTCGTTGTGAAGCAAGGTGGGCTCGGGATCGGGCACCTTGTTCGCGCGCAGCCAGGTGGCCAACGAGGCGACGATTGCCGGCGGCTGTCCGTCGGTCGCCACCCCCGCGCGCTTGATCCAGCCTTCGACCGCCCGCTCGAGGAAACCCGCGGGCCTGCCGAGGTCGCTCAGATCGACATCCTCGGGCTTCACACGATGGAAGGCGACCAAGGTCTCCACCAGCATCGCCGTCACCTCGGCGCCGCGTCCGACCAAAGGATCGGGCAGGCGCCCGCGGACGACCAAGCCGGGCCGGTATTCCATCATGAAGAACGGCGCACCCATTACCTCGTCCGATGATTCGAACAAGAGTGCTTTTGGCGCCAGCGGGAATTGCCGGTAAAGACGCGAGAGTACCCTGTGTTCGCGCCCCATGTCGTTGCCGCCGGGCGGCAAGGGGCCGGCGGGCGGGCGGCGCAGCACAGTCGGCTTGCCATCGACCTGAAGCAGGAAATTGAGGTTGCCGAAACCGCCTGAGAACTGTCGCGGCGGCGGGTTGGGCGAGAAGGACATGCCTTTACCGGCCAGATACGTGGCCAGCTTGTCCCAAGGCTGCGGTGCGGCGATCGCCGGGTCGAGAAAACGGTCGGTGGTGTCGGCCGGGCCGCCGGCGATTTTGGAAACAGTCACGCTTCAGACCTCCGCGTGGGGCGAAGGCAGGATGCTAGACGAGCCGGCGCGCGAAACAAACGCGCTTGGAGAAATTTTCGGGCAAAAAGAAAATGGGCGGCGGTGCTTGCGCCCCGCCGCCCATCTTTTAGCGTCCGCGGATCAGGTAATGATGCCGCGCTTGTGCTCGGAGATCTGCACCTTGCCCGTCTGAAGCGCGCGCTTCATGGCGGGAACCGCGTCATGCGGATTGCAGGCGCCGCACATGAACACGTCGATGGCGGCATATCCCCGTTCAGGCCAGGTATGGATGCTAATGTGCGACTCCGCGAGCAGCGCCACACCCGACAGGCCGCAATTGGGCCCGAAGTGATGGAGCTTCACATCGAGCAAAGTTGCGCCGGCCGCTTCAGAGGCTTCACGCATCATTGCATCGATGATCTCGAGGTCGTCGAGATTCTTAGCGTCCCAAAACTCAACGATCAGGTGACGTCCAGCGAACAGGAGACCATCCTGCTCGATGAAGTAACCCTTCACATCGTTAACTTTCGCTTCCGAGGATCGCGTATCGCTGACCTTCGGCTCCGAAGGAACGACCTTCGGGACAAGCTTAGGCTTTTGCTTATCTGGAACGCTACGGGCCTTGAGGGACCGCTGTCCAGAAACGGCTAAGGAAACGTTCGTGCGCAACCGCACCTCCACCGTAACCAGATTGCAGTAAGGGGGCTAAATATGTGTCTTGCGGAGTTGAACACAAGAAAAAAAAGGGCCCAGGGAAAAAAAACTTCGGGCTGCGTTCCTGGCGCAACGCGCGGCCACGATGGCTAGAACTGTTCCTCGGCCAGCGCCATCGTCGACACGGCGCCCGTTTTGATGGTTGCCAGCAAAGCGCCCGATTGGGGCAAAATTTTATCGGCGTAGAAGCGCGCGGTGGCGCGTTTCGCGGCCAGGAAAGTCCCGTCGCTGGCCGATTTCTCGCCCTCCGCCGCGGCCAGCGCGGCGCGCGCCATCATCCAGCCGCCCGCCACGATTCCGACGAGTGTCTGGTAGTGCGTGGCGCCCGCGGCAGGCGCCAGCGGGTCGGTCTGGGCGGCGTCCAGGAGCCAGCTGGTGGCATCCGCCAGTGCTTGGGTGCCGGCAGACAGTCCGCGGCGGATGGCCGCCATGTCTTCGCCGCTGGCCTGAGCTAGCTTCGCGTCGAGCGCTCCGATCTCCGCCTCCAGCCGGCGGGCGGTTTCGCCGCCTTCGCGCAGCAGCTTGCGCCCGACCAAGTCGCGCGCCTGGATACCGTTGGTGCCCTCATAAATGGGCGTGATTCGGGCGTCGCGGAAGAGCTGCGCCGCCCCCAAATCCTCGACGAAACCCATACCGCCGTGGATCTGGACGCCCAGTGAGGCCACCTCGCAGGCGACATCCGTGCTCCAGGCCTTCACCACCGGCGTCAGGAAATCGACCAGCGAT
>CADEGL010000095.1 GCA_902826885.1 uncultured Alphaproteobacteria bacterium | reverse complement strand
GGGCCGAACCGCATCGGCCAGGGCATCGAGTTCGACTATTGCTGCGTCCACGCCGTCTACGCCCTGCGCGAAGCCGGTTACGAGACCATCATGGTCAACTGCAACCCGGAAACCGTCTCGACCGACTACGACACGGCCGACCGCCTGTATTTCGAGCCGCTGACGCCCGAGGACGTGATCGAGCTGGTCCGCACCGAGCAGAAGAACGGCACGCTTTTGGGCGTCATCGTCCAGTTCGGCGGGCAAACGCCGCTGAAGCTGGCCGCCGCCTTGGAAGAGGCCAAGATTCCGATCCTCGGCACCTCGCCCGATTCCATCGATTTGGCCGAGGACCGTTCGCGCTTCCAGGAACTCATGTCCAAGCTGGGCTTGCAGCAGCCCAAGGGCGGTATCGCCTATAGCGAGGAAGAGGCCGAGAAGGTCGCGGGCGCGCTGGGCTATCCGGTCATGATCCGCCCGTCCTACGTGTTGGGCGGTCGCGCCATGGAGATTGTCCACGAGCGCGCGGCGCTGAACCGCTATATGCGCGAGGCCGTGCGCGTCTCGGGCGATGAGCCGGTGCTGATCGATTCCTATCTGCAAGACGCGACCGAGGTGGACGTGGACGCGCTGGCCGATGGCCAGGACGTGCATGTCGCCGGCATCATGGAGCACATCGAGGAAGCCGGAATCCATTCCGGCGATTCCGCCTGCTCGCTGCCGCCCTATTCGCTGCCGCAGACCACGATCGAAGAGATTCGCCGTCAGACGAAAGCGCTGGCCAAGGCATTGAAGGTCGTCGGTCTGATGAACATTCAGTTCGCCATCAAGGACGACCAAGTTTACGTGCTGGAGGTCAATCCGCGCGCGAGCCGTACCGTGCCTTTCGTGGCCAAGGCCACGGGCGTGCCCATCGCCAAGATCGCGGCCCGCATCATGGCGGGCGAGAAGCTCAAGGATTTCAAACTTCAGATCGAGGCCGTGCGCCCGCATATCGCGGTGAAGGAAGCCGTCTTCCCCTTCGCGCGCTTCCCCGGCGTCGACGTGCTGTTGGGTCCCGAGATGCGCTCGACCGGCGAGGTCATGGGCATCGACACCGATTTCGGCCGCGCCTATGCCAAGTCGCAGTTGGGCGCGGGCACCACGCTGCCCACTGGCGGCGGCGTCTTCATTTCGGTGCGTGATCGCGACAAGGCCGAGGCCGTGGAAGTCGCGCGCGGCCTGGCCAAGCTCGGCTTCAACATCATCGCGACGCGCGGCACGGGGGCCGTGCTGCGCGAGGCCGGCCTCGAGGTCGAAATCGTCAACAAAGTGCTGGAAGGCCGCCCGCATATCGTCGATTCGATGAAAAGCGGCCTGGTGCAACTCGTCTTCAACACGACGGAAGGCGCGCGCGCCATCGCCGATAGCGCGAGCCTGCGCCAGACGGCGCTTTTGAACGGCATCGCGTATTCGACGACGGTGGCGGGCGCCGCGGCGACCGTCGAGGCCATCGCCGCGCTCAAGGCGGGCGAGCTTGATGTGGCCCCCCTTCAGTCTTACTTTAAGACGTCGTTCTGAGAATTCACGGAACCCGGATGCCTGCCGAGGCGTTGACGATGCCTCGAAGGCGTAGCCATTTTCCAAGGCCATTCCGGCCGTTTAATTGCCTCCCTTTTTCTTCAACTTGGTTAATGTCCGATGGAACGAGTACCCATGACCGCCGGCGGCTATGCCCGCCTCCAGGATGAGCTGAAGCGGCTGAAGACCGCGGAGCGCCCGCGCATCATGCGCGCGCTGGAAGAGGCGCGCGCCCATGGCGACCTGTCCGAGAACGCGGAGTACGAAGCCGCGAAGCACGAGCAGGGCCTGACCGAAGGCCGCATCGTCGAGTTGGAGACCAAGCTGCGCAACGCCCAGGTCATCGATGTGACCAAACTGTCGGGCAGCGACGTGAAGTTCGGCGCGACCGTCCACGTGGTCGATACCGACAACGACGGCAAAGCGCGTTATCAGATTGTTGGCGCCGACGAAGGCGACATCAAGCAAGGCCTGCTGTCCGTGGCCTCGCCCTTGGCACGCGCGCTGATCGGCAAGTCGAAGGGCGACCTGGTGCAGGTCTCGACTCCCGGCGGCCTCAAGACCTACGAAGTCCTCAAGGTCGAATATAAGTGACCGCCCCGCTTGTCGGGGTGACATACACGGGACGTCCGGCGCCATGATCATATGGACGCTGACCAACGGCCATGCCGGCTTCGAAAGCCAAGTGCTGGGTTTGGCCGAGGCCGTCGGCGGCACCATCGTCGCCAAGCATGTGCGTCCACGCATGCCCTGGACCCACATTCCCGCCAGCATCGCGCTGCCGCCTTTGTCCGCCATCGACGCGGCCAGCGACAAGCTGGTGCCGCCCTGGCCCGATCTCCTCATCAGTTGCGGCCGGCGCATGGTGGGGCTCGCGCTCAAGATCAAATTGGAATCGGCCGGACATGCCTTCGCCGTCCATATCCAGGACCCGCTGGTCGATCCCGGCCGCTTCGACTTGGTCGCCGCACCAGCCCATGACGGGGTGGAGGGCGGCAATGTCGTGACCACGGCCGGCGCCGTGCACCGCGTGACGCCCGAGAAGCTAGCCGCCGCGGCGGAGCAGTTCCGCCCCTTGCTGAAGAACCTGCCGCGTCCGCTGATCGCCGTGCTGGTGGGCGGCTCGAACCGCCGCTATCGCATGACGGCGGCGACGATGGCCAATCTGTGTGAGCGGCTGAAACTCATGTGCGAAAAGCACAGCGCCGGGCTGGCGGTCACGATTTCCCGGCGCACCTCGGCGCCCTGCACGGCCATGCTGCGCGAGAAGATGGCGGACCTGCCGGCCCTCGTGTGGGACGGGCACGGCGATAACCCCTATCTCGGCTTCCTGGCGCTGGCTGACGCCTTCGTGGTGACGGAGGATTCGGTCTCGATGATTTCCGAGGTGGCCTCGACCGGAAAGCCGGTCTATGTCGCGGCGCTGGAAGGCGGCGGCGGGCGTTTCCGCCGCTTCCACATCAGCTTACGCGCGGCCGGCATTACCCGGCCCCTGGACGGCAGCCTGGACGACTGGAGCTACACGCCCCCCGACGACACGGAAAAGGTCGCGGCCGAGGTGCGGCGGCGCATGGCAAAACGTAAAACTGCCGCTTAAGCGGTTTTACGGGATAATACATATTCAGAACGGGCCGTTTTCGAGCCAGAATCCGGACCCTTACAACGGTTTAGGATCGGCATGTCGGCCCTCGATTTCGACCGCCTCCGGCGTACTCCGCTCACCACCCAGCCTTTCGCGTTCGTCATCGTTCCCGGCTTCATCAAAGCCACGGCGTTGGCCGCGATTCACGCCGACTACCCGAAGATCCGGAAGCCGGGCAGCTTTCCGATGGCGACCGTGCGGTCGGGCCCGGCCTTCAAATCGGTGGTCGCGGCGTTGGAAGGCGCGGAAATGCGCCATGCGATAGAAGAGAAGTTCGGTCTCGATCTGGAAGGCCGCCCGACCATGCTGACCGTGCGCGGTTACTGCCGCGCCGATGACGGCGACATCCATACCGACACCGAATCCAAGATCATCACCTGCTTGATCTATTTCAACAGCCAGTGGGACGCGAGCGGCGGGCGCTTGCGGCTTCTGCGCTCGGCCCACGACATTGAAGACATGGTGGCCGAAGTGCCGCCCGACGAAGGCACCTTGCTGGCCTTCCGCCGCAGCGACAATTCCTTCCACGGCCACAAAAGCTTCGAAGGCCAGCGTCGCGCGATCCAGCTCAACTGGGTCACCGGGCGCGACATCGTCCGCCGTGAAATGGCGCGCCATCGCCTGACCGCGCTGACCAAAACCCTCAACCCGTTCGGCTGAACCGCCCATGACCCTGCGCATCGAAACCTTCAGCAACCAGAAGGGCGGCGACTGCTTCTTCAAGGCGCTCGGCCACCCGGGCGCGCAAGACTCCGCGCGCGCGATGCTGAAATCCTTGCGCGAAGGCGGGAAAGTCGCGCTCTACGATCCGTTCGGTTTCGCCGAAGGCTTCGCTGCGCTGCATCCCTTGGACAGCGTCGATTTGGCGGGCGTGTTCGTCCAGGACATCCGCCGCATCGGGCAGACGATCCTCGGCCGCAAGGCACAGCCGGTCACGGATCTGGCGGCTTCGGGTGCGAAAAGCGTGCTCCTATTGGCGTTCGATGCCGAACGGCCGCTGGCCCACATGCGCCATCTGGCGCCTGCGGGCGCGCGCATCGTGACGCTCGACGCCATGCGGCTTCCGGCCGAGGTCCTGACCAATAAGCGCCGCTATCTCGATCCGCTCAACTTCGCGACCAACTTCGCCTTCTTCCGCGACGCCGACGGCCAACACACGCGAATCGTCACGTCCAACTATTGGTCGGGCTACGGCGCGCAGGCGGTAACGCTCTGGCTCAAGCTGTTCGACGAGAGCGGCAAGAGTCTGGCCGAATGGCGCGAGACGCTGCCGTCCAAGGGCGCCACCATCGCGATCGACAGCAAGGCGGTGCGCGCGCGCTTCGGCCTCGGCCCCTTTACCGGCCAGCTGTTCATTCACGCCATCGGCGCGGCGGGCCACGACATCGTCAAATACGCGCTCGACACCTACGGCGATTCGGACACGATTTTGTCCTGCACCCACGATGCCAACGCGTGGCCCGCCGATCTCTATGCCGGCCTGCCCGCGCCCGATAAGGGCGAGCGAGTCATCCTGTGGGTTCAGAACAGCCACCCTTGCCCCATTCCCGCCAAGGGCGTCGGTCTCAACCTGATGGGCTTGGACGACATCAGCTGGCTCGACCGTGCGGTCGAACCCTTCGGCAGTTTTGCGCTGGACGTCGGCAGCCTGCTGCCCGACGCCAAGTGGCCGCAGCAGATCGAGATCCAGGCGGGCCGCCATTTCGTCCGCCCGCGCTATGAGGTGGTGCATGACAGCGGGCGGCGGCGCATCGCGCACCCGAACGTGGAGCGCACTGACCTCAAGCCCGATCCGCATATCCCCGAGCTCGGCAACTTGATGGGCAAAGCCTATCTCTTGCCCGCACCGATCCTGCCGCTGGCGCAGTTCTCGACCTCGATCCTGGCGACGCCCATGAGCACGGCCCAGGCCGAACTGCCGGTCGCCGTGATCGCCTACGACCCCAACGGGAAGGAAGTCGCGCGTCACAGCTTGGGCCGCCTGCCCCGCAACCACCGCACCGCGGTCGAGATCGACCGGCTGGTGCCGCGGGGCGATGGCTTGGGCGACGGCTTCGGCCATGCCGAACTGGTTTACGACTTCGCGGACGGCGGCGCGGCCGACGGCTGGCTTCATGCGCTGGTCCGCTACCGGGCGCGGGAAAGCGGGCATGCGGCCGAGACCAGCTTCGGCGCCCATATCTTCAACACGGTCCTGACCTACGCCAACGAGCCGCAGAGCTATAGCGGTCCGGCGCCTGGCCTTAGCACACGGCTATTCCTGCGCCTGGGCGACGAGCCGACCGACACGCTGTGTCACCTGATCTATCCGGCCTCGACCCCGTGGCACGCCATGTCGGCGACGGAATTGACGCTGGTGCGCCAGGACGGTTCGGAGGTCGCCCAGCACAGGATTGAAATCCCTTGCGGCGGCTCCCGTCTGTGGCGTTACCGTGAAACCTTCTCCGCCGCCGAGCGGCGCGAGGGCGGGCCCGGTGCCCATGTGGTGATCCGGGACGGGACGTGCCGCCTGTTCGGCTATCACGGCCTCATCAACGGCGCCGGCGCCTTCAGCCTGGACCATATGTTCGGCTTCTAAGCGCGAATCCCCGCCCGGCAAGGCTTGCGTTCGCACGGCCTGGGCTTACGATGCGGTATGCGCGCCGACGATGGCCGCGCCTCTATTTTTCCGGAAGAACATGGCCAAGACGCTTCACACCAAGGTCCTCATCATCGGTTCGGGGCCGGCGGGCTGCACCGCCGCCATTTATGCCGCGCGCGCCAACCTGGGCCCCATCCTGGTCGCGGGCATGGAGCCGGGCGGCCAGCTGTCGATCACGACCGAGGTCGAGAACTACCCGGGCTTCGAGGAGATGATCCAAGGCCCGTGGCTGATGGAGCAGATGCAGAAGCAGGCCGCCAATGTCGGCACGCAGATCATCCACGACCTGATCGTGGACGTGGATTTCTCGTCGCGGCCGTTCCACTGCAAGGGCGATTCGGGCGACATGTATGTCGCCGAGACGCTGATCATCGCGACTGGGGCGAAGGCGCGCTGGCTCGGCCTGCCCAGCGAGAAGAAGTTCATGGGCGCGGGCGTGTCGGCCTGCGCGACCTGCGACGGATTCTTCTTCCGCAACCGTCCGGTGGCGCTGGTCGGCGGCGGCAACACCGCCGTCACCGAGGCCCTGTATTTGGCCAACATCGCCAGCAAGGTCACGCTGATTCACCGCCGCGATTCCTTGCGCGCGGAAAAGGTGCTGGTCGACCGCATGAAGGCCCATCCCAAGGTCGAGATCGTGTGGGACTCGGTGGTGGACGAGGTGCTGGGCACCGAGACGCCCGCCGCCGTCACGGGCCTGCGCCTCAAGAACGTGAAGTCGGGTGCCAAGAGCGAGCTGCCGGTCGAAGGCTTCTTCATCGCCATCGGCCACGATCCCGCGACCGAGCTGTTTCGCGGCAAGCTGAAAATGGATTCGGAAGGCTATCTCCTGACCGAGCCGGACAGCACGCGCACCAACGTGCCGGGCGTCTTCGCCGCGGGCGACGTGAAGGACAAGGTGTTCCGCCAGGCCGTGACGGCCGCGGGGCTGGGCTGCATGGGCGCGCTCGAGGCCGAAAAGTTCCTGGCCGAGCACGAAAGCGAGGCGGTCCTTGCCGCGCAATGACAAAGCACTCCTGCACCATCCGTCCGCCTGGCGCGAAGCGGCGGGCACGACCGGCCAGCAGATGGACTGGGACAAGCTGCGCGTCTTCCACGCCGTGGCCGAGGCCGGCAGCTTCACGCACGCGGGCGAGCTTCTGAACCTGTCGCAGTCGGCCGTCAGCCGGCAGATCAGCGGCCTGGAGGAGACGCTCGGCGCGCCTCTGTTCCACCGCCATGCGCGCGGCCTGATCCTGACCGAGCAGGGCGAGCTTCTCTATAAGACCGTGCGCGACGTCTTCGCCAAGCTCGCGATGGCGCAGGCCATGATCACCGAGGCCAAGGACAAGCCGAAAGGCCCCTTGCGCATCACGACGACGGTCGCCTTCGGCTCCTTGTGGCTGACGCCGCGCATCAAGAATTTCATCGACCTCTATCCCGACATCCAGGTCACCATCCTGGTCGACGACGAGGAATTGGACCTGACCATGCGCGAGGCCGACGTCGCCATCCGCGTGCGGCCGCCGCGCCAGCCCGACCTGGTGCAACGGCACCTGGTCACCCTGCGCTCCCATGTCTACGCCTCGCGCGACTATCTGAAGGCGCACGGCAAGCCGGAAACGACGGAGGATCTCGACCGCCATCGGCTGATCGTTTACGGCCAGGATGCGCGCCCGCCCTTTCCCGACATCAACTGGCTGCTGACCGCGGGGACCAAAGCCGGCAACGAGCGTCAGCCCGCCTTACGCGTTAACAACATTTACGGGCTGATGCTGGCGATCCGTAGCGGTCTGGGCATGGGCTCCCTGCCCGACTACGTCGCCCACGATTATTCCTCCCAGGGCTACGGAAGCGACCTGGTGCGGGTGATTCCCTCGCTTTCCAGCCCGGCCAGCGAGGCTTATTTCGTGTATCCGGAAGAACTGCGGCACTCGAAAAGGATCGCGGTCCTGCGCGACTTCCTGATCAACGAGATTGCCAAATCGCAGTTCTGATCCCGGTGACTCGAATCCTAGTCAGAGTTACCTAAAGCCTTCCCGGGATTGCGAAATGCAGCAAGCCATGCAGTTCTCGCATGGCTTCTCTTCGGAAATCCCGATGGTGCTGGAAGCCGTCTCGCCGTACATATGAAGCATCGATGGTGCGTTGCAGCATCATTGTTGGAGCGACGATGGTTCGCCCTCGTCGCTGGGATTTGCGGGTGCAACGCCCGTGGATCATGGGTCTTCGGATCCAACGTCTCCCAGACGTGAAGCCTCCCTGTTGTATCTTGGCCGGGTCTTT
>CADEGL010000094.1 GCA_902826885.1 uncultured Alphaproteobacteria bacterium | reverse complement strand
ACCTGGATGGTGCGCTCGACCTCGGCCTCGCGGCCGATCAAGGGATCGATCTTGCCGGACTTGGCTTTCTTGTTCAGGTCGACGCAGTAGGCGTTGAGCGCCTCCTGCCCCTTCTTCACGGTCTTCTCGCCGGACGCCTCTTCGTCGGCGCCTTCCACGGCCCGCTTCTCCGAGCGGCCGGGCACCTTGGCGATGCCGTGGGAGATGTAGTTGACGGCATCCAGACGCGTCATGTCCTGAAGCTGCAGGAAGTAGACGGCGTGGGATTCGCGCTCGGCGAACATGGCGACCAGCACGTTGGCGCCGGTGACGCGCTCGCGCCCCGAGGATTGGACGTGGATGACGGCGCGCTGGAGCACCCGGTGGAAACCGGCCGTCGGCTTCGCATCCTCAAGCCGATTGGTCACCAGCCCGTTCAACTCGTTGTCGATATAGGAGGCCAGGTCGCCCTTGATGCGGTCGACATCGACGCCGCAGGCGCGCAGGACGGCGATGGCGTCTTGGTCCTCGGTCAACGCCAGCAAAAGATGCTCGAGCGTCGCGTATTCGTGGCGGCGCTCATTGGCCAAGTCGATGGCGCGGCGGAGGGCTTGTTCGAGCTGGGGCGAGATGATGCCGCTCATTCCTTCTCCAGGGTGCATTGAAGGGGGTGCTGATGCTGCCGGGCGCAGTCCATCACCTGACTGACCTTCGTTTCCGCAACTTCATAGGTGTAGACGCCGCAGATGCCGACGCCACGCCGGTGGACGTGCATCATCACCTCGGTGGCGCGCTGCTGGGTCATGTTGAAGAAGCGTTCGAGGACGTACACGACGAATTCCATCGGCGTGTAGTCGTCGTTGAGCAAGAGAACCTTGTACAGGTCGGGTTTCTTCGTCTTGGGGCGCGTCTTGACGACGACGCCCGTGGTCGGATTGTCCCGACCATTGCCGCCACCGCCCTCACCGCCGTTGCCCCTGACGGGCTTCATTCGATCCAACCCTCGTCCAGCGTCCGGCCAATGTCGGCCTGCTTTCCGGCAATAATATGGTATCTGCCGAAGCCGATCCAACCCGCCGGGCGCGCATGGCGCCCATCGCGCTAAACCGAAAAAAAAGCCCGGCGGTCGTAAAACCGCCGGGCCAGGCTGGGAGGAACCGTCGATGGAGGTCAGGCTGCCTTGGCGGTCGCTTTCACCGTATCGGTCACGCGCGCGGCCAGCGGCCGGATCGCTTCGTTCGCGACCTTGAGCGTCAGTTCCGAGATTTTCGCACCTTCGGACATGGCCGTCTGGAGATGGGTCTTGGTGAGGTCGGCATGAACCTCGACGACGTCCTTGATATTGCGCGCGCCGAGCAGCGTTTGGAGAGATGACATCTGGATGTCCACCAGGCGCTTGGCCAGCGCCGCCCAGGCCTGACCGATCTCTTCCACGCCCTTGCTCAGAACAGCGGTCGCCTCGAGGGTGCTTTCGACGTTCGCCTTGCCCAACGCGGCCAGGCCGCCATAGGTCTTCAACGTGTCGCCGGCGACAGATTCCAACTGCTCTTTGGTCATGGGTGCGATCTCCGTGGCGGGATTGCGAATGGGCGGCTTGGCGGCGGTCGGAACGGACTTGGCGCCGTTGAGCTTGCCCGTGGATTTACGCTTGGATGAAGCCACTACGTGTCCTTGTTTGTTCGGCGCCGCCAAAGCGGCGCAACAAAATTTGTGCGGTGCAATAAATCAAATATAGAAAGCCATTGTGACGTGTCAACCGCACGAATGTTGCATCGCAATAAAATCGACCGGCTATCCATGCGGCGCGAGAAAATCGCCGCCGTTACGGAACTTTTCCGAAGGCACTTGGGATTCATCTCGCAACCCTCTGATTCACAACAAATCCTGGACAAGATTCTCGATCTTCCGTAAATTGCATTTTCGTGTTTCGTCTGGGACAGGGGCTGAGCGGGCTCTTGGAACCTAGGCGGGATGATCCGGTTGGCGCCCTCACTGGGAGGGGGTGGCGGCGGCCGCTAAGGTCAGAGGGTGGGCATGGGACCGACGACCGGACCCCGCATTTTCCGCTATTTGGCGGCCGCCATGGTTGCGGCCTCCCTGGTCGCGACGCCGGCATGGGCCGCGAAGTCCAGCAAGAAAGCTGCCTCGACCTGGCAACCGCCCCTCGCGGCCTCCATCATCGTCGACGGCACCACCGGCGAACTTCTTTACTCCGACAATCCGGACGGTCAGACCTATCCGGCGTCTCTCACCAAGATGATGACGCTGTACATGACCTTCGAGGCGCTCCAGGCCAAGAAGCTCACGCTCAACACGCGCCTGCCGGTCTCCAAGGCCGCCGCCGCGCAGGCGCCTTCCAAGCTGTATCTGGAACCGGGCGAAACCATCACGGTCGAGGACGCCATCCTGGCGTTGACCACCAAGTCGGCCAACGACGCGGCCGTCGTGCTGGCGGAAGCGCTGGGCGACACCGAATCCAACTTTGCCCAGGTGATGACGCGCAAGGCCGCCAAGCTGGGCATGACGCGGACGGTCTATCGCAATGCGTCCGGACTGCCGAACAGGGCGCAAGTCACCACCGCGCGAGACCAGGTCATCCTGGCCCAGGCGCTCTACCGGGACTTCCCGGATCGCTATCACTACTTCTCCCAACAGAGCTTCGACTACAAAGGCCAGCAGATCGCGAGCCATAACCGGCTTCTCGGCCGCTATGAGGGCGCAGACGGTCTCAAGACCGGCTTCATCCGCGATTCGGGCTTCAACTTGGCCGCCTCCGCCGAGCGCGATGGGCGCCGCATCTTTGGCGTCGTCCTGGGCGGCAGCAGCTCCTACGCGCGCGACGTGCAGATGATGCATCTGTTGGACAAGGGCTTCGACACCCAGCCGACCTTGACCGTGGCGTCGCGCCTCAACCCGCGCGCGAACGTAGCGGCCCGCCCATTGCCCAACAATCTTCCGACGGCGAAACAACCGATCGAACAGGGCGACGCGGCCGGGCCGAAGCCGCATGAGGCCTCGGTCCTGTCCACGGCCGGTATCTGGGGCGTCCAGGTCGGCGCCTTCCAACGTTTCGTTCAAGCCCAGCTTGCCGCCGCCCGCGCGGCCGAGGCCGTGCCGGAATTTCTAGCCAGCGCGACCGCGGTCGTCATTCCCGTCGAGGTCGACAAGGGCATGCTCTATCGCGCACGCCTGACCGGCTTGGCTTCACGCGAGATGGCCGAACAGGCCTGCCGCACCCTGACCGAGCGGCACCAGATCGATTGCAAGCCGGTCCAAGCGGGCCAGGAACTCGCCGCCCTTAAGAACTGAACCGGGGCGCGGCGACGCGCCTTACATCGTGTGCCGCCGCAATCGCCAGCGTCGATAAAGCGGTAACGCACCCGGCCCCGGATAACCCGCCATCCACGCGGCGATCCCCGGCATCACCCGCGCTTTCACGTTGCGGCTCCATGCCGCATAGGACCAATCGACGGGCAACGCCTTCATGCGCGGGCCCGGCATGAACGCCCAGGCGTTCATGCGGCCATGGGAGACGGCCAGATCGAGCTCGACCGTGCGATAGCCGTCGTCTTCATAGTGGAACAACCGCGCCGCGTCGCGGTCATCGAGATGCGACGCGACCAGCCCGTGCGCCTTGGCGCCGCGCTTTGCGGCCAGGATGGGATAGGTCTTGCCACGCGCGCGCGAAACGCGATGGCCGGTCAAAACCGCTTCGTGAAGCGAAGCCGGATCGAGATCGCGTCCCAGGACGATTCGCCTGACATCCGCGTCCAACAACGTGCCGTAGAAAAAGAACGAAGCCATCGCTCCGCGGCTTAGTGCTGCGAATGCTGTGGCGGCTCGATGCCGCTCTTGCGAAGCTGGCTCGCCAGCGTGTCCTTGAGACGCTGAAGCCCATCGGCGCTGGAGGACTCGCAGCGCGCGACAAGAACGTCCTGGGTGTTGGAAGCACGCAGGAGCCACCAGCCATCGGACGTGTTGACGCGGACGCCGTCGATATCGTCCACGTTGGCTTTCTCGGCCTTGAGGCGGGCTTTCAGCTCGTCGACGACCTGGAATTTACGATCCTCGGAGCAAGGGAACCGCAGCTCCGGTGTGTTGATCATCTGGGGCAGCTCGTCGCGCAGCTCGGCCAAGCTCTTGCCCGAGCGGGCAATGACGTTGATCAGGCGGACGGCGGCATAGAGCGCGTCGTCGTAGCCGTAATAACGGTCGGCGAAGAACAGATGGCCGCTCATCTCGCCGGCCAGCGGCGACCCCGTCTCCGCCATTTTGGCCTTGATGAGGGAATGGCCGGTTCGCCACATCAGCGGCTTGCCGCCCAGCCGCGCCACCTCGTCGAACAGCGCCTGGCTGGCCTTCACGTCGGCGATGATGGTGGCGCCCGGCTTGTCGCGCAGCACATCGCGCGCCAACAGCATCATCATCTGGTCGCCCCAAAGCACGCGGCCCTTGCCATCCACCGCGCCGATACGGTCCCCGTCGCCATCGAACGCGATACCGGCGACGCTTTTTTCCTTGGCCACCACTTCCTTGAGCTGGACCAAATTGGCTTCGACGGTCGGGTCGGGGTGGTGATTCGGAAAGCGGCCGTCGATCGTCTGATGGATCATGGCATGACGGCCCGGCAGACGTTTGGTCAGCGCCGCCATGGCGGGGCCGGCCGCGCCGTTGCCTGCATCCCACGCCACATCGAGCGGGTGCTCTCCGTCATAGTCGCGGAACAGCCGATCGACATAAGCGTCGAACACCGAATGCTCGCTGACCTTGCCCTTGCCGCTGACGAAGTCGGCCGATGCCGCGCGGGCGCCCAGCGCCTTGATCGCGTCGCCGTAGAACGGCCCCTTGGACGTGGCCATCTTGAAGCCGTTGTAGTGGGACGGGTTGTGCGAGCCCGTCACCATCAAGCCGCCGTCGGTTTTCAGGTGCTTGACCGCGAAATAGGTCATGGGCGTGGGGCCCAGGCCGACCCGGATCACTTCCAGGCCGCAAGAGGCCAGGCCTTCGACCACGGCTGCTTCCATCTCGGGCGAACTGAGACGGCCGTCATAGCCGACAGCCACGCGCTTTCCGCCGTCACGCACCAGCGCCGTGCCGAAAGAACGGCCGACCGCGCGTGCATCCGCCGCCGCTAAAGTTTCTCCAACGACACCGCGAACGTCGTATTCACGCAGGATCGTGGGGTGAAAATCATGCTTCATGTACCGGCTTTCTTGGTCGGACGGCCGATGGAACGATAGGCAAAACCAGCCGCCTCCATCTCGCCGGGGTTATAGATGTTTCGCAGGTCGATGAAGACGGGCCGTTTCATCGACTGCTTCACGCGATCCAAGTCGAGCGCGCGGAATTCGTTCCATTCCGTCACGATGACAAGAGCATCCGCGCCTTTGATGGCATCATAGGCATCCGCGCACCAGGCAACGCCGGAAATCAGTTTCTTGGCCTCTTTCATGCCCGCGGGGTCGAAGACGCGCACCTTGGCGCCTTGGGCCGTCAACGCGGGGACGATGTCCAGGCTGGGCGCCTCGCGCATGTCGTCGGTATTGGGCTTGAAGGTCAGGCCCAGCACCGCCACGGTCTGCCCCTTGACCGAACCGCCACAAGCGCCGAGCACGATCTCCGCCATCTGGCGCTTGCGCGCGTCATTGACGTCCTTGACCGTCTCGACGATGCGCAAAGGCGCGCCTGCCTCCCGCGCCGTGCGCGCGAGCGCTAGCGTGTCCTTGGGAAAGCAAGAGCCGCCATAGCCGGGCCCGGCATGCAGGAACTTGCGGCCGATGCGGCCATCGAGGCCCATGCCACGCGCCACGTCGTGGACATTGGCTCCGACTTTTTCGCACAGATCCGCGATTTCGTTGATGAAGGTGATCTTGGTGGCCAGGAAGGCGTTGGCGGCGTACTTGATCAGTTCCGATGTCTCGAGCGCCGTGAACAGGATCGGCGTCTCGATCAGGAAGAGCGGCCGGTAAATGCGGCGCAGAATCTCGCGCGCGCGATCGGCCTCGACGCCGATGACGACGCGGTCCGGCCGCATGAAATCGCCGATGGCCGAGCCTTCGCGCAGAAACTCGGGATTGGACGCCACGTCGAACGCTGCCTTGGGGTTGGCCTCGCGCACGATCCGCGCGATTTCGCGGCTGGTGCCGACGGGCACGGTCGATTTGGTGACGATGACGGCGTAGCCCCGCAAGGCTTTGGCGATCTCCTCGGCCGCGCTGAACACGTAACTCAAATCCGCGTGGCCGTCGCCACGCCGGCTGGGCGTGCCAACCGCGATGAAGACCGCGTCCGCCTCGTCGACCGCGTTGGACAAATCGCCCGTGAAGGACAACCGGCCCGACTTCATGTTGGCCGCTATCAGATCGTCGAGGCCCGGCTCATAGATCGGCACCTCACCGCGCTGGAGACGGGCCAGCTTGCCCGCGTCCTTTTCGACGCAGATCACCTGGTGACCGAACTCGGAGAAACATGTTCCGGACACGAGGCCGACATACCCCGCTCCGATCATCACGATGCGCATGCGAAGCCGCCGATCCTATTTTTTCTTAGCGTAGCGCTGGATCACGCTGCGCACGCTCTCGCCAAGATCGGGACGCTCCAGCGCGAAGGCCACGTTGGCTTCGAAAAACCCGACTTTGTCGCCGCAATCGAAACGCGTGCCTTCGAACCGGTATCCGTGAAACGGCACCTGGCCAACCATGGCGGCCAAGGCGTCGGTCAGTTGGATTTCGCCGCCCGCGCCACGCTGCAGCCGCGCCAGATGATCGAACACGCTGGGGTCGAGGACGTAGCGGCCGATGACGCAGAGGTTGGATGGCGCGTCCTTCGGCGCGGGCTTCTCGACGATGCCCTTGACCTTGATCAGGTTGCCCTCGTTGCCCGCCACGTCGAGCACACCGTAACGCGAGACCTGGTCAGGCGGCACTTCCATCGCGGCAACGAGGTTGCCGCCCGTATAAGCGGCGGTGAGCTGCGACAGGCAAGGCTTGGAGGCCAGGACAAGGTCGTCGGCCAACAGAACGGCGAACGGCTCGTTGTCCACGAGGTTGCGCGCGCACCAGACAGCATGGCCGAGACCCAGCGGCTCCTGCTGACGCACATAGGCGATATCGCCGGGCTGGGGGAGAAGCGCCTTGATCTGTTGCACGTCTTTCACGCGGCCGCGCTCGGACAAAACCCGGTCCAGCTCGTAGCTGAAATCAAAATGATCCTCGATGGCGCTCTTGCCGCGGCCGGTGACGAAGATGAACTCCTCGATTCCCGCCGCGCGCGCTTCCTCCACGGCATACTGGATCAGCGGCTTGTCGACGACGGGCAGCATCTCCTTCGGCATCGACTTGGTTGCCGGCAGGAACCGTGTGCCCAGGCCGCCCACGGGAAAGATCGCTTTACGGACGCGTTTTGACATCGAGACTCGCCTTTTTATCCTTTTATATCAACTTATTACGTCAGGGTCGCCGGGCCGCCCCTCCTCCGGCCCGGGAAGGCCGTTGTTGTGCCATAGCCACGACGCGGGGTGCAACGTCCGCGCCGTCCGAGCGTTCCCAATCACGAAGAAGCCGCACCTTCCTGTCCTGTGGCCGGTTCCGGACGGCTGAGGCCAAGGGCGTCGAGAAGCGTGCGCAACTCCGCCCGCGCCGCCACATGGGACATGGTCATCTCAACGCCCGCGTCCTTCACGTCCAGCAGCGTCAGTCCCTTGAGGAACAGTTCGCGAAACACCACCCGCTCGCTGAAGCCCGCGGCCATCCGAAAACCCAGGCGTTGAGACAGCTTCTCCAGAATGCGGCCCATCTGCCGCTTGTTGCGCGCGTCGAGATGAGACAGGCGGTTACGCAGCACGATCCAATCGATCGAACGCCGGTCGCGCAAAGCGCGCTGCTTTTTTTGATCCCACAACAATTCGCTGTAATGGCTCGGGCGCTCGATCTCCATGCTCTCGCCGTTCACCCGCGCCAGGATGTCCAGGTCGATGAAACTGTCATTGAGCGGCGTGACGATCACGTCGGCATGGGAATGGCCAAGGCGGGACAGGTAGCTGTCGCTGCCGGGCGTGTCGATCACGACGAAGTCACAACGTTCCTGAAGAGAGCCCAGCACCGTCTCGAAAGCCGCGCGGTCTTCCGCTTCCGCCGCGCGCAAATCCTCGGCCTTCGAATGGTGGACGGCGGCATGTTGCGGCACGCGCAAGGTCACGCCCCGGGCGGCCTGTGCGTTCCGGTTGTCGACAAACCGGGTGAGTGTGCCTTGGCGCGCGTCCAGGTCGATGGTACCGACGCGAAACCCCTCGCCCAAAAGCGCCACCGCCAAGTGCATGGCGATCGTCGACTTGCCGGAACCGCCCTTCTCGTTTCCGACCACGACGACCCGTCCGGGCCGATTGCTCAAGTTGAGGTTCCTAGGCCGCGCGCAACCAAACGGCGGTGTCATGGAACACCGCTCCGCCGGCGGGATAACCCGCATCCGCGCTGGTCAGCGCGTTGACGCCGATGCCTTCCTCGAA
>CADEGL010000093.1 GCA_902826885.1 uncultured Alphaproteobacteria bacterium | reverse complement strand
GCCGTGACCGTGTTCGACGGCGTGGCGGGCGTGGAGCCGCAGTCCGAGACGGTGTGGCGCCAGGCCGACAAGTACAAAGTGCCGCGCATTTGTTTCGTCAACAAGATGGACCGCATCGGCGCCAATTTCTTCCGCTGCGTCGATATGATCGTCGATCGCCTGGGCGCCAAGCCGCTGGTTATCCAGCTTCCGATCGGTTCCGAGTCCGCTTATGTCGGCCTCGTCGACCTGGTTCGCATGAAGGCGATCCGTTGGAAGGACGAGAAGCTCGGCGCCGAGTTCGTGGTCGAGGAAATTCCGGCCGACCTCAAGGAGCAGGCCCAGGAATACCGCACGAAGCTCGTCGAGATGGCGGTCGAGGTCGATGACGAAGCGCTCGAAGCCTATCTGGGCGGCCAGGAGCCGGACGAAGATGTGCTGAAGCGCTGCATCCGCAAGGGTGCGATTTCCGGCGCGTTCGTTCCGATCCTCAATGGTTCGGCCTTTAAGAACAAAGGCGTTCAGACGCTTCTCGACGCCGTGGTCGATTTCCTTCCGGCGCCGACCGACGTGCCGGCCATACAGGGCGTGGCTCTCGACGGCGAGACGGCGGTCGAGCGCAAGACGTCGGACGACGAGCCGTTCTCGGCGCTCGCGTTCAAGATCATGACCGATCCGTTTGTTGGCTCGCTGACCTTCGTTCGCATCTATTCGGGCATTTTGACGGCCGGCTCTCAGGTCTTGAATCCGATCAAGGACGAGCGCGAACGCGTCGGCCGCATGCTTCTCATGCACGCCAACCACCGCGAAGATATCAAGGAAGCCCGCGCGGGCGACATCATTGCCATCGCCGGCATGCGTTTCTCGACCACGGGCGACACGCTGTGCGATCCCGCCAAGCCGGTGATCCTGGAGCGGATGGACTTCCCGGACCCGGTCATCGAAGTCGCGGTCGAGCCCAAGAGCAAGGCCGACCAGGAAAAGATGGGCGTCGCTCTGTCGCGACTCGCGACGGAAGACCCGTCTTTCCGCGTGGCGACCGATGCGGAAAGCGGTCAGACGGTCATCGCCGGCATGGGCGAGCTGCATCTGGAGATCATCGTCGACCGCATGAAGCGCGAGTTCAAGGTCGAGGCCAATGTCGGCGCGCCGCAGGTGGCGTACCGCGAGACCATCGGCAAGATCGGCGAGATCGACTACACCCATAAGAAGCAGTCCGGCGGTTCGGGCCAGTACGCCCGCGTCGAGATCCGCTTCGAGCCGCTCAAGGCTGGTGAAGGCTACGTCTTCGAGGACGATATCCGCGGCGGTTCGATCCCCAAGGAATTCATCCCCGGCGTCAAGAAGGGTCTCGATGCGGCCCGCACCAGCGGTCCGATCGCGGGCTATCCCTTGATCGACTTCAAGGCCGTGCTGATCGACGGCGCGTACCACGACGTGGACTCCAGCGTGCTGGCGTTCGAAATCGCGGCGCGCACGGCGTTCCGCGAGGGGATTCCCAAGTGCGCGCCGAAGCTGCTTGAGCCGATCATGAAGGTCGAGGTCGTGACGCCCGAGGACTACATGGGCGATGTCATCGGCGACCTGAACAGCCGCCGCGGCCAAGTGCAGGGCATGGATTCACGCGGCAACGCCCGCGTCGTCGAAGCCATGGTGCCGTTGGCCAATATGTTCGGTTACGTGAATACGCTCCGCTCGATGAGCCAGGGGCGCGCGACTTACAGCATGCATTTCGATCATTACGCCCCGGTGCCGCAGGCCGTGGCCGACGAAGTCAAGGCGAAGATGGCCTGACGGTCGGTTGGTAGAGGCATCGGATAGAGGAAGAAGGAAGACGTAGATGGCGAAGGCGAAGTTTGAGCGTACGAAGCCGCACTGCAACGTAGGGACGATTGGCCACGTTGACCACGGCAAGACGTCGTTGACGGCGGCGATCACGAAGGTGCTGGCGGAGACTGGCGGCGCGACGTTTACGGCGTACGACCAGATCGACAAGGCGCCGGAGGAGCGCGAGCGCGGCATTACGATCGCGACGGCGCACGTGGAGTACGAGACGGCGAACCGCCACTACGCGCACGTGGACTGCCCGGGCCACGCGGACTACGTGAAGAACATGATCACGGGTGCCGCGCAGATGGACGGCGCGATCCTGGTGGTCTCGGCGGCGGACGGTCCGATGCCGCAGACGCGCGAGCACATCCTGCTGGCGCGCCAGGTGGGCGTGCCGGCGCTGGTCGTGTTCATGAACAAGGTGGACATGGTCGACGACCCGGAGCTGTTGGACCTGGTCGAGCTTGAGGTGCGCGAGCTTCTGTCGAAGTACAACTTCCCTGGCGACGATATTCCGATCGTGAAGGGCTCGGCGCTTGCGGTCCTGGAAGACAAGGACCCGAAGCTGGGCAAGGAAGCGATCCTGGAGCTGATGAAGGCGGTGGACAGCTACATTCCGCAGCCCGAGCGCCCGAAGGATCGTCCGTTCCTGATGCCGATCGAAGACGTGTTCTCGATCTCGGGCCGCGGTACGGTGGTGACGGGCCGCGTGGAGCGCGGGATCGTGAAGGTCGGCGATGAAATCGAGATCGTGGGCCTGAAGGCGACGGCGAAGACGGTCGTGACGGGCATCGAGATGTTCCGCAAGCTGTTGGATCAGGGCGAGGCGGGCGACAACGTCGGTGTTCTCTTGCGCGGCGTGGGCCGCGAGGACGTGGAGCGCGGCCAGGTGTTGGCCGCACCGGGTTCGATCACGCCGCACACGCACTTCAAGGCGGAGACGTACGTTCTGACGAAGGAAGAGGGTGGCCGTCATACGCCGTTCTTCACGAACTATCGTCCGCAGTTTTACTTCCGGACGACGGACGTGACGGGGACGATCAAGCTGCCGGACGGGGTGGAGATGGTGATGCCGGGCGACAACATCGCGATGGAGGTCGAGCTGATCGCGCCGATCGCGATGGACGAGGGCTTGCGCTTCGCCATCCGCGAGGGCGGCCGCACCGTCGGCGCAGGCGTCGTCGCTTCGATCATTAAGTAATCAAGGCCAAAGCCAGGAATCGGTTGCGTCGGGATACGAGCACAGATGGACAGCCAGAACATCAGAATAAGGCTCAAGGCCTTCGATCACCGCGTGCTCGATCAGTCGACGCGCGAGATCGTGAACACGGCTCGGCGGACCGGCGCGCGCGTGCGCGGGCCGATTCCGCTGCCGACGCGATTTGAACGTTTTACGGTTAATCGTTCTCCGCATGTCGATAAGAAATCGCGTGAGCAGTTCGAAATTCGGACGCACAAGCGCCTTCTCGACATCATCGATCCGACGCCCCAGACGGTGGACGCGCTGATGAAGCTCGACCTCGCCGCGGGCGTGGATGTGGAGATCAAGCTCTAAGGGCATGACCATGCGTACAGGCTTGATCGCACAGAAAATGGGTATGACGCGGGTGTTCGCCGAGGACGGCACGCACCGCGCGGTGACCGTCCTTAAGGTGGACGGCTGCCAAGTCGTGGCTCAGCGCACGAAGGAGCGGGACGGTTATGTCGCGCTTCAGCTCGGCGTCGGCAGCCGCAAGGCCAAGAACGTGACGAAGCCCCAGCGCGGCCACTTCGCGAAAGCGAAGGTCGAGCCGAAGCGGAAGATCGTCGAGTTCCGCGTGCCCGATGACGGCTTGGTCGATGTGGGCGCCGAGATCACGGTGGCGCATTTCGCGGCGGGTCAGTTCGTCGACGTGACGGGCACGACCATCGGTAAGGGCTTCGCGGGCGCCATGAAGCGGCATAATTTCGCCGGCCTCGAGGCGTCTCACGGCGTGTCCATCAGCCATCGCAGCCACGGCTCGACCGGCGGCCGCCAGGACCCCGGCAAGGTCTTCAAGAACAAGAAGATGGCCGGCCATATGGGCCAGCGCCGGCGTACGACGCAGAACCTCAAGGTGGTCGGCACCGATCTCGACCGCGGGCTTCTGCTCGTTGAAGGCGCCGTGCCTGGCTCCAAGGGTGGCTTCGTCACCGTGCGCGACGCGGCGAAGCGCAAGCATGCCAAAGACCTGCCCTATCCGGCGGCCGTGAAGGGCGCGGATAAGGCCGAAGCGGCTCCCGCGGCCGAGCAACCCGCGGCGCCTGCCGCCGAATCCGGCCAGGAGGCCCAGAGCTGATGGCCCTCACCTGCAAAGTCATTGGCCTCGACAGCAAGGCCCACGGCACGGTCGATCTCGACGAATCCGTGTTTGGCGTTCAGGTCCGCCGCGACATTCTGTCGCGCGTCGTGTTCTGGCAGTTGGCCAAGCGCCGCGCCGGCACGCACAAGGCGAAGACCCTGGGCGAAGTCCAGGGCACGACCAAGAAGCCCTACAAGCAGAAGGGTACCGGCCAAGCCCGTCAGGGCAGCCTGCGCTCTCCGCAGTTCCGGGGCGGTGGCGCCGTGTTCGGCCCCGTCGTGCGCAGCCACGAGCATTCGCTCAACAAGAAGATCCGCAAGCTCGGCCTGAAGACGGCCTTGGCCAGCAAGCTGAAGGACGGCAAGCTGATCGTTCTCGAGTCGGCCGAGTTCAAGTCGGGCAAAACCGCGGATCTGGTTAAGGCCCTGCGTAAGCTGGGCTGGGAATCGACGCTGGTGATCGACGGTCCCGAGGTGGACGTCAATTTCAGCCGCGCGGCCGCCAACATTCCGCACCTGGACGTGCTGCCCCAGCAGGGCGCGAACGTCTATGACATCCTCCGCCGCGACACGCTGGTGTTGACGAAGGCGGGGCTCCAGCATCTCGAGGCGCGCCTGAAATGAGCAGACGTCCGACAGGGAAGGTGACCCTCACGCGCGAGCGGATGCACGAAATCGTGCTGAAGCCCGTCATCACCGAGAAGGCGACCCAGGGTTCCGAGCACGGCCAGGTGACGTTTCGCGTCGCCCTGACCGCGACGAAGCCCGAGATCAAGGCCGCCGTCGAAGGTCTGTTCGGCGTCAAGGTCGTGGCGGTCAACACGCTGCGCCAAGCCGGCAAGTTCAAGCTGTTCCGCGGCCGTCCGGGTACGCGCAGCGACTATAAGAAGGCGATCGTTCGCCTGGCCGAGGGCCAGTCGATCGACGTCACGACGGGGATCTAGGCGATGGCGCTTCGTACATACAAGCCCGTGACGCCCGGCCTCCGCGGCCTGGTCCTGGTGGACCGCAAGGAGCTGTGGAAGGGCGGTCCGGTGAAGGCCCTGACCAGCGGCGGCGGCAAGTCCGGCGGCCGCAACGCGAACGGCCGCATCACGATGCGCCGCATCGGCGGCGGTCATAAGAAGCGCTATCGCGTGGTCGATCTGAAGCGCGCCAAGTTCGACGTGCCGGCGGTGGTCGAGCGGATCGAGTACGATCCCAACCGCACCGGTTTCATCGCGCTGATCCGCTACAAGGACGGCGAGCTGTCTTACATCCTGGCGCCGCAGCGCCTGGCCGTCGGCGACACCGTCGTCGCGGGCGAGCGCGCGGACATCAAGCCGGGCAACGCGATGCCGCTGAAGAGCATCCCGGTCGGCACGATCGTTCACAATGTCGAGCTGAAGCCGGGCCGTGGCGGCCAGATGGCGCGCGCGGCGGGCACCTACGTGCAGATCGTCGGCCGCGACGTGGGCTATGCGCTCCTGCGCATGGCCTCGGGCGAAGTCCGCATGGTCCGTAGCGACTGCATGGCCACGATCGGCGCGGTGTCGAACCCGGACCAGCAGAACGTGAAGATCGGCAAGGCCGGCCGTAGCCGCTGGATGGGCAAGCGCCCGTCGGTCCGCGGCACGGCCATGAACCCGGTCGACCATCCGCACGGCGGCGGCGAAGGCCGCACCAAGGGTGGCCGTCACCCGGTCACGCCGTGGGGCAAGCCGACCAAGGGTTATCGTACACGCAAGAAATCAAAGCCGTCCGACCGGATGATCGTCCGGCGCCGGTACGCGAAGTAAGGGAGAAGAGCGGTGTCACGCTCGATTTGGAAAGGTCCGTTCGTCGACGGCTATCTTCTCGAGAAGGCCGAGAAGGCGCGCCAGTCCGGTCGCAATGAGGTCATCAAGACCTGGTCGCGCCGGTCGACGATCCTGCCCCAGTTCGTCGGACTCACGTTCGGCGTCTATAACGGGCAGAAGTTCATCCCCGTTCTCGTCAACGAGAACATGGTCGGTCACAAGTTCGGCGAGTTCTCGCCGACGCGGACCTTCCATGGCCATACGGCCGCCGGCTCCGCCGACCGCAAGGCGACGCGCACCGACGCCAAGGCGGGTGGCTGATGAGTAAGCCGAAGGCCAAACGCGCCCTGAAAGACAACGAGGCCCGCGCGCAGCTCAAGACCGTGCGCACGAGCCCGCGCAAGCTGAACGTCGTGGCGCAGTTGATCCGCGGCAAGAAGGTGCAGGATGCCTTGGCGGAGTTGACCTTCAACCCGCGCCGCATCGCGCGCCAGGTTAAGAAGACGCTCGAGTCCGCCGTGGCGAACGCCGAGAACAACCACCAGCTCGACGTCGACCGCCTCTACGTGGCGGAAGCGCATGTCGGGCGCAGCATCGTGATGAAGCGTTTCCATGCCCGCGGCCGCGGTCGCGCCGCGCGGGTCGAGAAGCCCTTCAGCCACCTGACCGTCATCGTGCGCGAGCGCGTGGAGACAGCATAATGGGCCAAAAGGTCAATCCCGTCGGGCTGCGGCTCGGTATCAACCGGACCTGGGACTCGCGTTGGTTCGCGGACCCCAGCTACGCGAACCTCCTGCATGAGGACCTGCGTCTCCGGAACTATCTGTTCGACCGCCTCAACCAGGCGGGCGTCAGCCGCATCATCATCGAGCGGCCGGCCAAGAAGGCGCGCATCACGATCCACACGGCGCGTCCGGGCGTGGTCATCGGCAAGAAGGGCGCCGATATCGAGAAGTTGCGCACCGATCTGTCCAAGATGACGGGCAGCGAGGTCAACCTGAACATCGTCGAGATCCGCAAGCCGGAACTCGATTCCAAGCTGGTCGCCGAGAACATCGCCCAGCAGCTCGTCCGCCGCGTGGCGTTCCGCCGCGCCATGAAGCGCGCCGTGCAGTCGGCCATGCGCTTGGGCGCCGACGGCATCCGCATCACCTGCAGCGGCCGTCTGGGCGGCACCGAAATTGCCCGCGTCGAATGGTATCGCGAAGGCCGCGTGCCCCTGCACACGCTGCGCGCCGACGTCGATTACGGCACGGCCACGGCCCGTACGACCTACGGCACCTGCGGCGTGAAGGTTTGGATCTTCAAGGGCGAGATCCTGGCGCACGATCCGATGGCGCAGGACAAGAAGCTGGCCGAGCAGCAGCCCACCACCCCGGGCCGCCCGAGCTGAGGATTGCCGCGCCATGATGTCCCCAAAACGCACCAAGTACCGCAAAGCCTTCAAGGGCCGCATTCACGGCAAGGCCAAGGGCGGTTCGTCGCTGAACTTCGGCGCTTTCGGTCTCAAGGCCATGGAGCCGGGCCGTCTAACCGCGCGCCAGATCGAGGCCGCGCGCCGTGCCGTCACGCGCCACATGAAGCGCACGGGCCGCGTCTGGATCCGTATCTTTCCGGACGTGCCCGTTTCGACCAAGCCGGCCGAAGTCCGCATGGGCAGCGGCAAGGGCACGCCCGAGTTCTGGATGGCACGGGTGAAGCCTGGCCGGATCATGTTCGAGATCGACGGCGTCACGAAGGAAGTGGCCAACGAATCGCTCACGCTCGCGGCGGCCAAGCTGCCGATCAAGACGCGGATCGTGACGCGCCTGGGCGAGGGGAGCTGACGCCATGAAGGGCGAGGAAGTGCGCGCCATGACGGCGGACGAATTGACCGACAAGCTGGCCGGCCTGCAGAAGGAAGTGTTCAACTTGCGCTTCCAGAAGGCCAGCGGCCAGTTGGAGAACACGGCGCGGGTGCGCCAGGTGCGCCGGGACATCGCGCGCATTAAGACCGTGCTGGCCGCCAAGGCCCGCACGGCGAAGTAGGAGAAGGCGGATGCCGAAGCGCGTAATGCAGGGCATGGTGACGAGCGACTCGTGCGACAAGACGATCACCGTCAAGGTCGAGCGCCGGATCATGCACCCGGTCTACAAGAAATACATCGTGCGCTCGACCAAGTTCCTGGCGCATGACGAGGAAAACCGTTCCAAGGTCGGCGATGTCGTTCGCATCCGCGAATGCCGTCCGATTTCCAAGCGGAAGCGGTTCGAAGTGATCTACGACCAGGCCGCCGGCAAGACTGCCTGACGGTTTGGCGAGCGAAGGACGACGGGTATGATCCGGACGCAGACAAATTTGGACGTTGCCGACAACTCCGGCGCCCGGCGCGTGGAGTGCATCAAGGTGCTCGGCGGTTCCAAGCGCAAGAGCGCCTCGATCGGCGACATCATCGTCGTCTCGGTCAAGGAGGCGATTCCGCGGGGCCGCGTGAAGAAGGGCGATGTTCATCGCGCCGTCATCGTGCGGACGGCGAAGGAGCATTACCGTCCGGACGGCACGGCGATCCGTTTCGACCGGAACGCCGCCGTCCTGATCGACA
>CADEGL010000092.1 GCA_902826885.1 uncultured Alphaproteobacteria bacterium | reverse complement strand
GGCAAAGTCGACGTGGCCAGGGGTGTCCATCAGGTTGAGCTGATAGGTCTTGCCGGCGGTGTGGCTGTAGGCGAGACGGAGGGGCGGGGACGAGAGGGTGAGGCCCGGCGGGCGCGCGAGATACACGGGGGCCGATCTGGCCAAGGGCGGCTTCGGCCCGATCAAGTGCATGATGGCCGCCACCGGCCGGGACGGAAAACCCATGCGCCAGCCCGCCTGGCCCGCTCTCACGACCGATAAGGTGCGCTATGTCGGCGACGCCGTCGCGTTGGTGGTGGCCGAAAGCATCGCCGAGGCGCGCGAGGCGGCCGAGGCGGTCGAGGTCGATATCGAATCCCTGCCCGCCGTGACCGATTCGGCCGAGGCGCTGAAGCCGGACGCCCCTCTGCTCTACGATGACGTGCCGGGCAACCTGGCCGTCGACTATCACTATGGCGATACCGATAAAGTGGCCGATGCTTTCAAGAAGGCGGCCCACGTCACGACGCTCCCGCTCGTCAATAACCGGATCGTGGTGTGCCCGATGGAGCCGCGCGCTGCCATCGGCGAATTCGACGAGAAGGCCGACCGGTGGGTCCTGCGAACCGGGAGTCAGGGCGTCTTCGGCATGCGCAATCAGCTCGCCAAGGACGTGCTGGGCCTCCCGCCGGAGAAAGCCGCCGAGAAAGTCCGCATCCTGACCGGCAATGTGGGCGGCTCCTTCGGCATGAAGGCGCAAATCCACCCCGAGCACGTGGCCATCCTGCACGCCGCGCGTGCGCTGGGCCGTCCGGTGAAATGGACCGATCTTCGCTCGGAAAGCTTCCTGGCCGATACCCATGGGCGCGACCATGACTACGTGGCCGAGCTGGCGCTCGACGCCCAAGGAAAGTTCCTGGCGATACGGATCACCGCCCACGGCAATCTGGGCGCGCACCTGACCCACGCCTCACCGATCATGCCGACCATCAATATCGTCAAGAACGTGTTGAGCGTTTACGGCACGCCGTTGCTCGAAGTGAATTCCAAACTGGTCTATACCAACACCGTTCCCGTCAACGCTTATCGCGGCGCGGGCCGGCCCGAGGGCAACTACATCATGGAGCGGCTGGTCGACGCCGCCGCCGCCGAGATGAGGATCGACCCGGTCGAGCTGCGCCGGCGCAATCATGTGCGCCCCGAGCAAATGCCATTCGCAACGGCGGCGGGCACGACCTACGACAGCGGCGACTTCACCCGTCTTCTCGAACGCGCACTCAAGGAAGTGGATTGGGACGGCTTCGCCCGAAGGAAGGCCGACAGCGAGTCGCGCGGCAAGTTGCGCGGCCGCGGCATCGGCAATTATCTCGAGGTTACCGCTCCGCCCATGAAAGAGATGGGCGGCATCCGATTCGAGGCCGACGGCACGGTCACCATCATCACCGGCACGCTGGACTACGGTCAGGGACATGCCGCTCCCTTCGCCCAGATCCTGACCGAGAAGCTGGGCGTGCCCTTCGACCGTATTCGCTTGCTGCAGGGCGACAGCGACGAATTGATCGCAGGCGGCGGTACGGGCGGCTCCAAATCCATCATGGCGAGCGGCGCGGCCATCATCGAGGCCAGTCAGAAGGTCGTTGAACTGGGCAAGCAGGCCGCTTCCGCCGTGCTGGAGGCATCGGTCGCCGACATCGAATTCGCGCAAGGACGCTTCACCATCGCGGGCACGGACCGCTCCATCGGAATCATGGAACTGGCGAAAAAGTTACGCGGCGGTATGCGTTTACCAGCCGATGCGCCCAGATCCCTTGATGTGAAGCACATCTTCGACCATGCGCCGGCCGCCTACCCTAACGGCTGCCACATCGCCGAAGTGGAGGTTGACCCGGATACCGGAGTGACCGCCGTTGTGAGATACGTGATGGTCAATGACTTCGGCACCATCATCAATCCGATGCTGGTCGAAGGGCAGCTTCATGGCGGCGTAACCCAGGGGATCGGCCAGGTGCTGATGGAGCGCACGGTTTATGACGAGGACGGCCAGTTCTTGACCGGCTCTTACATGGACTATGCCCTGCCCCGGGCTTCCGACCTGCCCAACTTCGATTTCTTCAGTCACCCGGTTCCCGCGACCACCAACCCGCTGGGGGCCAAGGGTTGCGGCGAGGCCGGTTGCGCGGGATCGCTCCCAGCCGTAACAAACGCGGTGATCGACGCGCTACGGCTCCGCGGCATCACGCGCATCGACATGCCCGCGACACCGGAAAAAATCTGGCGCGCGCTCAACGCGGCGGGCTGATCGCCGCAAAAAAGCCACGGACCACCCCCAATATGCTCGTCTCATACACTCGGCCCCGGTGCCGGGTGGGCCAGGGAGCAGGATGGTGGGGAAAACATCCGTGCGTGGCCGGTATACGGCCTGCCTTCTATTCACCGCATTAGGTGCATCGGCGCTTCCCGCCGCCGCCCAAGAGAGCAAGGCGCCCTGGGTGCTCGACGCCTTCGCCGGCGCGGCCAAGGACAGCGCGGACGAGACCGGCGCGGCCCCGGTCATGCCCACCCTGGAACGCTTCTCGACCTCGCTGGGCGAGCGTTTGGCCGGCCCGGCCAACGCCCCTTATCGCAGCGAGTTCAAGGGTGGCTTGAACGATCAGGACCAGCCGTGGCTCAACAGCCGTGCGTTCGTGCCGTTCGCGCAGAGCAACGTCGACACGATGCTGTTTCAAGGCAACGTGACCCATACATGGACCGGTGAGCCGGAGGCCGAGCCCAGCGGCGGCCTCGGCCTGGGCTATCGGCGGCTGTTCGGCGAGGGCAAATGGCTGGCCGGCGCCAACGCGTTCATGGACGACGGTTGGTCCGGCGACTCGGCCCGCGGCAGCTTCGGCGGCGAACTTCGCACCGCCCCCATCAATGTGACGATGAACTACTATACGCCCTACTCGACGGGAACCGCCGCTGAATGGCAGCCCTCCGCTGCCTCCGGCTATGACTACGATCTTCGCCTCAAAATCCCTTACATCCCATCCGCCACCGTTTCGGTCGGCGGCGGTTCGTGGGCGTTCGAACCGACCCTGGGCCTGATGGAATCGAAACGGTTGGGCGTCAGCTTCGCTCCTCTTCCTTATCTGGCGCTCGACGGCCGCATGGATCGCAGCGCCGACATGCCCGCCGCCTACTCACTCGGCCTGCGGTTCACCCTGCCGCTCGACGGAAAACCGCGCGCGGTGAGCCAGGGTGTCTTCGACGACCACATGTTCCAGAGCTCGAGCGTTGCCGAGCGCTCACTCGATATCATCCAGCGGGACGAGGCGCCCCACTACGGCTTCGACGGCGGCTAGGCTCCTTCGCGGAGATTTTGTGCCGGAGCGGCGGCTTGTCACTGGCAAGCGTCCCACTTACGCTCGGAAAACCAGGGGGTTTTACGGCCTCGTCTTGACAGGAGCCGCGGCGTGAGTGCCGTCGACCATCGAAACAACGCCCTTGCGGGGGCACCGCTTGCCATCGCCTAGCGCCCGGCTGGGCCGTCTCCGCCGGCGACTCGTCGTGCTCGGCGCCGCATTTACCTTGATTGCCGCCGGCATCACCGCTTTTTCGATCCTGGAAGCACGCCATATCGCCATCTCCGAGGCGGAGAGGCAGGCTGAAAACCTGGCACGGGCCCTTGAGCAGCATGCGAGCAGCGCTTTCGGCGGAATCGATGTTGCGCTCGATGATATTCAGGGCGACGCGGAACGGGGCGACCACAAGGCCGGCGAACAGAAACTGTGGCACGATCTCCTGCAGTCACAGAAGGAGTTGATGCCGCAGGTTCGCAACCTCGCCGTCGTCGACGAGAACGGAACGCTCGCGGCCGAGGCCGCTCAATATCCGCCCACCGCCATCAACGCCTCCAGCCGCGAGTTCTTCAAGTTCCATCAAACCAACCCCGATCGCGGTACACATATCGGCACCCCGATCCGCAGCCTGTTGAACAACGAGTGGGTCATTCCCGTAAGCCGGCGCATCGACAAGCCGAACGGTCAATTCGGAGGAGTAGCCGTCGTCCTCATCGACCTGGCCTACTTCTCGAATTTCTATAAAGCGTTCGATATCGGCGCGGATGGTGCGATTGCGATCCTGAACAGCGACGCCCGGCTTCTGGTCCGGGAGCCTTTCATGGAAACGCTCCTTGAAAAGCCGCCCGCCATGGCCGTCCTGATAGAAAAACTCAAGGCCACATCGCAGGGCACCTACCTCTCGCCCGGGTCGCCGGTTGACGGCGTGAAGCGAATCATCTCCTACCGAAGCATCGCCAAGCCGCCGTTGATCGTCACCGTCGGCATCAGCATGGAACGCGTTCTCGGTCCCTGGAGGCGCGATTCGCTTTACATCGCCGCGGCGGCTGTTTCCTTCACCGCGCTGCTTCTCCTCCTTCTCTTCGCCCTTCGTCATCATCTTCGCCGCACGGCTGAAACAGCGGAGAGTTTAGAACGCGCCGAGCAGGATTTCCGTGCCCTCTACGAGTCAGCCTCGGAGGGCATCTATCGCACGAGCATGGAAGGCCAAATCATCCGCGCCAATCCCGCTTTTCGCCGTATATGCGGCTATGATTCGGAGGAGGAGCTGATAGAGGCCACGGCCCGACGGGACTTCAAATGGTACGTCGAGCCCGATGCCCGCTTGCGTTTCTTCGAAGCGCTGAAGAAAAACGGCCAGATCCAGGAGTTCGAACAGCAGATCGTTCGGCGTGATGGGACATCGACCTGGGTGTCCGAAAATGCCCGCGTCATTAAAGACGGGGCCGGTAACACCCGATTCTTCGAAGGCACGATCGTCGACATCACCGACCGCAAGAAAGCGGAAGAAGCCGTTCGCGCCGAGCGGCAGGCCGAAAGGCTCCTAGCGGCAGCCATCGAAAGCATTTCCGAAGGCATCGTGATCTACGATCCCGAAGAACGGTTCGCGATGTGCAACAGCACCTACCGGACCTTCTATACGGAAACGCTCGACCTTCAAAAGCCCGGTGCAAAATACGAAGACCTGCTGCGCGCCGCGATCGCACGTGGCCAATTCGCCCTACCCCCAGATACGGACGTCGAGGCCTTCGTCCAAGACCGGTTGGTCAAGTTCCGCAGCACGGGCGAAACGATCATCCGTCAAATCAAGGACGGACGCTGGCTTCAAATCTCCGAACGGAGAACGTCCGATGGCGGCGTCATTCGCGTTACGACTGACATCACGGCGTTGAAACGCAATGAAGAGGCCAGACTTGATGCTCTCCGCCGCGAACGCGAGGCCGAGAATCGCCTGATCGATGCGATCGAAAGCATTTCCGAAGGCGTCGTTCTTTACGACGCCCAAGAACGGTTCGTGATGTGCAACAGCACCTATCGCGGTTTCTATCCGGACACGGCGGACCTGCACCGGCCCGGAACCCGTTTCGAAGATCTTGTTCGGGCGGCGTTCCATCGCGGGCAATCCCAACTGTCCTCGGCTAGCGATTTGGAAAGCCATGTCCGCGAGCGGTTGGCGCGCTTCCGCAACCCTGGCGAGGCGATCATCCGGCACTTGAACACCGGGAAATGGGTTCAAATTTCGGAACGCCGGACACCTGACGGCGGTATCGTCAGCGTTACCAGCGACATTTCGACGCTTAAGCGGAATGAGGATCAAAAACTGGAAGCCTTAAGGCGCGAACAGACGGCCCAGGCTCGCCTGTTCGGCGCGATCGAAAGCATCTCCGAGGGCATCCTTCTTTACGACGCCGACGAGCGTTTCGTGCTGTGCAACAGCCGGCATCGGGAACTCCATCCCGAAACGACCGATCTGCACAAGCCCGGCGTAACCTTCGAGCATCTCCTGCGCGCATCGGTCGAACGCGGGCAAATCGTGTTGCCGTTCGGTCTCGACGCCGAAATTTTCATTCAGAACCGCCTCCGTCAGTTCCGAAATCCCGGCGAAACCATCGAGCGGCAACTCGTCAGCGGCCGCTGGATTCATGTGAACGAGCAGCGCACGCCCGATGGCGGCATCATTCGAGTCACGACCGATATCACGCCGATCAAACGTCACGAAGAGGCCCTGATCTCGGCCAGGGACGCGGCCGAAGCGGCCAACCAATCCAAGTCGAATTTCTTGGCCACCATGAGTCATGAGCTGCGTACCCCGCTGCACGCCATTCTCGGCCTATCCGAAATGATCCGCGACCAGACCCATGGCCAGGACATCGCGTCCTATGCCCAATATGGCCGGCTGATCCACGACAGCGGGCGGCATCTCCTCACGCTGATCAGCGACATCCTCGATATGTCCAAGATCGAGGCCGGTCGTTACGAATTGAAAGAGGAGGATGTGCCACTGGGTGGCTTGGTGAAAAATTGCCTCGCGATCGTGATGACACGCGCGCAAACGGCGGAAGTCGAAATCGGCAGCGAGACCGATCATGATGGTCCGGTGGTGCGGGCCGACCGGCGCGCGATCACTCAAGTCCTCCTCAACCTGCTCTCCAACGGCATCAAGTTCACGCCCTCGGGCGGAAAGGTGACGGTGTCCACCGCGGTCGAGCCGAACGGGCAAGCTGTCCTGCGGGTGCGCGACACGGGCATCGGCATCGCGGCCGAAGATATCGAACGCGTCATGCAACCCTTTGCCCAGGTCGATCCGAGTCATGCACGAAAATACGAAGGCACCGGACTTGGCCTGTCGATCTCCAAGAGGCTGGTGGAGCTTCACGGCGGCACGATCGAATTGGTGAGTGCGCCGGACAAAGGGCTTATCGCCACCATCCGGTTCCCTCGCGAGCGCGTGTCCCAAGCCGTCTAGTGGACAATCCGGGGGTTGTTCCCCCGCCCCGCCATCGCCAAATCAATCATGGGTTCGCATCCCGGGGGCTGCGCTGAACCTCCACGCGGTTGGAAAACAGAACAAGGAGCGGCCATGCGAATCGGCATTCTTACAGGCGGCGGCGACGTTCCGGGCCTCAATCCCTGCATCAAGGCGCTGGTCAATCTGGCCGCGGAACGCGGCTGGTCTTCCATTGGCTTCCGGCGCGGCTGGGCCGGACCACTCAATGCCCGTCTCGACCGCCCCATCGATGCCCAACGCGAATGGGTCGAGCCGCTCGACCCGCAGACCGTGCGCACGATCGACCGTACGGGCGGCACCCATCTGCACACCTCGCGCACCAATCCGGGCAAGGTTCGTCCCGCTGATCTGCCGGCTTTCCTCGCGCCCGAGTACCCGTTCTCGGAAGGCCACGGAACGGTCGATTGCACGCAGCACGTCTTGGCCGTTCTCGCCCATCTGGGCGTCGACGTTTTGGTGCCCATCGGCGGCGACGACACGCTCTCCTATGCCGCGCGTCTTCACCGCGAGGGGTTTCCCGTACTTGCCATTCCCAAGACCATGGACAACGACGTTTTCGGCACCGACTACTGCTTGGGCTTCTCCACCGCCGTCAGCCGCTCGGTCGAGTTCATCCACGCGCTGCGCACGCCCACCGGAAGCCACGAACGCATCGCCGTCATCGAACTGTTCGGACGCAACAGCGGCGAGACCGCGCTGATGGCCGGCACGCTGGCCGACGCGGACCGCGTTCTGATCAGCGAGGTGCCCTTCGACATCGAACGGTTGGCCAAGCTGGTGATCGACGACCGGCGGCAAAACCCATCCAACTATGCCGTCATCGTCATGTCCGAAGGCGCCAGCATGACCGATACGGACGTGATCGAGCGCGGCGAAGCCGATGCCTATGGCCATCGAAAACTAGGCGGCATCGGCGCGGCCACGGGCGATGCGCTCAAGCGGCTGACCGGCGCCGACATCGTGGCGCAGGAGCTGGCCTATCTCATGCGCGCGGGCGCGCCGGACGCCCTCGACCGCATGGCCGCCATTTCCTACGCCAACCTGGCCATCGAACTGATCGCCGCGGGCAAGCGCGGCCTGATGGTCGCGGTGCAGAAGGGTGTTTATACGTCGGTGCCGGTGGACACCTGCATCAGCGGAAAGAAGCGCGTCGACGTCGGCGAACTTTACGATCGCGAGGCTTATCGTCCACGCCTGCGCCACGTCGCCGGAAAGCCGCTGTTTCTTTACTAGCGCCGGGTTGCCGAAACCCCATGATGCCGCTAGTTTCGCGCCCTTCGGACCGTAGCGCAGCCTGGTAGCGCACTTGACTGGGGGTCAAGGGGTCGTGGGTTCAAATCCCGCCGGTCCGACCATTTCCCGCGAATCGGCGTCGCCGGCGTCCGTCAGGCCGCGCCAGTTCGCAAACGCTCGCGCAGAGCCACCAGCTCCGCCCGGATGGCTTCCAATTCCTCGCGCTGCGCGGCGCTCAACCCCGCCACCACGACGGGCTCGGGTGCCTCCGGCGCCTCGGCTGGCGCCGCGTCTTCGTCATGGACGGCGTCATCCGAGCCAGCCGGTTCCGGCATGGAGAGCGCGGTTGGCTTCGCCTCGTCCGCCTTCGCTTCCCGGATGCCGTCGCGCAGCAGACGCTGCACGCCTTTAATCGTGTAGCCGTCGCTATACAAAAGATCGCGCACGCGCTGGAGCAGGAGCACGTCCTCCGGCCGGTAATAGCGCCGGCCGCCGCCGCGTTTGAGCGGTTTCAACTGGGGAAATTTGGTTTCCCAAAAACGCAACACGTGCTGGGGCACGTTCAGGTCGGCCGCGACCTCGCTGATCGTCCGAAACGCCGAAGGAGACTTCCTGGCGCGGGACGGCGCCGGATCGTTGGCCGATGTTTCGTCCACGTCAGCCGGTCGGCTGCTGGCCGCTCTCGCCCGCGCGGGCTTTCTCG
>CADEGL010000091.1:2806-9264 GCA_902826885.1 uncultured Alphaproteobacteria bacterium | reverse complement strand
GCCATCTTGAAGGCGTCGGCGAAGGTCGTCTTCTCGTTGGCCACCCGGAACAGGTTCTGGTTCGGGATGATGATCAGCGTGTCGACATACTGAGTCAGGTCCTGGATGCCCTGTTCAGCCGTCTTCATGCGGTGCGCACCCTCGAAGTGGAAGGGCTTGGTCACCACGCCCACGGTCAGGACGCCCATTTCGCGCGCGGCGCGGGCGATGACGGGACCGGCACCCGTGCCGGTGCCGCCGCCCATGCCGGCGGTGATGAACACCATGTGCGCGCCCTGAAGGTGCTCGACGATCTGGTCGATGCCCTCCTCGGCGGCGGCACGGCCGATGTCCGGACGCGAGCCGGCGCCGAGACCCTGGGTCACGGTCAGGCCGAGCTGGATCTTCTGGGGCGCACTAGACAAAGCGAGCGCCTGGGCATCCGTGTTGGTGACCAGGAATTCGACGCCTTCGAGTTGTGACTGGATCATGTTCTCGACGGCGTTGCCGCCGGCGCCACCAACGCCGACGACCACGATACGCGGCTTCAGGTCTTGGATCGTGACAGGTACCGATAGGTTCAAGGTCATTGGGTCCTCCGTCTCAAAACGTGTCGTTGTTTGTTTCGTGTCTCGTTTCTTTTGGTCATCTCCGCCCTCATGCGTTCATGGCTGTGGCACCTCGGGTCAGAAGTTTTCGCGCAGCCACGAGCCGATCCGGCCGACCATGCCGGCGCCGTTCCGCATCGGCGGCACGATCTGCTGCGCGAGAAGTCCGGGCTTGTGCACCGCGTAGGTGAGCAAGCCCGCGCACGTGGCAAAGGCGGGTCCGCCGGTCGCTTCCGCGATGCCGGCGACGCGCACCGGGCGGCCCAGGCGGACCTGCTTGTCGAGGACGAGGGCGCCCAAATCGGCGGCGCCCGGCAATTGGCTCGCGCCGCCCGTCATCACCAGGCGCCGTCCGGCCACGCGGTCGAAGCCGCTGGCCTCCAGGCGCGCGCGCACCAACTCGAAGGTCTCTTCCAGGCGCGGCTGGATGATGCCGACCAGGATCGACTTCGGAACGTGGTTGGCCTGCCCTTGCGTCGGCGCGTCCTGACCGATCTGGGGCACGTCGATGAACTCGCGGTTGTCGGAGGGCGAGGGCATGGCGCTGCCGTACAGCGTCTTGATGCGCTCGGCGCCCACGACCGGCGTCGAAAGGCCGCGCGCGATGTCGTTGGTGACGTGCGAGCCGCCCACGGGAATCGTGTCGGTGTAGACAACCTCGCCGCCGAAGAAGACCGCGATCGAGGTGACGCCACCGCCCATGTCGAGCAGAGTCGCGCCCAACTCCATCTCGTCGTCGACAAGCGTCGCCAGCGCAGAGGCGTAGGGCGAGGAGACGCGCGTCTCGATCTCGAGGTGGCAGCGTTCGATGCAGGTGGTCAGGTTGCGCACGGCGCTGGCGCCCGCCGTGATGACGTGCATGCTGGCGCCCAGATGATCGCCATACATGCCGCGCGGATCGCTGACCCGCGCGCCGTCGAGCGAGAAGCCGACGGGGATCATATGCAAAAGCTCGCGGTCGGTGGCCGCCGCGTCCTCGTAGCCCTGGGACAGCACGCGGCCGACATCGTCGTCGCCGACCTCGTAACCGTCGATCGAGACCTCGACGCCGACCGTGCGCGAGGACGGATTGCCGCACGAAACATTGACGACCAGCTGCTCGATGGTCTCGCCGGCCATCTGCTCGGCCGCGTGGACCGCGTTGCGGATCGATATCTCCGCCGCGTCCATGTCGACGATGGCGCCGCTGCGCACCCCTTTGGCCATTTGGTGGCCGATGCCGATCACCCGGATGCCGCTGGAGGCGTCCGCGCGCGCGATGAAGCAGCACAGCTTGGTGCTGCCCACGTCCAGCGCCGCGATGAGGCCCGTGCGAATCTTGCTCACGACGTCAGTTCCCCTCGTTCCCCGGTCACGTTTCGTGGTCCTTGCCCGTGGTGCCGGGACGGCGCCCCGGCTTGGGCCGCGCGATCACGTCGTTCGGCAGCGTCACCACCAGCCGGTCCGGCAGGCGCAGGTCGACGGCGGCCAGATCGCGCTTGAGGATTCCCTGCTTCCGCTCGACCTCCGCCAGGCGCGTCCAAGCGCCCGCCGCGTCGTCCTCGGGCAGCTTCACCTCGATCGATTCGTCGAGCTGGACGTTCCAGCGCCTTCCGCCGACGCGCACGGCTGCGGTCACGCGGCGCGCCAGGTCCGGCTCGACGGCAATCAGGTCGAGCAGTTCCTGCGCATGAGCCGGCGCTTCGGCGCCGACCAAGAGGAGCAGGTTGCCGAAGCGGCCCAGCCCCTTGTCGGTCAGCACCACGCCTTCGTGATCGACCAGCATCACGCGCCCGTCGTGCTGCCACAGCGCGAAGGGCTGTCGCTCGACGATGCGGACATAGATCGTGTCGGGCGTGCGGCGCTCGACCGCGGCCGACTGCACCCAGGGCAGCGCTTCCAGCCGCGCCTTGGCGGCGAACAGGTCGAAGCCGAACAAGGGTACGCCGCGGCGCACTTGCAGCGCGGCCATGACCTCGTCCTTGCCGGCGTTCTCGCGCCCTTCCAGATAGACGTTGTCGACAGACAGGCCGAACGAGCCGGCCGCGTCGGCCATGCCGTCGCGCATGGCGGCCGACGCCTCGGCCACGTAGCCCGCGCGCCACAGCCAGGTCGCGCCGCCGACGAGCATCAGCACGGGCACCGCCACGGCGGCGATGGGCGCCGCCTTGCGCAGCCACTTGTTGCCGCCGCGGCGGCGTGCGCCCTTCTTCTTCGCCGTGGTGCGGAACGGGTTCATGCTTCGCATCGGGCGTTCTCCACCATCCAGCGGCAAAGCTCGGGGAACGTGATGCCGACATGGGCGGCTTGCTCCGGCACGAGCGAAAGCGGCGTCATGCCGGGCTGGGTGTTGACCTCGAGCAGGTAGAAGCGGCCGCGGCCGCCTTCGGTGTCGTCGTAGCGAAGGTCCGAGCGCGAGACGCCGCGGCAGCCGAGCGCCCGGTGCGCGCGCAAGGCCAAATCCATGGCCTCGTCGTAGGCGTCCGGGGGCAAGGGGGCCGGGATCAGATGCTCGGTTTTACCGTCGGTGTATTTGGCTTCGTAGTCATAGAAGCCGCCGTGCGGGCGCAATTCGGTCACCGCCAGCGGCCGGTCGCCCATCACCGCGACCGTGATCTCGCGGCCGGGGATGAAGCGCTCGACCATGATCTCGTCGCCGTAGGGCCAATCCATGGGCGCGAGGTTGTCGCCCTTCTGCACGATGAAGACGCCGACACTCGAGCCTTCCTCGGGCGGCTTCATCACATAGGGCGGCTCCATCGGATGGGCCTTGAAGGCCTCGGAGGCGCGGATCACCAGGCCCGGCGGGCAGGGGATGCCGGCATCCTCGAACAGGCGCTTGGCCAGCGGCTTATTCATGGCGACGGCGGAGGCCAGCATGCCCGAATGCGTGTAGGGCACGCCCAAGATATCGAGAATGCCCTGGACGCGCCCGTCCTCGCCGTAGCGGCCGTGGAGCGCGTTGAAGACGGCGAGGGGGCGCGGCTCGAGCGCGCGCATGAGCGCGCCGAGATCGTGCGTCATGTCATGGGTGCGGACGTCGTAGCCGGCCTCGGCCAGCGCCTTGACCACGGCCGCGCCGCTGACCAGCGAGACTTCGCGCTCGGCGGACCAGCCGCCCAGAAGAACCACGACAGATTGTTTCGTCATCGCGGCACCCCCACGCGCTTGATCTCCCATTCGAGGGTGATACCGGTCGCCTCGCGCACGCGGCGGCGCACGTCTTCGCCCAGGCCTTCCAACTCGGCCGCGGTCGCGCCGCCCGTGTTGATCAGGAAGTTGCAATGCTTCTCGGACACCATGGCGCCGCCGCGCGTGAGGCCGCGGCAGCCGGCGCGTTCGATCAGTTGCCAGGCTTTCTCGCCCGGCGGATTCTTGAAGGTGCTGCCGCCGGTGCGGCTACGGATCGGCTGGGTCGCCTCGCGGCTGGCCTGGATTTCTTCCATGCGCTTGCCGATCGCGGCGCGGTCGCCCGGCTTCGCGCGGAAAATCGCCGCGGTGAAGATCCAGTCCGCGGGCGCGTCGGAATGGCGGTAGGTGAGGCCGAGCGCCTTGGCCTCGACCGTATGCACGCGGCCCGAAAGATCGACCGCCTCGGCTGCGACCAGCACGTCCTTGGTCTCGACGCCGTAGGCGCCCGCGTTCATGCGCAAGGCGCCGCCGATCGTGCCGGGGATGCCGGAATAGAATTCGAGCCCTTCAAGGCCTTCCTCGGCGCACCAGCGCGCGACATTGGCGTCGAGGGCGCCCGCGCCCGCGCGCACGTGCTCGCCCTCGCGGCCCACCTCGACGAAGCCCTTGCCCAGGCGGATCACGACGCCCGGAATGCCGCCGTCGCGCACCAGCAGGTTGGAGCCGACGCCGACCACGGTGACCGGCACGTCGCCGGGCTTGCCGGTCAGGAACGCGGCCAGATCGTCGCGGTCGGCCGGGCGGAACATGACCTCGGCCGGCCCGCCGACGCCGAACCACGTCACGCGCGCGAGCGGCGAATCTTCGCTGTAGCGCCCGCGCACTTCGGGCAGGCGCTCGATCAGAGGGGGCAGCGCACGCGCGGCCATCATGCGGCCCCTCCCGCGCGCTTGTTGCCGGATGCCGTCAGCGCTTGCAGCTCGTCCGGCAGCGAAGCGGCCCAATAGGTGATGTCGCCCGCGCCGAGGCAGACCACGAGGTCGCCCGATTTGGCGACGCTTGCGACCGTCTCGGCCAGCGAAGCGCGGTCGGGCAGCGGCATGACGTGGCGGTGGCCGCGCCGGCGCAGGCCTTCGACCAGCGCATCGCGGCTGGCGCCCTCGACCGGCTGTTCGCCCGCGGCATAGACGTCGGCCACGATCACCGTGTCGGCGTCGTTGAAGCAGGAGCAGAACTCCTCGAACAGGCTGGACAGGCGCGTGTAGCGGTGCGGCTGGACGATCGCGACCACGCCGCCCCTGGTCGCGGTGCGCGCCGCCGCGAGGACGGCCTGGATCTCGACCGGATGGTGGCCGTAATCGTCGATCACGGTGATGCCGTTGGCTTCGCCCGTGCGGGTGAAGCGGCGCTTCACGCCGCTGAAGCCGGCCAGCGCCTTGCGGATGGTTTCGTCCGGGACGCGCATCTCGTGCGCGACGGCGATCGCGGCCAGCGAGTTCTGCACGTTGTGCCGCCCGACCATGGGCAGCTTCATGCCCTCGATCGTCCGTGTCTCGTTCTGGAAGCGGTCGACGATGGTGACGTCATAGACGGCGCCGTCCGGGCCCATCTCGATGTTGGCCGCGCGCACGTCGGCCTGCGGGCTCATGCCGTAGGTCACGATCCGGCGGTCCGAGACGCGCGGGATCATGGCCTGCACTTCGGGATGGTCGATGCACAGGATGGCGAAGCCGTAGAACGGCACGTTCTGCACGAAATGGTCGAAGGCCCGGCGCAGCGAATCGAAATCGCCGTAGTGATCCATGTGCTCGGGGTCGATGTTGGTCACGACCGCGATGGTGGCCGGCAGCTTGGTGAAGGTGCCGTCCGATTCGTCGGCCTCGACCACCATCCATTCGCCGGCACCCAACCGCGCGTTGGTGCCGTAGGCGTTGATGATGCCGCCGTTGATCACGGTGGGGTCGATGTCGGCGGCGTCCAGCATGGCGCCCACCATCGACGTCGTGGTGGTCTTGCCGTGGGTGCCGCCGATGGCGACCGACCATTTCAGGCGCATCAGCTCGCCCAGCATCTCGGCGCGGCGCACGACCGGGATCAGGCGCGAGCGCGCGTCGGAGACTTCCGGGTTGTCCGCCTTCACGGCCGAGGAGACGACCACCACCTCGGCGTCGCCGAGGTTTTCGGCCTTGTGGCCGACGAAGGTGCGGATGCCCAGCTTCTGCAGGCGCTTGACGTTGGCGCTCTCGGCCGCGTCGCTGCCCTGCACCTTGTAGCCGAGGTTGTGCAGGATCTCGGCGATGCCGCTCATGCCGATGCCGCCGATGCCGACGAAATGGATGATGCCGATGTCGAGAGGAAGGCCCCTCATGCCGCCCTCTCCCGCACCGGATGGTCCATGAGCGCCGCGACCTCGTCGGCCAGCGCCCGCGCGGCGTCCTTGCGCGCACCCGCGCGCAACGCCATGGCGGCGGTGCCCAAGAGGACGGGGTTGGACAGTTTTTCGGTCAGCGAAGCGGCCAGGCTGTCGGCGGTCATCTCGCGCTCGGGCATCACCCACACACCGCCCGCGGCTTCCAGCGCCTTCGCGTTCGCCGTCTGATGATCGTCGGTCGCATGCGGATAGGGCACGAGCAACGCCGGCCGTCCCGCCGCCGCCAGTTCGGCGATGGTCGAAGCGCCCGCGCGGCACAGCACGAGCTGCGCCCAGCCCAGGCGGCGCGGCATGTCGTCGAAGAATTTGCGCGTCTCGGCCTCGATGCC
>CADEGL010000091.1:0-2706 GCA_902826885.1 uncultured Alphaproteobacteria bacterium | reverse complement strand
TCGCCGCTCATGCGCGCCCGCCCGTGGCGCTGCGGCGCCGAAGGAGGCCCAGCACCATGCCCATGGCGAAGGCCAGGGCCAGGAGCGAGGAACCGCCATAGCTGATGAAGGGCAAGGTCATGCCCTTGGTCGGCATGAGGCTGAGCGTGGACGCCATGTTGATGAAGGCCTGAAGGCCGAACTGGGTCAGGAGCCCGCCCGTCGCCAACAGGACGAACAGATCCGATTCCTTCAACAGCTTGGTGAAGCCGCGCAGAACGACGAAGGCGAACAGGCAGACGATCACCAGGCACGCGAACAGGCCGAACTCTTCGCCCGCCACCGCGAAGATGAAATCGCTGTGCGCATCGGGGATGATGGTCTTCACGACTCCCTCGCCGGGGCCGCGGCCGAACCAGCCGCCCGAGGTGAAGGCCTGCAACGCGGTCGTGATTTGATAGGTGTCGCCCGATGCGGGATCGAGGAAACGGTCCACGCGGCTGGCCACGTGTGGGAAAGCGACATAGGCGCCGACGCCGCCGGCCACGCCCAGCGCGCCCAATCCCGCCACCCACAGGAAAGGCAGGCCGGCCAGGAAGAACTGGGTGAACCAAACGACGGAGATCACCACGATCATGCCGAAGTCGGGCTGGCGCACCAGCAGCAGCACGATCAAGAGGAACAACGCGATCGAAATGGTGTTGCCGGGAATCCCCGCGCGCAGCCGCTCGCTGGAGAACAACCAGGCCGCGATCACGGCGAAGGCGGGCTTCACGAACTCCGAGGGTTGCAGCGACAGGGGGCCGAGCGCGATCCAGCGCTTCGCGCCCTTGATCTCCATGCCCACGATGGGGGTCAGCGCCATGAACAGCACGCCGATCAGAAGCACGATGGCGGCCAGGCGTCGGATGTCGCGCACGGAAAGCAGCGACACACCCACCATGATGGCCACGGCCATGGGCATGTACATGAGCTGGCGGCGCACGAAATAGAGCGGTTCCAGCCCGATCCGGTGCGCGACCGACGGGCTGGCCGCGAAGGTCAGCATGGCGCCGACCGCGATCAGGCCGGCCAGTGCGGCCAGCGTCCAGCGATCGACCGTCCACCACCACCGGCCGAGCGCGCTCGTGTTGTTGCGGGCGAAGGGGCTCATGCCGCGGCCCCCCCGCGATGGGGCTCGGCGCCGCCGTTCAGGCCCAAGACCAGGGTGCGGAACGCCTCGCCGCGCGCTTCGAAATTGTCGAACTGGTCGAACGACGCGCAGGCCGGCGACAAAAGCACGACGGCCGGCTTGTTGGACGATTGCTGGGCCATGGCATGGGCCTGGCGCACGGCGGTGGCCAGATCGCCGGACTGCGTCGTAGGCACGCGGTTCGCGAGGGTGCGTCCGAACGGCTCCGCCGCCGCGCCGATCAGGAAGGCGTGCGCGATGCGTGAATGTACGGGCGCAAGCGAATCGATGCCGCCTTCTTTCGCCACGCCGCCCGCGATCCAATAGATGTTCTCGTAGCAGCCCAGCGCGCGCGCGGTCGCGTCGGCGTTGGTGGCTTTGCTGTCGTTGATGTAGCGCACGCCGCGGATGGTCGCGATCAGCTCCTGCCGGTGCGCCAGGCCCGGGAAGGTCAGGATGCCGCGCGCGGCGGATTCGCGGCCGAGGTCGATGGCGCGCACGGCGGCATAGGCCGCCGCGGCGTTCTGGCCGTTGTGCGCGCCGGGCAAGGCGCGTGCCTGGCCCAGATCGGCCACGCGCTCGGCGCGGCCCGCCAGGTCGTCGATCAATTGGCCGGCCTCGACATAGACGCCGCCCGGCGCCGCGTCGATGCCCGAGACAGGGATGGTCTTGACGCCGTCGCCTTGCGCCAGCGCCGCGCGAATGGCGCGCGAATGTTCGTCGTCGATGCCGACAATGGCCGTGCGCGCGCCGTGGAAGATCGCGCGCTTGGCGGCGATGTAGCCGGTCATCCCGCCGTGGCGGTCCAGATGGTCGGGGCTGATGTTCAGCAACAGCGCCACGTCGAAGACGGGCGAGGGCGTGATCTCGAGCTGATAGGACGACATCTCCAGCACATAGACGCCGTCCGCGCCGAGCGCGGGCAGGGTGAGGGCCGGCGTGCCCAGATTGCCGCCCACGGCCACCTTGCAGCCCGCCGATTCCAGGATGTGGCCGATCAGCGAGGTGGTGGTCGATTTGCCGTTGGTGCCGGTAATGCCGATGAACGTCGCGTCGGGCTGCGCGCGCGCCAGCAATTCGACATCCGAGACGATGGGAACACCGGCGTCGCGGGCGGCTTGCGCCACCGGATGCGGCGCGGGGAAGCGGTGCGGGATGCCGGGGCTCAGCACCAGCATATCCATCTTGGACCAGTCGAGGCCCGCGGGATCGGCGATCGGCATGCCGCCCGCCGCGCAGGTCTCGCGCCGCTTGGCGTCGTCGTCCCACGCCATGACCGCGGCCTTGCCCGCCATCAACGAACGCGCGGCGTTGTAGCCGGAGCGCCCAAGCCCCAGCACCGCGATTCGTTTATTGGCGAGGAAGGAAAGATCGATCATGCGCGCCGCGCCCTCACCGCAGTTTCAGCGTGGCGAGGCCGGCCAGGGCCAGGATGGAGGCGATGATCCAGAAGCGGATGACGATGGTCGATTCCGCCCAGCCCTTCTGCTCGAAGTGATGATGCAGCGGCGCCATGCGGAAGACGCGCTTGCCGGTCAACTTGAACGACGCGACTT
>CADEGL010000090.1 GCA_902826885.1 uncultured Alphaproteobacteria bacterium | reverse complement strand
GTCGAGCGGCCGCCCGAGATGTCGAAGATGCCGCCGGCTTCGTAGGAGCATTCGTCCGACGCCATGAAGGCGACCAGCGCGCCGACCTCTTCCACCGTGCCGTAGCGGCCCATGGGCGTGCGGCCGATCGCGAACTGCTTGTACTCGGGGCCGAGATGCGCGGTCATCTCGGTGTCGATGTTAGCTGGCGTGATGCAGTTGATGAGGACGCCGGTGGAGGCGTATTCGCGCCCTAGCGCCTTGGTCATGCCGACCACGCCCGACTTGCCCGCCGTGTAGGCCGGCATCATGGGCGAGCCTTCCTTGCCCGAGGTCGAGGCCACGTTGATGATGCGGCCGAACTTGCGTTCCAGCATGCCGGGCAGGGCCGCGCGCATGCAGAAGAACGTGCCGGTCATCAGCACGTCGATGCAGTCCTGCCAGTCCTTGTCGGTGTGCTCGTGGCTGGGCTTGCGCGGGCCCAGGATGCCCGCGTTGTTGACCAGGATGTCGACCTTGCCCCATTTCTGTTCGACGGACTTCATGGCCGCGTTCACCGCCGCCGACTTGGTCACGTCGACCGAAACCGTGTGCGTCTCGCCCAGATTGCCCAGCGCCTTGGCCGCCTTGTCCAGATCGGCCTGCTTCAGGTCCCACAAGCTGACCTTGGCGCCCGAGCGCAAAAGCCGCTCCGCCACGCCATAGCCGATGCCGCGCACGGCACCCGTGACGACGGCCGTGCGTCCCTTGAGATCGTAGGTATTCATGGAGAGGAGCCTCGTTTCCTGTGTCCGCCCGCCAGCCTACACAGGCGGGAAAGACCAGGGCAACGGGCGCCCGTGCCGGACACCCGCGAGGGGCCCGGCACGGGGTTATGGAACGGCTCAGTCAATCCGGCCCGGGCAGGGGCGGCTAAAACCGCCTTCACCTTCATGGCGATCCAGCGCTTCATCGGCGAGTTCATCGCCAAACTCGGAGAGATCCTTAATCTGCTCATTAGATGGGGGCATCATGATTTCCTTTTGGTGAGCTTCGATGAACTGCATTGCCGCATTGTGAAGTTTAATCCCCGTGCGCGTCCATTCTAGCGCCGTAATTGCAGTCACCGCAGATGCACAGGACTCTGCCATCACAACGGTCGAGCGCTTCGTCGGCGAGTTCACCGTCAAACTCGGAGAGGTCCTCAACTTGTCCATTCGGCTGGCGCATCGTGGCCTCCTTTAATGAACTTCGAGAGCCGCATGCGGAGTTGGTTTCCGTCCGCCCGCCAGCCTACACAGGCGGGAAAGACCAGAGCAACAGAGCCCGCGCCGGGCACCCGCGAGGGCGCCCAGCCGGGGTTGTGGCAGGGCTTGGCTATTCCGCGATTTGGCAGGGCCTGCTGAAAGCGCATCCACCTTCATGATGGTCGAGCGCTTCATCGGCGAGCTCATCGTCGAACTCGGAGAGATCCTTAATTGGTTCATTCGACGAAAGCATCATTTTCTCCTTTGGTGGGCTTCAAGGACGGCATTATGGGCGGCACGCGCATGGGCAAAACCCGCCCTGGTCGCGGTCGAGAGCCTCATCGGCGAGTTCATCGTCGAACTCGGAGAAATCCTTAGTCTGTTCATCCAACGAGAGCACGGTCTTCTCTTTTATCGAGTTTTAAAAATCGCATGGCGTTCACTCTTCATGTGCGGGCTCTGCCTGGCATCTCCACCCGGCAAGAGAGCTTTCCTTAACCGCATTGTGGAGTTCGCCGGCAGGCAACGGGCTTGTCGCGGGTTACCGCGGCCCGAGGTTAAAACGGGCGGCAGGGGCAGTAGAGTCCGCCCTGATCGCGGTCGAGCGCTTCATCGGCAAGTTCATCGCCAAACTCGGAGAGGTCTTCGATGTGTTCGTCACGTTCGAGCATTGTGATTTTTCCTTAGCGAGTTTTGAAAACAAATTCGCAGCGCCGATCGTATGGTTTCATCGTGCCGCCGCCAACGATTTTTCTCTCCGTCGTTCCGCGAGGGGTGACCGGCCTCGTCAACCGCCGTCATTGATCCGCTTGACCAGCGTGCGGAAGACCGGGGCCATCTTCCGGATTTCGCGCCGGTGCGCCACGGTCAGCCGCCGAAGCTTGGCCTCGCCGCGCCGCGTCAGTTCCACATACGTCACCCGGCGGTCCCGCGTGCCCGCGCGGCGCGCGACCAGTCCCAATTCCGTCAACCGGTCGACCAGGCCGACCGCGCTGTGGTGGCGGACCTGCAGGCGTTCCGCCAGCTCGCCCACCGTCGCGCGCGGGCGGCCCGGATAACCCTTGATCGTCAGCAGGGCCTGATGCTGGCGCGGCGTCAAGCCGGCGGATTCCGCCGCGATTTTGCTGAAGGCCAGAAAGCGCCGGAGCGCATAGCGGAATTCGGCCAGGGCCCGGTATTCGGCGTCGGAGAGAGCGTCGCTTTTCGGCTTTTGGGGCATCGGTTGACAGATATATCGTAACGCGACATATCAGTCACGCCCGATGCGCGGCCCACAGCACGCGTTCCGAACCCCGTAGGACTCGATGACACAACAACCGAACGGCGCGGCCCGACCGGCTCTGCGCGACTTCACCACCGACCGGCGCGTCCTGCTCTTGATCGCCATGGCGCTGGTCGTGGGCGCCGCCGCCGCGGTAGTCGCCTTCGCGCTGCAATGGCTGATCGGCCTGATCACCAACTTGGCTTATTTCGGCCGCTTCGAAACGGCGTTGACCTCGCCGGCCCATTCGCCGTGGGGCATCTTCGCGGCCCTCATTCCCGTGGCGGGCTGCCTGATCATCGGCCTGATGGCGCGTTACGGCTCGGAGAAGATCCGCGGTCACGGCATCCCCGAGGCCATGGAAGCGATCCTGATCGGCCGCAGCCGCATGGACCCCAAGGTGGCCGTGCTGAAGCCCTTGTCCTCGGCCATCTCCATCGGCACCGGCGGCCCGTTCGGCGCGGAAGGCCCGATCATCATGACGGGCGGCGCGTTCGGCTCGCTGTTCGCGCAGCTTTTCCATTTGTCGGACCAAGAGCGGAAGACGCTGTTGGTGGCGGGTGCGGCGGCCGGCATGTCCGCGACCTTCAACACGCCCATCGCGGCCGTGCTGATCGCGGTCGAGCTTCTGCTGTTCGAGTGGAAGCCGCGCAGCTTCCTGCCCGTCGCGGCGGCATCCGCCATGGCGGCGGCGCTACGGCCGCTTCTTCTCGGCGGCGGCATCCTGTTCCCGATGGAGACGAACGTCATCCTGCCGTGGTGGGGATTGGGCGCGTGCGCGTTGGTGGGCATCGCGGCCGGCCTGTTCTCGGGCTGCCTGACCGCGCTGGTCTATGGCTTCGAGGACCTGTTCCGCCGCCTGCCGATCCATTGGATGTGGTGGCCCGCGATCGGCGGCGTGGTGGTGGGCTTGGGCGGCCTGATCGCGCCCCGCGCGCTGGGCGTCGGTTATGACATCATCGGCGACCTTCTGAACGGCACGATGGAGCCGGGCGATATCCTGAAGCTCGGCGTGGTGAAGGCGCTGATCTGGTCCGTGGCGCTGGGCTCGGGCACCTCCGGCGGCGTGCTGGCGCCGCTTCTCATCCTTGGCGGCACGCTGGGCGCGGTCCTGGGGCATATCATTCCGGCCGGCACGCCGGGCTTCTGGGCGCTTCTCGGCATGGCCGGAATCATGGGCGGCACCATGCGCTCGCCGTTGACGGCCATCGCCTTCGCGCTGGAGTTGACGCACGACGTGTCGGCGCTGTTGCCGCTTTTGGTTTCGTGCTGCGCCGCTTTCGCGCTGACCGTGCTGATCCTCAAGCGCTCGATCTTGACCGAGAAGGTCGCGCGGCGCGGCCATCACGTGATGCGGGAGTACATCGTCGATCCGTTCGAGTTCATGCGCGTGCGCGACGTGATGGCCAAGCCGGTGGACACCTTGCCCAGCGCCATGCCGGTGGAGGAGGCCGTAGGTTTCTTCACGGCGCCCGGCCTGGCCGATGGCAGCCTGCCGCCCCGGCACCGGAGCTATCCGGTCATCGACGCCGACGGCACGCTGATCGGCATGCTGGGCCGCAACGACGTCCTGCTGTGGGTCACCGCGGGCTGGCCGGCCAACGCCACGCTGCGCGATATGCTGGGCGGCTCGTCCGTGCTGACGGGTTACGACGACGAGCTGGCGGGCACGCTGGCCGACCGCATGGCGGACGCCAATGTGGGGCGCGTGCCGATTCTGGACGAGGGAGGGCGCGTGACCGGCATCGTCGCGCGAAAAGATCTTCTGCGCGTGCGCGCCCGCCTGGCCGTGCAGGAGAAGTTGCGCGAGGCGCCGTTGCGGCGGCGCGTGCCGCAAACCTGACCGCCATCCGCCCGGCCGCCACCGGAAATGCGCAGGACAAGCCGCCGCGCGCGGCCTAGAATCCCGCATATCCGAGGAGGCTCGTCATGCGTATCGCCATTCTTGCGCCTGCCGCCGTTGCCGCGGCGCTCTCCTTGTCCGGATGCGTCACCCTCTATCCGCCCGAGGAGATGCCGGGCGCGCAGACGATTTCCTACGGCGGCGATCTGGCGGCGACGCTGATCGGCGGCGAATGGATCGTGCAGGACGTGGACGGCGGCGGCGTGATCGACAATGCGCGCGGGACGCTGATCTTCGGGTCCGACGGGCGCGTGGCGGGGCGCGCCTTCTGCAACCAGTACAGCGCGCGCTACGCTGTTTCGGGCACGACGCTGACCATCAACCAGGCTGCCGCCACCAAGATGGCCTGCGTGCCCGCGCTGATGGATTTGGAAAGCAAGTTTCTGGGTGCGCTGTCCGCGGTGCGCGGCTATGCGATCGGGCCGGATGGCGCATTGACGCTGTCCGGCGGCGGCCGGACGATCAAGGCGCGGCGCGGGTAGCCCCGATTTAACCCGCCGCGCGTTCCAGTTTTTCTTCTCCCGAGCGTTGTTCGGCCGGCTTATCGGCGCTGGACAGGTTGTGCGCCGTGTTGATCAGCGCGATGTGCGAAAAAGCCTGGGGAAAGTTGCCGAGCTGACGCTTGGCCGCCGGATCGTATTCCTCCGCCAAAAGGCCAAGATCGTTGCGGAGCGACAGAAGATGTTCGAACAGGCGCCGGCCATCCTCCCGGCGTCCGCACAGCACATAGGCGTCCGCCAGCCAGAAACTGCAAGCCAGGAACGCGCCCTCGCCGGCCGGCAAGCCGTCGAGCGTCTCCGCCGTCCGGTAGCGCAGCACCAAACCGTCGCGCAGCAGCGACCGTTCGACGGCCGCGATGGTTCCGCTGACGCGCTTGTCCTTCGGCGGCAGGAAACCGACCGTGGGGAAGAGAAGGGCGCTGGCGTCGATACAGGCCGAACCGTACGACTGGGTGAAGGCGTTCAGGTTCGGATCGAAGCCCTTTGCGCAGACATCGGCATGGATTTCCGCGCGGATGGCGCGCCATTTTTCCAGCGGACCGTCGAGGCCGAACATCTTCGCGCTGCGGATCGCGCGGTCGAATGCCACCCAGGCCATCACTTTCGAATAGGTGAAGTGGCGGCGCTCGCCCCGGATTTCCCAGATGCCTTCGTCGGGCTCCCGCCAAATCTCCTCCAGGTGATCCAGGAGCGCGCGCTGAAGCGCCCAGCCCTCGGTCGAGCTCTGCACGCCGCCGCAGCGGGCCTGGAACAGCGCGTCCATCACCTCGCCGAAGACGTCGAGCTGGAGTTGCCCGGCGGCGCCGTTGCCGATGCGCACCGGGCGCGAGTTCTCGTAACCGGACAGCCACGGCACTTCCCACTCGGCCAACCGGCGCTCGCCCGCCAGCCCGTACATGATCCGCACCTGCGCGGGGCTGCCCGCGGCGGCGCGCATCAGCCAGTCGCGCCACGCCCGGGCCTCCTCGAAACAGCCTTCGTTCATCAGGGCGAGCAGCGAAAGCGTCGCGTCGCGCAGCCAGCAATAGCGATAATCCCAGTTTCGCACGCCGCCGATATGCTCCGGTAACGAGGTCGTCGGCGCGGCCACGATGCCGCCGGTGGGCCGGTAGGTCAGCGCCTTGAGCGTGATGGACGAGCGCTTCACGGCCTCGGCGTAGGGGCCGCCGCCATTCCGGCTTTTCGCGATCCATTCGGTCCAGAACGATTCCGTGTGTTGCAACGCCTCGATGGGGTCGAGCGGTTGGGGCGGGGGAAGGTGCGACGCACCGTAGGTCAGCACGAAGGGAACCGTTTCTCCGGCGTGGACGTCGAATTCGGCGATGCTCGCCATGTTCTCGCCCTTCAGGCGGACGGGCGAACGCAGGATGACCATGTCAGGGCCGGCGATCGCTTGCAGCATGCCCTCTTCGGGGTGGGTCACCCAGGGCACGGAGGCGCCGTAGTCGAAGCGGATGGTCAGCTCCGCGCGCATCCGCACCGTGCCGCGCAGCCCTTGAACGATGCGCACCAGGTCGGAGATGTCGCCGCGCGGCGGCATGAAGTCCGTCACGCGCACCGCGCCGTCCGCGCCGACGAATTCGGTTTCGAGGATCAGGGTATCGGGGCGGTAGCGCCGCGTGGCTTTGCTGGCCTTGACCGGCGCCAGGCGCCAGCGGCCGTTCGTGTCGTCGCCCAGTAATGCCGCGAAGCACGCGCCGGAATCGAAGCGCGGCCAGCAAAGCCAGTCGACGGAGCCATCGCGCGAGATCAAGGCGGCGGTCTCGCAATCGCCGACGAGCGCGTAGTCCTCGATCCGCGCCCCCATGCTCAAGCCTCGAAGTCGATCACGACCTTGATGTCGTGATCTTGGCGCCGCAGGGCATCTTGCCAGCGCGCGAGCGGAACGCGCCGCGTGATCAGCCGCGCCAGCCAGGCGGGGTCGGCGTTGGACAACGCCTTTGCCGCGCTGCCGTAGTGGCGGCGATTGGCGTTGACCGAGCCGAAGACCACGTCGTTCTCCAGCACCATGCTGCGGTTGAGCCGCCCGAGATCGAGACTGATCCGGTAGCCGCCGGACGACACGCCGGCTAGGCAGACGATGCCGCCCGCGGCGGTGCGGTTCAGCACATCCACGATCACGGAAGACGCGCCGGTACACTCGATGACGATGGAGGGCGCGAAATCGATGTCGGCCAATGTTCCGGCGTGATAGGTGGCGCCAAGCGCGCGCGTCAGTTCCGGCTTGGGGCCGTCGGCGACGCGGTCGAAGACGTGGACGTCGAGATTCCGTTGGACGCCGAGAAGGGCGGCCAGGAGCCCGATGGGGCCCGCGCCCGTCACCAGCACGGTGCGCGGCGACCAGGCCGAACGGCCGCCGATACGCTCGATCTGTTCCCACGCCTTGGCGACCACGCTGGTCGGCTCCAGAAGGACCCCGTGCAGGCCCAACCGCGCATCGATCTTGACCGCGAATTCGGGTTCCAGGCGGAACCGCTCCGAACCATAGCCATGCCGCTGCTTGATGCCGCGTTCGGTGTAGAGACCGTTGCGGCACATATCCCACTCGCCGACACCGCAGTTGAGGCACGGTTCGGGGTCGGGCCGCCGCACGATGCCCACCACCAGATCGCCCTTCGCGAACGGCGATCCGGGCGGTGCGTCCTCGACGATGCCCAGCGATTCGTGCCCGATGATCAAGCGGTCCGCGCCCGCGGGCGCCCAACCGTATTTTCCCGCGACGATCTCGGCATCCGTGCCGCAGACCCCGACAGCCCGCGCGCGGACGAGAAGGGCGCCCTCGCTCGCATCCGGCTCGGGCATTTCCTGGAGGCGCGCCGAATTCGCCTCTCCCGGCAAGACGGTCAACGCCAACATGGAGATTCCTTCATCGGGCCTTGTGCCCGCCGCGCGCGATCTCGCCGACGCGGCCCTCGCGCCGCTCCCGCGCGATGGCTTCATCGGGGCCGAAGGGATGGCCGCCGAAGCCATGGCGCATCACGGCGATGGCGCGGGCCCAGTCGCGGCGATTGTCCCGCGAGGCGAAGAGCTGGTTGACCGAGCCGGCGATGGCCGGGATCGGCACCTCCATGCGCAACGCGTCGGCCACCAGCCAGTTGACCTCGCCCGTGTCCTCGACGAAGGAGGGAACGGAGTCCATGCCGCCGTCCTCGCGATAGCCGCGCGCCATCAGATCGATCAGCCACGAACGGATGACCGAACCGTGGTTCCAGCACCGCAGAATATCCGCGATCGGCAGTTTCTCTTGGTAGGCCTTGAGCAGGCCCATGCCTTCGCCGATGGCTTCCAGCATGCCGAACTCGATGCCGTTATGGACCAGCTTGGTGAAATGTCCGGCGCCGGGCGGTCCGGCATGGACGTAGCCATCCTTCACCGCGAGGGCGCGCAAGACCGGTTCGAGCGCGGCGACCGCGCCGCGCTCTCCACCGGCCATGAAGCATGCGCCGTCGCGCGCGCCTTCGATGCCGCCGCTGGTGCCCAAGTCGACGAAGCCAATTCCGCGCTCCGCCATGCGGGCATGACGGCGGATCGAATCGCCCCAATAGGAGTTGCCGCCGTCGGCGACGATGTCGTTCGGCTCCAAGACGTCGGCGAGCCTGTTCAGCACATCGTCGACCGCCGGGCCGGCCGGGACGTAGAGGAACACCTTGCGCGGCGGAGACAGCGCGTCGCGCAGGGCGGTCAAGCGGGCCGCATGGGTAAACCCCGCAACCATCAGATCGGGCGGCGGCGTGCCGAGCGTGTGGCCGGCCACGCGGATGCCGAGATCGAGGGCGTGGCGCGCGAGATTGGCGCCCATCTTTCCAAGCCCGACGATGGCGATGGATTCTTCGGTGGGCATCGGGTCTCCGGCGAATCGCGTGCGTTGCGCGTCTTAGAGAAATCAACCGCCGCGCGGGCGTTCGGTTCCCCGGCATCGATCGTGCGGAAGAGTGGAGCGGGTAGCGGGATTCGCGGGCGGTATCGGAGGCGAGTGTGTAATATTCCCACCCCATGCGACCGGGCGCCGTCCTTCTCCGCTTCCTGTTTGCCGTCACCCTCGCGTCCTTGGCATGGACGGCGTTCTCGGCCGAGCCACCGCGCGAGTTCCGCGATTGCGCCGATTGTCCCGAGATGGTCGTCATTCCCGCGGGCGGCTTCGTCATGGGCAGCCTGCCGAAGGAAGCCGGGCGCTTCGACAACGAGGGCCCGCGCCGCTTCGTCGAGGTGCCGAGCTTCGCCCTGGGTAAATATCCCGTCACGGTGGCGGAGTTCCGCCGCTTCCTCGAGGACACGAACTATCAGCCGCCCGCCTGCGACGAAAAGATGGGGCTGAGCTGGCGCGCGGCGGGGGACGGCTTGGTCTATCCGCCGGGCGGACTGGCGCCGCCGCGCTGGCCGGCCTTCTGCCTCAACTGGGAAGACGCGCG
>CADEGL010000089.1 GCA_902826885.1 uncultured Alphaproteobacteria bacterium | reverse complement strand
GCTGGTGCGCTACCACACCGGCCATGGCAAGGTCGGCAAACAGGACCAGGTGATGTTCGAATTCGCCTCGGCCTATCGCCATTACCACACCGCGCTGATGAACGTGGTGCTGACGGGCAAGCCCGACCCGCGCCATCTCGACATGTTCAAGGCCGCGCGCGAGGCGCTGGATTCGTGCTGGGAGGTCGTGCGGCCCGGCAACACGGTGGGCCAGATCTTCGACACCCATGCCGCCTCGCTGTCCAAGGCCGGTTATGACGGCTGTTACCTCAACGCCTGCGGCTACACGCTCGGCGTCACCTATCCGCCCAATTGGATGGACTGGCCCATGTGCTGGCACGGCAATCCCCAGGTGCTGGAGCCGGGCATGGTGTTCTTTCTGCACATGATCCTGCTGGATGGACGCAGCGGGCTTTCCATGTCCCTTGGCGAAACGGCCATCGTGACGCCGCGCGGGGCCGATCTCGTCAACCATGCGCCGCGCAAGCCGGTCGTGATGGGTGCGGGCGCACCCCGAAGCATCGGCAGGCCGGCGGCGCGGAAAGCCGCCAAGCCCGCGCGCAAACCTACCCGCAAGGCGGTGAAACGCGGGGCGGTCGCTAAGACAAAGCCGAAGCGGCGCGGGCGCAAATAAAAAGCGCCGGACTTGTGTCCGGCGCCTCGTTCGTTCGGCGTTGCCCGATTCTAGACGACGGCGATGTTCACGGCCTTGGTCTTGCCGCGCTCTTGGGCCAGGTCATAGCTGACCTTCTGCCCTTCGTTGAGCGAGTTGAGACCGGCGTTTTCCAACGCGCTGATATGGACGAAAACGTCGGTCGCGCCGTCGCTCGGCGTGATGAAACCGAAGCCGCGCTGCGCGCTGAACCACTTAACTGTACCGTTAGCCAATTTGGCCTCCTACGTAGGTGAAAGCGCCCCGGACGCGAAATCGCGTCGGGTCGACAATCGAAGCTTTTGGGGGATTTGCTGTTCGGGCGCCCGGAGGCGGACGTTGGCGAAATGCGCCGTAGCGATGACTGTGCTGGATGATGTAGTGCGTTGCGTGCAGGGGTTCAAGGCGCGCGGGTGAAATAAGCCGTTCCGTTGGCAGTGGATCGCGAACAAATGGTTCGGTTCGCTATTAAACGCACGGACCGCTACGGAGAAATGTGCCATGGGCGGAGCTTCGAAGAGGCCGAAGGTGGCAGGATACGCCATCGTCTCGCGCGAGGGCATGATCGCCAACGCCGACGGCTCATTCCCCGAAGGCATCAAGATCGATGCCGATCAGGCATTCTTCCATGGCGGCTTACGCAAGGCGGCGGCCATCGCCAACGGCAAGCACTCGAACGAAGGCGGCCCCGAATCCGCCGCGCGGCTGCGCCTGATCCTCACCCGCAAGATCGCTTCGCTGAAGCCCGATCCGCGCAACCCGAAGGCGTTGCTATGGAACCCGAAGGGTGCGTCGCTGGAGGAAGCCTGGGCGCGTCTCGGCGCCGAGGGCGATGTGCTGGCGGTCGTGGGCGGGACGGACGTGTTCGGCCTGTTCCTGGAATGGGGCTACGACGACTTCTTCCTTTCGCGCGCCCAAGCGAATGTGCCGGACGGGCGGCCGGTGTTTCCCGGCGGGCTTGCGCCCGAGGAGGCGCTGAAGCGCCACGGCATGGCGCTGAAGGAAACGCGCGTGCTGGATGAGGCCAGCGGCACGGTCATGGAGCACTGGGTCCGCACATGAAAAGGGCGCCGGATCGCTCCGGCGCCCGGGTCGGGAAAGGACCGCCGCGTCAGTAGTAGCGGTTCTCGTAGCCGCGCGCGTGCGTGCCGCGCTGGACGTAATCGATCATGTTGATGAAGTCGTAGACGGGAAGCCCGGTGGCCTCCTGCACGGCCTTGGAATAGGGCGGCAGCATGGAGCATTCCATGATGATCGCGCCCATGTCCGGGTTTTCCTTCACCATCTTCTTGGCGACGGCCACGGTCTCGGCCTCGATCTTGTCGGTGTCGAGATAGTCGCCTTCCTTCATCACCATCTGGTCGAAGTTCGGCTGGTCGTCCATGCCGCGCACGACGACCTGGGTTTCGGCCTTCACGCCGGCCAGTTCCAGCGCCCGGTTGCCCAGCGCCTTCTGCGACGCCGTGATGACGCCGATCGAGCGCTTCTTGCCGATGAACTGCGCGACGAAGGGAATCTGCAACAGGCTCGACATGGCGACCGGGATGTTGACGTTCTTCGCCACCACGTTCTGGTAGTTCACGAAGAAACCGCAGTCGGAGGAGATGCCCTTGACGCCCTGCGCCTCCAATTCCTGCGCGGCCTTCACGACGGCCTTCTCGAGCTCGGGATCGGCCGCGAAGACGCGCGCGGTCGTGGCGCCCGGCACGGTCTTGTAGAGCACCGGATACTTGTAGGTCGTCGCGTTGCCGACATCGCCGGGAACGAACGGACCCTTGTAGTCCAGGAGCAGGATACCCACGCAGTAGCCGTAGGCTTCGGCCTTGGGCCGGGTTTTATAAAGCGGCATGGTTCTCTCTCCTCGGACTCAGTACTGGCCGGAATAGGCGCGCTGGTGCAGGCCCGATTCCATGTAGTCGATCATGCTGATGAAGTCGTAGACCGGAAGCTCGACCGCTTCCTGCACGGCCTTGGCGTAAGGCGGCAGCATGGAGCATTCGAGCAGGATCGCGCCCATGGTCTTGTCCTTCTTCACCATGTCCTTGGCGATGCGGATCGCCTCCTCGGTGATCAGATCCGAATCCAGCGTGCCCTTTTCCTCGAGCACGGCGGTCTTGAACTCGGGCTCGTCCTGCATGCCGCGGATGACGATCTTGTGCGGAACGTTGATGCCGCCGCGTTTCAGGAAGTCGGGCGTCAGGTTGGTCGAATCGGCCGTGATCACGCCGATCGAGCGCGATTTGTCGAGCGTCTGCGCGATCATCGGGATCTGAAGAAGGCTCGACATGGCGACGGGAACCTTGACGGCCTCGCGCACCGCATCCTGGAACTGCAGCATGAAGCCGCAGTCGGAGGAGATGCCGCGCACCCCCGCCGCTTCCAGCTCCCTGGCGCCTTCGGCCAGTTTGGCGTTGAACTCGGGCGCGCCGTTCAGGCACACCGAGGTCGAGAGGCCTTCGACCGTCTTGAAGATGACGGGATAGGCATAGGTGCTGGCGTTCGCCACGTCGCCAGGAATGAAAGGCGCCTTCGCATCGAGCAGCAGGATGCCGATGGCCTGGCCGTAGCTTTCGGCCGCGCGCCGCGTCTTGTAGATCGTCATGCTCCGCCTCCCATGGGGGAATGGGCTGCCCGCGCTTCGCGGCGGCCCGGAAAACCTGTGGGAAGCCTAGCCCAGGCCCGGAACCGTTTCAAATGGGCCGTCCGGCCAAAACCGCGTCCAGGGGCCTAGGGGTGGTTGCCGCGGCCGGTTCCCGTCCTAGTTCCGGGAAGGACCTGCTATCTCTTGCCCGCTCGAACCTTGGGGGTTCCCATGCACGCCTTGATCGTCCTGGCCCATCCGGAGGCCAAATCCTTCAACGGCCAGATGGCGGAGGCCGCCAAGGCGTCCTTCGAAGCCCAGGGCCACACGGCCGAAATCAGCGACCTCTACGGCGAAGGGTTCGACGCGCGCGAGGCGCTGATGCATTTCCCGGCACCCAAGGCGCCGGAGTATTTCAGCGCCATGACCGAGCAGCGCCACGCGGTGGACAACAAGACGCTGCCGGCCGACGTCGAGCGCGAGATCAAGCGGCTGGAGCGCGCGGACGTGGTGGTGTTCCAGTTCCCGCTCTGGTGGTTCTCGATCCCCGGGATGCTGAAAGGCTGGATGGACCGCGTCTTTGTCTGGGGCCGCGTCTATACCAGCAAAATGCGCTACGACACGGGCTATTTCCGGGGCAAACGCGCCGTGGTCTCGATCACGACCGGCGGGCCGCCCGCGACCCATGCGCCCAACGGACGCCAGGGCGACATGGACATGGAGTTGTGGCCGCTCCACTTCGCGCTCAACTATGTCGGCTTCACGGTGCTGCCGCCGTTCCGCAGTTTCGCCGTCGGCGTGGGGCCGGAAAACGACGCCTATAAGGCGATGCTCGAAGGCTACAAGGCGCGCTTGCGCGACCATCTGTCGGCACTCGACCGGCTGGAGCCGCTCCGATTCAACGGTTGGGACGATTGGGACGCGAACGGACAGTTGAAGCCCGGCGCGCCGAGCCACAGCCCGTTCATGCGCCACCCTGGCTAGCGCAGCGGGAATCGCCGCGCCGCGCGTCTTTCCCCGAAGTTCTTTCCGGCATTCCGGCACCTTCGACGCCTAATTCGGCCCGCGCCCTGCTATTCCGGTGCGGTGTGCCGGCGTTGCGGGCATCAGGAGCCAAGGCTAGGCTCCGCGCCTCGCTTTCCTTTGCGTCGGCGAAGATTTTCCGGTCCGCCATCCGGCGCGGCCGCAACGGTACGTTTTGTTTTAAGGAGATTCGTCATGGCCCAGCAGGCAACGCGCAACCTGTCGCTCGAGGAGATGGACAAGCAGAGCTTGATGCATCCCTCCACCTCCATGGCCGATCATGCCAAGGGCACGCCGCGCATCATCGAGACGGCCAAGGGCATCACCATCACCGACAAGGCGGGCAAGCAGCTGATCGACGGATTCGGCGGGCTCTACTGCGTCAATATCGGCTATGGCCGCATGGAAATCGCCGACGCCATCGCCGAGCAGGCCAGGAAGCTGGCCTACTATCACGTCTATGCCTCGCATTCGAACGAGCCGGCCATCCGCCTGGCCGATCGCGTGGTGCGCATGGCGCCCGCCAACATGGCCAAGGTCTATTTCGGCCTGTCGGGGTCGGACGCCAACGAAACCAACGTGAAGCTGGTCTGGTACTACAACAACCTGCGCGGCCAGCCGAAGAAGAAGAAGATCATCTCGCGCCATCGCGGCTATCACGGCTCGACCGTGATCTCGGGCAGCCTCACGGGCCTGCCGCTGTTCCACACCTATTTCGACCTGCCCGTCGGCCCGATCCTGCACACCACGACGCCGCACCATTACTGGTATGCGGAGCCCGGGATGAGCGAAGAACAGTTCACCCAAAAGCTGGCCGACGATTTGGAAGCCATGATCGTGAAGGAAGGGCCCGAGACGGTTGCCGCCTTCATCGGCGAGCCGGTCATGGGTACCGGTGGCATCATCGTGCCGCCCAAGGGTTACTGGCCCGCGATCCAGAAGGTCTTGAAGAAATACGATGTGCTGCTGATCGACGACGAGGTGATCTGCGGCTTCGGGCGCCTGGGCGAAGCCTATGGCTGCTTCGCGCTTGGCATGGAGCCGGACCTGATGACCATCGCCAAGGGCCTGACCAGCGCGTACCAGCCGCTGTCCGGCTCCATCGTCTCGGACAAGATCTGCGCCGTGATCCAGGAGAAGTCGGCGGAGATCGGCCCCATGGGCCATGGCTACACCTATTCCGGCCATCCGGTCGCCTGCGCCGCGGGCCTGGCCAATCTCGATGTGCTGGAAAAGGAAGACATGACCGGCAACGCCAAGCGCACGGGCGCCCATTTCCAGGCCGCGCTGAAGAAAGCCTTCGCCGACCATCCGATGGTGGGCGAAGTGCGCGGCTATGCGCTGCTCGGCGCGGTCGAGTTCGTGGCCGACCGCAAGAACAAGACGCGGTTCGATGCCAAGCTCAAGATCGGCGCGCGCGTCTCCGGCGCGGTCCTGGCCGAGGGCGTCATTGCCCGCGCCATGCCGCACAGCGACTGCCTGGGCTTCGCTCCGCCGCTCTGCATCACCCCGGCCGAGGTCGACGACATGGTGGCGCGCTGCCGCCGCGGCCTCGACAAGGTGACGGATGAACTGGTCCGCGAAGGCCTGTTCAAGGGCTGAAGATTGCGCGGGGAACGGGGGTGCCGTTCCCCGCGTCTTCCGGCATGATGGCGGCGCCATGAGCGCCGGCCCTGTCACGCTCGGAGACATCTATGCCGCCCGTGCCCGCATCGCGGGCGCGGTGCGCCGCACGCCACTGATCCCTTCGCCCTGGCTGGCGCAGTTCGCGGGCGTGCCGGTCCACCTGAAGCTCGAGTCGCTGCAGGACACGGGCTCGTTCAAGGTGCGCGGTGCGGCCAACAAGATCCTCGGACTGACGGAAGGCCAGCGCACGCGTGGCGTCGTCACGGTATCGACCGGCAACCATGGGCGCGCGGTTGCCCACATGGCGCGGCGCGCGGGCGTGAAGGCGACCGTCTGCGTCTCGAACCTGGTGCCGGAGAACAAGCGCGCCGCCATCCGTGCCACGGGCGCCGAGCTGGTCGTGCAAGGGCGCAGCCAGGACGAAGCCGCCGAGGTCGCGTTCGAGCTGGTCGAGACGAAGGGGATGACGATGGTCAATCCCTTCGACGATCCCTTCGTGATCGCGGGCCAGGGCACCATCGGCCTCGAAATTCTGGAAGATTTGCCCGACGTCTCGAATCTCCTCGTGCCCGTTTCGGGCGGTGGCCTGATCGGCGGCATCGCGCTGGCGGTCAAGACCGCGCGGCCGCAATGCCGCGTCATCGGCGTGTCGATGGAAAACGGCGCGGCGATGTATCAAAGCTTGAAGGCGGGGCGGCCGGTGCAGATTCCCGACGTGGATTCGCTGGCCGACAGCCTGCAGGGCGGCATCTTCCTCGACAACGCCTACACGTTCCGCCTGGTGCGCGAACTGATGGACGATCTGATCCTGGTCTCGGAAGACGATATCGCTGCCGCGATGGCTTATGCGTTCGACCGCGAGCATCTGGTGGTCGAGGGCGGCGGCGCGGTCGGCATCGCGGCCATCCTGGCCGACAAGGCGGGACGACTGGCCGGCCCCACCGCCATGGTGCTGACGGGTACCAACGTGGCCAGCCCGCGCGTGGTCGAGATCGTGAACGCACACCGCGACTGGCTCGACGGCTTGGCGCAGCTCAAGCGCCCCTGACGCCCTTCCTGGAGATTCCGGCATGACCGAAGTGACGATCCTGACCGAGCGTGAGCTGCGCGGCATGGTGGGGTTGGACCGCGAGGCGGTGGACGCCATCGAGGACGCCTTCGTGCGTCTGGCCGACGGCAAGGTCGAGATGCCGCCCATCATGCATATCGACGTGAAAGAGAACGCGGGCGACGTCGATATCAAAAGCGCCTATGTGCGAGGGGTCGACCAGTTCGCGGTCAAGATCGGCGCGGGCTTCTTCAACAACCACAAACTCGGCCTGCCCAACTCGCCGGCCAGTGTCGTGCTGGTCTCGTCCAAGACCGGCGTGGTCGAGGCCGTGCTGCTGGATAACGCTTACCTCACCGACGTACGCACCGGCGCCGCCGGCGCCGTCGCCGCCAAGCATCTGGCGAAGCAGGGCCCAGTCGTTGCCGGCATCCTCGGCACGGGCGTCCAGGCGCGCTATCAGCTCGAGGCGCTCAAGGTCGTGCGCGATGTGACGCGCGCAATCGTGTGGGGCCGCGACGGCGCGAAAGCAAAAGCCTATGCGGCGGAGATGACGAAGAAGCTCGGCATCGCAGTCACCGTGGCCTCCGGCGCGGAAGAGGCCGTGCGCGCGTGCGATGTGCTGGTCACGACGACCAACGCCAAGCTGCCGCTGGTGCGTGCCGAATGGGTGAAGCCGGGTTTGCACATCACCGCCATGGGCGCCGACCTCGCGGGTAAGCAGGAATTGGACCCCGCGATCCTCGGCCACGCCGACCGCGTCGTCTGCGACCGCCGCTCCCAGTGCGAAAAGATGGGCGAGTTGCAGCATGCGCTGGCTTCGGGCGCGCTCAAGTCGTCATCGGGCGTGGCGGAATTGGGTGAGGTGGCCGCCGGCCGCGCACCGGGCCGCACGTCGGATTCCCAGATCACCGTCTGCGATCTGACCGGCACGGGCGTACAGGACACGGCCATCGGCGTCCTGGCCTATCGCCGCGCGAAAGCCAAGGGGCTGGGCACCATCGTCCGCAACTGACCCCCGATTGCAGCGGCCGCGCCGCTTCGCCAGACTTAACCCACAGGTTTCATCGTCAACCGAGGGAGACGCGGGATGTATCACCTTTATATGGCGCCGACGGGCAACGGCCGCCGCCCGGCCGTGATGCTGGAGGAATGCGGGCTGCCCTACACGGTGCATAAGGTCGATCTGGCCAAGGGCGAGCAGAAGACGCCGGAATTCCTGGCCATGAACCCGCAAGGCTCGATCCCCGTTCTGGTGGAAGAGCAGGGCGGCAAGAAAACGGCGCTGGCCCAGTCGGGCGCCATCCTGCTGCATCTGGCCGAGAAGACCGGCAAGTTCCTGCCGAAAGATTCCGCCCAGCGCGCGGAAGCCCTTCGCTGGATGATGACGGCCCTGACCGACGCCGCGCCGGCCTCGACCGCGATCTTCCTGTCCTCCGGCCCCTTGCCCGACAAGACGCCGGGCAACAGCCAGTTCTTCGAAGGCCGCTTCGTCAACCTGATGAAGGTGTTCGACCAGCAGCTGGCCAAGAACCCGTATCTCGCGGGCAGCGAGGCGACGGTCGCCGACATCGCGCTGATCCCGATCGTGGCGGGGCGGCAGGAACTGCTCGACAAGACACCGGGCCTCGACCATCTGAAAAAATGGGCGGCTACCATGAAGGCGCGTCCGGGCACGGCCAAGGGCTTGAGTGCTTAATTGATCGTTGCGTGAAGAAGGCGGCCGGGGACATCCCTGGCCGTCTTTCCTCGGGGGAGGAGTGCCGTGCCCATAGACGTCGCCAAGGTGCGGGCGGATACGCCCGGCGTCGGCAAGGTTTTGCACTTCAACAACGCGGGCGCCGCGTTGCCGCCGCGTACGGTGGTGAATACGGTCGTGCGTCATCTGGAACGCGAGGCCGAGATCGGCGGTTACGAAGCCGAACAAGAGGCCGAGCCGCGCCTGGAAGCGGTCTATGCTTCGATCGCGCGCCTTCTCAACTGCGATGCGTCCGAAGTGGCGGTGATCGAGAACGCCACGCGTGCCTGGGACATGGCGTTCTATTCGCTGCCCTTGCGCAAGGGCGACCGCATCCTGACGGCGATGGCGGAATACGCCAGCAACTACATCGCCTTTCTCCAGGCCGCCAAGACCAAGGGCGTCGAGATCGCCGTGGTGCCGAACGACAATCACGGCCAGATCGACGTGGCCGCGCTGTCGCGCATGATCGACGAGCGGACGAAGCTGATCGCCATCACCCATGTGCCGACCAACGGCGGCCTCGTGAATCCGGCCGCCGCCGTAGGACGCGTGGCCAAGCGCGCGAGCGTGCCGTTCCTCCTCGACGCCTGCCAGTCGGCCGGCCAGATACCGCTCGACGTCGAGGTGCTCGGCTGCGACATGCTCTCGGCCACGGGGCGCAAGTTCCTGCGCGGGCCGCGCGGCACGGGTTTTCTCTATGTGCGCAAGGCCATGCTGGAGAAGCTGGAGCCCGCCTTCCTCGACCTGCACGCCGCGACCTGGACGTCCAAGGACAGCTACAAGCTGCGCCCGGACGCGCGCCGCTTCGAGAATTGGGAAACCAACATCGCGGCCAAGCTGGGCCTGGGCGCCGCGGTCGATTACGCGCTGGCTCTCGGTCTCGGCGACATCCGCGCGCGCGTGGCCTCGCTGGCGGAAAGCCTGCGCCGGCGCTTGGCCGATCTGCCGGGCGTCTCGGTCAAGGATTTGGGCGCCGAGAAAAGCGGCATCGTCACCTTCACCTATGAAGGGCGCGAGCCGGAGAAGCTGCGGGCGCAATTGCGCGCGAAGCGCATCAATGCCTGGATCTCGGGCCCGTCATCGACGCGCCTCGACATGGAGGACCGCCAGATCCCCATGCTCGTCCGCGCCTCGGTGCACTACTACAACACCGAGCAGGAGGTCATGCGTTTTTGCGAGGTGGTGCGGGC
>CADEGL010000088.1 GCA_902826885.1 uncultured Alphaproteobacteria bacterium | reverse complement strand
GAATCGGGCCGGGTGCAGAAGAAGAAGCTGATCGCGGAAAAGCCCGATTTGCGCGTGGGCGCCTTCGACCGCCAGGACGGTCTCTGGCGCTAGCTGCGGGGCTTATCGCGCGTATGGGAGAGGGTGGCCGGACGCCGTTCGCCCCTCACGTCCCGATCATCCGCTGAAGGACGGACATGATCTGCGGGTTGCCGCAATGGGTCACGTTGAAGCGCATGAAAGCGGCGGCCGACTGCGAAGCGCTGAAAACATTGCCGGGTGCCAGCACGATGTTCTCCGCGAGCGCCAAACGCGCGACATCGGCGGAGTCGCAGCCGTCCGGCAGGCGGCACCAGAGATAAAAGCCGCCGCGCGGCATCAACCACGGCTCGATCCCGATGCGCTGAAGCCTTCCGGCGGTTTCGCGGCGTGCCCGCGCCAGCCGGCGGCGCAGCTCCTCCATGTGCTTGCGGTAACCGCCGCCCGTCAGAACGCTGGCGATCAATTCCGTCGCGGCCGGGCTCGGTCCACCGAAGCTGGTCGCGACCTGAAGATCGACGAGGTCCGCGATCCAGTCGGGCCGCGCGGCAATGTATCCGCATCGCACGGACGCGGAGAGCGTCTTGGAAAAGCTGCCGATACGGATGACCCGATTCAGGCCGTCGAGGGCCGCCAGCCGCACGGAAGGATCGGGCTCGAAATCGGCGAAGATGTCGTCCTCCACGACCGTCAGGTCATGGGCGGCGGCGGCGTTCAGCAGGCGGTGCGCGGTTTGCGCCGAGAGCGTCGCGCCCGTTGGATTATGCAGCGCGGAATTGGTGACGTAGAGACGCGGGCGCGCGGCGGCGAGAATGTCCTCGAACGACGCGAGATCGGGCCCCGATGCCGTGTAGGGCACGCCGACGATCTTCACTTGATGCGCGCGCAAAAGCGCCCGGAAGTTGAAATAGCATGGATCGTCGACCAGCACCGTGTCGCCGGGGCGAAGCAGGAAACGGCAGATCAGGTCTATGGCCTGCGTGCCGGATGCGGTCAGCAAAAGCTGGTCGGCCGATGCCTCGATCCCCTCTTCGGCGAAACGCGCCATCAGGAGGCGGCGAAGCGCCGGCGAGCCGCGCGTGACGCCGTAATCGGACAGAACGGAGTCCTCGGCGCGCGCGAGAGCGCGGAACGCCCGTCGCAACGCGTCGGCCGGCATCCAGCCGGGAGGCAGCCAGCCGCAGCCGGGTTTCAGGACGGCCGGATCGGCATCGAGCGATTGGCGGGAGACCCAGAACGGGTCGACGGCGCGATCTCGCGAGGGTTCGTCTTCCGCCAGAGCCAGCGGCGGGAGCGCGGTGGCGGACACGTAAAAACCGGAGCCCGGCCTGGCCCGGATCAGGTTTTCGGCCGCAAGCCGGTCGTAGGCCTCGACCACGGTGGAGGGCGAGACGCCCATCGTCGCGGCGAAGGCGCGAATGGAAGGCAGGCGATCGCCGGCGGTGAGCGCGCGGCTGGCCACCTTGGCGCGAATCGCCTTCATGACATCCGCGGTTCGCGTTCCTCTCCGATCGCCGGATTGCCGCATCGCGCTCAAAGCGTATGGGTTTCATGAGCAATACAGTTCGGTATAACTGTATCGATCCGTACCTGCCTTTGCCAACCGGGATCGTCTATCCCAGCGCGCGGAAAGCGAGGCGCGATGGGCGAGGCCAAACCATCGATCGAAGGCTGGGGCAGCGGTCTCTTGGGCGTCGTCATTTTCAGCGGCTCCCTGCCGGCGACACGCGTCGCGGTCGCGGACTTCTCGCCCCTGTTCCTGACTTCCGCGCGCGCCGCCATCGCGGCGCTGCTCGGGGCCGCGCTTCTCCTGCTGTTGCGGCAGGCGCGGCCCGCGCGCCGGGACCTCCCGTCCCTGGCGATCGTTGCTCTGGGCGTGGTGATCGGGTTTCCGCTGCTGACGGCGCTGGCGCTTCGGCATATCACGTCCGCCCATTCGATCGTCTTCATCGGCCTGCTGCCGCTTGCGACGGCCATCTTCGGCGTGCTGCGGGGCGGGGAGCGGCCCAAGCCGCTTTTCTGGGTGTTTTCGTGTTTCGGCAGCGCTTCGGTCGTCGCCTTCGCGCTCTCCAACGGCGGCTCGGGCTCGCTGGCCGGCGATCTGTTGATGATCGCTTCCATCATCCTCTGCGGCCTCGGTTACGCGGAGGGCGCGAAGCTGTCGCGCAAATTGGGGGGCTGGCAGGTCATCTCTTGGGCGCTGGTGCTCGCGGCGCCTTTGATGCTCGCGCTGACGGCCGCGACCCTGCCGCCGTCGTGGCAAGGCATAGGCGGCCCGGCTTGGCTCGGGCTCGCCTATGTCTCGATCTTCAGCATGCTGGTCGGATTCGTGTTCTGGTACCGGGGCCTCGCGCTGGGCGGAATCGCCAGTGTCGGCCAGCTGCAATTGCTCCAGCCATTCTTCGGCCTCGCGCTTGCCGGCGCGCTGCTTGGCGAGCCGGTCGCTTGGACCATGATCGCGGCGACGGGCGCCGTCGTCCTCTGCGTCGCCTTCGCGCGCAGATTCGCCTGACGGCGTGAAAAGGCGCGCGGAAATCCGTCTGGAGCGCGGACGCTACTCGTATTGGGCGAACAGGGAATCGCGCCATTGGAGCGCGGCGGCCAGCCCTTGCGTGCGGCGCAATTCCTCGAAATGCCGGTACTCGGGCGTCTCGGTCGCGTCCATCATGCTGCAGGCTTCGACGCCGTAACGCAGCGCGCTGCCGAAACCCTGCGTCTCCAAGGTCTGGTTGAGCGCGCGCTTGTTCCATTGCAGGCAGGCCAACGCCACCTGCGACATGCGCTTGGCGATCTTCATCGTCTCGGCGCGCAGATCGGCCTTCGGGAAGACGCGGTTGACCAGACCCAGGCGCAGCGCCTCGTCGGCGCCGAACGTGTCGCCGGTATAGATCAGCTCGCGCGCCCGCTGGCCCATGATCCAGGGCATGACGAGGGTGGCGATGCCGAAGGAGAAGCGCGTCTCGATGACCGCGAACTTCGAATCGTCCGAGCAATAGCGCATGTCGCACATCTGGGCGAATTCCAAGGCGCCGCCCAGGCACCAGCCGTCGATCATGGCGATGGTGGGTTTGGAGCAGCGCCAGACGGCGTAGGTGTATTCGCAGTCGCTGGCCATGCGGTCGCGCAACGCGTCGATGGGCGGCTGGCTTTCCGGCAGCTCCTTCAGGTCGTAGCCGGCGGAGAAGGATTTGCCGCCGGCACCCGTGACGACGATGACACGGATGTTCGGGTCTTCATCGGCGCGGCGCACAGCCTCGGGGATTTCCCGGCGCAGGGGTTCGTTGAAGGCGTTGTGCTGCTTTGGGCGGTTGAACGAGATCACGGCCACGCGGTCGTCGGTCTCGTAGGTGATGGCTTCGTAGCCCATTTCGCACTCCCCTTGAGCGGAGAACGCTAGCCGTGGCGCGCGATCACGTCCAGGAAGGTCTGGCCATAGCGCTCCAGCTTGGATTGGCCGACGCCATGGATGTGGTGCATCTGGTCGAGCGAGGCCGGGCGCTGGGACGCCATCTCGATCAGCGTGCGGTCGGTGAAGACGACATAGGCGGGCTGGCGGATGCGCTTGGCGATGCTGCCGCGCAGCTCCTTCAGCGCGGCCAGGAGGTCCGTATCCGCGTCGGCCACGGGCACCGCACCCTTGGACTTGCCCTTGGTCTTGGCCGACTGTTCCAGCACATCCTTGCGCAGATCGATGCGCTCGGCGCCGCGCAAGACCGCGCGTCCTTCGTCGGTCACGGTCCAGCGCCCGAACTCGGCGATGTCGAGATAGATCAGCCCCGCGCCGTAAAGTTGGCGGAAGATCGAGCGCCATTCCCTGGCATTCCGGTCGCGCCCGACGCCGAAGGTGGGCAGGGAATCGTGCCGGCGGGCGCGCACCACGTCGGTCATGTTGCCGACCAGGACGTCGATCAGATGTTCGGTGCCGAACCGTTCGCCCGTGCGCAGGATGGCGGACATGGCCTTCTGCGCCTCGACCGTGCCGTCGAACACTTCGGGCTTGTCCTGGCATAGATCGCAGTTGCCGCAGGGGCTGGAGATCTCGTCGAAATAGGCCAAGAGCGCCTGACGGCGGCAGCGCGGCGTCTCGCACAGCGCGATCAGCGCGTTGAAGCGCTGGCGCTCGATGCGCTTGCGCTCCTCGGGCGCGCCGCTTTCCTCGATCTGCATGCGGCGGAAGCGCATGTCGTCGAGGCCGTAGAGGGTCATCGTGTCGGCGGGCAGCCCGTCGCGGCCCGCGCGGCCGATCTCCTGGTAATAGGCCTCCACGCTCTGCGGCAGGTCGGCATGGCCGACGAAGCGCACGTCGGGCTTGTCGATGCCCATGCCGAAGGCGACCGTCGCCACCACCACGACACCGTCTTCCTGCAGGAACACGTCCTGGTTCTTGTGGCGCACGGCGGGGTCGAGGCCCGCGTGATAGGGCAAGGCGCGGTGCCCGGCCTGGGCCAGGGTCGCGGCCAGCTCCTCGGTCTTGCGGCGCGACGAGCAGTAGATGATGCCGTTCTCGCCCTTATGGGCGGCCACGAATTCCTGGATCTGCTTGGGCGCCTTGTTCTTGGCCCGCATCCAGAGGCGCAAATTCGGGCGGTCGAACGAGCGGATGAAGGTGCGCGGCGGCGCATCGAACAGCTTGCTGCCGATATCCGAACGTGTGGGCACGTCGGCGGTGGCCGTCAGCGCGATGGTCTGCACTTGGCCCAGCTCGGCGCGCGCCTTGCCCAGCTCCAGATACTCGGGCCGGAAATCGTGGCCCCATTGCGAGACGCAGTGCGCCTCGTCGATGGCCAGGAGCGCCACCTGCGACTCGCGCAGCATGCGCACCGTGCCCGGCAGCATCAGCCGCTCCGGCGCGACATAGAGAATGCGAAGGCTGCCGTCGCGGATGGATTGCTGGACGCGGCGGTTCTCGTCGGGATCGTTCGACGAGTTGAGGCTGGCGGCCTCGACGCCGTATTCGCGCAACTGCCCGACCTGGTCGCGCATGAGGGAGATGAGGGGCGAGACCACCACGGTCACGCCGGGGCGCACGAGGGCGGGCAGCTGATAGCAGAGCGATTTGCCGCTGCCGGTCGGCATCACGGCCAGCACGTCCTCGCCGTCGAGGACGGCCTGCACGACCTCTTCCTGGCCGGGGCGGAAGGAGGGGAAACCGAACACGGTCTCCAGACACGCCTTGGCGTCGTTCAACAATCCCGTCATGGCGCCGGAGGCTCGCGAGTCATGACGATCCTTAACATAAAGTGAGTCGCAGCGGGCGATGGAAACGTCAGACCGCTTGTCCCGCGCACCAGCCGCTCGACCACGCCCATTGGAAATTGTAGCCGCCGAGCCAGCCGGTCACGTCGACGGCCTCGCCGATGGCGTAAAGCCCGGGCACCATGCGCGCCTCCATCGTGCGCGACGACAGAGCATCCGTGTCGATGCCGCCCGCCGTCACCTCGGCCTTGGCCCAGCCTTCCGAGCCCGAGGGCACGAGGTCCCACTGCTGAACGCGGCGCGCCAGGGCTTCCAGCAAAGTGTCGGGCAGGTTCGCCATCGTGACCGCCGACTGCGGCAGGGTCGATTCGGCCAAGGCCTGGGCCAACCGCGCGGGCAGGAATTCGGCCAGGATCGTCTTCGGCTCGGCCTTGGCGCGCGACAGGCGGCGCTCCTTCAGGAACGCCAGCGCATCGAAGCCGGGCGCGATGTCGAGCGTGATCGCCTCGCCCGGCCGCCAGTAGGACGAAATTTGCAGGATCGCCGGGCCCGACAGGCCGCGATGGGTGAACAGGATCGCTTCGCGGAACGCGGTCTTGCCGCAGGACACGATCGCATCGGTCGCGACACCCGAGAGGGATTGGAAGAACGGCAGGATGTTGGGCGCGACCTTGAGCGGCACCAGAGCGGCGCGCGGTTCGACGACGGCCAAGCCAAATTTCCGCGCCAGATCGTGGGCGAAGCCGGTCGCGCCCATCTTGGGAATCGACGGGCCGCCCGTGGCCAGCACCAGTGCGGGCGCTTCGAACGCGCCACCCGATGTCTCGACCCGGAAGCGCTCTCCGCGTGTCACGTTCGCGATCTTGTGGCCAAGCCGCAGATCGACCTGGCCCGCGTCGCACTCGGCCTTCAGCATGGCGACGATTTGGCGCGACGAGCCGTTGCAGAACAACTGGCCCAGCGTCTTCTCGTGATAGGCGATGCCGTGGCGCTCGACCATGGCGATGAAATCGTGCTGGGTGTAGCGCGCGAGCGCCGATTTGCAGAAATGCGGATTTTCCGACAGGAACCGCTCGGGCGCGGCGTCGAGGTTCGTGAAGTTGCAGCGCCCGCCGCCGGAGATGAGGATCTTGGCCCCCGGCTGGTCGAGATGCTCCAAGAGCAGGACGCGCCGGCCGCGCTGCCCCGCGGTCAGGGCGCACATCAAGCCCGCGGCACCCGCACCCAGGACGATCGCGTCGAAGGATTCCATGGCGGCTGCTTAGAGATGCCGCGCGCCGGGCGCAAGGCGCGACGCCTGAGCGCGCTTGCGCTAAGGTCGGGGAAGGGGAAGCGCCATGGAAGACGACCGCCTATACCGCAAGGTCAGCCGCCGGATCATCCCGCTGATGATGATCCTGTACCTGTTCGCCTTCCTCGACCGCGTGAATATCGGCTTCGCCGCCCTCACCATGAACCAGGATCTGGGCTTCACGCCGTATATCTACGGTTGGGGCGCGGGCATTTTCTTCCTCGGCTATATCCTATTCGAGGTGCCCAGCAACGTCGTGCTGGCCAAGGTCGGCGCGCGGCTTTGGATCTGCCGCATCATGGTGACGTGGGGCATCGTCTCCTCCGCCATGGCCTTCGTCGGCGGGGAATGGAGCTTCTATATCCTGCGCTTTCTCTTGGGCGTGGCCGAGGCCGGCTTCCTGCCCGGCATGATCTTTTATCTGACCTATTGGTTTCCCGCCGCGCGGCGCGCGAAGTTCGTCGCCCTGTTCATGGCCGCGGTGCCGCTGGCCAGCGCCATCGGCGCGCCGGTTTCGGGTTTCATCCTGGGCATCGACGGCGTGATGGGTCTCAAGGGCTGGCAGTGGCTGTTCATCCTGGAAGGCGTGCCGTCATGCCTCCTGGGCGTGCTGGTGCTGTTCCTTCTGCCCGACGGTCCGGCGAAGGCGTCCTGGCTGACGGATGCGGAAAGGGCAGTGATCGCCGACCGGCTCGCGCGCGACCGCGCGGCCAATCCGCACACGGTGCACGAATCGCTCTGGCCCGCTCTTCGCGACTACCGCGTGGTGGCGCTGGGCCTGGTCTATTTCGGCATCGTGGTCGGGCTTTACGGCATCGGCCTGTGGCTGCCCCAGATCGTCAAGGCCATGGGCTTCACCAATCAAGAAGTCGGCTTGATCGTCGCCGTGCCCTATTTCGCCAGCGCCGCCGCCATGATGCTGTGGGGCCGGCACAGCGACCGCACGGGCGAGCGCGTCTGGCACGTGGCGCTGCCCGCGCTCGTCAGCGCCGCGGGCTTCCTCGCCAGCATCTATCTCGATTCGACCGTGCTGCAGCTTTGCGCGCTGGGCGTCGCCTGCGTCGGCATCTATTCGGCGCTGGGGCCGTTCTGGACCTTGCCGTCCATGTTCCTCGGCAGCATGGGGGCGGCGGCCGGTATCGCGCTGATCAATTCCGTCGGCAACGCCGGCGGTTTCCTCGGGCCTTATCTGGTCGGCTGGATCAAGGAAGTGACCGGCAGCTTCCACATGGGCATGGCCGCCTTGGCGCTGGGCCTGATCGGCGCCGCGATCCTGGCGCTCCTCTTGGCGCGCGCGCTCCATCTGGCTTCGGCGCGGCGGAACCCCGCATGACGCAGCTTTCCTCGCCCGCGGCGCTGCGCAACCGCGATCCGATCCTGGACGTGCTGCGTCTGCATCTGCCGCCCAAGGGGCTCGTGGTCGAGATGGCCAGCGGCTCGGGCGAGCATGTCGTTCATTTCGCCCGGCATTTGCCCGGCCTCGTCTTTCAGCCGAGCGACCCGGACGAAGATGCGCGCGCCAGCATCGATGCCTGGGTCGAGGGGGCGGGCTTGGCCAATGTGAAGCCCGCGCTCGATCTCGACGTCACGCGCCGTCCCTGGCCGTTCGTCAACGCGGCCGCGATCCTCTGCATCAACATGGTGCATATCTCGCCCTGGCCCGCGACCGAGGCGCTCATCGCGGGCGCCGCGCGGCATCTCGCGGCGAATGGCGTTCTTTACCTATACGGGCCGTACAAACGGGGCGGCATTCACACCGCGCCCAGCAACGCGGCGTTCGATCAATCCTTGCGATCCCGCGACCCCGCTTGGGGCGTGCGCGATCTCGAAACGGTGACGTCCCTGGCCGTCTCCGCCGGATTTACCGAGCCCGAAATCGTGCCCATGCCCGCCAACAACCTGTCGCTCGTGTTCCGTCACGCCCTCTAGACCGGCGGCGCGATTTCAATGAGGAGAGATTCGATGCCTGTCAGAACCCGATTGATCCAAGCGCTGTGCGCCGTGCTGGCCATGAGTCTGGCGTTCGCGCCCGTGGCCGAGGCCTGCACCGGCATGATGTTGCAGGCCAAGGATGGCGGCGTGGTCACCGGCCGCACGCTGGAGTTCGGCGTCGATCCCCAATCCGACATCGTGGTGATCCCGTCCGGCTATCAGGTCACGGGCACGTTGCCGAACAACGCCAAGGGAATGTCGTTCAAGACCAAGTACGGCATCGTTGGCGCCAACGGCTTCGGCATGCAGAACGCCATGCTCGACGGCATGAACGAGGCCGGGCTTTATGTCGGCCTGTTCTATTTCCCGGAGTTCGCCAAATACACCCCGGTCGACGGCAAGAACGCGTCGAAGGGTCTGGCGCCATGGGAGTTCGGCCTGTGGGCGCTCGGCACCAACGCGACCGTCGACGAGGTGAAAGCCAACCTGAAGAACATCGTCCTCGCGCCGACCTATCTCGAGGTGCTGAAGACGGTGCCGCCGGTGCATTTCCTGGTGCGCGACAAATCGGGCAAGTCGATCGTGATCGAGCCCATCGACGGCGTGCTCAAGGTCTATGACAACCCGATCGGGGTCATGACCAACGCGCCGCCGTTCGACTGGCACATGACCAATTTGCGCAACTATCTGAACCTCTCGGTCGCCAGCCCCGCGCCCAAGACGATCGCGGGCGTGACGCTGACGCCGCTCGGCTTCGGTGGTGGCCTCGCGGGCATGCCGGGCGATTTCGGCAGCCCCTCGCGCTTCGTGCGCGCGGCGGTCTTCTCGCGCGCGGCGCTGCCCTCGGCGACGTCATCGGACGCGGTGACGCAGCTCTTCCACCTGTTGAACAATTTCGACATCCCGGTCGGCGCGGACGGGCCGCCCACGGGCTATGCGGGCGCCGCCTACGAATTCACCGCCTGGACCGCGGTCGCGGACTTGGCCACGGGCCGTTACCACTTTCGCACCTATAAGGACCAGACCATCGCGATGGTGGATCTGAAGGCCGCCCTGGCTGCCGCCAAGGGCAAGCCGCTCACGATGCCCATGGCCGGCAAGCAGCCCATCGTGAACGTGACCGCGGACTTGAAGTGATCCTTGCTGTCCCGGCGGGCGCCCCGAAAGAGGGACAGCCCGCCGGGGCCCGATTGGATTTTTCGGTAAATAAGGTGCATTTTCCGCCCGTAACGGCGGTTTAGGCCCCAAGGACGGGGCCCGGTCCGCCCGCCCAATCAACGAGGACCGGCCCATGCCCCAGTATCGCTCCCGCACCTCCACCCACGGCCGCAACATGGCGGGCGCCCGCGGCCTTTGGCGCGCGACGGGCATGACCGACTCGGATTTCGGCAAGCCGATCATCGCGATCGCCAACTCCTTCACCCAGTTCGTGCCGGGCCACGTCCACCTGAAGGATCTGGGCCAGATGGTCGCGCGCGAGGTCGAGAAGGCCGGCGGCGTGGCCAAGGAGTTCAACACGATCGCCGTCGACGACGGCATCGCCATGGGCCATGACGGCATGCTCTACAGCCTGCCCTCGCGCGAGCTGATCGCGGACGCGGTCGAGTACATGGTGAACGCGCATTGCGCCGACGCGATGGTGTGCATCTCCAACTGCGACAAGATCACGCCGGGCATGT
>CADEGL010000087.1 GCA_902826885.1 uncultured Alphaproteobacteria bacterium | reverse complement strand
TGAATGACCTTCGGGTCCAGATGCTCGATATGCAGCTCGACGTAATCCTTGTTGGGGCCGCAGCCGCGCCCCTCGCGGATCTCGATCGTCATCGCGCGGCTGACCACGTCGCGGCTGGCCAGGTCCTTGGCGTGCGGCGCATAGCGCTCCATGAAGCGCTCGCCGTTGGAATTCGTGAGGTAACCGCCTTCGCCGCGAACGCCTTCGGTGATCAGGCAGCCCGCGCCATAGATGCCGGTCGGGTGGAACTGGACGAACTCCATGTCCTGGACCGGAAGGCCCGCGCGCAGCGCCATGCCGTTGCCGTCGCCCGTGCAGGTATGCGCGGCCGTGCAGGAGAAATAGACGCGGCCGTAACCGCCCGTGGCCAGGATGGTGGTCTGGGCGCGGAAGCGATGGATGGTGCCGTCGCACAGGTTCCACGCGATGGCGCCGCGGCAGGAACCGTCGTCATCCATCAAGAGGTCGGTCGCGAAATACTCGATGAAGAATTCGGCGTTGTGCTTCAGCGCCTGCTGATAAAGCGTGTGCAGGATCGCATGGCCGGTGCGGTCGGCGGCGGCGCAGGTGCGCTGGGCGATGCCTTCGCCGAAATGGGTGGTCATGCCGCCGAAGGCGCGCTGGTAGATCTTGCCCTCGGGCGTGCGCGAGAAGGGCACGCCGTAATGCTCCAACTCGATCACGGCCGGCACGGCTTCGCGCACCATGTATTCGATCGCGTCCTGGTCGCCGAGCCAGTCGGAGCCCTTGACCGTGTCGTACATGTGCCAGCGCCAATCGTCTTGGCCCATATTGCCGAGCGAGGCGCTCATGCCGCCCTGCGCCGCCACTGTGTGGCTGCGCGTGGGGAACACTTTCGAGATGCAGGCCGTCTTAAGACCCTGTTGGGCCAAACCGAAGGTGGCGCGCAACCCCGAGCCGCCGGCGCCGATGACGATGACGTCGTACTCGTGGTCGATGATGGGATAGGCCTTGGACATTTGCGGCTAGCCTCCGAAGGCGATCTTGAGCACCGCGAAGACCGCGGCGAAGCCCAGCGCCACGGCGCCGAGCTTGACCAGGACGAGGCCGGCCACGCGCAGACCCTGCTGATGGACATAATCTTCAATCACGACCTGCAGCCCCAGCTGGGCGTGGTGGAAAGTCGCGGCGATCAGAAGGACCATGAGGATTGCCGGCACCGGCTGCGACAGCCATGCCGTCATGTCTTCATAGGGCGCGCCAGCCAGCATGATGATCGAGATGACGAACCAGACCGTCAGCGGAACGAGCGCGATCGCCGTCAGCCGCTGAATCCAGAAATGATGGGTGCCGTCATGCGCCGAACCCAGATAGCGGACACGCGACAGAACCGAGCGGCGGGATTGCGTGGAACCGGCCATCACAGCGCTCCCATGGCGGCATAGGCCGCGATCCAAACGACGATCGTGACGACGACCGACGCCGCGCAGACCGTCCAGCCCGTGGCATAGGCGGTCTTGATCTCGAAGCCCAAGCCGAGATCCCAGCCCAAATGCCGGATGCCATTGAACAGGTGATAGAAGAGCGCGAAGGACCAGCCGAATAAGAGCAGGCGCCCGAACCAGGAGCCCATGCAGGCGCGCGCGGCCTCATATGCTTCCGGCCCCGATGCCGCGGCCAGAAGCCACCACACCAGAAGCAGCGTGCCCACCGCCAGCGCCACACCCGTGACGCGGTGCAGGATCGACATCGCCATGGTCAGCTGCCAGCGATAGACCTGGAGATGGGGTGAAAGGGGCCGTTGATGGCTGCTCATCGCGTCATTTTCTCCCAAGCGAGCGGCCGCGCGGGCAGCGCGCCCGTGGCGGGCGCTTCCCGTGCCGAAATCCCCAAAGTCCCGCGCAAGTCCCTCTTGGCGGCCGTGATTATGGCCCGCGACCCTCTTGAGTCAACGACCGAGGCTTGAAATGCGCACATTGGCGCACTAGGTGTTACGCATGATGTTTGCGTCCAAATATAGCTGCACTTTGCGCTCGGGCCGCCTGCACGCAGGCGCGATAGCCCCGGAACCGGACGCTTAACATTTCGCGCCCCGGTCCACCCGGGGCTTTTACCCAAGCCGCAATCCGTAAACCGGCCGCTTCGTAGGAGGCGACTGCGAGACCACGCCGCGTTTCCGCTTTTGGAACGCGCGGTGGGGAAAGCGCCCTTCGGCGCACACAGGAGAAGAAGACCATGGAACCGCAGATCGAAACCGCCCCCGCCACCCCGCCCATCGCCGTCACGCGCAAGGACCACGACCGCCTGGCCGACCTGGCCGCGGCCGCGTCCGATCGCTTGCCCGAGGTCGCCGACCGCTTGTCGGCCGAACTGGCGCGCGCGCGGATCGTCGAGAAGGCGGCGCCGAGTCTGGTCACCATGGGCGCGCATGTCTCGTTCCGGGACGATGACAGCGGCGAGGTGCGCAACGTGACGCTGGTCTATCCCAAGGACCAGGATCTGGCGCGGGGCCGCCTGTCGGTCCTGACGCCGGTCGGTACGGCTCTGCTCGGCCTCACCGTGGGTCAGTCCATCCCTTGGAGGACCCGCGACGGGCGTTGGAAGACGCTGACCGTGGTCGGTGCCGCCCATCCGGCGGCCGCGTCCACGGGAGCGGAGGCCTGAGCGCTCCCCGCCCGCCCGTCCCCCTGTGACGGGCGGGCGGGGATTGCCGTCCGTGGTACATCGGCAGCCGCGAATCGCCAGCGGTGGTAAATACGGCGCTCGCTGTGAATCGTTTTGTGGATAACGTGTGCGTCGATTGTTGGCGCCGCTTCTTTCATGCACAAGAAAATCACGCGCAGGGCGGGTATTCGCCTTGAGCGCTTCAACAAAAACAATACCGTGAAGTCGGTACGCGAAAGTGTCGGAGCAAGCATCTTTCGCCGACATGCGGCATAGGCCTTCGGGTCCGCCGCGCGAAGACGGAAGACGCAAGCCCGGGAGCCGCCCTCCGCGTTCACGCGCGAAGGACGGCTCGGAGAACGGTCCGCACGCCGCAAGGCTGTGGGGCGTTCGCCGGGTGGTCCGGTTCCGATGCGATCTGGGTTCTGTTGCCGGAACCGCGGCGGTTTCTTCGGAAACCCTCGCATGGCCGGCGGCGCGGCGGGCTCCGTCCGTGGAGCACGCCGGAGGAACCCGGCGGTCGGTCTTCCTCGCGAAGCACCACCGCTTGGTTCGGATCTCGCGGTCCGGCACGGTGCCCTTCGGGGCCTGTCCGTGCGCGATGCCGACCGGCTTGCCGGCGCGGGCATCGAACGGATCGCCATCCGCAGCCCTTCACGGGGCGGCGGGTGCCGGGTTCCGGACACGGGGCGCGGACTCGGGTTCGCCTTTCGGGGCGCATCCGGTTTCGGCGGCGACCCTCCTCCGCGGGATTCGCCACCGGGCCCCGGCGCATGGTGTGAGGTGGATCGGGTGTTCGGCCCGGTGAATCGAGTCCGTGAGCCTGGCGCTTCCTTGTGGAGCGGCGGGTAAGGCCAAGCGGTCCTGCTCGGGGGAAGCGCGGCCCGGTCTCGAGAGTCGGCGAGCCCTTGCGGGACGCGCCGGTGGCTTCATCGGGTTCGGGATTGTGTCGGCGATGGGACCGGCTGGAGAGGCACGGAGCCGGTGGTGTTGTTCTCTCGCAGAGCGCGCGCCACGCGGGACATCCGTCGAAGCCGCCTCACCGCTGTCGCGGCCCGGAGCCTTCACCGGCTCCAGAGGCGTCGGGAACGTGCCCTTGGGCACTTGCGCTGGCTTCGCGGCTGGGCGCACCCGACGCCTCTTGCTTTATCACAAGCGATTCCGGGCCGCAACCAACTCTTGTGGTTAGGCCTTCTCCCCCAACGATATCTAGCTATTCTCGCGCGCGGATAGCCCTCGCCAGTGCCACCAACCGTTCGGCCTCCGCGACATGTAGGCTCTCGATCAGCTTGCCGTCCACCACCACGACACCCTGGCCCTTGCGGGCCGCCTCGGCGTGGGCGGCGATGATCTTCTCGGCGAATTCGATCTCTTCGCCGCGCGGCGCGAAGGCCTCGTTGGCGACGGCGATGGTCTTGGGATGGATCAGGGTCTTGCCGTCGAAGCCCAGTTCGGCGCCCTGGCGGCACGCGGCCGCGAATCCCTCCGCGTCGTCGAGATCGAGATGGACGCCGTCGAGGATGGCAAGCCCGTGAGCCCGCGCCGCGAGGACGCACAACTCCAAGCTCGCGATCAGCGGCAAACGGCCCGGCACGTGCCGGGCGTGCAGATCCTTGGCCAGATCGGACGTGCCCATGGCAAAGCCTGCGAGACGCGTATGGGCGGCGGCGATCTCGGCCGCGCGCAGGACGCCGCGCGGCGTTTCGATCATGCACCAGAGGCGCAGCGACTCCGGCGCGCCGTGTCGTGCCAGCAGGTCGGCCGCTTCGCATACCACGGCCGCGCTTTCGACCTTTGGCAGCAGCACCGCATGGGCGCGGCAACGTGCGATGGCGGCGACATCGTCACGGCCCCAGGGCGTCTCGAAGCCGTTCACGCGGACGATCAATTCGCGCGAACCGTATCCGCCGGCCGCCAGCGCTTCCGTCACCTGGCGCCGCGCGGTTTCCTTCGCATCGGGCGCCACGGCATCCTCCAAATCGAGAATCAGCATGTCGGCCGGCAAGCCGCGCGCCTTCTCCAACGCGCGCGCGTTGGAACCCGGCATGTAAAGGGCGCTGCGGCGCGGTCGAATGTCCATGGCGATGCTCCGGCGGAGGGGATGCGGCGACTATAAAGGCCGATCCCCCTGTGGCAAGCTGACGCCGCGCATGAACGTCCTCTCCATCCAATCCTCGGTCGCCTACGGCCACGTGGGCAACGCGGCGGCCACGCTGCCGTTGCAACGGCTGGGCTTCGAAGTCTGGCCGGTCAACACCGTCACCCTCTCGAACCATCCCGCCCACGGCGGCTTTCGCGGGCGCTTCGCCGAAGCCGAAGAACTGCGCGCGCTGATCCAAGGCATCGGCGAGCGCGGCGCCTTCGTGCGCTGCGACGCGGTTCTGTCCGGCTATCTGGGCGAGGCCGCGAACGGCCCGGTCGTGCTGGAGGCCGTGGCCGCGGTGAAGCGCGCGAATCCCAAAGCGCTTTATTGCTGCGATCCGGTGATGGGCGAGAAGGATCGCGGCGTCTATGTGCGCGCGGGCATTCCCGAATTCTTCCGCGACAGCGCGCTGTCGGTATCCGACATCGTCATCCCAAACCCGTTCGAGTTGGAGTTCCTGTCCGGCCGATCAGCTGGGAGCATTCCGTCCGCGCGCGTGGCGGCGCAGACGTTGCTCGCGCGCGGGCCGCGTCTCGTCATCGTCTCGGGCCTTCGCGGCGGAAACGGCTCCATCGCGGTGCTAGCCGAGACGAAGGATGGCGCTTGGCTGGCCGAGACACCCATACTCGACGTAGCCGCGCACGGCGCGGGTGACGCCTTCGCAGCCATGTTCCTCGGCCATTATCTGAAGCGCCCGAACGTGAGCGTCGCCTTAGGCCGCGCGATCTCCGCGCAATACGCGCTGATGCAAACCACGGCGCGCGCCAAAGGCAAGGGCGACCTTGCATTGATCGCGGCCCAGGACGCCATTCTCGCGCCGAAGACGCTGTTCAAAGCCAAGCGCCTGCGTTAGACAGGGGTCAACCCCGCGAAAGATGGGGAACGGGGACGGCAACGGGGACGTTTAACCGGAAATGATCGGTTCGCTGTTCGGTACCGGCATCATCATCGGTTTCGCCATCGCGGCGCCGGTGGGCCCGGTGGGAGTACTATGCGCCCAGCGCACGATCGCGCGCGGGCCGCTGGCCGGCTTGGTTTCCGGTCTGGGCGCGGCGGTCGCCGATTCCATCTTCGGCATGTTCGCCGCCTTCGGCCTTTCCATCGTCGCGCAATGGATCGTCGTGCATCAGGTCTGGGTGCGCGGTGTGGGCGGCGTGTTCCTGCTGGTGCTGGGCGTACGGCTTCTGCTGCACAAGCACTTACGATCCGAAATAAAACCGGCGCAAAGCGGCAACGGCTTCGGCTATTTCGCCTCGACCTTCATCCTCACCATGACCAATCCGATCACGATCATTTCGTTCGCCGGCATCTTCGCGGCGTTCGGCGTGATCGAGCGGGTCACGACGCTGGGCGAGGGGTGGGTCTTGGTCTCCGGCGTCTTCGTGGGCTCGTGCCTGTGGTGGGTGATGATCGCCATCGCGGCGGGGCTGTTCCGCCGCGCGCTCAGTTTGGACGGCTTGCGCTATGTCGATCTGGTCTCGGCGGCGATCATGCTGGCCTTCGGAAGTTATGCGCTGATCAGCGCCATCCCCGGCTTCCGCAAGCTTTTGGGCTGACGCAAACGAAAAGGGCGCCGCCCGCGAGCGACGCCCTTTCCCGTTTCACGCGGCCGGATCAGGCCGCCTTGCGCATGTAAGATTTGTCCAGCACCTCGGCGATCTGGATCGCGTTCAGCGCGGCACCCTTGCGCAGATTGTCGGCGACCACCCACATGGTCAGGCCGTTCTCGACCGTCGCATCCTCGCGGATACGGCTGATGAAGACATTGTCCTCGCCCGCGCACTCGGCGGGGGTAACATAGCCTTCGTCCTGGCGATGGTCGATCACGGTGATGCCCGGCGCCCGCTTCAGGGCCGCGCGCGCGTCCTCGGCCGACAGGGGCTTCTCGAACTCCATGTTGATGGCCTCGGCGTGGCCGATGAAGACCGGCACGCGCACGCAAGACGCCGTCAACTTGATCTTGGGATCGAGGATCTTCTTGGTCTCGACCACCATCTTCCATTCTTCCTTGGTCGAGCCGTCGTCCATGAAGACGTCGATATGCGGGATCACGTTGAACGCGATCTGCTTCGTGAACTGCTCGCGCTTCATCGCATCGTTCACGTAGATGCCGCGAGTCTGCTCGAACAGCTCGTCCATGGCCTCGCGGCCCGCGCCCGAGACCGACTGATAGGTCGACACCACCACGCGCTTGATGCGCGCGATGTCGTGCAACGGCTTCAGCGCCACCACCATCTGGATGGTCGAGCAGTTGGGGTTGGCGATGATGTTCTTCTTGGTATAGCCGGCGATGGCGTGCGGGTTCACCTCGGGCACGACCAGCGGCACGTCCGGGTCCATGCGGAACTGCGAGGTATTGTCGATGACGACGCAGCCCGCCGCGCCCGCCTTGGGCGCATAGATGGCCGAGATCTTGGCACCCGGCGAGAACAGGCCGATGTCGGTGCCCCGGAAGTCGTATTTGTCGAGCGCCTGGACGGTCAGTTCGTCGTCCTCGCCGAAGGACACTTTCTTGCCGGCGGAATCGGCGGAGGCCAGGGCCACGACGTCCGTCACCGGGAACTTTCGCTCGGAGAGCGTTTTCAGCATCTCCTGACCGACTGCTCCGGTGGCGCCGACGACTGCGACCTTATAGGCCATGACACCTCTTCCTTTGTTCCGAACGCCCGGAAAATACCGGGGTTTCGCGCTTCAATTACGCAGGCTTCAACGGCATTTCAAGCGGAGTCCGCCGATTCGATCCCGATTCGCGGCAAAATCCGCCGAGATTCGGATCTCAGCCGACCAGCTTCGCCAGTTCCTTGCGCACGGCCTCGCCCATCTCCTGGGTCGACACCTTCTTCTTGCCCGGCTGCATGATGTCGGCCGTGCGGTAGCCGGCATCGAGGACATTCGTGCAGGCCTTCTCGACCATCGACGCCTCGGCATCCTGGTCGAAGGAATAGCGCAGCATCATGGCGAAGGAGAGCAGCGTGGCCAGCGGATTGGCCAGGCCCTTGCCCGCGATGTCGGGGGCCGAGCCGTGGACCGGCTCGTACAGCGCCTTGCGGTGGCCCTGCTTGTCGGGCGCGCCGAGCGAAGCCGAGGGCAGCATGCCGAGCGAGCCCGTCAGCATGGCGGCCTCGTCCGACAGCATGTCGCCGAACAGATTGTCCGTGACGATCACGTCGAACTGGCGTGGGTTGCGCACCAGCTGCATGGCCATGTTGTCGGCATACATGTGGGACAGCTCGACGTCCTTGTATTCCTGGTCGCGGATCTTCTGGACCTCTTCGCGCCACAGGACGCCGGCTTCCATCACGTTGGCCTTCTCGGCGGAACAGACCTTGTTGCCGCGCTTGCGGGCCAAATCGAACGCCACGCGCGCCACGCGCTGGATCTCGCTGGTCGTATAGACATGCGTGTTGACGCCCTTGCGCTCGCCGTTCGGCAGCGTCTCGACGCCGCGCGGGGTGCCGAAATACATGCCGCCCGTGAGCTCGCGGATGATCATGATGTCCAAGCCCTTGACGATCTCGGGCTTGAGCGTCGAGGCCTCGACCAGCGCATCGAAGACCAGCGCCGGGCGCAAATTCGCGAACAGCTCCATTTCCTTGCGCAAGCGCAGAAGGCCGCGCTCGGGCTTTTGCGCGAAGGGCAGCGAATCCCACTTGGGGCCGCCGACGGCGCCCAGCAGCACCGCGTCCACGCCCATGGCGTCGGCCATGGTGTTGTCCGTCAGCGGCACGCCGTGCTTGTCGATCGCGCTGCCACCGACCAGCCCTTCGGAGACGTCGAAGGCGACCGTGCGCTTGGCCGCGAGCCAATCGATGACGTTGCGGACCTCGCCCATCACCTCGGGTCCGATCCCGTCGCCGGGCAGCATCAAGAGTTTCCGGTTCGCGGCCATAACGTTCCCCGTCGTGCGTGTTGGTGGTGAAGCGGCGATCAGGCCCGGGCGGTGTGGAGCCAGGGCTGGGCGGATTTCTGCTTGCCCTCGAAGCCGTCGATCTCGGCACCCTTCTGCATCGTGAGCCCGATATCGTCCAAGCCGTTGAGCAGGCAATGCTTGCGGAACGGATCGACGTCGAACTTGATCGTGCCGCCGTCCGGGCCCTTGATCTCCTGCTTCTCCAGGTCGATCGAGATGATCGCGTTGGCGCCGCGCTTGGCGTCGTCCATCAAGAGGTCGACCTGCTCTTTCGGCAGCTTGATGGGCAGCACGCCGTTCTTGAAGCAGTTGTTGTAGAAGATGTCGGCGAAGGACGTGGAAATCACGCAGCGGATGCCGAAATCGAGCAGCGCCCAGGGCGCGTGCTCGCGGCTGGAGCCGCAGCCGAAATTGTCGCCCGCGACCAGGATCTGCGCCTTGCGGTAGGCCGGCTGGTTCAAGACGAAATCCGGCTTCTCCGAACCGTCCGGGTTGTAGCGGACGTCGTTGAACACGCTCTTGCCCAGGCCCGTGCGCTTGATGGTCTTCAGAAAGCGCGCCGGGATGATGCGGTCGGTGTCGATGTTGGGCGTCGGCATGGGAGCGGCGACGCCGGTCAGGGTGGTGAATTTCTGCATGGCTCGCCCTTCCCTCAGCTCACGAATTCGCGCACATCGGCGAAGCGGCCCTTGATCGCCGCCGCCGCCGCCATGGCCGGGCTCAGAAGATGGGTGCGCCCGCCGGGGCCCTGGCGGCCCTCGAAATTGCGGTTGGAGGTGGACGCGCAGCGCTCGCCGGGCTTCAGCTTGTCGGCGTTCATGGCCAGGCACATCGAGCAACTCGGCTCGCGCCAGTCGAAACCGGCCTCGATCAGAATGCGGTCCAGCCCTTCCTCTTCCGCCTGCTGCTTCACCAATCCCGAACCGGGCACGACCAGCGCGCGGATGCCGGACGCGACCTTGCGGCCCTTGGCCACCGCGGCCACCGCGCGCATGTCCTCGATGCGGCCGTTGGTGCACGAGCCGATGAAGACCGTGTCGATCTTCACGTCCTGCATCGCCATGCCGGCCTTGAGACCCATGTAGGAAAGCTGGCGCTCCATCGAGGCGCGCTTGTCGGCATCCTCGATGGTGGACGGATCGGGCACGTGGCCGGTGATCGGCACGACGTCCTCGGGGCTGGTGCCCCAGGTCAAGACGGGCGGGATGTCCGCCGCGCGCAGGGTGATTTCCTTGTCGTAGATCGCACCGGGGTCCGAAGGCAGCGTGCGCCAATAGGCGACGGCCTGCTCCCACGCGCCGGCCTTGGGCGCCAGCGGACGCCCCTTGATGTATTCGAACGTCACGTCGTCCGGCGCGATCAGGCCGGCGCGCGCGCCGCCCTCGATCGACATGTTGCAGACCGTCATGCGGCCTTCCATCGAAAGCGCCCGCACGGCCTCGCCCGCGTACTCGATGACGTGGCCGGTGCCGCCCGCGGTGCCGATCGTGCCGATGATGGCCAGGA
>CADEGL010000086.1:4656-10494 GCA_902826885.1 uncultured Alphaproteobacteria bacterium | reverse complement strand
ATGTAGGTGTTGCGGACCATGAACTCCTTGAGGATGTCGTTCTGGATCGTGCCGGCCAGCTTGGCCTGGGGCACGCCCTGCTCCTCCGCCGCCACGATGTAGCCGGCGAGCACCGGCAGCACCGCGCCGTTCATGGTCATCGAGACACTGACCTTCTCGAGCGGGATGTCCGCGAAAAGGATCTTCATGTCCTCGACGGAATCGATGGCGACGCCCGCCTTGCCCACATCGCCCACGACGCGCGGGTGATCCGAATCGTAGCCGCGGTGGGTGGCCAGATCGAAGGCCACCGACAGGCCGGTCTGTCCGGCCTTGAGGCCCGCCTTGTAGAAGGCGTTGGTCTCCTCGGCGGTCGAGAAGCCGGCGTATTGCCGGATGGTCCAGGGCCGGTTGGTGAACATGGTGGCGCGGGGACCACGCAGGAACGGCGCGAAACCGGGCAGGCCGCCCGTATATTCCAGCCCTTCGAGGTCGGCGGCTGTATAGAGCGGCTTTACCGCGATGCCTTCCGGCGTCTGCCAGGCCAAGGAGGCGGGATCGATGCCCTTCAGCTCGGCGCGCGCAGCCGCGGTCCAGTCATCGAGCGTCTTCTTCGGGAACTCCGCCATCACGGTCTCCAAGGGTGCAATGCAAAAAATTATAGGATCGGGTGCCGCGCACGTCCACGAAACGGACCATCGATCCGGCGGCTGACCATGCCCATTTGGCCTCGCCGGGTTAGCGCCAGCCGCTCACCGATTCGCGGAGAGTCCAGGCCCAAACCGAAGGCAGGAAATGGCTTTGGTGTCGGGAGTTTTTCAATTTAGATCGATTATTCCAAAATAGCTTATATGCGATGACTCAGAGTCTCCGCATAAGCTATTACGATTCCGTGAATGGATATTTTTAGACTGATCGTTTTATAATTTGATCGCTAAGCCGTCAGCCCAAATAAGGCGGCGTCCACGATACGCTCCGCGGCGGTTCGGTCGATCCCGGCGCGAGCAAGGACGAGAAGGCCGGACGCTACGGCAACCAGATAGGGGGCTAGGCTGGCGGGGTCGGCCCCAGGCCGCAGACTGGCGGCGGAACGCTCCAACACGTCCCTGAACGCGCGCTCCATGCGTTTGAAGTGCCGGGCGGCAGCGTCTTCAGTCTTGGAATCATGGGGCGCCAGCTCGACCGCCGTATTGACCATCAGGCAGCCGCGGCGGGCCGGATCGCCGGCGGCATAGGCGGCCAGGCTTTTGAAAAAGCGCCGGATCTCGGCCAGCCCCGCGTCCGGCCGCTCCAAGGCATCGAGCCAGGCCCCGGCGGCATTGGCCGCGTAGCGGTCGAGACAAGCGCGGAACAGGGCGTCCTTGTCGCCGAAGGTGCCGTAGAGGCTGCCCCGGTTGAGGGTCGAGGCATCCACCAGATCGGCCACCGATGTGCCGCCATAGCCGTGCGACCAGAACCGGCCCATGGCGCGGTCGAGCGCGGCGTCGGGCGCCAGCTTCCGCTTCCGTCCCATGCGCCCATTTTAGACTTAATGGAACGTCCGTTCAAATTATTCGATCACCAGATGAAAGCGGCCATGGCGGCCTTGGGCACGTTGCCCTGACGGCGGCAGGCCTCGAGCAAATGGGCCGCGTCCGGTGCCTGGCCGGGCTTGAGTTGCCATTCGTCGGCATGAATTCCGCCCGTGACCAAAACCGTGTCGAGGCCGGCCGCGCGGCCGCCCGCGATGTCGGTGCGCAAGGAATCGCCCACCGCCACGACGCGCCCGGCGGGCAAGCCGCCCATCATGGTTTGGCAGGTGCGATAGACCGGCGCATAGGGCTTGCCATGGTAGGCGACCGGGCCGCCCAGCTCCGCATACCGCGCGGCCAGCAGGCCCGCGCAAATCATGCGCTTGCCGCCGCGAATCACTTCCAGGTCGGGGTTGGCGCAAACGAACGGCACGCGCGCGGCGGCGCCTTCCGCCAACACGGGCTCGTAATCGGCCAGGGTCTCCTCGTCGCGGTCGACGCCCGTCGCCAGGATGAAATCCGCCTCGCCGGGCCGCGCCACGGGCTCGATGTCGAGCCCCACCAGCATGCCCTTGTCGCGCGGCGGCCCCAGATGGAAGCAGCGCCGGCCGAGCCGCGCGTGCCAATCGTCGGTCCTGTCGCGCAGCGCGTGCCACGTGGCTTCGCCCGACGAAAGCACGTCGTCGTAACGATCGCGCGGAATACCCATGGCGGTCATGGCGTCGATCACCGACGCCGCGCGGCGGGGCGCGTTGGACAGGAGGATCAGGCGTTTGCCGCGCGCCTTGAGCCGTTGCAGCGAATCGACCGCGCCCGGATAGGGCCGCACGCCATCATGAATGACGCCCCACAAATCCAGCACGAAGCCGTCGTAACGGTCGGCCAGCGGCGCCACGCCGGGCAGAATTTCGATCGTCTCGGTCATGGAATCGGTCTTTATCCTTTATTGCCGCTGCCCACCGCCGCCGCGACGGATGCGAATCCGTCCCGGCGCAGGAGCGCGGCCAGATCGCGCTTGATCCGTCCGACCAAAGCAGGCCCTTCGTACACCAGCGCGGTGTAAAGCTGCACAAGCGTCGCGCCCGCGCGAATCTTCGCGTAGGCATCTTCGCCGCTCGAAACGCCGCCGCAGCCGATCAGCGGAATGCGCCCGCCGGTCAGACGATAGAGGTCGGCCAGCACCTCGGTGGACAAGGCCATGAGCGGCCTGCCCGATAGGCCGCCCGCTTCCGCCCGGTGTCGCCCGCGCAAGTCCGGCGGACGGGACACGGTGGTGTTGCCGATAATGACGCCATCCACGCCCGATACCTCGCGCAGCACGGCGGCCAGATCCTCGCGCTCGGCGGGTGAGAGATCCGGAGCGACCTTGATCAGCAGCGCCGGCCGCGCGATGCCCGCCGCGCGCACGGTCTCGGCCAACGCGTTCTCCACTTCGGCCAAGAGCGCCAACAGCGCCTCGCGCCGCTGCAGCTCGCGCAGGCCCGGCGTGTTGGGCGAGGAGACGTTGGCGACCAGATAGTCGGAATAGCGCGCCAGTGCGCGCACGCCCGCCGCGTAGTCGGGCCCGGCCGCCGCGCTGTCCTTGTTCTTGCCGACATTCGCGCCGATCAGCCCGCGCCGCCCTTCGCGCGGCATCCGCGCCATGCGCGCCTCGGCCACCGCGAGCCCCTCGCTGTTGAAACCGAAGCGGTTGATGACCGCTTTGTCTTCCGGCAGGCGGAACAGGCGCGGGCGCGGGTTGCCGGGCTGGGGCCGCGGCGTGACGGTGCCTGCCTCGACCAGGCCGAATCCCAGGTCCAGCAACGCCTCCGGCACCTCGGCCCCCTTGTCGAAGCCCGCCGCCACACCGACCGGGTTGGGCAGGCGCCGGCCCCACAGATCGACAGCCAGAATCGGGTCATCGGCGTTCCGGTCCCGGGGCACCAGGCCCGAAGCCAAGGCCCGGATGGAAACGCGATGCGCCGCCTCCGGCGGCAGGGCCCGCAAAACCGGCCCCAACAGGGGATAGAGGTCGATCATCAGCAGGTTTGAATGGGTGGCGGAGGGGGCAGGAAAATTGTCATTCGGCAGTACCGGAGGCCGCGGAAATGTCGTATAGCAATAGTCGCTCGCTCACGCGTTGTCGCCCCCGCCCGTATCGGACGGATGGCAAGACGGCACGGGGCGGGAAACGGGAGGCGAAGCCGGGACAACGGGCGAAAAGTCCGGTCCGGTCACATTCTGGGGGAACTACACTCCGCATGTTCCAGCATGGCGACATTTGGCGCGCGCTCGACAATCTTGCGGCGTCGCGCGGCCTTTCCGCTTCGGCTTTGGCCAAGCGCGCGGGCCTCGATCCGACCACCTTCAACAAAAGCAAGCGCGTCACCCGCGACGGCAAGCTGCGCTGGCCCAGCACGGAGAGCGTCTCCAAGGTGCTGACGGCGGTGAACGCCACCACGGTGGAGTTCGTCACCTATCTGGGCTCGGCCGAGCCCGAACGGCGGCGGCGCGTGCCTGTCATCGGCTATGCCATGGCTGGCAAGGACGGGTATTTCGACGACGCGGGCTATCCCGCCGGTTCGGGCTGGGACGAGGTCGCGTTTCCGGACCTGGAAGACCCGCATTGCTATGCGCTGGAGGTCACCGGCGACAGCATGGCGCCCGTCTATCGCGACGGCGACATCATCATCGTCTCGCCCCACGGACAGTTGCGCCGCGGCGACCGCGTGGTGGCCAAGACCAGATCCGGCGAGGTCCTGGCCAAGGAGCTGGTGCGCCAGACGCCGCGCCAGTTGGAGCTGATCTCGCTCAACCCCGCCCATGGCGAGCGCATCATCTCGGCCAACGAGTTGGCCTGGGTCCACCGCATCGTCTGGGCCAGCCAGTAGCCATAAGCTCCGCGCAGGGCTGACGTGACGTCCGCGCCCATGTGCGGGCGGATACGCGTGCTACAGTTTCCGCCTTCGCTCGACCCGCGCGGGAGTTGGCTATGGATAAGCTCGTCTACGTCGACGGTGTTTGGCACGAGGGCAATCCGCCGGTCATGGGACCGGTCAGCCAATCCGCCTGGATGGGCACCTCGGTCTTCGACGGCGCGCGCGCCTTTCGCGGCACCGCCCCCGATCTCGATCTCCACTGCCAGCGCCTGATCGAGTCGGCCTATGTCATGGGGCTCAAGCCCATGCTGACGGCGAAGGAGGTCGAGGACATCGCGTGGGAGGGAATCGGCCGCTTCGCGCCGGAGCAGGAGCTCTATATCCGCCCGATGTTCTACGCCGAGGACGGGTTCGTGGTGCTCGATCCGGATTCCGCGCGCTTCACGCTCACCCTCTTGGACCGGCCGCTGAAGCAACCCACGGGTTTTTCCGCCGCATTGTCGCGCTGGCGCCGGCCCGCGCCCGACATGGCGCCGACCGAAGCCAAGGCCGGCTGTCTCTATCCCAACGTCGCGCGCGCGATCCGTGACGCCAACGCGGCGGGCTTCGACACCGCGATCCTCCTGGACCCCAACGGCAACGTCGCCGAGTTCGCGACCGCCAACCTGTTCATCGTGAAGGACGGCGTGGCGCAGACGCCCGTCTTGAACCGCACATTCCTGAACGGCGTGACGCGCCGCCGCGTGATGCAGCTTCTGCGCGACGACGGCGCGCAAGTGGTGGAGCGCTCGATCGCGTTCGACGAGGTGCTGAACGCCGACGAGGTCTTCTCGACCGGCAACCTCGACAAGGTTCTGCCCGCCACGCGCATCGACGGCCGCGACTTCCAGCCCGGTCCCGTCGCCAAACGCGCCCGCGCTCTCTATTTCGAATGGGCCAAGGGCCAGATGCGGAAATAGCCAGCCCGCTCCTCATCCAGAACCCGCCGAAAGGCGCGCTTCCGCGGAGCCTGCCAACCCCATGCTTCGGCGGGCGCGGGCTTTTCTCGTTACCGTCCATCACCGTCCGTTCACGCTCCAATCCGTGACCCCTGGGTGACCCGGCGGAACGAAGACGTACGGCCGCCCATATCTCCTCTAGTCCGGGCGTTTCGGCGCGCGGACGCTTGTTCCTGATTCGCGAAATCGAGGAGATCATTGATGAGAAAGATTCTATTCGCGGCCATTCTCGCCGTGCCGTTGGTCGGCACCGCCTCGCTGGCGATGGCCCAATCCGCACCCCCCGCTGCATCGCCGAACGCTCCGCCGGCCCAGGCGCAGAAACTGACGGAGTCGGAAATTCACCAGGGCCTGAAGGCCGAGGGTTACACCGACATCAAGACGCTCAAGAACTCGGGCGACGAGGTGCAGCTCGAAGCCAAGAAAGCCGGCAAGCCCGTCATGCTGGTCGTCGACGCCCGCACCGGCCGCTACAAGGAAACGAGTAGCTAA
>CADEGL010000086.1:0-4556 GCA_902826885.1 uncultured Alphaproteobacteria bacterium | reverse complement strand
CCCCGCACCACCCGAGGCTCGGACGGCTCACGCGGGTCGAGCACGGTGCGGCCGGCGCCGTCGCGCGGCGCGTCGGGATGAACGAGTTCGAAGGCCTTGGCGACGAATTTCTTGAAGAATTCATGCTCGGGATGGCGCGGGTCCTGGAATCGCTTATCGGCGATCAGGCCCCTCAGAGCGCCTTCATCGAGCGGGTCGGGGAAGCGATACATGTCTCTCTCCTTCTCGAACACCTGGTCCGAATAAGGAACATATTCCTCTTTTCTTGTAAAGAACAAATATCGAACACTTGCTGCCATGCGCACCGCTCTTGGCATTCTCGTTTTCACGATGCTGGCGGCGGGCGTGGCGCTGTTCCTCTATAGCGGCCGCGGCGAAATCCGCACGATCACCACGACCACATCCACCTCGGATTGCATCGGCGATCCCAAGACGCCCACATGCGCACTGGATACGTTCATCGCGTGCGGCACGCGCAAGGACCCGGGCCTGTGCGCGGTCTCAGTCGTCCGTTCAAGGGGAGAGGTTTGCGCGGCATCTAATCCGGCCGACTGCTATCGCCGGCCGATGGCGGATGCGTTCAACCCCGCATTCTACCGGATCGACCGCATAGCACCCTACAAGGGAAAGCTCGATGAGATGGAGGTCGAACTGTTCTATTGGCGGTGCAAGCAACCGCCTTCGCAAAGCTTCGCGGGCCGCGCCGGTGAGGCTTGGCGCCGCGCCGGCGGCTTCGTCGAGTATGCCGACTTCATGATCTACACAACGTGGATCGACGTCCTCAACGCTGTTTCCAAAGAGCCCATCGTGCATATGGACGCGTGGGTCTACCCACACCCGCTGAGAGACCGTTGCTGGACCGCCCGCTACGGATATCTCGATAAGGTCGACGGCACATGGCGGGTGGCGGCCGATGAATACGGCCCCGAAGTGGACCAATTGGGCCACTGGGACTACGACACATGAGAGTACGCATCATCATTGGACTGGCCATCCTCATCGCCGCCGCAGCAGCAGCTCTCTTTTTCACCGGCGAGCGCGGCGAGATTCGCGAGATCACTGCGACTACGTCCACGTCAGACTGTATTGGCGACTTGAAATCCCCGGCCTGCGCGGTCGAGACCTTGCTGGCTTGCCTGGTGCGCCCGGACATATCGTGCAGCGTCGCTTTGCGCGGTCGCGACGCCGAACGTTGTAGAGCAGGCAACCTCGCCCCCGGCTGCGACATCATTTCCTTCGACGTGCTCGACGAGATGGGTAGCGATGCTCGGTATCGCATTGGCGCCGTCCGCCCTCTAACGCTGGCGGAACGGTCGGAGAACGCCTCCAACGAAAATACCGCCCCGGAGATGGTCGTCGAGGCCGAACGATGGATCTGCCCCATGTCGGCCGCGGCCAAAGAGGAATCGCGAGGACCATGGAACTTGCCCGTCGCCTCGCCACAGGGCGGTGTTCTTTCATGGTTGAAGGCGCAGGGCCGGCGGCTTCAAACCGTGGCTTGGGAATGGGCGCTTTTGGAAGAGCCCTATCCCTGGGTCTGGTACGACGTCGGCACCGACTATTGCTGGGAGCCGCTACGATATTGGGTCGGACGTAAAGACGGCGAATGGCTCGTCGTCAAATGGACGACCTATGGGTACGAAGATTGTCCGCTTTATTGCGGCTGCCCAGACATGCACTGGCCACCCTACCGCAAGATCGCGGCTTGCCCGCCGTAGCGAGCGCCGCGCTACGCCAACGCTTCGCCCGCCAACGCTTTCTTGATCAGCGCGATCGTCTCGTCGCGGCCGTAAAGCGCGATGAAGGAGCCCATGCGCGGGCCTTGCGTCTGGCCGAACAGCACTTCGTAAAGCGTCTGGAACCAGGCGCGCAGGTCGCGCTCGGGCTCGCGCACGATCAGCTCCTTGCCGACCGCGTAGACCTCGTTCTGAAACGCCTCGGACTCGGCGTCTTTCGGCAGCGCGGCCAGCTTCTCGGCCAACTGCTCCAGCGCCCAGCGCTCGTTCTCGGTCGGCGCGCGGTGCTTCTTCGTCGGCTTCACGAAGTCGCGGTAGTACTTGAGCGCGAAACCGATCAGGGAATCGAGGATCGGATGATTCTCCGGCCGCGCATCCTTGGCGTAGCGGCCGACGAAACCCCACAGCACCGCCTTGTCCTCGGTGTTGCAGACGCTGGCCAGGTTCATCAGGAGGCCGAAGCTCAGCGGCACGGATTCCGCGGGCGGCTTGCCCTGGTGGATGTGCCAGACCGGATTGTCGAGGCGCGCCGCGTCGTCCTGCGTTGGGAACTTCTCGAGCGCGCTCAGATACTCGTCGACCTGGCGCGGGATGACGTCGAAGAACAAGCGCTTCGCGCGGCGCGGCGCCTGATACATGAAATAAGACAGGCTTTCGGGCGGCGCGTATTCCAGCCACTCCTCGACCGACAATCCGTTGCCCTTGGACTTCGAGATCTTCTCGCCGTTCTCGTCCAAGAACAGCTCGTAGGTGAAGCCTTCGGGCGGCTTGCCGCCGAGCGTGCGGCAGATGGCCGAGCCCAGCTTGACCGAATCGATCAGGTCCTTGCCCGACATCTCGTAATCGACGCTGAGCGCCATCCAGCGCATGGCCCAATCGACGCGCCACTGCAGCTTGCAGTTGCCGCCGGTGACGGGCACCTCGAACTTGCCCTCGACCGAATCCTCGAACACGACCGTGCCGTCCTTCGGCCGGTATTCGACCGCCGGCACCTCCAGCACCTGAAGGCGGCCGTCCCGCTCGCGCACGGGCAAGAAGGGCGAATAGGTGCGCGCGCGGTCGGGATTGATGCCGCCCAAGGCCGGCAACACGATGCCCAGGATCTTGTCGTGATTCTGCAGCACCGACAGCAGCGCCTTGTCGAAGCGGCCGCTGCGGTACCAATCGGTCGAGCTCTGGAATTCGTACTCGAAGCCGAACGCGTCCAGGAACGCGCGCAGCCGCGCGTTGTTGTGGTGACCGAAGCTTTCGTACTTGCCGAACGGATCGGGCACCGAGGTCAAGGGCGTGCCGAAGCTCGTCTTCTTGTCGCCGACGAACTTCGCCATCATGTCCTGGTTCGGGACGTTGTCCGGAACCTTGCGCAACCCGTCCATGTCGTCGGAGAAGGCGAACAGGCGCGTCTTCACGTCGGACAGCGCCTCGAATGCGCGGCGCACCATGGTCGTGCGCACCACCTCGCCGAACGTGCCGATATGCGGCAGGCCCGAGGGGCCGTAGCCCGTCTCGAACAGGACGTATCCCTTTTCCGGCGCGGCTCCGCCGAAGCGCTCCACGAGGCGGCGCGCCTCCTGGAACGGCCATGCGTTGCTTTTCTCCGCGATCGCGCGCAAGTCCGACACGACAAACAACCCGCTGAAATCAAGCGAAAGGAGCTCGGAACCTATTGGCGTTGCCGGGTTCCGTCAACGCGCAGACGCCGGATTTTCGCTGCCGATGGCGCATCGGCGTGAACCGACCTAATTTGCCGCCCATGCGCGTTTCCGCCGACATCGCCCATGCGATCGAGAGCGCGCCGGTCCTGGTCGCCGGCGTTGCCGACGCCGTGTGGCTGCCCGAGGGTGGGCCAGAGCGCGGTCCCGGGCGTATCCGCCACGGCGAAGCCCCCGGAGGGGGTTCTTTGATGGAAAACGCCTCCGCGCGCATTTCGCACGCGGAGGCTCGGCGCAAGGCGCGCATGGGGGCGCCGCCTTTGGTCTGTCATGCGCCCGCCTTGGCGCACCGTCTGCGCACCGATCTCTTCCCCGCGCGCGACCTGCTGGAATTGTTCGCCTTCGCCCGGCCGGCGCGCTTCACCCTGCCGACCGCGCGGGGAATCGCCGCCGCGCTCGGCCTGGAGAAGCCGCGCGACCTGGAAAGCGAGGCCGAGACGCTCCGCCGCGCGGCCGCCATCCTGCTCCGCGACCTGGCGGCACTCGAGGACCAGGCCGCCTCCGCCGCGCGCGGCATCGCGCTGGCGATGGCCGAAGCCGGCTGGAGTTGGGCGCGCGCGGTGCTGGACGCGCTGCCGGACCTGCCGCCCGACCGCACGGCGCTGGAAGTCTGGCGCGATTTGCCCGAATGGTCCGAGCAAGGGCCGATGCCGCCGCCCGGCACACTGCCGGTCGACCCCAAGGACGCCCGCGCGCGCCTGGCCGAGCTGGTCGGCATCCACGCCGAGGAACGGCCGCAGCAAGGCGACTATGCCTCGTCCGTCTCGGCCGCCTTCGCGCCGCGCAACGCGCCGGGCGCGCCCAACCTCGTGCTGGCCGAAGCCGGCACGGGCGTGGGCAAGACGCTCGGTTACCTGGCGCCCGCGAGCCTCTGGGCCGAGAAGAACAAGGGCCCGGTCTGGATCAGCACCTACACGCGCAACCTCCAGCACCAGATCGACGACGAGCTGGATCGGCTCGTGCCCGATCCGAAAGAGAAGGCGCGCCGCGTCGTCATCCGCAAGGGACGCGAGAACTATCTGTGCCTCCTCAACCTGGACGAAGCCGTGGGCATCGCGCGCACGCGGCGGCGCGACCAGATGGCGCTCGGCCTCATGGCGCGCTGGGC
>CADEGL010000085.1 GCA_902826885.1 uncultured Alphaproteobacteria bacterium | reverse complement strand
TCGAGACCATGGCGCGCCTGGCCAAGTTGCCGCGCATCGCGGGCGTGAAGGACGCGACCAACGATCTGGGCCGCGCGCTGCTCACCCGCCTGGCCACGGGGCCGGACTTCGCCATGCTGTCCGGGGAGGACCCGACGGTGGTGGCGTTCCTGGCCCAGGGCGGGCACGGCATCATCTCGGTTTGCTCCAACATCGCGCCGCGCTTGAACGCGCGCATGCAGGAAGCCTGGCAGAAAGGCGACCTGAAGACGGTGGGCGAGATTCGCGACCGGCTGATGCCCGTCTCCATGGCGTTGTTCGCCGAAACCAGTCCGGGTCCGGTGAAATACGCGGCCAGCCTGCAGGGCCACTGCACGGCGGAGGTCCGCCTGCCGCTCGTCGAACCCGGCGAGGCCACGCAGGCGCGTATGCGCGCGGCCATGGTGGCGGCTGGATTGCTCGGCGAAGGGCGCTCGCAAGCCGCCGAGTGATGAAGGTCGTCGCCCAGAATCGCAAGGCCCGGCACGAATACTTCGTCGATGACAAGGTGGAGGCCGGCATCGTGCTGGCCGGCACCGAGGTGAAGGCGTTGCGCGAAGGCCGCGGCAACATCCAGGAATCGTACGCCAGCGAGAAGAAGGGCGAGCTCTATCTTCTCAACGCCTATATCCCGGAATACAGCCCGGCCTCGCGCTTCAACCACGAGCCAAGGCGGCCGCGCAAGCTACTGCTGCACAAACGCCAGATGCTGAAGCTGCTGGGCGCGGTGCAGAGGAAGGGCGTGACGCTCGTGCCGCTGTCGATCTATTTCAACGACAAGGGTCGCGCCAAGGTCGAGCTGGCCCTCGCCACCGGCAAACGCCAGCACGACAAGCGCTCCACGATCAAGGCGCGCGACTGGCAGCGAGACAAAGCCCGCCTCATGCGCGGCAAGGGTTAAGCCAGCCTCTTTTTCAAATCCGCCACAACGGCGTCGAACATGGCTTCGGTCAAGCGGCCGGTGTTCGTGTTGAGGCGCGAGCAGTGATAGCTGTCGGCCATCACGCGGCCTTGGCCGATGTCGTGCACCGCGCCATGGCTGAAGGGGAAGCGGTTACGCGGCTTGAGGCCGAGAACGGACAAGCACTGATCGTGCGATTCCTTGCCGAGCGCGAGGATGGCCCTCAGGCGCGGCATGGCGGCGATCTCGTCCACGAGGAAGTCGCGGCACGCGGCGAACTCGGCGGGCAGAGGCTTGTTCTGCGGCGGCACGCAGCGCGCGGCGTTGGTGACGCGCGCGCCGGTCAGCCGGAGGCCGTCGTCCGGACTCTCTTTATATTCGCCGGCCGCGAAACCGAAGCGCAGAAGCGAGCCGTAGAGAAGCTTGCCCGCATAGTCGCCGGTGAAAGGGCGCGCTGTGCGATTGGCGCCCTTGAGGCCGGGTGCGAGGCCAACAATGAGCAGGCGCGCATCGAGCGCGCCGAACGAGGGCACGGGCGCGTTGTGCCAGTCGGGGTGGGCTTGGCGCTGCGCATGGCGGAAGGCGACCAGGCGCGGGCAGCGCGGACAGTCGCGGCCGGGTTCCGACGGACCGGCCGGCCGTTGCGGCTTCACACTTCCTCGTAGGCGGCCTTGTTGGGGCGCGGCGATTCGTCGCCGTCGCGGCGCGGAGCGTGGGCGCGCTGGATATCCGGGATCAGGTCCTGCAGCTCGACGAAGGTGTCGGCCTCGCGGCGCAGCTCGTCGGCCACCATCGGCGGTTGCGAGCGGATCGTGCTGACCACGGTCACACGTACCCCCTTCCGCTGCACGGCGGCGACCAGCGAATGAAAGTCGCCGTCGCCCGAGAACAGAACGATGTGATCCAGCTTGTCGGCCATCTCCATCATGTCGACGGCGATCTCGATGTCCATGTTGCCCTTGACCTTGCGGCGGCCGAGCGAGTCCGTGAATTCCTTGGCTGGCTTGGTCACCAGCGTGTAGCCGTTGTAGTCGAGCCAATCGACCAGCGGCCGGATCGGGGAGTATTCCTGGTCGTCGATGATGGCCGTGTAATAGAAGGCGCGGATCAGGCGGCCCTTGCTGGCGAACAGCGTGTGCAGCTTCTTGTAGTCGATGTCGAAGCCCAGGGCCCGCGCCGCGGAATAGAGATTGGCGCCGTCGATGAACAGGCCGACTTTTTCCTCCGGATAGAATTTCATCGCGGTATCTCCTTGTCTTAAAATACAATTTCGTCGTTCAAATTGGGCCGATCGGACAAAAATATCATCGGCGCGAAAGTCCGCGCAAGCGGGCGCGGCGGGGAAAGGGACGGTTGGGTGATTTTGCTCGGCTTGGGCGCCAATCTGCCGCGTGAGAAGGGCGGCTCGCCGCATGGGACTTTGTTGGCGGCTTTGGCGGCTTTGGAGATCGCGGGTGTGCGGATCGTCGCGCGCTCGCGTTGGTACGACAGTGCGGCTTGGCCCGACCCGAGCCAGCCGCGCTATTGGAATGCCGTCGCCGGCCTTGAGACTACGCTCGACCCGGTTTCGTTGTTGACACTCCTTCACCAAATCGAGGATGGGCTTGGACGCACGCGTGGCGCCCGGAACGCGTCCCGGACGGTCGATTTGGACCTCCTGGATTATGACGGGCTGGTCCGAAACGGGCCGGAGGCGCCCATTCTGCCCCATCCGCGCCTGACGGAGCGGGGTTTCGTGCTGCTGCCCCTCCGTGACATTGCACCGAATTGGCGTCATCCGGTCACCGGCGTTTCCGTGGATTCGCTGATTTCGGCCCTGCCGGCGAGAGAGGACGTCCGTCCCAGGACCTTGCCTCCAGACGACTAAAGCCTTATGTTGCAATGCGAAGGTAGGGGTTAAGTCCCCGCGCCGACGATATTTTGTTCCCGATTTCCAGCTTCGAGGACGACCCGTATGGCCCGCGTAACGGTTGAAGACTGCATCATCAAGATCCCGAACCGCTTTGATCTCGTGATCCTGGCCGGCCAGCGCGCGCGCAACATCTCCGCCGGCGCGCCGCTCACCATCGAGCGCGACAACGACAAGAACCCCGTCATCGCCCTGCGCGAGATCGCGGAATCGAGCGTTGAGGTTGCCGATCTCGAGGAAGCGGTGGTCAAGAGCCTTCAGAAATACGTCGAGATCGACGAGCCGGAGACCGAGGACGAGATGGAAATGCTGACGGCCGAGAGCCTGGCCGCCACCGTGGCCGAGGATCTGGGCCAGGTCGTGGGTGAGCCCGAAGGCCAGGTCGAAGGTGAAGTCGAAGCCGAAACCGAGAGCTTCGAACCCGAGAGCGATGTCGAAGCGGACGTCGAAGTGGCCGCTGACGACATGGCCGGCGAAGACGACGCCGTCGAGGAGAAGTAGCCAAGGCGGGTCGGGCGGCCGCTCCGGATAAAAGCGGCCCGCTGGCGGGCGGCGGCCGGTCCCCCGACGGTGCGGTGTCGCAGCCGGCGGGTGGAGCGTAATGATTCGTCAGTTCCAACTCGTCGACCAAGTCAAAGCCTATAATCCGGGCGCGGACGAGGATTTGCTCAACCGCGCCTACGTCTTCTCCATGAAGGCGCATGGCGCCCAGACGCGCGCCTCGGGCGACCCCTATTTCTCCCATCCGGTCGAAGTCGCGTCGATCCTGACGCGCTATAAGCTCGACACGGCCTCCATCGTCACCGCGCTTCTGCACGACACGGTCGAGGACACGGTCGCCACGCTCGACGACATCGAGGCGCATTTCGGCCAGGACATCGCGCGCCTGGTCGACGGCGTGACCAAGCTGTCGCGTATCGAGCTGCAGTCCGACCAAACCAAGCAGGCCGAGAATTTCCGCAAGCTCGTGCTGGCCATGTCGGAGGATCTGCGCGTCCTCATGGTCAAGCTGGCCGACCGCCTGCACAACATGCGGACGCTCCACTACATGAAGAACGCCGACGCGCGCCGGCGTATCGCCCACGAGACGATGGAAATTTACGCGCCGCTGGCCGAGCGCATCGGTATGCACGAGTTCAAGGACGAACTCGAGGATCTGGCCTTCAAGGAATTGAATTTCGACGCGCGCGAATCGATCGTCACGCGCCTCAAATTCCTGCGCGAGCAGGGTGGCGCGCTGGTGCCCAAGATCATCGCGCATGTCGAAAAGACATTGTCGGAAGGCGGCGTCTCGGCGGAAGTGGCCGGGCGCGAGAAGGCGCCGTATTCGATCTGGCGTAAGATGCAACGCAAGAACGTCACCTTCGAACAACTGTCCGACATCATGGCTTTCCGCATCCTGGTGCCGGAGCTGCCGGATTGTTACCGGGCACTGGGCCTGATCCATTGCGCCTATCGCGTGGTGCCGGAGCGCTTCAAGGATTACATCTCGACGCCGAAGCCCAACGGCTATCAGTCGCTGCATACGGTCATCATCGGCCCGGAGCGCCAGCGCATCGAAGTGCAGATCCGCACGCGCGAGATGCACCAGGTGGCCGAATACGGCGTCGCCGCCCATTGGAGCTTCAAGGACGGCACACCGCTCAAGGCCGATCCGCGGCAGTATCGCTGGCTTCGCGAACTCCTGGACATCTTGGAGCAGGCCGCGGGACCGGAGGATTTCCTCGAGCACACCAAGCTCGAGATGTTTCAGGACCAGGTCTTTTCTTTCACGCCGAAGGGCGATCTGATCGCCATGCCCCAAGGTGCGACACCGGTCGATTTCGCCTACGCCATTCACTCCGAGGTGGGTGATGCGTGCGTCGGCGCGAAGGTGAACGGACGGTTGGTGCCGTTGCGCACCATGCTCAAGAACGGCGACCAGGTGGAGGTCATCACCTCGCCCTCGGCTGCGCCGTCACCCACGTGGGAAGGTTTCGTCGTCACGGGCAAGGCGCGGGCGCGCATTCGACGGCTGGTCCGCACCCAGCAGCGCGACCAGTATGTGAACCTGGGTCGCTCCATCCTCGCGCATGAGTTGCGCCAGATGGAGATCGAGCTCAAGGACCAGGACATGGAAGGCGTTCTGGCCCGCTTTAACTGCGAGACCGTCCAGGACCTTTATGCCGAGATCGGCGATGCGCGCCGCACGGCCAAGGAAGTGGCGGAAGCCGCGTTTCCCAAGGCGCGCAGCGACAGTGTGTGGGCTAACATCGTTCCGATCCGCCGCCGCAAGGATAAGGGCAAGGATCAGCCCATCTCGATCCGTGGCCTGATTCCCGGCATGGCCGTCCACTACGCCGGCTGCTGCACGCCCGTTCCGGGCGACCGCATCGTCGGCATTCTGACGCCGGGCAAGGGCGCCACGGTTCATACGATCGACTGCGAGTCGCTGGAAAGCTTCGCCAGCGCGCCTGAACGTTGGCTCGACCTGGCCTGGGACGCAGTCGGCGCGGTGCCAGATTCGCACCTGGTGCGGATCAACGTGGTGATCGAGAACAAACCCGGCAGCCTGGGCAACGTCTGCATGGCGATCGGCCAGAACGAGGGCAATATCAGCAACCTTCGCTTCACCAACCGTGCGCCCGATTTCTACGAGATGATGGTCGACGTGGACGTGCACGATCTGAAACAACTGACCCACATCATGGCCGCGCTCAGGGCCGTGCCGGCCGTGAATTCGGTCGAGCGCGCGCGCGGCTGACCGAGACGAGGAGAGAGCGTTGGGCCGCAAGCTTCGATTGGGCGTGAACATCGATCACGTGGCGACCATCCGCAACGCGCGCGGTGGGCTCCACCCCGACCCCGTGCGCGCGGCGCACCTGGCCGTGCAGGCGGGCGCCGATGGCATCACCGCGCACTTGCGCGAAGATCGCCGCCATATCTCCGATCGCGACATCGCGCGCCTGGCGACCGAGATCGACCGTCCTCTCAATCTCGAGATGGCGGCGACGCCCGAGATGCTGCAGATCGCCCTGCGCCACCGGCCGCATGCGGCATGCCTCGTGCCCGAGAAACGCGAAGAGCGCACGACCGAAGGCGGCCTCGATGTCGCGCGCGGCATCGATCATTTGCGGCCGTATGTCGAGGCGTTGAGCAAGGCCGGTATCCGGGTCTCGCTGTTCATCGAGGCCGATCCGAAGCAGCTCGACGCGGCCAAGGCTGTTGGGGCGCCGGTGGTGGAGCTGCACACGGGCGCCTATTGTGAAGCCGAGGGGGCAGAACGCGACCGCCTGTTGAAACGCGTCGAGGATGCGGCCGCATATGCGGAGAGGCTCGGCCTCGAGTGTCACGCGGGCCACGGGCTCAGCTACGACACGGTTTTGCCCATCGCGGTCATTCCGTCGCTGGTGGAGCTCAACATCGGCCACTTCCTGGTCGGCGAGGCCATCTTCAGCGGGTTGGAGCATTCGATCCGCCGGATGCGCGCCCTCATGGACCGGGCCCGCCGTACCGGATGATCCTCGGCATCGGCAGTGATCTGGTCGACATCCGGCGTATCGAGCGCACGCTCGAGCGGTATGGGGAGCGTTTCATCCATCGTATCTTCACGGAGGAGGAGCGGCGCAAATCCGAGCGCCGCGCGGCGCGCGCGCCCAGCTATGCGCGCCGCTTCGCCGCCAAGGAAGCCTGTTCCAAGGCCCTCGGCACAGGTTTCCGGCGTGGCGTATTCTGGCGCGACATGGGGGTGGTCAACCTGCCTTCGGGCCAGCCGACGCTGAAGCTGACCGGCGGCGCGGCCAAGCGCCTGGCCGAACTGATCCCGCCCGGCATGGATGTCCGCATCGATTTGAGCCTGACCGACGACCCGCCTATCGCGCAGGCCATCGTGATCATCTCGGCGGTGCCGGCCTCCAAGGCCGGATGACCAAAGTTTCACGGGGCTTTTCCTTGACAGGGTAGGGGGCGCTTGCCTTTATCCATCGCCGCCCGCGCGGTCAAAGTCGCAATTTCTCAAGACGTTAGGCGTTCATGACGAATCCAAATAAAGGCGGATTGTGGGAGACGGTGAAAACCGTCGTCTATGCGGTCCTGATCGCGCTCGGTATCCGCACCTTTGCATATGAGCCGTTCAACATTCCGTCCGGTTCCATGATCCCGACGCTGCTCATCGGCGACTATCTGTTCGTTTCGAAATTTTCATACGGCTACAGCCGCTATTCCTTCCCCTTCAGCCCGCCGCTGTTCAGCGGCCGCATCTTCCAGCAAGACGTGGACCGGGGCGATGTCGCCGTGTTCAAGCTGCCGCGTGACGGCAGTACGGACTACATCAAACGCATTGTCGGCCTGCCGGGCGACCGCATCCAGATGAAAAAGGGCATCCTCTACATCAACGACCAGCCGGTTGAGCGCAAGCGGATCGAGGATTTCGAGCCCGGCGTGCGTGGCTCGGGCGGACCACCCGTGGCGCAGTACATCGAGACGCTGCCGAACGGGCGCAGCTATCGCACCTTGAAGGTCGGCGAGGATGCCAGCTTGGATGACACGCCGGTCTTCCATGTACCGCCGGGGCACTATTTCGCCATGGGCGACAACCGCGACAATTCGCTCGACAGCCGCGCCGCCGGCGGCGTTGGCTTCATTCCCGCCGAGAATTTGATCGGCCGGGCGGAGTTCTTGTTCTTCTCGGTCAACGGACAGGCGCGCATCTGGGAGGTTTGGAACTGGCCACGCGCGATTCGCTATGACCGCCTCCTGACCGCGATCCACTAGTGGCCGCGTTCGAGGAGCTTTATCGCCGCATCGGTCACGCCTTCGCGCGGCGCGAGCTTCTTGAGCTGGCAGTCACCCATCGCAGCGCCGCGCCGCGCCGCGACGGGCGCATCCTGGCCAACGAGCGGCTGGAGTTCCTGGGCGATCGCGTTCTGGGGCTTGTCATCGCCGAGCTGTTGCTCGACCGGCATGCCGAGGAGGACGAAGGTCAGTTGAGCCGCCGCCTGCACGCGCTGGTAAGGCGCGAGGCATTGGCGCGTGTCGGCTTGGCGATCGGCGTAGACCAGGCCCTCAAGCTGTCGAAAGGTGAAGCGGGGGGCGGGGGGCGCGAAAATGCGAATCTGGTTGCCGATGCGTGCGAGGCCGTGATCGGCGCGCTGTTCCTGGATGGCGGTTTGCCGGCTGCCTCGGCATTCATTCATCGCGAATGGGCGCCTTTGCTGCGCGAAAACACCGAGCCGGCCAAGGATGCGCGCACGGCTTTGCAGGAAGCCGTGCAGGCGTCCGGCAAGCCTTTACCTTTCTATCGCACTGTCGGTGCTGACGGGCCGGATCACGCGCCGCGCTTTATCGTCGAGGTTTCGGTCGAGGGGCAGCAACCCGTGCGCGCCGAAGGCCGCTCTAAACAGGCGGCAAGCGAGGCCGCTGCCGCCGCGATGCTGGCGCGGCTTCGTGGTGGCTGAGTTGGCGACGAAGTGCGGCTTTGCCGCCGTCATCGGCGCGCCCAATGCGGGCAAGTCGACCTTGGTCAACGCCCTGGTCGGCGCCAAGGTCTCGATCGTCACGCCCAAGGTGCAGACGACGCGCGCGCGCGTGCTGGGCATTGCCTGCAAGGGCGAAGCGCAGATCGTCTATGTCGACACGCCGGGTATTTTTGCGCCCAAGCGGAGGCTGGAGCGCGCCATGGTGCGCGCCGCGTGGCAGGGCGCGGGCGATGCTGACGTGGTTCTACTGATGGTCGATGTCGCCGCCCGGGCAAGTGGGCGCGACGAGGCTCTGGAGCCGATTCTGGCCGGCCTGCGCGACGCCAAGCGTAAGGCCATCCTGGTTCTCAACAAGATCGATCTGGTGAAGCCCGCGATCTTGCTGGCCATCGTCCAGAAGCTGAACGCCGAAGGGCTGTTCACCGATACCTTCATGATCTCTGCGCTCAAAGGCGACGGCGTCGCCGATCTGGAGAAGCGCATCATCGAACTGCTCCCCCCGGGGCCGTGGCTGTATCCGGAGGATCAGGTAGCGGATATGCCGCTACGCTTGCTGGCGGCGGAGGTGACGCGCGAGCAGCTTTTCCTGCAACTCAGCCAGGAGCTCCCCTATTCGATCTCGGTCGAGACCGAAAGCTGGGAGGAACGGAAGGACGGCAGCGTTCGCATCGAGCAGATCGTCCACGTCATGCGCGAGAGCCATAAACCGATCGTGCTGGGCAAGGGCGGCCACCAGATCAAGCGCGTGGGCGCCGCCGCCCGCGCCGAACTGGAAACGATGCTCGAACGCAAGGTGCATCTGTTCCTGTTCGTACGCGTCAGTCCCGACTGGACCGACGATCCGGAGCGCTATCAGGCCATGGGCTTGGACTTCGAGCGGTGACGGCCTGGGCGTCTCCGCCGCTCCTCTGGTAGAACGGCGTCATGGAATGGTCCGACGACGGCATCGTGCTCTCGGCGCGCAAGCATGGCGAAAGCGCGGCCATCGCCATTTTGCTGACCCGTGAACACGGTCGGTATGCGGGGCTGGTGCATGGCGGTTCCAGCCGTCGCATGCGCGGTATGCTCGAACCTGGCAATCAGGTTCGCGTTACGTGGCGGGCTCGCTTGGACGAGCATCTAGGCAGCTTCGCGTCGCCATTCGACCTGGTCTCCAATATATCTGCCGGCTTGCTCGACGATCCTCTGCGTCTTACCGCGCTTCAGGCGATTTGCGCGGTGGCCGAGGCCGCCTTGCCGGAACGCGAACGGCACGCCGCCGTATATGCCGGCATGCTCGATCTCCTGGCCGCGCTGGACGGCCAGGCCTGGGCCGGCCGTTACGTGCGCTGGGAATTGGCGTTGCTGGCCGATCTTGGTTTCGGTCTGGATCTCTCCGCCTGCGCGGCCACCGGCAGCAACGACAACCTGACCTACGTGTCGCCGAAATCCGGGCGGGCCGTCTCCGCGTCCGCTGGTGAACCCTATCGGGATCGGTTGCTGGCCCTGCCGGGTTTTCTTCTGAAGGCTGCGCAGCACGATCCTGGCGTCGGCGAGGTCGCGGCCGGCCTGGCCTTGACCGGCTATTTTCTCGACCGCCACGTCCTGGCGCCGCACGGGAAAACGCTGCCCCTCGCGCGTGGCCGGCTGGCGGACCGGCTGAGGCGCTAAACATTTCTCTGAGGCGGCTCGTCGAAGCCTCTGAAATCACTAAATATTGACGAATATATAAGCTCTGCTACTATCGTTAGCGGATAGCCATGGCCAAACCAAGCCCCATCGGAGAGATTAAGATCGCTCCGCTCGCCGACGCGCTCGGCGAGCGTTATTTGTCCTATGCGCTGTCCACGATCATGGCCCGGTCGCTGCCCGATGTGCGCGATGGGCTGAAGCCGGTCCACAGGCGCCTTCTCTACGCCATGCGGCTGATGCGCCTCGACCCTGAAACGGGTTTCAAGAAATGCGCGCGCGTGGTCGGCGAGGTGATCGGTAAGTACCACCCGCATGGCGACGTCGCGGTGTACGACGCCATGGTCCGCCTGGCCCAGGATTTCGCCCAGCGCTATCCGCTGGTCGAGGGGCAAGGAAACTTCGGCAACATCGATGGCGATAACGCTGCCGCCATGCGCTACACCGAGGCGCGCCTGACCACGGTTGCCCAGGCCCTGCTCGACGGGCTGGACGAGGACACGGTCGACTTCCGCGCGACCTATGACGGTGAGGGCGACGAGCCGCTGGTCTTGCCGGCCAACTTCCCGAACCTTCTGGCCAATGGCGCCACGGGCATCGCGGTCGGCATGGCGACCAGCATTCCGCCGCACAATGCGGGCGAACTGTGCGATGCGCTGCTGCATCTGATCAAGTTTCCGAACGCCACCGTGGCCAAGCTGGTGGAGTTGGTGCCCGGTCCCGATTTTCCCACCGGCGGCATCATCGTCGAGCCGCATGAGCAAATCCGCGAGGCCTATGCGACGGGCCGCGGCGGATTCCGCGTGCGTGCGCGTTATGAGGTCGAGAAGCTCAAGGGCGGCACCTACCAGATCGTGGTGACCGAAATTCCCTACCAGGTGCCGAAGTCGCGTCTGGTCGAGAAGATCGCCGAGCTTCTGGCGGCCAAGAAACTTCCGGTCTTGGCCGATATCCGCGACGAATCGGCCGCCGACATGCGCTTGGTGCTGGAGCCGAAGAGCCGGAACATCGAGCCCGAGCTTCTGATGGAGACGTTGTTCCGTCAGACGGATCTGGAGACGCGCTTCCCGCTCAACCTCAACGTGCTGGACAAGGA
>CADEGL010000084.1 GCA_902826885.1 uncultured Alphaproteobacteria bacterium | reverse complement strand
TCGAGCATTGCGTCGCGATGGAGGAGGTCAGCCGCGCCTCGGCCTCGGTCGGCCTCAGCTACGGCGCGCATTCGAACCTGTGCGTCAACCAGATCCGCCGCAATGGCACGGAAGCGCAGAAGCGCCACTATCTGCCGAAACTCATCTCGGGCGAACATGTCGGCGCGCTGGCCATGAGCGAGCCCGGCGCGGGCTCGGACGTCATCGGCATGAAGACGCGCGCGGAGAAGAAGGGCGACCGCTTCGTCCTCAACGGCAACAAGATGTGGATAACCAACGGACCCGATGCCGAAACGCTCGTGGTCTATGCCAAGACCGATCCCGACGCGGGCCCGCGCGGCGTCACCGCCTTCCTGATCGAGAAGGGCTTCAAGGGTTTCCGCACGGCGCAGAAGCTGGACAAGCTCGGCATGCGCGGCTCCAACACCTGCGAGCTGATCTTCGAGGATTGCGAGGTGCCCGCCGAGAACGTGCTGGGCAAGGTGGGCGCGGGCGCCAAGGTTCTTATGAGCGGGCTCGACTACGAGCGCGCGGTCCTCGCCGCCGGCCCCCTCGGCATCATGCAGGCCTGCATGGACGTGGTGGTGCCTTACCTGCACGAGCGCAAGCAGTTCGGCCAGCCTATCGGCCAGTTCCAGTTGATGCAGGGCAAGCTTGCGGACATGTACACCACCATGAACGCGGCCAAGGCCTATGTGTATGCCGTCGCGCGCGCCTGCGACCGGGGCGAGACGACGCGCGCGGATGCCGCGGGCGCCATCCTCTATGCCGGCGAGAAGGCGACCTGGATGGCGCTGGAAGCGATCCAAAGTCTGGGCGGCATGGGCTATGTCAACGAATCGCCCACCGGCCGCCTGCTGCGCGACGCCAAGCTGTACGAGATCGGCGCGGGCACCAGCGAAATCCGCCGCTGGCTGATCGGCCGCGAACTGTTCGAACAGACGTCCTAGGCCCCGGTTGTCCCGTCCTGATCCGCAACGGTAAGGTTGAGCCATGGCATCCGATCCCATTGTCATCGTCGACGGCGTGCGCACACCCATGGGCGGTTTTCAGGGCGAGTTGACGCCCCTGCGCGCGCCGGATTTGGGCGCCGTCGCCATTCGTGCGTCGCTGGAGCGCGCGGGCGTCGCGGCGGATCAAGTCGACGAGGTCATCATGGGCTGCGTGCTGCCCGCCGGGCAGGGCCAGGCGCCCGCGCGCCAGGCTTCGCGCTTCGCCGGCATTCCCGACGCCGCGGGCTGCACCACCATCAACAAGATGTGCGGCTCGGGCATGAAGGCGGTCATGCTGGCCCACGACCTGGTCGCCGCGGGTACCAACCGCGTGATGGTCGCGGGCGGCATGGAGAGCATGACCAACGCGCCCTATCTGCTCGACCGCGCGCGTGCTGGTTACCGCATGGGTCACGGGCGCGTGCTCGACCACATGTTCCTCGACGGTCTGGAGGATGCCTACGACAAGGGCCGCCTGATGGGCGCCTATGCCGAGGACACGGCCGGGCATTTCCAGTTCACCCGTAAGCAGCAGGACGATTACGCCATAGCTTCGCTGGAGCGTGCCAAGCGCGCGCAGGCGGATGGTAGCTTCGCGCGCGAGATCGCGCCCGTGGAAGCGAAGGGCCGCAAGGGCGCGGTGACGGTTTCGACCGACGAGCAGCCGCGCACGGCCGATCCCGCCAAGATTCCGACGCTCAAGCCCGCCTTCCGCGAAGGCGGCACGGTGACGGCGGCTAACTCCAGCTCGATCTCCGACGGCGCGGCATCGCTCGTGCTGATGCGCGCCTCCGAGGCCGAGAAGCGCGGGCTCAAACCGCGCGCGGTCATCCGCGGCCATGCGACCCATGCGCAAGAGCCCGCCTGGTTCACCACCGCACCGGTCTTCGCCGTGCGGAAGCTGCTGGACAGGTTGAAGTGGAGCACGGGTTCGGTCGATCTTTACGAAATCAACGAAGCCTTCGCGGTTGTCGCCATGGTGGCCATGCGCGAGCTGGATCTGCCGCACGACAAGGTCAACGTGAACGGCGGCGCCTGCGCGCTCGGCCATCCCATCGGCGCATCGGGCGCGCGCATCCTGATCACGCTGATGAATGCACTGGAGACGCGCGGGCAAAAGCGTGGTGTCGCCGCGCTCTGCATCGGCGGCGGCGAGGCTACGGCCATGGCCGTCGAAACGTTGAACTGAACCGGTCGAGGGAGAAACAGATGGCGCGCAAGAAGATTTCCTCCGGCTCCAAGTTCGAGGCGCTGTTGGGGTATTCCCGCGCGGTGCGCGATGGCGAATGGGTCTTCCTGTCGGGCACCACGGGCTTCGACTACAAGAAGCACGTCATCAGCAAGGACGTGGTGGCCCAGACCAAGCAGATGCTGGCCAACATGGAATGGGGCTTGAAGCAGGCCGGTGCGCGCTTCGAGGACGTCGTGCGGCTGCGCCTCTATATGGTCCGCCAGAAAGATTTCGAGCGGGTGGCGCGCGTGATCGGCGAACGCTTTGGCCATATCCGCCCCGCCAACACGATGATCACCTCGGCCTTCGCCGACCCGCGCATCCTGGTCGAGATGGACGCCACGGCGCTGCTGCGGCCGAAGCGGAAGAAGGCGGCCAAGCGCAAGGTGGCGCGCCGCTAGCCGTCATATTTATATAAAGAAGGGGAGGAAAGAATGGCGCTTCACACGATCCCGGCCCGTCGTGGCTTGGCACTCGCGGTCAAGAAAGGCCAGCATTACAAGGTAATCAACACCCACGGCTACCAGATCGTGGACCATTGGGCGTTCAACGCCGACGATCCCAGGGAATTCATGTCCATGGAGCATTGTCATGTGGCCATCGACAAGCTGACGCCCGTGGTTGGCGATTCCATGGTCACCAACAAGCGCCGCCCGATCATCACTTTGATGGAAGACACCTCGCCCGGTGTCCACGACACGTTGATCGCGGCCTGCGACATCTACCGCTACCAGCAGCTCGGCGCGAAGGGCTATCACGACAATTGCACGGACAACCTAGCCGCCGCGCTGAAGGCATTGGGCGTCGCGCAGCCCGAGACGCCGTGCCCGTTCAACCTCTACCAGAACACCCAGTACCATGCGGGCAAGGGCTTCGCGTATCTGCCCACCGTCAGCAAGAAGAACGACTATGTCCTGTTCCGCGCGGACATGGACGCGGTGGTCGCGTTCTCGTGCTGCCCGCAGGACATGGTGCCGGTCAACAGCGGCAATCCGACCGAAGCGCACGTCGAAATCATCTGAACGTAGAAAAATCAGGGGAGGGGATCATGGCCAAAGGCAAGCTGATCGAGATCAAAGCGCGTCACGGCAAGGGCGCGTTCGTGAAGAAGGGCCAGAAAATCAAGGTCATCAACACGCATGGTACCCAGGTGGTCGATACCTGGGCATTCAATGCCGAGAACTTTCGCGAGTTCATGTCCATGGAGCATCTGCGCGTATCGCTCGGCCACTATCGCGCCGGCAAGGGCGATCCGCTGATCACGAACCTGCGCCGGCCGATCCTGAAGTGGCAGGAGGACACCTCGCCCGGCGTGCACGACACGATGCTGGCGGCGTGCGACCGCTATCGCTACCAGCTTCTCGGCTGCAAGGAATATCACCGCAACTGCAACGACAATCTGTGGGAGGCCATGATCGAACTGGGTTGCCACATCAACGAGACGCCGTCGCCGCTCAACCTGTGGCAGAACACGCCCGTCGAGAAAGACGGGCGGATCACGCAGCATCCGGCCGTCAGCAAGAAGGGCGACCATGTCCTGTTCCGGGCGGAGATGGACCTGGTGGTCTGCTTCTCGGCCTGCCCGCAGGACATCCTGCCGATCAATTCCAAGTCGCCCAAGTCGGCGCATTTCCAGATCATCTGACGTGATCCTGTCCGAACAGCAAACCCTCGTCCGCGATACGGCGCGCAGCTTCGCTTCCGAGAAGCTGGCGCCCTTCGCGGCCGAGCGCGAGCGTTCGGGCGTCTTCCCCAAGGACGCGATGGACGAGGCCGCCGCGCTCGGCTTCTGCGGCATGCTGGTGCCGGAGGCGTGGAGCGGGGCCGCGCTCGACCATGTTTCCTACGCCGCCGCGCTGGAGGAGATCGCGGTTGGCGACGGCGGCTTGGCGGGCGCGTTGAGCGTGCAGAATTCCGTCGTCTGCATGCCGCTGGTCCATTTCGGCACGGAAGAGCAGAAGACGCGCTGGCTGAGCCCGCTCGCGCGCGGCGAGATGATGGGCGGCTTCTGCCTGACCGAGCCGCAAGCCGGATCGGACGCATCGGCCCTGCGCACCCGTGCCCGGCGGGACGGCAACGGCTATCTTCTCAGCGGCACGAAACAGTTCGTCACCATGGGCGCCACGGCTAGCATGGTGATCGTCTTCGCCGTCACCGATCCCGAAGCAGGTAAGCGCGGCATTTCAGCCTTCCTGGTGCCCAAGGACGCCAAGGGCGTCGAGGTCGTGCGGGTCGAGGACAAGATGGGACAGCGCCATATCGACGCGGCCCAACTTCGCTTCGACGAGGTCCGGCTGCCGGGCGAAAGCTTGCTGGGCAAGGAAGGCGAGGGCTACAAGATCGCGCTCGCCAATCTGGAAGGCGGGCGCATCGGCATCGCCTCCCAGGCGCTGGGCATCGCTCGCGCCGCCTTCGAGGCCGCCCGCGGCTACGCGAAGGAACGCGAGGCATTTGGCAAGAAATTGGCCGATCTGCAGGCCGTGTCCTTCAAGCTGGCCGACATGGCGGTCGAGATCGAGGCCGCGCGCCTGATGATTCACCATGCGGCCGAATTGCGCGACGCGGAGCGTCCGTGCCTGAAGGAGGCCTCGATGGCCAAATTGTTCGCCAGCGAGATGGCCGAACGGGTCTGTTCGGAGGCAATCCAGATCCATGGCGGTTATGGCTATCTCGAGGATTACCCGGTCGCGCGCTACGCGCGCGACGTGCGCGTGTGCAAGATCTACGAGGGGGCCAGCGACATCCAGCGCCTGGTCATTGGGCGCGCGGTTTTGGAGGAGGGCGCGTCGTGAGCAACCCCATCGAGTTTTATTTCGATTTCTCCTCGCCCTACGCCTATTTGGCCGTGGCCGAGATCGATGCGTTGGCCGCAAAGCATCACCGGAATGTCGCCTGGAAGCCAATGATGCTGGGCATCGCGCTCAAGCTGACCGGCAACAAGCCGCTGGTGGACGTGCCCATGAAGGGCGATTACACGCGCCGCGACGTGCCGCGCACGGCCAAGCGCCTGAAACTGCCCTTCGTCTGGCCGGAGAAGTTTCCCTATGCGGCGATCGCGCCCAGCCGTGCCTTCTATTGGCTGTCGGCGCGCGATGAGACCAAGGGCAAGCTGTTCGCGCGCGCGGTCTTCACCGCCTATTTCGGCCATGGCAAGAACGTGGACACGCCGGAAGCGGTAGCCGAGGTGGCATCCCATCTTGGTGTGCCCAAGGACGAAACCCTGGCCGCCCTGCAGGACCAGGCCGTGAAGGACAGACTCAAGACCGAAACCGACGCGGCCATCGCCAAGGGCGTGTTCGGTTCGCCCTTCTTCATCGTCGACGGCGAACCCTATTGGGGTCAGGACCGGTTGGCCGACGTGGCCCGTCAGTTGGAGGGCGCATGACCGATATCGCCGCCGTCGTCCGTGCGTTCGACTTCGTCGCGCGCAAGCACGTCGCCCAGCGCCGCAAGGGCAAGAACGAGGAGCCCTATATCAACCATCTGATCGAGGTGGCGCATCTTCTTGCCGAAGCCACGAATGGCGCCGATACGGCTTTGGTGATGGCAGGCGCGCTGCACGACGTGATCGAGGATACGGACGTGACCGCGGACGAATTGACCGCTTCGTTCGGGGCGGAGATCACGGCGTTGGTGCTGGAGGTGACCGATGACAAATCCCTTTCCTATGCCGAGCGCAAGCGGCGCCAGATCGAAACCGCGCCTTTGATCTCCGCGCGCGCTAAACTGATCAAGTTGGCCGATAAGACCAGCAATCTGCGCAGCCTGGTGGCCAGCCCGCCCAAGCTGTGGGACGGCGCGCGAAGGCGGGAGTACGCGCGCTGGTCGCGCGAGGTGGCGGTCCATTGCTTCGGCTTGAACGCGATGCTCGACCGCGTCTTCGAGGAGGCGTATCGGGCCGCCGCCAAGCAGGCCGGGTTGGAAGCGGCATGACGGTCATCCGCAGCAGCGTCGACCCGCGCACCGACGCCTTCAAGGAAAACGCGCGCGCCATGCGCGCGGTGGTCGACGATCTGCGCGCCAAGGTGGCCGAGGTGAAGCTGGGCGGGCCCGAGGCATCTCGCCAGCGTCATATCTCGCGCGGCAAGCTGTTGCCCCGCGACCGGGTGCGCGGCTTGCTCGATCCCGGCGCGCCGTTCCTGGAGCTGTCGCAGCTCGCGGCCTACGGCATGTATGGCGGCGAGGTGCCGGCGGCCGGCATCATCACCGGCATCGGCCGCGTCTCGGGCCAGGAATGCGTGGTGGTGGCCAATGACGCCACGGTCAAGGGCGGCACCTACTATCCCATCACGGTGAAGAAGCACATTCGCGCCCAGGAGATCGCGCGGCAGAACAACCTGCCCTGTATCTATCTGGTCGATTCGGGCGGCGCCAATCTGCCCAACCAGGACGAGGTGTTCCCCGACCGCGAGCATTTCGGCCGCATCTTCTTCAATCAGGCCAACATGTCGGCCCGGGGCATCCCCCAGGTCGCGGTGGTGATGGGCTCCTGCACGGCGGGCGGCGCCTATGTGCCCGCCATGTCGGACGAATCCATCATCGTGAAGGGGCAGGGCACGATCTTCCTCGGCGGCCCGCCGCTGGTGAAGGCGGCCACGGGCGAGGTGGTGACGGCGGAAGAGCTGGGCGGCGCCGACGTGCATACACGCGTCTCGGGCGTGGCCGACCATTTCGCCCAGGATGATGCCCACGCACTGGCGACCGCGCGCCGGATCGTGGCCAATTTGAATCGCGCGAAGAGCGTTGCCATGCCGACGCGTGCGCCGGTCGCACCGCTCTACGACCCGGCCGAGATCTATGGCATCGTCCCGTCCGACGTGCGCAAGCCCTATGACGTGCGCGAGGTGATCGCGCGTATCGTGGACGGCAGCGAACTGGATGAGTTCAAATCGCTCTACGGCCCTACGCTCGTGTGTGGCTTCGCCCATATCCATGGCTATCCCGTGGGCATTGTCGCCAACAACGGCATCCTGTTCTCGGAATCCGCGCTCAAGGCCGCCCATTTCATCGAGCTGTGCTGCCAGCGCGGCATCCCGTTGGTTTTCCTGCAGAACATCGCGGGTTTCATGGTCGGCAAGAAATACGAGGCCGGCGGTATCGCGCGCGACGGCGCCAAGATGGTAACCGCCGTGGCCTCGGCCAACGTGCCGAAATTCACCGTCATCATCGGCGGCAGCTATGGCGCCGGAAACTACGCCATGTGCGGGCGCGGCTATGACCCGCGCTTGATGTGGATGTGGCCGAGCTCCCGCATCTCCGTCATGGGCGGTGAGCAGGCCGCCAGCGTTCTGGCCCAGGTGCGCCGCGACAATATCGAGGCGCGCGGAGAGAAATGGCCCGCCGCCGAGGAAGAGAAGTTCAAGGCGCCGATTCGCGCCCAGTACGAAAGCCAGGGGCACCCGTACTATGCCAGCGCGCGCTTGTGGGATGACGGCGTGATCGACCCGGCCGAAACGCGCATGGCGCTCGGCCTCGGCATCTCGGCCGCCCTCAACGCCCCCATCGAGCCGACGCGGTTCGGCGTCTTCCGGATGTGATGCCATGACCGACGCCGTGCTCCTTGCCGTCGATGTCAACGGGCGCGCCACCGTCACGTTGAACCGGCCGGACGTGCACAACGCCTTCGACGATGCGCTGATCGCGCATTTGACCGAGACCTTCGAGGCATTGGGCCAGCGCGCCGATGTGCGCGCCGTGGTGCTGGCGGCCAACGGCAAAAGCTTCTCGGCGGGCGCCGATCTCGGCTGGATGCGCCGTATGGCGAATTACTCCGAGGCCGAGAACCGTGCCGACGCGGGGCAGCTCGCGCGGCTGATTCATGTTCTCGACTCCTTGCCCAAGCCCACGGTCGCGCGGGTGCAGGGGGCGGCCATCGGCGGCGGCGTCGGATTGGTCGCGGCCTGCGATGTGGCGATCGCGTCCGAGGCGGCGTCCTTCGCGCTGTCCGAGGTGCGACTCGGCCTCATCCCGGCGGTCATCAGCCCCTATGTCATCGGCGCCATCGGCCCGCGTCAGGCCCGTCGCTACATGCTGACGGCCGAGCGGTTCGATGCTGCGGAAGCCAAGCGCATTGGCCTGGTCCACGACACGGTTCCGGCGGCCAATCTGGATAGCGTGATCGACACCGTGGTCGCGGCGCTCTTGCTGGGCGGGCCGGAAGCGGTGCGCGAGTCGAAGGCGCTGGCGCGCGATGTGGGCGGCAGCCCGGATGAGGAGACTCGCACTGACACCGCGCGGCGCATCGCGCGGCTGCGTGCCTCGCCGGAAGGGAAGGAGGGCGTCTCGTCTTTTCTCGAAAAGCGCAGGCCGCGCTGGCAGGAACCGTGAGCGAAGCGATCGTCCTCCACACGGTGGATACGCGCGGCGTCGCCACGGTGACGCTGAACAGGCCGGAATTGCACAACGCCTATAACGGCGACCTGATCGACGGCATCGCCGCTGCTTTCGGCGCCTTACGCGACGACCCCGCCGTGCGCGCCGTGATTCTGCGCGCCAACGGTAAGCATTTCTCGGCGGGCGCGGATCTTGGCTGGCTGCGCCAGGCGGCGGACTTCACGCCGGAGCAGAACCTGGATTTCTCGTTGCGCACCACGGGCGCCATGCGCGCGCTGATGGAGTTTCCCGCGCCGACCGTGGCGCTGGTGCATGGCGCCTGTTTCGGCGGCGGCACGGGGCTGGTCGCGGCCTGCGATATCGCCATCGCGGGCACAGATTCGACCTTCGCGCTGACCGAGGTGCGCGTGGGCGTGAACCCGGCGCCGATCATGCGGCCCATGAACGCCGCCATCGGGCCGCGCCAGGCGCGGCGCTATGCCCTGACCGGCGAGCGGTTCGACGCGGCGGAAGCCCGCCGCATCGGCCTAGTGCATGAGACCGCGCCGCGCGAGGCGCTGGAAGCCGCGCTGTCGCGTATCGTCGACGCGCTGCTTCTCGGCGGGCCGCAGGCGCTGCGCGAGACCAAGGCGCTGGCCTTCGCGGTGGGCGGGCTTTCGACCGATGACACGACCGTGCGCGCGATGGCCACGGTCGCGGCCAAGCGCCGCGCCTCGGCCGAGGCGCGCGAGGGACTTGGCGCGTTCCTGGCCAAGCGTCCGCCCGCCTGGGCACCCAAGGGGAATGGGTGATGCGCTCGCGCCATCATTCGCTCGCGGCCTTCACGCTCAGCGCCATCCTGATCCTGCTGGTGGCCTCGTCGGTCGTCGAAACGGTCAACTACTTCTTTTTGGTGGTGATCGGCGCGGTGACCGCCGCGGTCACCATCTTCACGATCCTGTTCCCAGCCTCCTATTTCTTATCCATCGCGCTGGCCAATTTCCTGGCGGTCTATACTTGCGTTTTCACCTTCATCCGCCTCACGGCCTTCTCGACGTTGAGCGATTGGGTCGTCCATGTGGGCTTCACCATGCCGGTGGCGGCGTTCGTGGTCGGCGCGATTTGGCACCGGCGCGATATCCGCGCCATTGTCCAGGCGGCTAAAGCCGGCGGACAACCCCGGTTTCTGCGCATCTTCACCTGGCTGGCGCCGTTGATGTTCGTGGCGTCGCTGGCCTTCTTCGTTCCGATCTACGCTACCTCGCATGAGGTCGAGACCGCGCTTTTCCTGCTCAAGATGGCGGTGGCCTCCGCCATCGTGCTGCTGACCAGCCGCTATGTGGCCATCTTCCTGCTCGACGCGGGACTGTTGTTCGAGGGTTTCTTCGCCCATGCGGGACGGTTGCTTTTGCCGGCTTTCGCATTTCTCACCTTCTATTCACTGCTGGTGATCGTTTTTGCCTGCATCTATCGCATCATGGATCGCTTCTCGGCTCACGGTGTGTTTCAGATCCTGGGCCACGCGAAGCGCATTAGCTTCCCGGAAGCCGTCTACTATTCCGTCGCGACCCTGAGCGCGTTAGGTGCGGGCGATATCGTGCCCACGCACGACATCGTGCGCATCGCGACAGCAATCGAGGTGGTGTGCGGCGCGCTGCTTCTGATGTTCGGTGTCAGCGAGTTGATCAGCTATGCCCGCCGCCGAGACGCCGCCCATCCTCATGACCGGAACACGCCATGATTCGCTCCGTCCTCATCGCCAACCGGGGCGAGATCGCCTGCCGCGTCATCCGCACGGCGCGGCGCATGGGTATTCACAGCGTGGCGGTGTATTCCGACGCTGATGCCAATGCGCGTCACGTTGCGCTGGCCGATCAGGCCTTCCATATCGGCCCGGCGGCGGCGGCCGAGAGCTACCTGAACGCGGGCGTCATTCTGAAGGCGGCCAAGGAGTCGGGCGCGGAAGCGATCCATCCGGGCTACGGTTTCCTGTCCGAGAACGCGGGTTTCGCGACGGCCTGTGCCAAGGCCGGCATCGTCTTCATCGGCCCGCCGCCCTCGGCCATCGAATCCATGGGCTCGAAGAGCGGCGCTAAGGCGCTGATGGTCAAGGCGGGCGTGCCGGTGGTGCCGGGTTATCATGGTACTGACCAGAGCGCGGCGCTGTTGAAGCGCGAGGCCGAGAAGATCGGCTTTCCGGTCTTGATCAAGGCGACCGCCGGCGGCGGCGGGCGCGGCATGCGCGTGGTCGAGAAGGCGCAAGTGTTTGATTCGGCGCTCGAATCGGCGCAGCGGGAATCGCAGGCGGCGTTCGGGGATGCGCGGGTCCTGGTCGAGAAGTACCTGGAAAGGCCGCGGCATATCGAGATTCAGGTGTTCGCCGACAGTCACGGAAATGCCGTCTATCTGTTCGAGCGCGAGTGCTCGATCCAGAGGCGGCACCAGAAGGTGATCGAGGAGGCTCCCGCGCCCGGATTGACCGAAACGAAGCGCGCGGAGATGGGGAAAGCGGCCGTGGCGGCCGCCAAAGCGGTCGGGTATGTCGGCGCGGGGACGGTCGAGTTCATCGCGGGACAAGACGGCCAGTTCCACTTCATGGAGATGAACACCCGCCTGCAGGTCGAGCATCCCGTGACCGAGATGATCGCGCGCCAGGACCTGGTCGAATGGC
>CADEGL010000083.1:1193-11386 GCA_902826885.1 uncultured Alphaproteobacteria bacterium | reverse complement strand
ACGCGGACTACATCGTCAAGGACAACAAGGTCGTCATCATCGACGAGTTCACCGGGCGCATGATGGAGGGCCGGCGCTATTCCGACGGCCTTCACCAGGCGCTCGAGGCCAAGGAAGGCGTCGAGATCCAGATGGAGAACCAGACCCTGGCCTCCATCACCTTCCAGAATTATTTCCGCATGTATCCCAAGCTGGCCGGCATGACCGGCACGGCCATGACGGAAGCCGCCGAATTCGGCGACATCTACAAGTTGGACGTGGTCGCGATCCCGACCAACCTGCCCTGCGTCCGCAAGGACAACCACGACGAGGTCTATCGCACCCTCAAGGAAAAGACGAAGGCGGTCCTGGATCAGATCGCCGAGTGCCACAAGCGCAAGCAGCCGGTTTTGGTCGGCACGGTCTCGATCGAGAAGTCGGAAGCTCTGTCGGAAGAGCTGAAGAAGCTCAAGATCCCGCACCAGGTGCTGAACGCCCGCTACCACGAGCAGGAAGCCTATATCGTGGCCGACGCGGGCCGGCCGGGTGCCGTGACCATCGCGACCAACATGGCCGGCCGCGGCACGGACATCCAGCTGGGCGGCAACGTCGAGATGCGCGTTCGGCGCGAGCTGGCCGGCGTCGAGGACCCGGTCGAGCGCGAACGCCGCGCGGCCGCCATCAAGGCCGACGTCGAGGCCGGCAAGAAGATCGTGCTGGAGGCCGGCGGCCTGTTCGTTCTCGCGACCGAACGGCACGAGAGCCGCCGCATCGACAACCAGTTGCGCGGCCGTTCGGGCCGCCAGGGCGATCCCGGCGCGTCGAAGTTCTTCGTCTCGCTCGAAGACGATTTGATGCGCATCTTCGGTTCCGAGCGCATGGATGCCATGCTGCAACGCCTCGGCCTCAAGGAAGGCGAGGCCATCATCCATCAGTGGATCAACAAGGCGCTGGAGAAGGCGCAGCAGAAGGTCGAGGCGCGCAACTTCGACATGCGCAAGCAGTTGCTGCGCTACGACGACGTGATGAACGACCAGCGCAAAGCGATCTTCGAGCAGCGCAAGGAGGTCATGGCGTCGACCGACGTCTCGGACACCGTGGCCGACATGCGCACCGAGGTCGTGGCCGACTTGGTCGGGCGTTACATCCCCGAGAACGCCTATGCCGAGCAATGGGACATTCCGGGCCTACACGAGGAGACCCGGCGTCTTTTGGCCGTCGATGCGCCGATCGCCGAATGGGCGAAGGAGGAAGGCATCGCGGACAAGGAGATTCGCGAGCGCCTGATGGAAGCCGCCGACAAGCACATGGCGGAGAAAGCCGCCAATCACGGCGGCGATATCATGCGCATGGTCGAGAAGAGTCTTTTGCTGCAGCTCTTGGATCAGATCTGGAAGGACCACCTGCACTCGCTCGACCATTTGCGCCAGGGCATCGGCCTTCGCGCCTATGGCCAGCGCGACCCGCTGAACGAGTACAAGACAGAAGCCTTCAACCTGTTCGACGAGATGCTGACGCGCCTGCGTGACCGCACGATCGAGGTTCTGAGCCATGTCGAGCTGCGCGCCGCCGCCCAGGCGACCGAGGACGACCTGCTGGCGCCCAAGAACCCGGTCAAGATGCAGGAAACGCGCGACGATCCGGCCTTCGCCGAACACAGCGCCGAGCCCGAGGCCGCGGTGAAGAAGGCGCCCGTGCGGCGCGTGTCGGGCGCGGCCATCGATCCGCGCGATGCTTCCACCTGGGGCAAGGTCGCGCGCAACGCCCCCTGCCCTTGCGGCTCGGGCCGCAAGTTCAAGCATTGCCACGGCAAGGTGGGCGGCTAGGCCAGGCCTTTCTGGCCGATCTCCAGGAACTTCTCGCGGCGGCGGGCACGCAGGACCCCGCCTTCGATGCCGCGCAAGGCGTTGAGCGCGGCTTCCAGCGCGTCGCCCACGGCGACCACGGCCGCCTCCGGCTCGCGGTGCGCGCCGCCCAAGGGCTCCGGCACGATCCGGTCGATGACGCCCAGCCTCTTGAGATCCTGCGCGGTCAGACGCAGCGCTTCGGCCGCCACCTGGGCCTGGTCCGCCCGGCGCCACAGGATCGAGGCGCAACCTTCCGGCGAGATGACCGAATAGATCGCGTGCTCCAGCATCAGCACGGTGTTGCCCGCGGCCAGCGCGATGGCACCGCCCGAGCCGCCCTCGCCGATCACGACCGACAGGAACGGCACGTGGACCGACAGACAGGTTTCGATGGAGCGCGCGATGGCTTCGGCCTGGCCGCGCTCCTCGGCGCCGATGCCGGGATAGGCGCCCGGCGTGTCGACGAAGGTGACGATGGGCAGGCGGAAACGCTCGGCCAATTCCATCAGGCGCCGCGCCTTGCGGTAGCCCTCCGGGTGCGCCATGCCGAAATTGTGGCGCACGCGCGAGGCCGTGTCGGCGCCCTTCTCGGTGCCGATGACGACCACGGAGTTACCGCGAAAGCGCGCGAGCCCGCCGATGATGGCCGCGTCCTCCGCATAACCGCGGTCGCCGGCCAAGGGCGTCAAATCTTCCAGCAGCGCCTTGGCATAGTCGGTGAAATGCGGACGGTCGGGATGGCGCGCGACCTGGACCTTTTGCCAGGCGCTGAGCTTCGCATAGGTCTGGCGCAGTTCGCGGTCGACCTTGCCCTGTAGCTTGGTGACCTCGTCGATGATGTTGAGGTCGCCGGAGCTGGAGAGGTGGCGCAGCTCTTCGATCTTGGCTTCGAGCTCCGCGATGGGCTTCTCGAAGTCGAGGAAATTCCGCATGGGGGCGCGCACGTCGGCCATGATCAGCCCTTCAACGCGGCCATCTCGGCCTTCTTCACCAGCGTTTCGGCCTGGCGGATGGAAGCGATGTCGATCAGGCGTCCGTCGAGCGCCACGGCACCCTTGCCGTCCTTCGCCGCCGCCGCCATCGCATCCATGATGCGGCGCGCCTTGGCCACCTCCGCCGCGCTCGGCGTGAACATCTCGTTGGCCAGCGCGATCTGGCTCGGGTGGATCGCCCACTTGCCTTCGCAGCCGAGTGCCGCCGCGCGCCGCGCCGCGGCGCGGAAGCCGTCGGGGTCGGTGAAATCGCCATAAGGCCCGTCGAGCGGGCGCAGGCCGTTGGCCCGCGCCGCCACCACCACGCGCGCGAGCGCGTAATGCCACTGATCGCCGTAATCGGTCGCGCGCGCGCCTTGCGCGTCGGCATCGGCCAGCACGGCGTAGTCGGGATTGAAGCCGCCGATGTTCGTGGTGCGCGCCCGGGTCGACGCCGCGTAATCGGCCACGCCGAAGCTGAGCGATTCGAGGCGCGGGCTGGCCGCCGCGATCTCGTTCACGTTCATCATGCCGAGCGCCGTTTCGATGATGACCTCGATGCCGATTCGCTTCTTCAGATTATGCGCGGCCTCGATCTGGGTCAGCAGCATGTCGACCGCATAGATATCGGCGGCCGTGCCCACCTTGGGCACCATGATCAGGTCGAGACGCGCGCCGGCCTGTTCCACCAGGTCGACCACGTCGCGATACATATAATGGGTGTCGAGCCCGTTGATCCGCACCGAAACGGACTTCCGGCCCCAATCGACCTCGTTCAGCGCCTTGACCGCGTTGCGGCGCGCCTGCGGCTTGTCATCGGGCGCCACGGCATCCTCAAGGTCCAGGAAGACCACGTCGGCCTCGGACTTGGCGGCCTTCTCGAACAGCTTCGGATTGCTGGCGGGGACCGCCAGTTCGCTGCGATTGAGGCGCGGGCGCGCCTCGACGACGGTTTTGAAGCTCATTCCCTCCGCTCCGCGCATGCCGCGCGCGATCCGCGCGGACATTTGCCGCCGCCCGCCCGCTTGTCAACCGCGCCCACGCTTAGCCCCGCCTCGGCTTCAGCCCGCGCGCGAGCGGATGGTGGGTTTGGACCAGCGACTTCAGCCGGTCGTCGAGGACGTGGGTATAGATCTGCGTGGTCGAGATGTCGGCATGGCCCAAGAGGCGTTGGACGCTGCGCAGGTCCGCGCCCCGGTTGAGCAGGTGCGTCGCGAAAGCGTGGCGCAGCACGTGCGGTGACAATTTCGCCGGATCGAGTTTGGCTTCCAGCGCCAGTTCCTTGAGGATTTGCGCGAAGCGTTGACGCGTCAGGTGCCCGCCCGCACCGCGCGAGGGAAACAGCCATTTCGATTCGCGTCCGCCGCGCAGGAACTGGCCGCGCGCCGCGCGCCAACGCGCCAGCGCGGCCTCGGCCTTCTCGCCCACCGGAACCATGCGCTCCTTGCCGCCCTTGCCGCGCACCACCATGAAGCGCGGATCGCGCCCTAGCGCGGCGAGAGGGAGGCCGACCAGCTCCGACACGCGCAGGCCGGTCGAGTAAAGCACCTCCAGCAGCACCGCGATGCGCGCGCCCTCCGGCCCTTCGCGCCGCGCGGCCGCATCCAAAAGCGCCTCCACCTCGGCCTCGCCCATGATCTTCGGCAGGGCGCGGCCGCGCTTGGGGCTGTCGATGGAAACGGTTGGATCGTCGGGCCGCACGCCTTCCGCCGCGAGAAAGCGGTGAAACTGGCGCAAGGTCGAGAGACGCCGCGCGGCCGTGCGCGGATTGACCCCGGCGCGCGACGAGGCGGCCAGATAGGCCCGCACATCGTCCGCGCTCGCGCCGTGGGACTCCCTGCCGCGCTTGGCCAGAAAGGCCGTGAAGCCGAGGATGTCGCGGCGATAGGCCGCCACCGTGTTGGCCGCCGCCGCGCGCTCGGCCATCAGCATTTCGAGAAAGGCTTCGACATGGCGGAGGTCCGCCGTGGGCTTGGGCGCGTGGGAGCGCTTCGCCACGCGAAACCTCAGTACCCGTCTTTGATCGCTTGCTCGACGGCGATGCGGCGCGCATCGGCCTCCATGCCGGATGCCTTGAGCGCACGCACCGCGATGCCGAGCGGCAGCGGATGGGGCGGCTGCGGTTTCGCCAGCACGACAAGCGCCAGAAGCGCCGTCTCGCCCGTGCGCAAAGTACCGCCGTCGCGCGCCAGCGCCTGCCACGCCGCCACCTCGCCCGCCGACGCCGGCAGGCTGGCGTTGTCGCCAAGTTGCGACGTCCACAGATCGTGCTCGACCGGCCGGTCGAACGCGTCGAACAGGGCGTTCAGGCGCAGGGCGCGCGCGTCGTGTCCGCCGGCGCCGGCCGCCTTGACGCGCGCGGCGGTGGCGCCGTCGGCTTCCGTCGCGCCAGCCAGGCGTGCGAGCGCCCAGAGGCTGGGATCGCCGGATGCCGGCGCCGATTTGAGAAGCGCCAACCACGGGCGCGCGCCGGACAACTCGCTTTCGCTCAAGAACGCGCGCGCGGCCTCGGGCGCGAACGATGCGGTGTCAGCGCCCGCCGGCACATCGCGCAAGAGCGGCAGCATCGCGCGCACGGTCGTGCCGTAGAGCCCGCCCTTGCGGCTGAGCGTGAAAGCCGCCGCCAACTCATCGACGCGCGCCTTCGGCTCCGGCGCGGCCTTGGCGGCCTGAAGCAAGAGCGCGCGCGAACGCGGCCCGAACACGGCGCCCGCGGTGACCGTCGCGTTGGCGAATTCATCGGGCCGGAAGGTCACGGATTCGTAGAGCGAGACCAGCGACGCCGTGGGCAGGACGCCCAGCGCCTCGGCCTGTTCCGCCGCCTCGATGCGCGTCAGCGTATCGGCGTCCTTACTTTCGGCGATGGCGCGCAGCATGGCCGGGTTCTTCGTGCGCGCGGCATCGGGCGGAATGGTCTGGCGCAGGGCGCGAATCATGGCCAGGTGGAGCGGCGTGGGATCGGGCAGGCTCTCGACCATGCCTGGCTTGCCCGCCAGCGAATCCATCAGAATGAAGAACGCGCGGTCGGCGGCCAGGCCTTGTTCGCGCAGCACGTCGAGACCCAACGACGCCGAAGCCGTCTTGCCGCCGACGGCGTCGCAGAAGGCCGCGGCCTTCTGCCAATAGGCGTCGGTCGACTGACGCAACGCGCCCTCCACTTCGCTGCAGGCACCCGGCGTGTCACCGGACAAGAAGGCGCCATCGGCGCGGATGCGGCGCAGCGCAGGATCGGCCTGCGGCGTGGCAGCGGAGCGCAGAAGCGCGGCCGCGGCGGACACTTGTCCCAGCGCCGCCGCCCGTTCGGCGCGCAGGGCGAGAAAGCTCTTGCTCGCCGGGCCGGCCGGCGGCTTCTGCATCGAAAGCACCAGACGGCTGCCCAAATCCGTCAGCGCGCGCGAGGTGCCGGCGCTCGGAATACGGGGCAATAAATTTTCGACCAGCGGGCGGGGTGTGTCCTGCCACAAATCGGGCGCGAAACCTTGGGGCGGATGGAGCAGGCCGAACCCCTCCGGATCGGGGGCCGCCAGGGTCTGGACCTTGACCTGGCCGCCCGTGCTTTGGGCGAAAGCCGGCGCCAGGCCGAACGCCAGGGCAACCGCCGCCGCGACCGGCGCGACGAAATGGAGGGCTCTTTTCATTCGCAGAATCCGCGTCGCGTAAGGGAAAGGCGGGCGCATGGCAGGACAGTCCGCCGGGGCATGTGCTAGGGTTGCGCGGTGGCGATTTTAAGGCAGCAACTCCGTTCGACAATGACCATTCGACCCTTTTTCGGCCCGCTCGCGGCGGCGCCCGCCCGCCGGTTCCTTCCATGACGCGCGCGGCACCGAAATCCGACAAGATCATCGTGCTCGTCGGCCTGATGGGCGCGGGCAAGACGTGCATCGGCAAGCGCCTGGCCCGAGAGCTGGGCCTGCCCTTCGTCGACGCCGACCATGAAATCGAGGAAGCGGCCGGCTGCACGATTCCCGAAATCTTCGCCAAGCATGGCGAGGCCGCGTTCCGCGACGGCGAGCGGCGCGTGATCGCGCGCCTGCTCGACGATCCTCCGCACGTGCTGGCCACCGGCGGCGGCGCGTTCATCGATCCCACGACCCGCGCCAAGATCGCCGAGAAGGGCGTCTCGATCTGGCTGCGCGCCAGCATCGACATCCTGATGCGGCGCACGGCGCGGCGGAACAACCGCCCGTTGCTGAAGAAGGGCAGCCGGCGCGAGACTCTCGAACGGCTGATCGAAGAACGCTATCCGGTCTATGCCGAAGCCGACCTCACGGTCGACAGCGTCGATGCGCCGCCCGACGTGACGGTCGAGCGCGTGATGGCGGCGCTTAAAAATCGCGGCCGCGAAACATCCACGCGCCGGAGCGCCGCGTCGTGAAGCCCGCCGCCACGACATCCGCGGACAAGGTCGAGACCCTGCGCGTCGAACTGGGCGAGCGCGGCTATGACATTCTGGTCGGCGCGGATCTGATCGCACGCGCGGGTCAGCATATGAAACCCGTGCTGCCGCGCCCGCGCGTGGTCGTGATCACGGACGAGACCGTGGCCAAGCTGCATCTGACGGCATTGACGGCCTCGCTCGACGAAGCGGGCATCGCGCATGGCAAGATCGTGCTGCCGGCGGGCGAGGCCACGAAGGACTTCGCGCATCTGGAACGGCTGATTGAAGAATTGTTGGCCCAGCGCGTCGAGCGCTCGACCATGCTGGTCGCGCTCGGCGGCGGGGTGATCGGCGACATCGCGGGCTTCGCCGCCAGCATCGTGCTGCGCGGCCTCGACTTCGTGCAGATCCCGACCACGCTTCTGGCCCAGGTCGACAGCGCGGTCGGCGGCAAGACCGCCATCAACACCAAGCGCGGCAAGAACCTGGTCGGCGCCTTCCACCAGCCGCGCCTGGTCCTGGCCGACACGGGCGCGCTTTCGACCCTGCCCAAGCGCGAGCTTTTGGCGGGTTATGCCGAGGTGGTGAAGTACGGGTTGATCGACGACGCGCCGTTCTTCGCCTGGCTGGAAGAGAACGGACCCGCGCTGATCGCGGGCGACGCGACGCTCCGCCGTCACGCGGTCGCGCGAAGCTGCGCCGCCAAGGCGCGCATCGTGGCGATGGACGAGCGTGAGACGGGTCCGCGCGCCCTCCTCAATCTCGGCCATACCTTCGGCCATGCGCTCGAGGCCGAGGCCGGCTATGGCGGCAGCGTGCTGCACGGCGAGGCCGTGGCGGCGGGCATGGTGATGGCGTTCGATCTTTCGGTGCGCCTGGGTCTGTGCCCGGCGGAGGACGCCGCGCGCGTGCGGCGGCATCTGGCGTCCGTGGGCTTGCCCACCGGCGCCCAGATTCTGGGCCCGGCCGGGTGGAACGCGGATCGGCTGATCGGCCACATGCGCCAGGACAAGAAGGTCAAGGACGGCCGCGTCACGTTCATCTTGGCGCGCGGCATCGGCAAGTCCTTCATCGCCCACGACGTCGAGCTGGACGAGGTGCGCCGCATGCTCGACGCGGCCGCCGCGGCATAAAGCATGGACACCGGATTCTGGATCGCGCTCGGCGCCGTCGCGGCGCTGGTTCTTTGCTCAGCGTTCTTCTCGGCGTCCGAAACGGCGGTCACGGCCGCCTCGCGCGCGCGCCTGCACCGGCTGGCCAACCAGGGGAACAAACGCGCGCGAATGGTCGAGCGGCTGCGCGAGGAGCAGGACCGCCTGATCGGCGGCATCCTGTTCGGCAACAACCTGGTCAACATCGCGGCCTCGGCCTTGGCCACGGGCGCCTTGGTCGCGCTGGTGGGCGAAGCGGGCGTGGTCTATGCGGCGGCCGGCATGACCGTCGTCGTCGTCCTGTTCGGCGAAGTGTTGCCCAAGACCTACGCCATCCACCGGCCGGTGCGCACGTCGCTGGCGCTCGCCCCCGTGCTGCGCCCGGTGATCGCCGTTCTCACGCCGGTGACGAAGACCATGCAGGCCATCGTGGCCGCGATCCTGCGCACGGGCGGCGTGCGCGCGGTCCCGCGCCTGTCGGCGGCCTCGCTGGAAGAGGAGCTGCGCGGCAGTATCGACCTGCACGGCCAGGGCAAGGTCGGCGAATCGCGCCGGATGCTGCACAGCGTTCTGGACCTGGCCGATTACGAAGTCGGCGACATCATGACCCACCGCAAGGCGATGGCCATGATCGACGCGGGCGAGCCCGCGCCCGCGGTCGTCGAAAAGGCGCTGGCCAGCCCCTTCACACGCATCCCGCTGTGGCGGGAGAAGCCCGACAATATCGTGGGCATCCTGAACACCAAGTCGCTGCTGCGCGGCTTCCTCGCCCATACGGGCGACCACGCGACCTTCGATCCCGCCGCCTTCGCGACGCCGCCTTGGTTCGTGCCGGACACGACCAAGCTGATCGACCAGCTGCGCGTCTTCCGCGACCGGCGCGAGCATATGGCCATGGTGGTCGACGAGTACGGCACGCTGATGGGCCTGATCACGCTCGAGGACGTGGTCGAGGAGATCGTAGGCGACATCTTCGACGAGCATGAAACCGCCCTGCCCGGCGTACGGCGCGAACCCGACGGAAGCTACGTCGTGCGCGGCACGGTCACGGTGCGCGAGCTGAACCGCCAGTTCAATTGGCGCTTGCCCGAGGAAGAGGCCGCGACCATCGCGGGCCTGGTCATCCGCGAGGCGCGCATCATCCCCGAGCCCGGCCAGCGCTTCACCTTTCACGGTTTCGGCTTCGAGATCCTGCGCCGCCAGCGCAACCAACTCACCTCGCTGCGCGTGACGGCACCGGCCGCCACGGCGCCGGAACTCGCGGCTTGACCCTCGCCACCGCGCGGCCTACCTCTCCCCCGCGATGAATTGCCCGCAATAAACTGACCAAAGGAACACCCATGCCCCTTTCGCCCCCCGCCGCGCGCAAGGAGTTGCACCTGCGCCGGGTCGAAGTCCGCGGCTATCAGCGCGAGGACGGTCTTTGGGACATCGAGGGAAGGCTGGTCGACACCAAGACCTACGGCTTCGACAATTTCGACCGCGGCCGCATCGAGGCAGGACAGCCGATCCACCAAATGATTCTGCGTCTGACCTTGGACGACGAGTTGATGATCGTCGACGCCGAGGCCGTGACCGAGGAATCGCCCTACAACGTCTGCAAGGCCGTCGGCCCCAACTTCGCGCGCCTCAAGGGCATCCGGATCGGCGCGGGCTGGCGGCGCCAAGTCCAGGCCGCGGTCGGCGGCGCCGAGGGCTGCACCCACCTGGTCGAGCTGCTCGGCCCCATGGCCACCACGGCCTATCAGACGATCTGGCCGGTCGTGGCGCGCAAGCGCGAGGCCGCGGGCCAGACATGGAAGTCCAAGCCCAAGACGATCGACACCTGCCACGCCTATGCCAGCGACGGGCCGGTGGTGAAGCGTCT
>CADEGL010000083.1:0-1093 GCA_902826885.1 uncultured Alphaproteobacteria bacterium | reverse complement strand
TTGCCGGCGAAAGCCTCGGAAACGACCGCGACGTTGAAATGGGTCTCCCCGCCCGGGCGCGCGCCGGCGTGCCCGGCATGGCGATGGGAATCGTCCACCACCTCGAGGCGGATCGGTTTGAACGCCTCGGTCAGCTTGCGGCGGATGGTGTCGGCCACGGTCATGCGGGAGGCACGCTGGCGCGCCGCCCAAGCCCCTGTCAACCCAGGATTTCCGCGCCGGACGGCATTCTTGCCAGGTAGGAGCCAAGTCCACATACTGCCCGCCATGTCGCGGAGAAGGGCGCGAACCCTGGACGATTACGGGCTGGATGCGGCGGTGCAGATTCGCGCATGCGACCATCCGGGCTGTGGCCGCGCAGGCGAATATCGCGCTCCGCGTTCGCGCACCGATTTACGCTCCTACTATCATTTCTGCCTCGACCACGTGCGCGCCTACAACCTGTCTTGGGACTATTTCGCCGACATGTCGACCGACCAGATCGAGAATGTCATCCGCCGCTCCACCGTCTGGGAGCGCCCGAGTTGGCCATTCGGCTCGCGCCCCGCGAACGGGGGCCCGGAGGAGGAGCGCATCGCCGATCCCTTCGGCTTCTTCCACCCCGGCGGCGAGGCGCATCAGGCGCAGGCGCAAGACCGGCCGCGCTTCTCGGCGACGGAAGAGCGCGCGCTGGCCGTGCTCGAGGTCGAGCCGCCCATCACCAGGGAGCGCGTCAAAGCGCGCTACAAGGCGCTGGTGAAGCGCCACCATCCCGACGCGAACGGCGGCGACAAGGCCTCCGAGGAGCGTTTGAAGAAAATCAACGAGGCCTATTCCACGCTCAAGGCGGCCGCGCTGCCCTGATCCCTTTCCCGACATTCATCCCACAGAACCGGAATCGACGCACATGACCGCGACCAATGGAACGTCCCCATTCATCGACCGCCCCGACATCACGGTCTCGGTGCGTCAGACCTTCGGCTTCGACCTGGACATGGACGTGCCGGCATTCAGCCGCGCGAACGAGTATGTCCCCGACGTGGACGACACCTATCGCTTCGATCACGACACCACGCTCGCGATCCTGGCCGGCTTCGCCTACAACCGCCGCGTC
>CADEGL010000082.1 GCA_902826885.1 uncultured Alphaproteobacteria bacterium | reverse complement strand
CTGAAGGACCATATCGTCGGCCTCAACTGCGGCCGCTGGGACTACATCTTCAGCTACATCAAGAAGTTCCGGAACCGCCCGGAGTTCGTGCTGCCGGACCGCGATCAGGTGGGCATGACGCGCCACTTCCTGCGCTCCTACAGCCTGCTGCTGATCAAGACCTGCCACCGCCGCGGCGCCCACGCCATGGGCGGCATGGCCGCGCAGATTCCGATCCGCAACGACGCGGCCGCCAACGAGGCCGCCATCTCCAAGGTGCGCGCGGACAAGGAGCGCGAGGCCACCGACGGGCATGACGGCACCTGGGTCGCGCACCCAGGCCTCGTGCCCATCGCGAAGGAGATTTTCGATCGCTTCATGCCCGGCCCCAACCAGGTCGCGAAGAAGCGCGAGGATGTCTCGACCGCCGCTAAGGATCTGGTCGAGGTGCCGGACGGCACGATCACCGAGAAGGGCGTGCGCCACAACCTGAATGTCGGCGTGCAGTACATCGAGGCCTGGCTGCGCGGCACCGGCTGCGTGCCCATCTACAATCTGATGGAAGATGCGGCGACTGCCGAGATCAGCCGCGCCCAGCTGTGGCAGTGGGTCAAGCACGGCGCCCAGATCACGGGCGGCCCGCGCATCGACGCCGCCATGGTGAAGAAGCTGCTGGCCGAGGAAATGGCCAAGCTGGAGCAGATGGTCGGCGCCGAGCACTACGCCAAGGGCAAGTACAAGGAAGCCGCCGAGATGTTCGGCAACCAGGTGACGGCACCGCAATTCGCGGATTTCCTGACCCTGGAAGCCTACGACCGCGTGGCGTCCGCCAAGGCCTAGCGCGGACGGCCCGCTTGCGCTGAAATGCCTCCCTGAATGCGAGGGAGGATGCCGTGCCGAAGCCGATCACGTTGCCGGACGCGATGGAGCGCGAGGTGCGCTTTGTCGAGGACACGCCGCCGGGCCAAATCATCGAGGCCACGCTGGCCCGGTTGCGCGACGGCGCATCGGATAAGGCGCTGTATGCCGCGGCGACGCTGGCGGTTTGCCGCTCCAACGAAATCCAGATCGACCATCATGGCGGCCCCCTCCATCCCGTGGCGGGCATGCATGCGCTGATCGACCTGGGCCGGCGCCTGGACGGCGACGGCAAGCGCTTCGCCGTGGTCCAAGGCGTGGCGCTGGCCAACCGCCATGTCCATTCGCCGGAGATGGGTCCGGCCGTGATGCTGGACGTGGAAGACCCGAACGACACCGACGCCAAGGCGGCGTCGGGCCTCGTCTCTGCCATCCACGGCCAGTACCCCGTCGCCGCCGAGCGGCACCTTCTCACCCTTCTCAAGACGCGTTCGCCGGGCCAGGTGCTGGACCTGATGCTCGACGTGGCGCTCCGCCGCAACGCGCTCGACGACCACTATCTTCTCTATCCGCTGCTCACCGCGCGCACGCTGGACGTGGTGGGCTGGGAATGGGCGCGGGTCCTGCTGCGTCCCGTCGCGCGCTGGCTGGCCATGCCGCCGATCTCCGTCGTCCATGGCGACGACGGTTCGGACTTCTTCAAGGATTGCCTCGGCCGCTATTGGACCTTCGACCGGCTGGAGAAGCTGGTCGAGAAGCACAAGCTGCTCGACCGCGCGTTGCGCGTGAAGAGCGGCAAGGACGAGGACGAGGCGGTGGCCGACCTGGGCGCACGCATCGGCGCGCTCTCGGACTTCGACGAGATTCCCGAACTGCTGGCCGCCGCGATCGCAGGCGGCCTGTCGCTGGAAGGCGCGGGCGAAGCGCTGTCGATCGGTGGCGCGACCATCCACCTCCGCACCAACTACGGCAACCCGCTGGATGTGCACATCCACAACGGCGTCGCCGTGCGGCGCTATCTGATCGGGGTCGAGGGCGTCTCGCTGCGCAACAAACTCCTCGCCCTTCTCTCCCTCTCCACGGGACCCGAGACCCGCTTGAGCATGGGCAAGCTGGTCCACACGCCGCGCGCGGCCAAGGAGGAGAAAGCCGGTCTGCCGGACGACGGGCCCGGCCTCCTCAAGGAGATCGAGCGTCAGATCGAATCCCAGCGCCCCGACCGCGAATCCGCGCGCACTGGCGGTGGACGGGCGGGCATGGTGGCCCAGCCGCAGATGCGGAAAGTGGTGGCGGCGGCAGAGAAGTATTTGGCTGGCGGCAACGACCCGCAGGGCCTGATCCGCACGCTCGGCCGCCTGGTCATCCGCGACGACGCGACGGAACTGCACAGTCTGGCCGGCTTCCACGATGCGGTCGAGCAGTACGAGACCACGCGCGCGCCGCATAACGCGATCCATCTGGTCTCGGCCGCCAAGGCCGTGACCTGCGGCTTCGGCTTCGGCCAGGACACCTATGAGGCTGCCAAGCAGCACCTGAAGGTCTGATACCGGGGAGACCGGAGCGATGGATTTTGGGCTCTATCTGCCCTGCTATTGGCCCGACACGTCGGTGCCGATGCAGCATATGTACCGGGAGGCGGTGGAGGCCGCGAAGTTCGCGGAGGAGTTGGGCTTCACCTCCTTCACGATCCCGGAGCACCACTTCACCAACGCGCTGGTGCATCCGAATCCGTTGCTGACCGCGATCAAGGTGGCGGAGCACACCAAGCACGCGCCGCTGATCACCTCGACCACGGTGCTGCCCTTCCATGACATGCGCCTTCTCGCGGGCGAGATCGCGCAAGCCGATTGCCTGACCGGCGGGCGCATCCAGATCGGCGTTGGGCGCGGCGCATACAAATACGAGTTCGAGCGGCTGCAGATAAACCCCGACGAGGCGCCGGACCGTTTCCGCGAATCGCTTCAGATCCTGGTGAAGCTCCTGTCCGAGGAAGAGGTCTCCTGGGACGGGCAGTTCTACAAATTCCCGCCCACCACCATCACGCCGCGCCCGATCCAGAAGCCGCATCCGACCATCTGGTTCGCGGGCATGACTCCGGGCGGCATCGACTATGCCTGCTCGCTCGGCATGCCCGTGGTCACCACCCCCTTGCGCGACAGTTTCGACAAGGTGAAGCAGCAAACGGGCGCGTTCCACGCCTCGGCCAAGAAATATTGGGGCGAGCAGCATCCGCTCAAGCTCAGCATGCTGATCATGCTGTTCGTGACGGAGAACGAGGCCGACACACGCGCCAAGGTGGAGGCCGCCATGGGCCGGCACCGCCGCTTCCTCAACGTCTACACCACGCAGGGCACGGTCGACCGCGGAGCCATCCGGCCGGTCGACTCGGACATCTCGCTCGACGACGTTCAGCGGAACCTGGTGGTCGGCCCGCCCGAGCTCTGCATCGAGAAGCTCAAGATGTACGAGGCCGAGGGCATCCATAACATGCAGATCAACATGCACTGGGGCGTGCCGCACCGCGACGTGATGCGCTCGCTGGAGACCTTCGCCGTCAAGGTGATGCCGCACTTCAAGTGAGGCGCCGTCACCACCCCAGCGCGTAGGACGGCCGGCGCGGATCGGCGCCGCCGGAGAGCAGGCCGCTTTTCAGATCCTTGGCCACCATGCACATCCCACCCGCGCGCCAGGTGCGGTCGGGCCACCATTCGATCTGGTGGCCAAGCGTGGCCAGACGTTCGCCAACGTCCGGACCCAGCGCCTGCTCCAAATTCAGGCGGCCGGGATAGTAATTGTGCGGTTCGAAGGAATTCGGAAAGCTGAAGGTGGCGAAGCGCGGCGCCTCCACCGCGCGCTGCACGTCCATGCCGAAGACCATGACATTGAGCAGCGCTTGCAGCATGGCCTGGCTCTGCACATCGCCGCCCGGCGTGCCGAAGGGCATCAGCGCGCGGCCGGCATGCACCATCATCGCGGGGTTCGGCGTCAAGCGCGGACGGACACCTGGCGCCACCGCGGCGGAATGGCCTTCGACCGCCCAGGATTGGCTGCCACGGCTCGATGGGCACAGGCCGGTACCGGGCACGATGGGCGCGTTGTAGGACGTGTCGCTGGGCGTCGCGGAGAACGCGTTGCCATGCCGGTCGATGACCGCGACGTAGGACGTGTCGAGCGCGGGATGGACGTCGCCCGCTTCCTCCGGCCCGTCGGGAAAGGCTGACAGATTGCGCCCCTTGCCGCTGGGATCGCCCGGCGGCGGCATCTCCGTCCACGCGCGGTCGTGACGGATCAGCTTGCGCCGTTCGGAGGCGTAGCGTTTCGACAACAGCGCAGCCATGGGTACGCGCGCATGGCGCGGATCGGTGTAATGCCGGTCGCGGTCGGCGAAGGCCAGCTTCAGCGCCTCGGCAACGGTGTGGATATAGGCCACCGAATTGTGGCCGAGCCCCGCCAGATCGACGCTCTCGATCAGCGACAAGGCTTGCAGGAGGACCGGCCCCTGGCACCAGGGCCCGCAGGTGTAGATGTCGGCGCCGTGGAAGCGCAGCTTCTCGGGCTCGCCGATCTCGACCCTATAGGCCGCCATGTCCTCCATGGTCAGCGTGCCGCCATTCTTGCGGTGATAATCGGCGAAGGTCTTGGCGATATCGCCGCGATAGAAGGCATCGCGCGCGGCCTTCAGCGCCACCTTGCGCCCGCGCCGCGCCGCGCGCTTTTCCTGGTCCACCATGTATTGCAGCGTGCGCGCGAGGTCGCGTTGGACGAATTTCTCTCCCACGCGCGGCGGGCGCCCTTGCGGCAGATAGACCGCGGCATTGGCGGGCCAGCGGCGAAAGCCATCGGCGAAGGTCTCGATATTCTCCGCCATCAAGGGATGCATGGCGAAGCCGTCGCGCGCGAGGCGGATCGCGCTCTCGGCCACCTCGCCGAAGGACATCGTGCCGTAGCGCGTCAGCGCCGTGATCCAGGCATCGGGCGCCGCGGGCACCACCGTGCGCAGAAGCCCCGCCGGGATCGCGCGGAATTCGCTGAAGTACCGTTCGGGTTCCGTCGCCTTCGGCCAGACCCCCAAGCCGTCGATGGTGACGGGCTTCTTCGCGCGCGCCATGCGGATCATGATCGGCGCAACGCCCGCGAAGCTGACCAGATCACTTTGCACCACGCCGAGCGCGATACCGGCCGCCACACCAGCGTCGACCGCGTTGCCACCCGCCTCCAGGATGCGGAAACCGGCCTCGGCGGCAAGATAATGACCGGCGGAGATCATGTGACGATGGCCCATCACCACGGGGCGCATGGTCTGTGACGCCTTGCCCGCGCCCGGATCGTAGCTGAGGCCCTTTTCGTACATTGCCACCTCCCCGCCGGCGGCGATTGTCCGGTCTCATCCGCCCGCGCACAATAGGCCCCATGCCAACAGGAGCTTTACCATGAGCGAACTTCACGACCTTTCCCTCACCGAGATCGGCGCGCGTCTGCGCGACGGTCGGCTGAAGGCCGCGGAATTGGCCGAACACGCCATCGCGCGGCACGAGCGCCACGGCAAACCCTTGAACGCCTACAAACATTGGGCTCCGGTGGAGGCGCGCCGGGCAGCGAACGCCGCCGACGCGGCCTTTGCCGCCGGCAGCGACCTTGGCCCGCTCCAAGGCGTTCCCGTCTCGGTGAAGGATCTGTTCGGCGTCGCTTGCATGCCCATCTTTGGCGGCTCGCCACGCCCGCTGCCGAAACGCTTCGAGGCGGAAGGCCCTGTCGTCGCTGCTTTGCGCCGTCAAACGGCGGTCTTTACCGGCAAAACTCATACGGTCGAGTTCGCCTATGACGGGCTAGGCGTGAATCCGCACTGGGGCGCGCCGCGCAACCCGTGGGATGCGAAGGCGCATCGCCTGCCCGGCGGCTCGTCGAGCGGCGCGGGCGTGAGCCTGCTGGAAGGCTCGGCTTGGGTGGCGCTGGGCTCGGATTCGGGCGGCTCGGTGCGCATGCCCGCATCCTGGACCGGGACGGTCGGTTTCAAGATCAGTCATGGCAGATGGTCCATCGACGGCATCGTGCCATTCAGCCCTTCCCTCGATTCGCCCGGCCCCCTGACGCGCAGCGTCGCCGACGCGGCCGTGGCCTTCGCCGCCATCGATCCGCACGTCGATCGCTCGCGGCTTCCGCGCACGCTCGAGCATGCGACCGCCGCCGATTTCCGGGTCGGAATTCCCGATCTCTATTTCTGGGACCATTGCGCGCCCGGCGTCGCCGAGGGCGTGAAAGCGGCCCTAGACGAACTGGGCCGCGCCGGCGCGCGGATCGAAAAGCGCGACCTACCCGAGGCCGCCGAAGCCCACGGCGCAGCCATCACGCGCGGCAACGTCGCGGGCGTGGAATTCTTGGCCTCCATGCGCGCCGAGCTGCCCGAATGGCTGGAGACGTTGAATCCAATTTTGGCCGGACGGCTGGCCGGACCGGACGATGCGGCCAACGTCGCCGCGTCCGATTACTTTCTCGGACTCAAGGCGCTGGCACGCCTGTCGGCGGCGGCGCAAGCGCGCTTCGCGGGCATCGATATCCTGGCCTGTCCCACCATCGTCTCGTCTCCGCCGACGGAAGGCGAAGTCGCGGAACTCGACGCCTATCTGCCGCACAACCGGCGCATGCACCAGAACACTTACCCCATCAATCTGCTGGGCTTATGCGCGCTGACCATGCCCGTTGGGCTGGACAAGGCGGGCATTCCGGTCGGGCTCCAGCTCATCGCCAAGCATGGCGACGACGAACGGCTCCTGGCCGCGGCCTTCGCATTCGAAAAGGTGCTGGGGAATGCGCGGCAGCGTCTTGGCGTGCCGCCGCTATGCCGATAACTATTTGCTCCAGCCCACGACGTCGTAACCTTTGTCCTTGAGGCAACGGTTGACGAAATTGCGGTAGGTCGAGTCCGGGCCCGAGTCCTTCAGCGCGCCACGAATCAGCCCCGCGGTGGCGCCCGTGGCACCGCCGATCGCCGCACCCTTGCCCGCGTCGCCACCCGCGACCGCGCCGGCCACCGCGCCCACCGCCGCGCCCGCGCCGCCACCCACCGCGGTGTCCTTGACCACCTCGCCCGTCTTGTTGCCGCTACCGGACACGCCATTATTCTTGGCGAAGTCCTCGCATGCCTCGATATCGCGGTCGGCCTGCGCTTTACCCACACTGTTCAACTGGGCGTTGGGATAAAGAACGGGCTTCGGGCTGGAGCAAGCAGCCAGCGCCACCAGCCCCAAGACGGGCAGAAATACGATCGTCAGCCGGCGCATGTCGCCTCCTCGCGTTGGAACAGGCAGTCTGACAACGCGGGTGAGGCGAATTTGTGGCGGTGAAAACCTGATACAGGCCGAAAAAAAGTCCCGCACGCGGCGGGACCGAGGAGGGCTTAGGGAGTGTGGAGGCTGTGCCGGCCACGGATCGTCGGAGACAGTACCGGGGGCTGCATCACCAACGGTACCGCGGCCGGCACCCCCATGAGTGCTTGCGCACCCCTGGGATTCGCTGAGCGCCCGGAGGCGCCCCTGAACCGAAAAATCCGCCGGGCCGCAAACGCCGCCCGCAACTCCATCGATAACGGATCGGGCGGCTTGGCGGTTGTGATCTTGACGTGACATTTTTAGTGGAACGGTTCGGGTTTTGCGGCGTTTTTCGGGGGTTCGGCGATGGCGGTTCCCTCAACCGCCCGCTAGAGTGCGACGGGGGCCGGATTGCGGAATCACAAAGCGATGGAACGGCGTATTCGTTGGCTGGTTATCCCTGCCCTTGCGCTTCTGGCGGCCAGTTGCTCCACCGTGGATGACATGACCCTTGGCGACCGTGTGAGCGTCAAGAGCGCGCCCGCGGCCCATCCCCCCGCGCCGCGCCCGCAGCCGCCCGCCGCGCCGGAGACCGATTCGTCCACCGCCTCTCTTCCTCCATCCCGCGCACCGGCAAAGCCGCCGGTCATGAAAACGCTGGAGCCCGCGAAACTGATGGGGCTGACCTATGAGGATGCCGAAACCGCCGCCGGCAAGCCCGCCGCGACGCGGGAAGAGCCGCCCGCCACCGTATGGCGCTATCAGACCGAGGAATGCGTGGTCGATGTTTTCTTCTACATGGATTTAGCCACCAAGCAGTTCCGCGCGGTGAGCTATGACGTGAAACCGTCGAAGAAGACCGCTGATGCGCAGCGCACTTGCGCCCAACTCGCGAAGCCGAGGACCTGATGCACATGGGCTCTCGCATCCTTCTCGTCGACGACGACGATATGTTTCGCGAATCGCTGGGCTTGAACCTGGGCGATTCCGGCTTCGAGGTAAGCTCGATCAACGATGGTGAAGAAGCCCTGCGCTTGATGAAGGAGTCGGACCCGTTTGATCTAGTTTTGTTGGACTGGAAGATGCCCAGCCTCTCCGGCGGCGAAGTTTTGAAGCGGATGCGCGCATCCGATCTCAACACGCCGGTTATTCTGCTGACATCGCTATCGGACCAGATCTACGAGGAAGCCGCATTGCAAGGCGGCGCGGTCGATTTCGTCGAGAAGTCGCGTAGCTTCCTGATCCTCAAGAAGCGGATCGAACTGATCCTGGGCGGCAGCAAGGGCGAAACCGCGGCCGCGAGCCCCGTCAGCGACGGGACAATCGAGTACGGCAAATTGACGCTGAACATCGAAAGCTGCCGCGCGTTTTGGAGCGGCCAGCAAGTCGACCTGACTCTTACGGAATTCGCCATGGTGCGCTGCCTGGTCGAGAACGCGGGCAAGGATGTGCGTTATCGCGAGCTGTACGACCTGCTGCGCGGCGAGGATTTCGCCGCCGGCCAGGGTACGGATGGTTATCGCGCCAACGTGCGCGCGTTCATCAAGCGCATCCGGCGTAAATTCGAACGGATCGACTCCGAGTTCGATGAAATCGAAACCTACCCCGGATTTGGGTATCGCTGGGCGGATGGTGCAGCCGGATAATCCCACAGGCCTGCAGGGGCTTCGACGATTGGCGCGCTCACTAGGCGCCAAGCTGATCGTGCTCGTGCTGATTTTCCTGGCGGTGCCCACTATCGTCTACGACCAATTCCAATCCGCCGACCGAGAGAAAAGTCAGATTCTCCTGAACGTCGTGCAGGACCAGGGACGCATCGTCGCGGAATCGCTACGCCCGCGCTTGGAGAGCTTCGACGGCCGCTCCAACCCCGCCCAGCTTCTGAAGCCCTTCACCGCGGGGGACATCAGCACCCGCGTAAAGCTTCTGTTTCGCCCGCGCAACGCCGAAGGGTCGCGCAGCTTCTACTTCATGGCCGCGTTGCCGCCGACCGCATCCGAGTATCTGGAAACCGAACGCGCCGACCTGATCGCCAGCGGCGTCCTGGACAAGTTGTCCGGCAGTTGCGAAGGCGATTCCACCTTGGCCGTGCGTTACACCAACCCCGCGCAGGAGAACGAGATCCTGACCTCGATCACGCCGATCATTTCCAAAGGCGGTTGCTGGGCAGTCATTACCTCGCTGTCCGCCGAGGACGTGTTGGGCGCGGCCATCGCGAAGCCCTACGGCTCGCGCCCCGAGGTGCAACTGGCCATCGTGATCTACCTGGCCATGGCCATCGTCGTGCTTTCGGTCTTCGCCACCGTCTGGCGCGGGCTTCTGCGCTTCGCGCGGCTGGCGCGGCACATTCGCGGCGCCGAACGGCCCTCGGTCTCATTCACCGCGCTGAACGACGTGCCGGAACTGGAAAGGGTAGCGGGCGAGTTCGACCGGCTGGTCGAGACATTGCACGGCTCGGCACTGGCCATTCGCGACGCCGCGGAAGAGAACGCCCACGCATTCAAAACCCCTATCGGCGTCGTACGCCAGGCGCTGGAACCACTGAAACGTCCAGGCGCCATCGTCGACAAGCGGCTACAACGCTCGGTCGAACTGATCGAGCGCGCCATAGAGCGGCTCGAGGCGCTGGTCTTCGCTTCGCGGCGCATCCAGGAAACCACCGCCGCTCTGATCGATCCGCCGAAGCACCGCGTCGGTTTGTCCGACGTGGTGCAGCGCACGGTCGATGATTATCGCGATGCGGCCGGCGCACGAGCGGTCCGGCTGGCGGCGGAGATCGAGCCCAAGCTGATCGTGCAGGGTGGTGAGGAACTGGTCGAGACGGTGATCGAGAATATCCTGGACAATGCCGTCGGCTTTTCTCCGGAAGGCGGCCAAGTCTCCATCCGCCTCGCGCGCGCGCGCGGCGCGGCCGAATTGGAGGTTGGCGATGATGGGCCCGGCGTGGAAACCGTCATGATCGAACGTATCTTCGACCGCTATGTCTCGACGCGAGCCACCGATCCGCGCCGTCACAACGCCGAAGGAGAAAAGCCCGCCGGCGTCAATTTCGGTATTGGCTTGTGGCTCGTGCGCCGGAACGTCGAGGCCATGGGCGGTACGGTGGTCGCACAGAATAAGCCGACCGGTGGCCTGGTTATGCGCGTACGCCTGCCCCTGGCGGCCTGACGCTTACTTCTTTTTCGCGGGTGCCGCCGGCTTTTCCATCGCCATCTTGGCGTCCTGGGACGCTTGCGCGGCAGCGGACGCAGCCGCATCGGCCTTGCCCGCGGCGGCTGTGGCCTTCGCATCGGCAGCCTTCGCGACCTCTAAAGCCTGGTTGGCGGTGGTCAGAGCTTGAGCGGCCTGAGCCGCCGCGGCTTCGGCCTGCGCGACGCGCGCGCTCATATTGTTGTGCGCCATGAAAACGACGATCGCGCCGATCACGAAAAGGACGAACAGCGCAATGACTCCCCGGTTGCCGTGCATAGGCGTTCTCCTTTGATCGAGTTCACTCAGACCGAGGGCCGATCTTAGACCATCGATAGCATTCGTCCCATTGCCTATTTCCACCACTTCTGGGCGGGCGATACCTTCTCTATCGCCATCTTGGCGTCTTGGGATGCCTGGTCGGCGGTGGACGCGGCTACGTCGGCTTTCTCCTCGGCGGTCGCGGCCTTGGCCTCGGCGGCCTTCGCTGCGTCCAAGGCTTGATTGGCGGCGGCGAGACTCTGGCTGATCTGGGCCGCAGCAGCAGCAGCCTCGGCCTGCGCGACGCGATCCTTCATGCGATCATGCGCGATGAAAGCGACGAGCGCGCCCAGGACAAATAGCCCGAACAGCGCGATAACTCCCCGGTTGCCGTGCATAGACATATCTCCTCTTGATCGAACGCGCATTGGGCCGGTGCCCGTCAATCTTAGACGAACGATGGTGCAAGCCTCATTGCGTACTTTCTCACGCACAGCTCCTGGCTCTTGGACGATTTTCCCACCCGCCCGAGGGCAAGGCAGAGGGCGCTCGCCCACACGGAATCATCTTTCCGCAATCCACCGGGCCTTCGTTCGAACAGGTCACGTGGGCGAAGTCGAGGCTGGCCGCTTGGTCGCGCTGTGCGTGACCTCCGCGGATCTGGCAAAGGATATGAAGCTGATCCTGCCCGAGGGCATGCCCGACGGCGCGACCGCCTCCCGCTTCGCGGTCGTTGCGTCCAATGCCGTGGCGTGACGAAGGGAATGGTGCCCAGGGGCGGATTTGAACCACCGACACGCGGATTTTCAGTCCGCTGCTC
>CADEGL010000081.1 GCA_902826885.1 uncultured Alphaproteobacteria bacterium | reverse complement strand
ACGGCACCAGATGCGCCACCGCGCGCTTCATCACCCGCGCGCTTTTCACCACCTGCGGCAGGAACATCTTGCCCGAGCCGAACAGGTCGCCGACCACGTTCATGCCGTCCATCAACGGGCCTTCGATCACATGGATCGGGCGCGGGAATTTCTGCCGCGCCTCCTCGGTATCGTCGACGATGAAGTCCGTGATGCCGTGGACAAGCGCGTGCGACAGGCGCTCCTCGACCGGCTTTTGACGCCAGGACAGATCCACTTCTCTCTTGGCGCCACCGCCGCGATAGCGTTCCGCGATCTCAAGAAGCCGTTCGGTGGCATCGTCCCGCCGATTCAGCAGCACGTCCTCGACCCGGTCGCGCAGATCCGCGGGCAAGTCGTCATAGACCGCGAGCTGGCCCGCGTTGACGATGCCCATGTCCATGCCGGCCTTGATGGCGTGATAGAGGAAGGCCGAGTGGATGGCCTCGCGCACCGTGTTGTTGCCGCGGAAGGAGAAAGACACGTTGCTGACGCCGCCGCTGATCATGGCGTGGGGAAGTTCCGCCTTGATCCGCTTGGTGGCCTCGAAATAAGCGTTGGCGTAGTCGTTATGCTCTTCGATGCCGGTCGCGACCGCGAAGATGTTGGGGTCGAAGACGATGTCCTCGGGCGGAATGCCGGCCTTCTCGGTCAGGATCGTGTAGGAGCGCTTGCAGATCTCGAATTTGCGCTCGGCCGTGTCGGCCTGGCCCGCCTCGTCGAACGCCATCACCACCACGGCCGCGCCGTAACGGCGCGCGAGCCGCGCCTGCTTCAGGAACGATTCCTCGCCTTCCTTCAAGCTGATCGAGTTCACGATCGGCTTGCCCTGGACGCATTTCAAGCCCGCTTCGATCACCGTCCACTTCGACGAATCGATCATCAGTGGTACCCGGCTGATATCGGGCTCGGACGCGATCAGCTTTAGGAACGTCTCCATGGCCTGCTCGGAATCGAGCATGCCCTCGTCCATGTTGACGTCGATGATTTGCGCGCCGTTCTGGACCTGCTGGCGCGCGACGTCGAGCGCCGCGTCGTAGTTGTTGGCCTTGATCAGCTCGGCGAACTTGGCCGAGCCGGTCACGTTGGTGCGCTCGCCCACGTTCACGAAATTTGTTTCGGGTCCGATCTCCAATGGCTCCAAACCCGACAAGCGGCAGCGCACGGGCGGCTTGGCCGGCTCGCGCGGCGGCATCTTCTCGACGACCTTGGCGATCGCGGCGATGTGCTCGGGTGTGGTGCCGCAACAGCCGCCGACGATGTTGAGGAAGCCGCTCTGGGCGAATTCGCCCAGCATGCCGGCCATGTAGTCCGGCGTCTCGTCATAGCCGCCGAAGGCGTTGGGCAAGCCGGCGTTGGGATGGCAACTGATGCGCACGTCGGCCACGCGCGACAGCGCCTCGATATGTGGGCGCAGATCCTTCGCGCCCAAGGCGCAGTTGAGGCCGATGGTGACCGGCCCCGCGTGGCGCACCGAATACCAGAAAGCCTCCGCCGTCTGGCCCGACAGCGTACGGCCCGAAGCATCGGTGATGGTACCCGAGATCATGATCGGCAAGCGCAAGCCATTGGCCTGCAACCGGTCGTCGATGGCAAACAAAGCAGCCTTGCAATTGAGCGTGTCGAACACGGTTTCGACCATCAGCAGGTCGGCGCCGCCGTCGATCAGCCCCTGCACGGCCTCGGCATACGTTTCGACCAAGGCATCAAAGCTCGTGTTTCGGAAGCCGGGATTGTTCACATCCGGCGAGATCGATGCCGTGCGGTTGGTCGGCCCCAACACGCCGGCCACGAAACGCGGGCGATCCGGCGTCGAATGCGCGTCGGCGGCCGCGCGCGCCAGCTTGGCCCCTTCCAGGTTCAACTCGCGCACCAGCTCCTCGGCCGCGTAGTCGCCCTGGGCGACGCGGGTCGAGCTGAACGTGTTGGTTTCGAGGATGTCGGCGCCGGCGGCCAGATAGGCGTTGTGAATGCCGCGGATGATGTCCGGCCGCGTCAGTGTCAGAAGATCCAGATTGCCCTTCAGCTCCTTGGGCCAATTGTGGAAGCGCTGGCCGCGGAAATCCGGCTCCTCCAGCTTGTGCCGCTGGATCATCGTGCCCATGGCGCCGTCGAGGATCAGGATGCGGTTCTTCAGCGCGTGTTCCAGCGCCTGGATACGCTGGGGGCGGTCGAGGATCGTCATGGCGCAGCACTCGCAGCATTCACCGGACGCAGGCCCAGCACATGGCAAATGGCGTAGGCAAGGTCGGCGCGGTTCAGGGTGTAGAAATGGAATTCGTTGATGCCGTTGGCCTGAAGCAAGCGGCATTGCTCGGCCGCGACCGTGGCCGCGACCAAGCGGCGCGTCTCGGGATCGCCGTCCAGCCCGTCGAACAGGCGCGCGAGCCACGGCGGAACGGCCGCGCCGCAGGCCGCGCTGAACTTCACCACCTGCTGGAAATTGGTCACGGGCAGGATGCCCGGCACGATCGGCACGGTGATGCCGGCCTTGCGCGCGCGCTCCAGGAAGTCGAGGAACGCATGTCCCTCGAAGAAATACTGGGTGATCGCCCGCGTCGCGCCGGCGTCGATCTTGCGTTTCAGATTGTCCAGATCGGCGCCGGGGTTCGCGGCGTCGGGATGGGTTTCCGGATAGGCCGCCACGCTGACCTCGAACTCGCCGATCTTTCGCAAGCCCGCGACCAGATCGACGGCGTAAGGATAGCCGCCCGGATGCGGCTGATAACGGCCCGCGCCTTCCGGCGAATCGCCGCGCAGAGCCACGATGTGGCGCACGCCGCTGTCCCAATACGCCCGCGCCACCTCGTCCACCTCCGCGCGCGTCGCGCCAACGCAGGTCAGGTGCGCGGCGGGCGTGAGGGAGGATTCGCGCAGGATCCGGCGGACCGTGTTGTGGGTGCGTTCGCGCGTCGAGCCGCCCGCGCCATAGGTGACGGAGACGAAGCGCGGCGCCAGGGGCTCCAGCCGCTTCACCGCGGCCCACAGCCGCTCCTCCATTTCCGCCGTCTTGGGCGGAAAGAACTCGAACGACACCAGCGGCCGCCGCGTCTCGGGCGCGGCATAGGGCAGCATGGCGAAGCGTCGGGATGCAGAGGCGCTCATGCCGCCTTCTCCACCCGATGGGCGGCGTCCATGGCGCGCGCCTGCCAGATGCACACGGTCAGGGGATCGCCGTCGAGCCGCGCCGTCTCGACCAGATCGAGCTTGGCGCCCTGGCACCAGTCACGGACCTGGCTGTCCGAAAAGCCGAGGCGGCGATGGGCATGCTCCGCGCGCAGATACTCCAGATCGTGCGGCGCGAAATCGACGATCAGCATTTGCCCACCGGGCTTCAGTACGCGCGCGGCCTCGGCCACCACGTCGGCCGGACGGTCGGCGAAGTGCAGCACCTGATGGATGGTCGCGATATCGAATGAGGCCGGCGCGAACGGCAGGTTATACATATCGGCTTGGCGCACGACGCAGTTGCCCAGGCCCGCGCGCTCCAGATTGGCGCGCGCCACGGCCAGCATTTCGCGCGACAGGTCGACGCCCACGGCATGGCGCACCTTGGGCGCCAGTACGTTCAGCATACGGCCCGTCCCGGTTCCGACATCCACCAGCTCGGCGCCTTCGGACACCTTGACCAGGCCGAGCAGCGCGCGCTCAACCTCGGCCTCGTCCACATACAGCGACCGCACGGCGTCCCACTTCTCGGCATTCTCGCGAAAATAATGCGCGGCCGATTCGCGCCGCTCCTCGGCGACGGACGACAGGCGTTGCCGGTCGCGCATGAATAAGGAATCGTCGCGTGGCAGCAGCGCCAGCAGAGCACGCGCGATGTGAGCGCCATCGCCCCGTTGCGCCAGCCCATAAAAGACGGACGAACCTTCACGCGCACGGTCGAGCAAGCCCGCATCGCAAAGAAGTTTGAGATGGCGCGATACCCGCGGCTGGCTTTGACCCAAGACTCGCGTCAGTTCGGAAACCGTCAGTTCGCTTTGGGCACACAGCGCCAACAGGCGAAGCCGGGTCGTCTCCCCCGCCGCCTTAAGGCTCGCAAGAATTTCGGGCATGCCCACGAATAAGGCCCTCGCCACTGCTACTTTGTTGCCATGGGTATATGATGGAATTCAATATATAACAATATCTTTATATTAGGAATAAAAATATGAACTACTACCTGTCACCCCTTCGCCACAGTGAGTACATTCTGCACCCCTTGGCTCTTGGGCGGACTGGAGTTTCCCGTAAGCCTATGGTACCCACGGAAATCGAGGGGTGGGCGGCTGCTTGCGCTAGGAATACTGACGCGAAAGCAGGTGACCAGCCGTCGATGCGACTGCTTGCGCAGCGAACCAGGGGGGACGCTCAGACCGAACAGTACGAAATTCTCGGTTTGATTGTGGATGCAACAGCTCGGATCTACGGGTAAGTCTGGTCGCTCAATGAAAAACAAAAGCTTTTTCCGGTTTAGTGCGCGCATCTGTGGGGTTGCGCTGGCCGCCATGCTGATGACCGCATGCGCGACGCCGCCGACCGACCCGGAGGCGCGCAAGGCGTTCGATGAAGCGAACGATCCGCTCGAGCCGACGAACCGGACGATCTTCGAATTCAACATGGCCTTCGACAAATACCTGCTGAAGCCGGCGGCCGAAGGCTATCGCTGGTCCTTGCCCGACGACACGCGCGCCGTCATCCGCCGCGTGCTGCAGAACCTGCGCGCACCGGTCACCTTCGGTAACGACGTTCTGCAGGGCAACATGGGCCGCGCCATGGAAACCCTGATGCGCATGACGGTGAACACCGTCATGGGCATGGGCGGCATGTTCGATGTCGCCGGCCAATACGGCCTGCAGCGCCATGAAGAAGATTTCGGCCAGACCTTGGCTGTCTGGGGCTTCGACGAAGGCCCTTACCTCATGCTGCCGATCTTCGGTCCCTCCAACATCCGCGACGCCATCGGCTTGGGCGTGGATTCGGTGGCCGACCCGCTGGGCTGGTTCCTCGGCTGGCCGGAACTGGCGGCCCGCGCCGTGGTTGAAGGCGTCGACAAGCGCTCGCAGGTCATCGAGCCCTTGGATGAACTGGAACGCACCTCGGTCGACTTCTATGCGACGATCCGCAGCCTTTATCGTCAGCGCCGCATGGACGAGATCAACAACGGCGCGCCGGGCATGAACCTGCCCGCGCCGAGTATTTCCTATGACTTCCCGGACGACGAGAAGATCGCCGAACCGACGCCGACTCCGGCCCCTGCTCCGGCGGCCGAGACGCCTGCGACACCGGCGCCTTCACTCGTCGCTAAGCCTGCTTCCTGACCCCGTTCACTGTTCCGGCTGCCATGATCAGACGCGCGTTTCTTTCCGGCCTTTTCGCGGTTTCCCTGTTCGCGCTGACAGCCCCGGCTTCCGCGGGCCCGTTGGAGGACGAATCGCGAACCTTCGTGAAAGGATTGGCCGATCGCGCGATCGCGGTGCTCAAGGCCGACGCGCCGAAAGCCCAGCGCGACAAGGTCTTCGAGGACCTCCTGCGCGAAGGCTTCGACGTCAAGGCCATCGCCATTTTCTGCGTCGGCGGTTACTGGAACAAAATGACCGAACAGGAGCGCCAGGAATACCTGTCGCTGTTCGAGAAGCTGATCGTGCAGACCTATTCGTCGCGCATGGCCAGCGTCTACAACGGGCAGAACCTGGAAATCGGCGCCGCCCGTCCCGACGGCAAGGCCGGCGCCTGGGTCACCAGCAAGATCGTCTCGACCAACGTGGCGGACGAGCCGATCCGCATCGACTGGCGCGTGCGACAGGTCGACGGCAAGGGGCTCAAGATCATCGACGTGGTGGTCACCAACATCAGCATGGTGGTCACGCAGCGCGACGATTTCGTCGGTATCCTCCAGCGCAACAATGGAAACATTCCCGAGTTCATCGGAATGCTGCGCGACAAGGTGGCCAAGCTTCAGACCACCTGATCCGGCCGGCCTTTCCGGCTAAACGATCGAGCGCGCGGACCTCGTCCGCGCGCTTTTTCGTTCAGTGCGCCAGCTTCTTGTATTTGATGCGGTGCGGCTGGTCGGCCGCGACGCCTAGGCGGCGCTTGCGGTCCTTTTCATAGTCCTCGTAGTTGCCCTCGAACCAAACGACGGCGCTATCGCCCTCGAAGGCCAGGATATGGGTGGCAATGCGGTCCAGAAACCAGCGGTCGTGGCTGATGACGACCGCGCAGCCCGCGAATTCCAGCAACGCCTCTTCCAGCGCGCGCAACGTGTCGACGTCTAGATCGTTGGTCGGTTCGTCGAGAAGCAGCACGTTGGCGCCGCTCTTCAACACCTTGGCCAAGTGAACGCGGTTGCGCTCGCCGCCCGAGAGCTGGCCAACCTTCTTCTGCTGGTCGGCGCCCTTGAAGTTGAACGCGCCCGCATAGGCGCGGCTGGGCATCTTGCGGTCGCCCAGCACGAGCTCGTCGGCGCCGCCTGAAATTTCCTCCCAAACGGATTTGTTGGCATCGAGCGCGTCGCGCGACTGGTCGACGTAGCCGAGCTTCACCGTCTCGCCCAGCTTGAGTGTGCCGCCGTCCGGCTTCTCCTGCCCCGTGATCATGCGGAACAGGGTGGTCTTGCCGGCGCCGTTGGGGCCGATGATGCCCACGATGCCGCCCGGCGGCAGGCGGAAGCTCAGATCCTCGATCAAAAGATTGTCACCGAAGCCCTTCTTCAAGTGCTCGGCATCGATCACCACGTCGCCGAGACGCGGCCCGGCGGGAATGATGATCTGGGCCGTGTCGGCCACCTTGTCGCGGCTTTCGGCCAGCAGGGTCTCGTAGGCCGTGATACGCGCCTTGCTCTTGGCTTGGCGCGCGCGCGGCGAAGCGCGAATCCACTCCAACTCGCGGTCGAGGGTGCGCTGGCGCGCCTCGTCCTGTTTTTCTTCCTGGGCCAGGCGTTTCTGCTTCTGATCCAGCCAGGACGAGTAGTTGCCCTCCCACGGAATACCGCGGCCGCGGTCCAGTTCCAGAATCCAGCCCGCCACGTTGTCGAGGAAGTAGCGGTCGTGGGTGACGGCCACGACCGTACCCGAATAATCGCCCAGGAATCGTTCCAGCCAAGCCACCGATTCGGCGTCCAGATGGTTGGTGGGCTCGTCGAGAAGCAGCATGTCCGGCCGCGAAAGCAGCAGCCGGCACAGCGCCACGCGGCGGCGTTCGCCGCCCGACAGATTCTCGACCGAGGAGTCGCCCGGCGGGCAGCGCAGCGCGTCCATGGCGATCTCGATGGTGCGGTCCAGCTCCCACGCATTGACCGCGTCGATCTTCTCCTGCAGTTCCGCTTGCTCGGCGATCAGCTTGTCCATGTCCTCGGCGCTCAAATCCTCGCCGAAGCGCGCGCTGACCGCTTCGAACTTATCGAGCAAGGCCTTGGTCTCGGCCACGCCGTCCATGACGTTGCCCAGCACATCCTTCTTGGGGTCGAGCTGCGGCTCCTGCGACAGGAGACCGACCTTGACGCCCTCGGCCGCCCAAGCTTCGCCAGCCACGTCCTGATCCAGCCCGGCCATCACCTTCAGGAGCGTGGATTTGCCGGAGCCGTTCAGGCCCAGCACGCCGATCTTCGCGCCCGGCAGAAACGACAGCCAGATGTCCTTCAAGACCTGACGCTGACCCGGATAGGTCTTGGTCAGGCCCTTCATCACATAAATATACTGGTAGGCGGCCATGGGCGGTCCTTGCGACGTAGAAATGCCCGCCGGGACGGCCCCGGCGGGCTCGTACTGGGTTATATAGGGCACGGTCGTCCGATGCAGCCCCCTACGGGTGCCGATGTTTCGCTTCACCCACAGCCACGCCTATCCGGGCTGCCGTGTCACGGTTGGAGGCGCGGCCGCGCGTGGGCGCGGCACGGCGGAATTCAGCGACGGATCGGTCGTACCCTGCACCTATGCCCGCACGGCGGACGGCCGCATACGCGTGACCGTTGGCGCCTATACGACCCAACGCCGGACCGCCATCGCGCGGAAGACCTGGCTCCTGGCGGAAGAAGCGGACGGAACCTGGAGGGTCGCGCGGCGCGCCTAGTGCGCGGTGATGTAGTCCCGTAAATGCTGGACCTCGGTCTCCATCTCATCCAGCCGGTGCTTGACCACATCGCCGATGCTGACGATGCCGGCGAGACGGCCGTCCACCGTCACGGGAAGGTGGCGCATACGCCCCCGCGTCATGTGGCCCATCACCTGGTTGACGGTCGTCTCCGGCACGCACGTCGTGACACCCGCGGTCATCAGCACCGAGACCGGCATGGAGAGCAGATCGGCGCCGTACTCGGCCAAGCCGCGCACGATATCGCGCTCCGAGATGATGCCGGCGACGCGCTGGCCGTCCTCGCTGACGACGAGCGCGCCAATACCTTCGATCCTGAGACGGTGGGCCACCGTCTCGACAGTCGTGTCGGGCGGCGTGGTGGCCACCCGATCACCCTTGGACTTGAGAATGGCTGCGACGGTCATAGGAATCCTCCCGCAACAGGTTGCTGGGCTGGTCTTCCCCGGTCCTGACCGACAGTCTACGCCCGTACGGCCGCCGCGCCGATGGGGCTTTCTCGCAGTGCAACATCGCGCCCGCGGGCGTTCGGTATCACACCCGCGGGCGATCTATGGCGTTCAGCCGCGCGCGGAATCGAGCGGCTCGTTCTTGGCGATGACCTCCTGCGCCTTGGCGTAGCTCTCGATCAGCAGGCGATAGGGCGGGAAGATCAGGGTGTAAATCTGCGCCCACTCCTGCGCGTCGTCGCGATGCCAGGACCTTTGTAATTCCGAAGCGACGGCGGCGGTGTCCATGGGCACCACGCCGGCCTGCACGATGCGGGCAAGGGTGATTTCCTGCGCCATCTTCGAATAGGTGCCCGATGCATCGACGACCGCGAAGACCTTGTAGCCGTCGTGGACGGCGGAGATGGCGGGAAAGGCCAAGCATACGCTGGTGATGGTTCCGGCGATGATGAGCGTCTTGCGGCCGGTGGCTTTGACCGCGGCCACGAAGTCCGGATTGTCCCAGGCATTGATCTCGCCCTTGCGCGCCACATAACGCGCATGCGGCGCGTTCTGGTGGATTTCGGGGATGAGGGGGCCGTTAGGACCTTGCGGAACCGACGCCGTCGTGACGACCGGCAGCTTGGCCAGCGTCGCCATCTTCGCGAGGGCGGTCGCGTGGTTGCGCAGCGCAGGCATCGGCATATCGCCGATCGTCTGAAACAGGCCGCTTTGATGATCGATCAACAGCATCGCGGCATCGCCGGGATCGATCACGGGGCGCTGGCCGCCGAAGTTGGCAATCGTGTTTGGCGTGCTCATGGTTTTGGCCTTTCGGATCGGGTTGAAGCCGCCCGGACAAGCGCCGGATCAGCCCTTGTCGTACGCGAACTGGATGCCCGCCGTGCCGCCGGTCTCGACGAACAGGTTCATGAAGGCAGGTACGGTCTCAGCGCGGCGCCAATCGCGCTGCAATTCGCAGAAGAGCTGCGGCACGCTGATCATCTGCCCGCCCGCCTGTTCGATGCGGCGCAGCGCCGCCTCGTGTGCGGCGACGGACGTGCCGCCGACGGCATCGACGACCACGTAAACCTCATAACCTTCCTTCAGCGCGTCCAGCGCCGGGAAAGTCAGGCAGGCCTCGGTCCAAAGCGCCGTCATGATCAATTTCTTCCGGCCGGTTTCCTCGACGGCCTTGCGGAATTCGACGTCCTCCCACGAGTTGATCGAGGTACGGTCGTAGGTCGGGTACTTCTCAAGCGCCTTCCGCAGCTGCGGGATCGGCGGCTTGTTGAGCCCCGTCTTCACGTTGACCGTCGAATGGACGATCGGCAGACCGTAAACGACCGCCGCCTTGGCCGCGCCGACGATGTTGTTGACCAGCAACTGCCGGTCCATCGAGGCGATCGAATTCACCTGCACGGGCTGGTAGTCGATGACGATGAAGGCCGAGTTTTGCGGCGTGAGTAAGTGATCTTTTTTTGGATCGCGAATCGGCTCGCTGGTCATGAAGGCCTCCCTCTCCGATAGGTGGTTTCCCGCCGCCGGCCGATGCGGCCGGCGGCGGCCTTCTATCATGCACTTATTGCGCCATTTCGCCAAAACGGCCCTTGTTGAAGTCTTCGACCGCCTGACGGATTTCCGCTTCGCTGTTCATGACGAACGGGCCATAGCCGACGACCGGCTCGTCGATTGGTTCACCGGTCAGGACCATGACGATCGCGTCATCGTCGGTGCGAAGCTCCACGCGCGAGCCCGCGCGCTCGAAGCGGACGATTTCCGCCTCGCCCGCTGCCTGACCGTTCACCGTCACGCGACCGGTCAAGACCGCGATCATGGCGTTATGGCCTTCGGGCAGCTCGAGTCGCGTGGTGCCGCCGCCGCTCAAGCGAACGTCCCACAAGTTGACGGGCGTGAACGTGCGCGCCGGTCCCTTGGTGCCGGCCAATTGGCCCGCAATGACGCGCACGCGTCCGGCGCCCTCGGGCAGATCGACGGTCGGAATCATGGCGTCCGTGATCGCCTGATAGCCTGGCGCCGACATCTTGGCGCTGGCGGGCAGGTTGACCCAGAGCTGAACCATGCGGAACGGGCCGCCGGTCTTGGTGAACGCGGGCGAGTGGAACTCCTCGTGCAGGATTCCGCCCGCGGCCGTCATCCACTGTACGTCGCCCGGGCCGATGGTGCCGCCCTGGCCGGTCGAATCCCTATGCGAGACCTCGCCGTCATAGACGATGGTGACGGTCTCGAAGCCGCGATGGGGATGCTGGCCGACGCCGCGCGGCGCCTTCGACGGCCCGAACGCATGCGGCCCCGCATAGTCGAACAGCAGGAAGGGGCTGACGGCCGCGCTGTCGCCGCCGTAGGAGAAGAGCGTGCGGACCGGGAAACCGTCCCCGACCCAATGGCCGCCGCGCGGATGCTTGATCTCTGCGATTTTCTTCATGTTCTTGACCCTCCTCGGCGAGGCCATCCGCCTCGCGCATGCAGGGGATATTTGGCCTTATAATCCCCTTTGCCAGTACGGTCCTCGAGGATACCGCGATGGTCGCGAAACACGCCTGCCCCGCCGAAACGGCGCTCCAACTCGTGTCCGGGCGCTGGAAGCTGATGGTGATCTTCTGGCTGCTCCAAGGCGAGCAGCGCTTCAACGCGCTGCAAAGAAACCTGGGCGGCATCACCCACCGGACGCTGGCCAGGCAGTTGCGCGAAATGGAGGCCGACGGGTTGGTGGAGCGCCGGGACTATGGCGAGATTCCGCCGCGCGTCGACTACCGCCTCACGGCGCGCGGCCGCTCGCTCCAGCCCATCCTCAAGGCCATGGAGGATTGGACCGTCCAATATGGGCCGGCGATGAAAGGGAAACGGCGAGCCGGCTGAGCGCGACAGGCGGCTGGTGGGCCCGGCAGGGCTCGAACCTGCGACTACACCGTTATGAGCGGCGCGTTCTACCAGCTGAACTACGGGCCCCCGGCGCCGGCGGGCGCCAGGATCGCGCGATACCAAACGGCTCGCAAGACGTTCCGGCGGATTCTTGGGTGAAGGGCCGCCGTGGTAGGCCCGGCGGGATTCGGGCCCACGGCCTGACTGTCGTAAGCAGCCCGCTCTACCGCAGCGCTACGCGCTTCCGGACGCCGCGCGGGCGTCCGGAAGCGCGCGCAGCTCAGGTGTCGAGGAAGCTGCGCAGCTTGCGCGACCGGCTGGGGTGCTTGAGCTTGCGCAGCGCCTTGGCCTCGATCTGACGTATGCGCTCGCGCGTGACCGAGAACTGCTGGCCGACCTCTTCCAACGTATGGTCGGTGTTCATGCCGATGCCGAAGCGCATGCGCAGCACGCGCTCCTCGCGCG
>CADEGL010000080.1:5290-12464 GCA_902826885.1 uncultured Alphaproteobacteria bacterium | reverse complement strand
TTCCGTCCCTTGACGCCGCGCTTGGTCGTGCTGGCCATCCTGGGCATGTGCAACTTCGTCTCCTACTGGTTCCGGCTGACGGAGATTCCCGTCGAGCGGATCGCCAGCGAGTTCGCGCTGATCCTCGCATCGGGCCTAGGCAACGACGGCTCCGGCGGCAGCGGCCTGTGGCCGCGCGCGGGCTCGGTCGGCGAGGCGCTGGCCCCTGCCCTCGCGCGCCTGGAAACGCTCGAAGACCAGATGGCGCAGCTCAAGGGCGAGATCGAGAAGGCCCAGTCCCGCTTGGGCGACGGGCTCACGGGCGGCAAGAGCCGCCCGCCGCGCGGCCGGAAAACCTGATCAACGGCCCTTGAAGTTGGGTTTCCGCTTTTCGAGGAAAGCGGAGCAGCCTTCATGGGCGTCTTCGGAATCGAGCACCAAGCTGACCATGGCCTGCTCGTGATCCAAGGCTGCCTGCATGGCCATATCAGCGCCCGAAGCCAGCGTGCGCTTCATCAACTTCAGCACCAGGGGCGATTTGTCGGCGATACGATTCGCCAGCTTGAGCGTCTCGTCCATCAGGTTTTCGCGCGGCACCACCATGTTGGCCAATCCGATGGCCACGGCACGTCCCGCGTCGATCCGGTCGCCGGTAAACATCAACTCCTTGGCTTTGCACAGCGAGATTTGCCGGATGATGCGCTGCGTGCCGCCCGCGCCGGGGAACAGACCCAGCGTGATCTCGGGAAGCCCCAGCACGGCCGAATCCGCCAGCACGCGCAGGTCCAGCGCCAGCAGAAGCTCGGTGCCGCCGCCGAGCGCGAACCCGTTGACCGCACCGATGGTGGGCTTGTCGCACAATTCGATCCGGCGGAAAACGCGATGGATGATTTCGGCGAACGCCTCGTAATGGGCCAGCCCTTTGCGCGAATTGAGATCGCCGATATCGCCGCCCGCGATGAAGGCGCGGTCGCCCGCTCCTGTCACCACGATCACGCGCACGGCCGCATCGGCCTCCATGGCACCGAAGGCCTTATCCAGCGCCTGGACGGTCGGGATATCTAGCGCGTTGAGCGTCTTCGGTCGGTTGATCGTGATGATCCCCACCGCGCCGCGCGTTTCCGTTAGGATCGATTGTTCGCTCATGCCTCTTCCCCTTAGACAACCAGACGTTCCAGCGCCGCGCGGATGGGTGCCGGGATCGGCACCGGCTTGCGCACCGCACGCTCGACAAAGACATGGACGAAATGCCCCGTCGCCGCGGCCTCCGCGATGTCTTTCTTGAAGATGCCGATCTCATACCGCACGGAAGAATTGCCGAGTTTGCCCACGCGCAAGCCTGCCTCGACCACCTCCGGGAAGGTCAGTTCGCGGTGAAAGCGACAGAAGGTCTCCACCGCCAGGCCGACGATCTCGCCCTTGGTGATATCGAGCCCACCCGCACGGATCAGGTATTCGTTGATGACCGTATCGAAGTACGAATAGTAGACCACGTTGTTGACGTGACCGTAGATGTCGTTGTCCATCCAACGCGTCGGAATCGACAGGAAATGGCCATAGCGGTCGCGCGTCTCGGGCGCCTTGCGTTCGTCCATCACCGCCTCACAGGAAACTCTTGAGCGCGGCCAGAGTGGCGTCGGGCCGCTCGATCATCATCATGTGGCCCGCGTCGGGCAGCGTCACGATCTTCGCGTCCGCGACCTGCTTGGCCAGCGCCGCAGCGGCCTTGGGCGGAGTCATGATGTCCGCAGCCCCGCATAGGAAAAGCACCGGACATTTCACTTTGCCGGCCGCGCCGCCCCCGCCTTGGTAGGCGTTGCATGCGGCCAGATCGATGCCCAGCGCGCCCTTCGGACCTGCTTCCAGAAGGCTCAATCCACCGCCGAGCATCCACAGGCCCGGCGCTTGATGACCGCCCAAATGGGCGCGGCGGCCGAAACCCCAAGATGCGACCAGCTCGGACGCCAGCGTTTCGTCTGCTTGCGCGGCCTTCAAAAGATCGGGATGCACGGCCATGGGCGCCGAGATGCCGAGCAGCGCAACCTTCGTAACGCGATCCGGCGCTTGGGCCGCCGCTTCAAAAGCGGCCAAGGCCCCCATGCTGTGGCCGACCAGCGCGGCCTGGGACACGCCCGACGCAGCGATCAGATCGCCCAACCAAGCGCCAAGCTTGTCGATGGAATCGAGCGGCTTGCCCTCGGAGCGGCCATGGCCCGGCAGATCCACCGCCAGGACCGAGTGCCCATGATGGGCGAACCAACGCGCCTGCAGCGGCCAGACCGTGTGGTCCATGCCCGCGCCATGGACGAAGATCACCACGGGCTTCGTGGCATCAAAGGGGCGTCCGCCCGTCGCCGCGAAGACCTTGCGTCCGTCTACCCGCAACTCCACCGCTCAGCCTTTCTGCGAGGCGCGCAGGGCGCGCGACAGATCGGCGATCAGGTCTTCCGGATCTTCCAAGCCGATGGACAAGCGCACCAACTCCTCGCCGATGCCGGCGGCCTTCAGCGCGTCGGCGTCCATCTGCTGATGGGTCGTGGACGCGGGATGAATCACCAACGATTTGGCGTCACCCACATTGGCCAGATGCGAGAACAGGCGCAGGTTCTCGATGAACTTCCGCCCTGCCGCGCGGCCGCCCTTGATGCCGAAGCTGAACACCGCGCCACACCCCTTCGGCAGCAGCGCCTTCGCGCGCGCGTGATCGGGATGGCTGGCCAGTTCCGGGTAGCCGACCCAAGCCACCTCGGCGGCCTTGGACAGATACGCGACGACCTGGCGCGTGTTCTCGACATGGCGCGCCATGCGCACGGGCAGCGTCTCGATTCCCTGGAGAAGATAGAAGGCGTTCGACGGGCTCATGCAGGCGCCGAAATCGCGCAGGCCCTCGGCCCGCGCGCGCATGATGAAGGCCAGCGGGCCGAACTCCTCGGCGAAGTCGAGGCCGTGGTAACCCGCATAGGGTTCGGTGAGCGTCGGGAACTTGCCCGACATCTCCCAATCGAAACGGCCGCCATCCACGATCACGCCGCCGATGGCGACGCCGTGGCCGCCCAAAAACTTGGTCGCCGAATGCACCACCAGGTCGACGCCATGCTCGAAGGGTCGGAATAGGTAGGGCGTGGCGAAGGTGTTGTCGATCAGCACCGGCACGCCGGCCGCGTGCGCGATCTCGGCCACCGCCGGCAGGTCCATGATCTCGAGACCGGGATTGCCCAGCGTCTCGCCGAAGACCAGGCGCGTCTCGGGACGAATTGCCGCCTTGAAGGCTTCCGTGTCGCGCGGCGGCACGAAGCTCGTCGTGATGCCGAAGCGCGGCAGCGTGTGGGTGAAGAGATTGTGGCTGCCGCCATAGATCGAAGCCGACGAGACGATATGCCCGCCCGCTCCCATCAATGTCGCGATGGCCAGATGAAGCGCCGCCTGGCCGCTGGCAGTCGCCACCGCGCCGACCCCGCCTTCGAGCGCGGCCACACGCTCCTCCAGAACCGAAACGGTGGGATTGGAGATGCGCGAATAGATATGACCCGCGCGCTCCAGATTGAACAGCTCGGCCGCATGATCGGCGTCCGTGAAGACATAGGACGTGGTCTGGTATATCGGCACTGCCCGCGCCCCCGTCGTGGGGTCGGGTTGCTGGCCCGCATGCAGGCTCAGGGTGCCGAATTTGAGGAAATTAGGATCGACCATGACGCGGCTCCGTGGCCGCGATGCGCGGCCCGGGCGCATGAGACACCACGCTTCCCGCCCCGGCAAGGCCGCGGCGCCGGACCAAAAAAAAGGCCGCCCACAAGGGCGGCCAGTCGATAGGGGGCGTGAAACGAAGGATTGGATGGCTTGCATCCAAGCAGCAGGCGCTGCCGGACTTCTTCTAGGGTCCCTTCGTTACGGCCTCATGACGGCGAAATGAATTTCCCGCTCACCCCGCCATGATGCCACCGTCGATCGACAGGGCAGCTCCGGTGATGGGCGACGCGGCCTCGCTGCACAGATAGGCCACGAAACGGCCGATTTCCTCCGGCGTGATGAACCGCTTGTTGGGCTGGCTCGACAGCAGGATCTTCGACGCCTGCTCGAACGACACGCCCTCGCGCTGGGCGATGACCTCGACCTGGGGCCGCGACATGCCGGTCAAAACCCAGCCCGGGCAGATCGCGTTGCAGGTGATCTGGTTTTCGGCGACCTCCAGCGCGACCGATTTGGTCAGGCCGATCAAGCCGAACTTGGCAGCCGTGTATGCTGTCTTCTTCGGCGATGCGGCCAGACCGCTGGCCGAAGCGTTGTTGATGATGCGGCCCCAACCGCGCTTCTTCATGCCCGGCATGGCGGTGCGAATAGCATGGAACGCGGCCGTCAGGTTGACGGCCAGAAGCGCGTCCCAACGCTCGACCGGAAACTCCTCGACCAGCGCCACATGCTGGATGCCGGCGTTGTTGACCAGGATGTCGACGGCGCCGAACGCCTTTTCGGTGTTGCGCACCATCTGCACCACCTGGTCCTCGTGGGCCAGGTCGACAGGATCGTGCAGCACCTTCACGCCGTGTTTGCCCGCGATCTCGGTCTTCAGCCGTTCGATCTCCTTGGCCTCGCCGAAGCCGGTGATCATCACGTTGCAGCCTTCCTCGGCCAGCACCTTGGCGATGCCCAGCCCCATGCCGCTGGTAGCACCCGTGACCAGCGCGGCCTTGCCCTTCAATCCCAGATCCATTGCTTCCCCCACATTTGGCTAAAAACTTGGAATGATGATGGCGCGCGAAAGCCGCCGGAGCGGCGGGCGCGCCTAACGCTTGAAAAACGACTCGGCCGCGCTGCGATGACTCGTCTTGCCGGAAATGGCCTGACGCACGCGCGCGATCTCTTCCTCCAGCTCCTCGATGTACGCCTCCAGTTCCTTGACGCCCAGCACCTCGAGATTGCGCTTCTCGATCTTCTTCTTGCGCGGCTCCAGATCTTCGGCGTCCATGGTCTCCTCCGTCTTGCGACCGGTCGAGCAAGATAATAGACCTGATTTGTCCTGTCCCAAGAAGGGTGTCCCATGAAAATCCCCAAGGAAATGCACGCCATCGAGGTGGCGAAGCCAGGCAAGCCATCCGCGATGAAGCTTGGGTTGCGGCCTGTGCCGCAGCCGGGCCAGGGCGAAGTTCTGATCAAGGTCGCCGCCGCGGGCGTGAACCGCCCCGACGTGATGCAGCGCCAAGGTAAATATCCGCCGCCGCCGGGCGCTTCCGACATCCTGGGGCTTGAGGTCGCCGGCACCGTCGTGGCGCTGGGGCCGGGTGCTACGGGCGTGCGCGTGGGCGATCATGTCTGCGCGCTCTTGGCGGGTGGCGGCTATGCCGAATACGCGGTCGCCGCCGCGTGGCTGTGCCTGCCCGTGCCGCATCATTTCAGCTTGGTCGAGGCCGCGGCGGTGCCGGAGACGTTCTTCACCGTGTGGGACAATGTCTTCACGCGCGGACGCCTGAAGCGCGACGAGACGTTTCTGGTTCATGGTGGCTCGAGCGGCATCGGCACGACGGCGATCCAATTGGCCCATGCCTTCCAGGCGCGCGTCCTGGCCACCGCCGGCTCGACGCAGAAATGCGAGGCCTGCATGTCCCTCGGTGCGGACTTGGCCATCGACTACAAGAAAGAGGACTTCGTCGCCGTGGTGAAAGAGGCGACCCAGGGGCGTGGCGTCGACGTCATCCTGGACATGGTCGGCGGCGACTACTTCCCTCGCAACATCGAGGCGTTGGCGCTCGAGGGGCGCTTGGTCCAGATCGCGACCCAGGGCGGGGGCAAGAGCGAGATCAACTTGGTCCCCCTGATGCAGAAACGCATCACGGTGACCGGTTCAACCCTCCGGCCCCGCACGGTCCAGCAAAAGGCCGTGATCGCGGGGGCCCTCAGGGCCCATGTCTGGCCCTTGCTGGATTCGGGCAAAATCCGGCCCCTGATCCACGCCATGATCCCCCTGGCCCATGCCGCGGAGGCGCATACGACCCTGGAATCGGGCACCCATATCGGAAAAATCGTGCTGGCGATCTAGGCCTTAGGCCGCGTATAACACCCCCCTACTGACTTTTCCCGCGGCCCCTAAATAGAGGGGCACGCCCCTTCCCCTAGGTACTGGGTTTGGGAAGCGCCTTCGGCGCGCCCGACCTGTTGCATTCAGGGGTGCGATGCGTGGAGGACACATGCCGCAACCGTTGATGCCGAAGGCCACGGCCGTCTGGCTGGTCGAGAACACAACGCTTACCTTCAAGCAGATCGCCGACTATTGCGGCCTGCACGAGCTGGAGATCCAGGCCATCGCCGACGGCGAAGTGGCGCCGGGCATGCATGGCATCGATCCGACTGCCTCCGGGCAATTGACCCAAGCCGAGATCGAGCGCTGCCAGGACGATCCGAACGCCAAGCTAGCCTTCGCCAAGACCGATATTCCGCTACCCAAGGCGCGTACGCGCGGGGCGCGCTATACGCCGGTGGCCAAGCGCAACGACAAGCCCGACGCGATCGAGTGGCTGTCGAAGCACTACCCGGAGCTGGCCGACGCGCAGATCGGCCGCATCTTGGGCACGACCAAGCCGACCATCAAAGCGGTGCGCGAGCGGACCCATTGGAACGCGCAGAACATCCGCCCGCGCAGCCCGGTGGAGTTGGGCTTGTGCAGCCTGACGGAACTCGACGCCGAGATCATCAAGGCCCGCCGCGCAAAGCAGCGCGCCGACGACCGCAAGCGTCGCGCCGAACGCCGCGCCGCGCGCGAGGCCGCCGCCGCGGCCAATCCGCAGCCCGAAGTGCCCGCGGAGGCTCCGGTGCAAGAGCCTGCGCCGGAACAGCACAACGACGAAGGGCACACTGTGCCCTCCACGGACGAGCCGCAGCAGAACTAAGGTTTTCCCGCCGCCGGAAATGAGAACGGCGCCTCCTCGCGGAGGCGCCGTTTCCGTTTTCGGACCGGTTCAGACCCGGCCTATTCGTCCTTCACCGGCACCGTGTAGTTGAGCGCCAAACGGCCACCGTCCGGATAGATGGTCTGGCCCGTGATGTAGGAGGAATCCTCGGTCGCCAGGAACAGGGCCACCTTGCCGATCTCCTCCGGCTCGCCATAGCGGCCGAGGGGGGTGCGCGCCATCTGCGCGCGCTTCACGGCCGGGTCCTTGGCCACCATCTTGACCATGTCGGTCGCGATCGAGCCGGGGCCGATGGC
>CADEGL010000080.1:0-5190 GCA_902826885.1 uncultured Alphaproteobacteria bacterium | reverse complement strand
ACCAGCCCCTGCACGTCGGCCGGGTTGCTGACGTCGCACTTCACGAATACCGCGCGCTTTCCGGTCGGGCAGAGCGACTTGGCGGCGTCGGGCCCGATGTCGGTCATCACGTCGCCCAAGACGACCTTGGCGCCTTCGTCGAAGAACACCTTCGCGCAGGCGAAGCCGATGCCGCGCGCGGCACCTGTGACGATGGCGACCTTGTCCTTCAAACGCATGGAAATCTCCTCGGAAGCTTTTGAAATCAGACCGTGCTTAGCAAGCAGGCCGCACGGGCGTCAACGTTAGTCCTTGTCGGGCATCATGTAGTTGAGTGCCAAGCGCCCGCCGTCCACATAGATCTGCTGGCCGGTCAAATAGCTAGCGTCGTCGGAGGCCAGGAATGCGGCCACGGCAGCCACTTCTTCGGGTTCGGCCATGCGGCGCAACGCCGTGCGCGATTCGCGGATCTTGCGCTTGGCGGGGTCGGCCATCACCGCGGCCTCCATGGCCGTTTTGGTCGGGCCGGGGCCGATGGCGCAAACGCGGATGCCGTTATCGGCCAACGAGATCGCCATCACCTTTGTGAGCAGATTCACCGCCCCTTTGCTGACGGGGTACGGCACCGAGCCGTGCTGCACCAGCACCGAGTTCACCGAGCCGATGTTGATGATCACGCCACCGTTGCCGCATGCGATCATGCGCTTGGCCGCGGCTTGGCCGGTCAGGAACACACCCTTCACGTTCACCGCCATCACGCGGTCCCAATCGGCTTCGGTCACCTCGAGGAACGGCGCGTGGGTCGAAATGCCCGCGTTGGCGATGCACGCGTCCAGCCGGCCGAATTTCTTCACCGCCGCGTCCATCAGCGCGTCGACCTCGGCCTTCTTGGTCACGTCGCAGCGGACATAGTGGGCGTTATCGGCACCGAGCGTCTTGACGGCCTCGCCGCCCTCCTTGTCGAGCAGGTCGCCAATCACGACCTTGGCCCCGTCCTTCACGAAGCGCGTGGCATAGGCCAGGCCGATCCCCCGTGCGCCGCCCGTGATCACGGCGACCTTACCCTTAAGCTTCATGGTGCCTACTCCTTGTCCGATATGATGTCATTGAGGATGGTTCGATCCGGCCGCAGCCAACATCCGGCAAAATTGCGATGCGGGCAACTAGGCTTTCCCCGCTGGCGCGGCGTCACCGCGCGCGCCGAACCGAACAAGCCACAGCCATGCACGGAACTGATTGACGACCAAGGGCGCGAAGATGACGGCCACGGCCAGATTTCCCGTGAGAGATGTGCCGCGAAAATAGTCGCGCAACAGAAACCCCGCTCCTACCGCCAGCAACGCCGCCGGGAACGCAAACAGGGTCCAAAGCCGCGCTCTGCCGTACCAGTGGACCACGCCGAAATAGGCCACGCAGGCAAGGTATTCGGCGATGACGTCGTAATCGGCCGGCGCGACCTTACCGTGGTACAGAGCCAGCGCCAGATCCGCGGCGATGAAGAGGCCCAGGAAGAGCGCATAGGCCGGGACGTCTCTCGCGATCGCGCGTGCCGAAATCCTGTTGATGTCCGGCCAAACGTAATCGCGCAGCGTACCGAGTACGGTGGACCGCTCTTCCTCTTTGCCGGAACGCGAATTCGCGCAGATCCACCAGACAAGAAACAGGACAATGACGATATCGATCGCATCCATCACGTGTGCCGATGCGCTGACGATTCGTCGACGCTCACGGCATTACTTTTCCGGCATCATGTAGTTGAGCGCCAGGCGGCCGCCCTCGGCGTAGATCGTCTGGCCGGTGATGTAGCTGGCGTCGTCGGAGGCCAGGAAGGCCGCCACGCCCGCGATCTCCTCTACCTCCGCCGGACGGCGCAGCGCCGTGCGCAGGCCAACGTTCTTCATGAACGTCGGATGATTTTTGATCACCTCGTCCAGCATCTCGGTGCGCGTCGGACCAGGGCCGATGGCGACAACGCGGATGCCGTTATCGGCCAGCGAGATTGCCATGACCTTGGTGAGAAGGTTCACGGCGCCCTTGCTGACCGGATAGGTCACCTGGCCGTGCTGCACCACGATCGCGTTGGTGGACGCGATGTTGATGATGACGCCCTTGCGCTTGCCCGCGATCATCGCGCGTGCGGCGGACTGGCCCGTCAGGAACACGCCCTTCACGTTGACCGCCATCACACGGTCGAAATCCTCTTCCTTCAACTCTAGGAAACTGCCGTCGTTCACGATGCCCGCGTTGGCGATGCAGACATCCACGTGACCGAACGCCTTCACCGCCGCGTCGAACAGGGCGTCGACCTCGGCCTTCTTGGTCACGTCGCAACAGACATAGAGCGCCTTGCCACCCTCCTTCTCCAGCGCGGCCACGGCGGCGGCACCCGCCTTGTCGTCCACGTCGCCGATGACAACAGGCGCGCCTTCCTTCACGAAACGGCGGCCATACGCCAGGCCGATGCCCTTCGCGCCGCCGGTGATGACCGTGACTCGATCCTTGAGCTTCATAGAACTTCATCTCCTGAAGAACGAAAGACGGTTGTGTTTGGGTTAGATTCGCCAGTCTCCGATGTTCCGCCGCGACCGGCGAAGCAGGCGCAACAAAAGCATAGATGGAGGCGGAATGGGAACCGCGATGGAAACGAGAGCGGCTTCACGGGTCAGGACGGCAAGGCCTATCGCGCCAGAACGCGGGAGTCGGCGGCGCGCCGAGTTGATTGATAATCAATCATTAAAATTTCTATGCGATCATCCTTTCCCGACACTAAACTTTTCTCCCGCATGTATGGGATGTGTTTCACGGAGGATGCAGCGATGAATCAGCCGGACAATCTTCTCGATCCTCGCCATTACGATGGCGTGCGCCGGCCACCGCTTGAGGCAGAGACCTTGCCTGCGTGGTGCTACACCTCGAAGGAATGGTTCGACCTGGAGGTGAAGCACATCTTCCGGAAATCGTGGATCTTGATCGGCGCCACGAGCCGCGTTCCCAATCCCGGCGACTTCATCACGCTGACCCATACGGGCAGCCCCGTCATTGTCATCCGCGGGCGCGACAACGTGATCCGTGCCTTCGCGAACACGTGCCGCCACCGCGGCGCGATCCTGCTGGAGGAAAGCCAAGGCACCTGCAAGGCGGCCATCAAGTGCCCCTATCACGCCTGGGTCTATAATTTTAACGGCGCGCTGCAGGGCGCCCCAGACATGGAAGAGTCGAAAGGCTTCGACCGCGCGAATTACGGGCTGGTCCCCATCCGTCTCGAGACCTGGGGCCCGTTCATGTTCATCAACTTCGACAACAATGCGCCCGGCCTGAAGAAATGGGCCGGCGAGATGTACAACGAGATCCTCCCCTACGATCCCGAAAACCTCGTCTGCACGCGGCGCGCGGAATTCGACGTTCAATGCAATTGGAAGCTGTATGTCGAGAATTTCTGCGATGTCGGACACGTCAAAACGGTTCACAAGGATTCGCTGAAGAAGCTCGCGGACTCTTATGACAAACCCGTGGAAACGGAGTACGTCAAAGCCGAAGGCTTCAGCTTCTTCGTCACCCATGCCGGCACGCGGACGTTGCTGGACGGCGTCGAGAAGAAGAAAGGGTTCGATCGAATTCCGACGCTGACCGGCCGCACCACGCACGGCAGCTACTATCCGATCCTGATGCCGCTGGGCTGTATCGGCTACTGCGTGGACAGCGCTTGGGCGCTCGAGTTTTACCCGCTCGGCCCGGACCGCATTAAGCTCGTGGTGAACTCCTGCTTTCACAAGGATGCGCTGAAGTGTCCGGACTTCGAGGAAGTCGCGAAGGACTACTACTACCGCATGGATATCGCGGTCCCCGAAGACAATTGGATCAACGAGCTGTCGCAGCGCGGACTGTCGTCGCCTCATGCGACGCCGGGCCGGATCGGGAAGCTGGAAACCGCGATCCCCTATCTGAACAACTGGTGGCTCGACCAGGTCCTGGGCCCTGCGAGCCAGCCAAGCACCAAGGGCGCTCGCGTTCGTGCGGCATTATAGAAGGTGCGGCGCACGGCTTAAAAAGCGATGAGCGAGTAGGCGTCCCTAAATTCCGCGGTTAAGCGCGCCGTCGACTAGAATATTTTGACCCGAGATGTAACCCGCATCCTCCGAAAGGAGGAAGGCGACGGTCTTAGCGACCTCCGCCATCGTTCCCTTCCTATTCAAGGGAATCGCCCGGCGGATTTGCTCTGGGGCCGTATGCTCATTCTCGAGGACGCCCGGCAACACATTGTTCATCCGGATGCCATGTCGGCCATAACGGTCGGCGTAAATCTTCGTGATGCCGTGAAGAGCTAGCCGCAATACGCTAGCTGTATAGAGTTGGCGCGGCTGGATAGACTCCATGCCGGAAATATTGACGATCGCGCCGCCACCCTGTCCGATCATAAGCGGAGTAACCAACCGACACATGCGCACGACATTCAAGACCAGAAGGTCGAGGATGTCGTGCCATGCAGCGTCAGGCAGTTTAATGATTTCGTCGGATTCGAAATCGGGATCATACGTAAGCTTCACTGCGTCGAGCGGCGGGCGCGCCTGAACGCCATGCTTCTGCAAAATGCCCCCTTGGCGGCCGGTGTTATTGGCTACCACGTCTATGCGACCGTAGTGCTGGAACGTCTCGCCCACCAGTTTCTTCATGTCGCCGATATCCGTCACCGACCCCTGGAAGCCGATGCCGCCCAGTTCTTTAGCCAGTCTGATGCTGGCATCGGAAGTGGACATGAGGGCGAGCTTGTAACCACGTGCATTCAGCTCGCGAGCAATGGCTTCACCAATGCCTTTACCGGCGGCGGTGACGATGGCAATTTTCTCAGCCATTTTTTTTCCTATCTTGAAGGTTTCTGCTGCTAGAGGTCGGCAGTTTACCGCGGTCGCTTAGCCGACTTCGGTACTACCAAGGCGTCCACGGCGACGGCACCCTTCGGCCCCACGATCACCGGGTTGACGTCGAGCTCGGCCAGAAGATCGCCGAGGTCATGCGCCAGCAGCGACAGGCGCGACGCGGCCTTTGCGAACGACGCCACATCGGAAGGCGGTTTGCCGCGCTTGCCGTCCAGCAGCGGGCGCGTCTTCAGCTTGTCGACATAGCGCCGCGCGGCCGTCGCGTCGAAATTCGGCATGGCCACCGTGCGGTCGCCCAGGATCTCGATGAAGATGCCGCCCGCGCCGATCACGACCA
>CADEGL010000079.1 GCA_902826885.1 uncultured Alphaproteobacteria bacterium | reverse complement strand
CGCGCGAGGTGCAGCGCATCCTGCAGACCTACAAGTCGCTGCAGGACATCATCGCCATTCTGGGCATGGACGAGTTGTCCGAAGAGGACAAGACGACCGTCGCCCGCGCGCGCAAGATCCAGCGCTTCTTCTCGCAGCCCTTCCACGTGGCCGAGGTGTTCACCGGCCGCCCCGGCGTCTTCGTCGAGCTCGAGGACACCATCAAGGGCTTCAAGATGATCTGCGACGGCGAATGCGACGACATTCCCGAAGCCGCTTTCTACATGGTCAGCACCATCGAGACGGTCTTCGAGAAGGCCAAGCAGATGGCCGCGGAAGCCGCCTAAAGCGAAATCGAGGATATCGTGGCCGACACCTTCGAGTTCGAACTCGTCTCGCCGGAACGCCTGCTTCTTTCGGAGCGGGCGGAGATGGTCGTCGTGCCTGGCACGGAAGGCAACTTCGGCGTCCTGCCAGGACACTCGCCCTTCGCATCCACGGTCCGCCCGGACGTGATCGAGGTTTATGAGAACAACAAGGTGAAGCAGCGCATCTTCGTCGGTGGCGGTTTCGCCGAAGTCACGCCCGAACGCCTGACCGTCCTGGCCGACGAGGCCGTGCCGGTCGAGAATCTGGACCGGAGCGCCGTCGAGGCCGCTATCCGCCAGCTCGAGCAGGACATTGCGGATTCCGATTCCGACGCCGAGCGCGCGCCCTTCGAGGCTCGCCTTGCCGTCGAACAGGCTAAACTCGCTGTTCTCGGCCGCCCGAACTGATCCTGGGAGCGGTCCCGAACCTGGGACGTCCCCCGTTGGCGGCAGCCCTCTGGAACATTATAATCCTGTGTCGGTTTAAGAAGACGGCCCCTCCAGGTTCGTGGGTAAAAAGGGCGTTTGCTAATGGGGACCTGGACACTCGCAGATATTCCTTGGGACAAGTTCGATCCCGCGCGGATCGATCCGGAGGTGCTGCGTCTGGTCAAGGCCGCGAGCGTCGTCGAGCATAACGGGCGCGATTATGCCCGTTACCTGATGGAAGTCTTCCCGGACGACCCCGAGTTTCACGGCGTGGCCTGCCAATGGGCGGTCGAAGAGGTGCAGCACGGCCAAGCGCTTGCGCGGTGGGCCAAGCTCGCCGATCCGGGTTTCGATTTCGACAAGGCCTTCGCCGATTTCTCCAGCCAGATCAAGCTGCCGACGGGCGTCGACACGTCCGTGCGGGGCTCGCGCGTGGGCGAGTTGATCGCGCGCTGCATCGTCGAGGTTGGCACCAGCTCCTATTACAGCGCGCTCGGCGCGGGCACCGAGGAGCCGGTTTTGCGCGAGATTTGCCGGCGCATCGCCTCCGACGAGTTCCGTCACTACAAAATGTTCTACGACCACATGAAACGCTATGCGGAGCGCGACCATATCGGCTTCTGGCGCCGGATCTGGGTGGCTTTGGGCCGTATCGGCGAATCCGAGGATGACGAGCTGGCCTACGCTTACTACACGACCAACCATTCCGGCCAAGGCGACTACGACCGCAAACGCTACATCAACGCCTATATGAGCCGTGCCTACCTGTTCTATCGCCCGAGCCATCTCCAGCGCGCTATCGCCATGATCCTCAAGGCCGTGGGCATACGCCCCGGCGACCGGACCCTGGCCGTCATGGCTCGCGGGCTCTACACGTTCTTGCGCGTCCGCCGTATCCAGATGGCGCGTGCCGGCGCGTGAGCGCAGCACCCCCCGTCCTTCACGGCCACTTCGAATCCGGCAACGTTTACAAAGTGGCGCTGATGTTCGCCCTGTCGGGCGAGCGTTTCGCCTATCGCCATGTCGACCTCTTCGCCGGTGCGACGCGCGCGCCGGACTTTCTGCGCCTCAATCGCTATGGCGAGGTGCCCTTGCTCGAGGATGGCGCGCTGACCGTCTCGCAGTCGGGTGCGATCCTGGCCCATCTGGCCGCGAAGTTCGGCCGCTTCGGCGGGCGCGGCGAGAGCGAGCGGCTGCGCGTTCTCGAATGGCTGTTGTGGGACAACCATCGCCTGACGGCCAATGTCGGCACCATGCGGTTCTTCCGCCGCTTCGCAAAGCCAGAGCCGGGCAATCTGGACGTCTTCAAAACGCGCGGTCTCGTGGCACTGACGCGGCTCGAAACCCATCTGGGCGAGAACCGGTTCCTGGTCGGCGAGCCGACCATCGCCGACATTTCCTGCTGCGCTTATGTCTTCTGGCTCGACCAGGCCGGGCTCGATCCCGCCGCCTATCCGAACATTCAGGCGTGGCTCGGCCGCATCGCCGCGTTGCCGGGGTTCAAGCCAGCGGCGGAACTGGTGCCCACGGCCTGACGTTCACGCACGCAGCAGCGCGCGGAACTCCTCCATCACATCGATATAAAGCTGCCGTTTGAACGGCACGATCAGGCGCGGCAGGTCCGCGGGCGCGATCCATTGCCAAGCCTCGAATTCAGGATGCTCGGTCTCGAGGTCGATATCGGAATCCTTGCCGGTGAAGCGGGCCGCGAACCATTTCTGCTTCTGTCCGCGATAGCGGCCCTTCCATGCCGTCCGGCCCAAATCCGGCGGCAGGTCATAGGCGAACCAGTCGCGCGATTCCGCCAGAATCTCGGCTTTGTCCGTGCCGATCTCTTCCTTCATCTCGCGCAGGGCTGCCGCGCGCGGTTTCTCGCCCTCGTCGATACCGCCCTGGGGCATCTGCCAATGGTCGCCCGCCATGTCGTTCCGGCGTCCGACGAAGACGCGGTATTTGTCGTTGATCAACATGACGCCAACGCCGAGGCGATAGGGCCGGTCGTCCGTCGTTTTCTTCTTCGTCATGGATAGATCCCCGTACTGGCGATGGCGCTGACCGGCATCAGGACAAAACCACGATCCTCGATCGTGCCGGCCCAAGCCGCGACGCGTTCGATCGTGACCGGAAAGGGAAAGCCGATGCCGATGGCGTGGCCCTGTCGGCGCGCGACCATTTCCAATTCCGCCAACTTGCCGTCGATGGCGACGCGCGCGGCCTGGCCGTCGATGAAGCGGTCGTTGGCCGCGCGCGGCAGGTTGATTTCGGCGGCGACCTGTCCGATCACGCTGGCGGGCGTGGAGCGATTGTCGAGAAACAGCAGGCCGCGATTCTTGACCTCCTGGAGCACCGGCCGCAGCGAATCGGCGGACGTGGAGAAGCGCGAGCCCATGTAATTGGTGACTCCCACATAACCGGTGAAGCGCGACAGGGCCCAGCGCAGACGCTCCAGATTCTGGGCGGGTAGAAGCGAGGTCAGCAGCGTGTGCGGGCCTGGATTGCTGTCGGGATAATTGATCGGCTCCATCGGCACGGACAAGAGCACCTCGTGGCCAGCGACGCGCGAGAGATCCAGCCATTGATCCAGCTTGCTGCCCGCGTAGGGCGAGAAGGCCAGCGTGACCGCGCCGGGCAGGCGCTGGATGGCGGCCTCGGTCGCCGCGTCGCTCAGGCCCAAATTGACGATGACGATGGCGATCTTGGGACGCGGATCGGTCGGGTCGGAGGGGCGCGCATAGATGCGCCACGCCACTTTGCCGTCGGCGGACGGCTTGGGCAGAAGGCCGTCGGGGCTTCGCTCGACCAGGTTGGGATCGAGATGCGGGGGCGGCGGCAGCCGCGTGGTTTGCGGAATGGGTGGCGGAGGGGCCGGGGGCGGAGCGGGCGCGGGCGGGATGGGCGGTACCGGCGCCACGGTTGGAACGGGGGGCGGCGCCGGCGCCGGCGGCTTGGCCGGCGGTAGCGGGAACAAGGCGATAACGGGCTCGGGCGTCGGCTCCGGTGTCTCGGCCTCGGGCAACAGCGGATCGAGGATCAGCGGCGGCGGGCCGAGGGCGATCTCGATGATGGCGCCGGGCGGATCGTCGCGCGCCATGCGCGCGGCGGGATCGTCGGTCAGCGCGAGCCAAAAAACCAGCGCGGCAAAGCCCGCGGCAACCAGAATCGCCGCGAACACAAGCGTGTAGACCCCGCCGCGGCCTTTCCCCCGGCGCGCCACGGCACGGCGTCAGTTGACGCTTTGGTTGCTCTGCGGATTCTTGGCCGACGCGCCGCGGAGGAACTCCAGCGCCTTGTTGAGCTGGTAGTCCTGGGGCTGCTCGCCGGCCTTATACGGCGGCGGGCGGTCGACGGGGCGGGACGGCTTCTGCTCGGCGCCGGCCTTCTGGTTGTTCTTCAGCGAGCGCTTCAGGTCGGCCTCGTGCTTTTCCTTCTCTTCCGCGGTGGCGCCTTCCTGACGCGGCTGGTCGACCAGGATATCGGGCTCGATGCCGCGCGCCTGGATGGAGCGGCCCGAAGGGGTGTAATAGCGCGAGGTGGTCAAGCGGATGGCGCCGTGACCCTGGATCGGGATGATCGTCTGCACCGAGCCCTTGCCGAAAGTCGGCATGCCCAGGATGGTCGCGCGCTTATGGTCCTGCAACGCGCCGGCCACGATCTCGGACGCCGAGGCCGAACCGCCGTTGACCAGGACCACGATCGGCAGGCCGTTGAGCTGATCCGGTCCGCGTGCGTTGAACACCGTGGCTTCGTCCGGCCGGCGGCCGCGCGTCGACACGATCATGCCCTTGGTCAGGAACGCGTCGGAAACCGCGATGGCCTGGTCCAACAGACCGCCGGGATTGTTGCGCAGGTCGAGCACTACGCCCTTCAGGTTCTTGCCCAACTCGGACTTGATCTTGGTGATCGCGGCGTCCAGCGCCGAGGAGGTCTGCTCATTGAACGCGGTAACGCGGATATAGCCGATATTGCCCTCGATCTTGGAGCGCACCGACTGGACCCGGATGACGTCGCGCGTGAGCTTGACGTCGAACGGCGGCTGTTCGCCGCGCTTGATGGTCAGCGTGATGTCGGTCTTCACCTTGCCGCGCATCTTGTCGACGGCTTCGGCCAAGGTCATGCCCTGCACCGATTCGCCGTCCAGACCCACGATCAGGTCGCCCGGCTGGATGCCGGCGCGGAAGGCGGGCGTGTCGTCGATGGGCGAGACGACCTTCACGAAGCCGTTCTCCATCGTGACCTCGATGCCCAGGCCGCCGAACTCCCCTTTGGTGTTGACCTGCATGTCCTGATAGCTCTTAGCATCCAGATAGCTGGAATGCGGATCGAGCGAGGACAGCATGCCCTTGATGGCGTTCTCGATCAGGTCCTTGTCGCTGACCGGCTCGACGTAATCGGACCGCACGCGTTCGAAGACGTCACCGAACAGCTTGAGCTGGCGGTAAGTCTCGGAACTCGACTCCGGTTTGGCTTCCGATCCCTTGGAGTCCGCCGCATACGCGATGGACGAGGTTGCCAAGCACACGGCGAGCACGGCCGCCGCGAACGTTTTGCGAATCATCCACCGACCTTGTCGTTTCGTGCCGTCAGAACGGACACGGGGTTAACAGGACGCCCATTCCGGCGCAGTTCGACGTAAAGCGCCGGGCGTCCGCTTTCTGGATTTCCCATGAGGCCGACGGGTTCACCGGCCACGACATTTTGCCCTACGACCCCGTCGATTCTCGATAATCCAACGAGGATCGTATGATATCCGTCCGTCTGTTCGATGATCAAGATTTGCCCATAGCCGCGGAACGGCCCCGCAAAGGCCACCTGGCCGTCGAAAGGGGCCACCACTTGGGCGTCCGGCCGGGTCTCGATCGTGATGCCCTTTTCCAGCCCCCCGGCGGGGCCCTCCTGGCCGAAGGTCCGAATAATCTGGCCCCGGACCGGCAGCATGGCCCGCCCGGCGGATTCCACGGGGGGCCTCAGCGCTACCTGGCCCTCGGGCGCATGGGAAGGCGCCGCCCGTGGATGGGATTCGCCCCGGTCGGCCTTTTCGGTCGGCGGCACGGGTTTGGGCGGTGGGGTCTTGGGCCGGACGGATTCGAGCTTTTCCAACAGTTCGCGGATGTCCTTGGCCTCGGAGGCCAGCTTGGCGTTGCGCTTGGCCAGAGCGGTCTTCTGCTCCTCGGTCGCCGCCGCCACCTTCGATTTCTGCTCGGCCATGCGGTCCAGCCGTTCGCGCTCGTGACGGAGCGAATCCAGCGCCGAGGCCAACTGCCGCCGCCTGGTGGCGATGTCCGCGCGCAATTCCGCCAGCTCGTCCAGCTCGGCTTGCAAGGTGCGCGAACGGTCCTCGATGGCGGGCACGGCGGCGCGGATCAAGAGCGCGCTGCGGATCGTGTCGGAGGGTGTTTCCGGCATCGCGATCAGCGCCTCCGGCGGCTGGATGGCGATGCGCTCGAGCGCGGCCAAAAGCTGGATCAGCTGCGCGCGCTTGCCACCCAGCGCCGCGGTGCGGCTGGCCAGTTCGGCATTCAGCTTGTCGAGCTTGCGCTCGATCGTGGTGATTTCCTCTTCGCGGTCCTGAGTCGTGCGCGCGGCTTCGACCGCCTTGGTGCGAAGCTCCTCGGCCTCTTTCGAAAGTGACTCGGCTTCCCGCCCCAGCGCGGTTTCCTTTTGCCGGCCGGCCTCCAGTTGCTTTTCGACGTCCTCAAGCTTCTTGCCGCTGCTCGGCGCGGCGTGGACGGCGCCAAAGACGAGCGCCGCGGCGAGGAGAATCGCCGGCGCTGCCCAGACTCCGCGGCGCACCGCGGTTATCAGGCGCTGGCCTCCGCCAGATCCGGCAGATCCAGGCCCCACATCTTTTCCAGATTGTAGAAGCGGCGCTTTTCGGGCCGGAACAGATGGACGATCACGTCGCCGGCATCGACCAGAACCCATTCGGCGTTCGCCATTCCTTCGACCGGGACGGGGCGGATTCCCTTTTCCCGCAACGCTTCGACCACGCGTTCGGCCAGCGTGTTCAAATGCCGGCCCGAGCGTCCGCTGGCGATGACGAGATAGTCCGCGATGCTGCTTTTACCGGAAAGGTCTATGACGGAGACATCCTCCGCCTGACCTTGGTCGAGCGCCTCCTCGATGAGCGACAGAAGGCGTTGCTGCGCGCTTGGCGCGGCCTTGGCCTTACGCGGGGCTATGTCGCTCTCCCTTGGGTCGTCTTGCCTTCTCCCAGCCTCATCCGCCTCTCGCGTTCGGCCCGGCGCTGCCGCAGGGCCGTGGACGAACTCGGGTGGAGCGCGGTCCGGAAGAAAACCCAGGCGGGCGGCTTGCGGTACGCCAGACCCCGGGCCTGTTCCGGATCGATCCGCCTCCGCGCGAAGCGCTCGGCGGCCGCTCCGTCCAACGCCGAATCAGAATAAGAAGGGCGGTCGAAAACCGCAACGGGAACTTCGCGCATCAGGCGCATCCAGCCGCGCCATTTCGGTAACTGGATGAAATTGTCGGCGCCGATGACCAGGACGAAGTGCGCGCGCGGGAAGCGGCGCTTGAGCGCGCGCACGGTGTCGAACGTGAAGCGGGTGCCCAGGCGCTTTTCGATGTCGGTGACGCGGATACGCGGATCGCGTGCCATGGCGCGCGCCGCGGCCAGCCGCGCCGATAGGGGCGCCATGCCGCGCACGGGCTTCAACGGATTCTGGGGCGTCACCAGCCACCATAATTCGTGCAGCCCCAGATGCCGGATGGCCAGGCGGCTCAAATGGAGATGCCCGTCATGGGGCGGGTTGAACGAGCCGCCCAAGAGGCCGATGCGCGGCGCGCCCGGCCTGAGCGCCAAGGTCTCGCGATCTGCGGGCGCCGTGTGGATAGGGCGTTTGGTGGGAACGTTGCGCACGCTGGCTCGTTGCGTCATGGACGCCGGAGTCTAGCCCGAAGCCGCTTCCGCGGTCACGCCGGCCTCGGCCTCTTGGCGCGCGCGCCGTGCGCGCTGCACCTGGGTCAGGACTTTTCCCAGCGCCTCGTCGACGCCTTGGCGGGCGATGCCCGAGATGGCCAGCACCGATTTGCGGGCGGCCTTGGCCAGCGCCGCGCGGCGCTTCTCGAAGGTCGCTTCGTCTACCGCGTCCGCTTTGTTGAGCGCGACGATCTCGGGCTTTTTGTCCAGCTTATGGCCGTAGGCTTTCAGCTCTTTGCGGATCGTCTTGTAGGCGGCGACCGGGTCTTCTTCCGTGCCGTCGACCAGGTGCAACAGGACGCTGCAACGCTCGACATGGCCGAGGAAGCGGGTGCCAAGCCCGCGGCCTTCATGGGCGCCTTCGATCAGGCCGGGGATGTCGGCCAGCACGAACTCCTCGCCATGCACACGCACCACGCCCAGATGCGGCGACAGGGTGGTGAAGGGATAGTCGGCGATTTTGGGTTTGGCGGCGGTGACGCTGGCCAGGAAGGTCGACTTGCCCGCGTTGGGTTGGCCGACCAGGCCAGCGTCCGCGATCAGCTTCAGGCGCAGCCACAACCAGCGTTCAGCGCCCGGCGTGCCGGGGGTTGCTTTGCGCGGCGCGCGGTTGGTCGACGATTTGAAGCGCGCGTTGCCGAGGCCGCCTTCGCCGCCCTCGGCCAGCACCACGCGCTGACCGGGCTTGGTCAGGTCGGCCACGACCGTCTCGTTGTCGTCTTCCAGGATCTCGGTGCCCACGGGCAATTTCAGGATCGTATCCTGTCCCCCCGCGCCGCTGCGGTTGGAGCCTTCGCCCGGTCGGCCGGCCGGCGCCCTGAAATGCTGCTGATAGCGATAGTCGATCAGCGTGTTCAGCCCTTCGACCGCGACCGCGATCACGTCGCCGCCGTCACCGCCATCACCGCCGTCCGGCCCGCCATATTCGATGAATTTTTCGCGCCGGAACGCGATGACGCCGCCGCCGCCGTCACCGCCGCGCACGTAGATCTTGGCTTGATCGAGGAACTTCATGGTCCGTCCTCAGCCGCCCGCCGTCCGGAAACGAAAAAGGGGAATGGCAACCCATCCCCCTTGATCGAAACCCGTCGAATGGGGCCGGTCAGCTCGCCGTCTTCACCGAGACGTAGGTCCGCTCGCCCGAGGTGTTGAACTCCACATGCCCGCCTTCGAGGGCGAACAGCGTGTGGTCACGGCCCATGCCGACATTGCGGCCCGCGCAATACTTGGTGCCGCGCTGGCGGACCAGGATGTTGCCGGGGATGACGGTCTGTCCGCCGAATTTCTTGACGCCGAGGCGCCTTCCGTCGGAGTCGCGCCCGTTGCGCGAACTGCCGCCTGCTTTCTTATGTGCCATTGCTCTGCCCTCTCCGCTGACTAGGCGCGGATATTGGTGATGCGCAGCACGCTGACCGCCTGGCGGTGGCCGCGCTTGCGGCGATAGTTCTGGCGCCGCTTCTTCTTGAAGACGATCAGCTTGGGGCCGCGCGCCTGCTCCAGGACCGTCGCGGTCACCGCCGCGCCGTCGATGAAGGGATGGCCCACGGTGCGGCTGTCGCTGTCGCCGATCAGCATGACCTTGTCGAAGGTCACCTCAGCGCCAGCGTCGCCGTCGAGCTTCTCGACGAAGATTACGTCGTTCTTGGCGACCTTATATTGCTTGCCGCCGGTTTGGATGACTGCGTACATGGGCCCCGTCCGCGGACCTTGCGATCACGTTTGAACTTGAATTGAAAGCACCCGGTCCCGCGCCCACATGGCCCGGCCGGACAAGGGCGCGAATATAGCCAGGGTCACCGAAGTGTCAAACAATTTGACGGGTTTTCCGCCCTTTTTCGGCCTTATTTGCATAATCGGCGGAGGCTCGGTTGCGGTCCAAAAGCCCTTCGATTAGGCTCCGGCCCCCTTAGCGGAGGGGTGCCAGAGCGGTCGATCGGGGCGGTCTCGAAAACCGTTGTACCCTTTGGGTACCGTGGGTTCGAATCCCACCCCCTCCGCCACCTTCCTCTCGAAAATACAGCCTACGCGACCGGCGGAACCGCTGGTCCGGCCCCAGATTGTCCTCACATGGACAAAACGGGACGCGCCCGGCCCTCGGCTTCGAGCATCGCGGGCCTGCGCCGGGAGGCGAAGGCATGCACGGCCTGTCCTCTTTATGAGAATGCGACCCAGACCGTCTTCGGCGAGGGGCCGGCCCGCGCATCCCTCATGCTGGTGGGCGAAACCCCTGGGGATCGCGAGGATCTGGAAGGAAGGCCGTTCGTGGGCCCGGCGGGAAAGCTGCTCGACCGCGCGCTCGCCGAGGCCGGCATCGACCGTCAGGCCAGCTATGTCACCAACGCGGTGAAGCACTTCAAATGGGTGCCGCGCGGCAAGCGCCGCATCCATTCCAGGCCGAATGCGCGGGAAATCCAAGCTTGCGAGCCATGGCTGCGGGCCGAGATCGCGCTGGTGAAGCCCGACGTTTTGATCTGCCTTGGCGCCACCGCCGCCCGGTCACTTTTGGGCCGCGGCTTCCGTGTCACGCGCCAGCGGGGTGTGCCGGTCGAATCCGACTTGGCCCGGGTCGTCCTGGCCACGGTCCATCCCTCGTCCCTTCTGCGGGGGAAACCGGCGGAGCGGAAGGCGGAAATCGCGCGCTTCGTCGCCGACCTGGCCCAGGCCGCCAAAGCCTTGCGGCGCCGGGCGGCTTGACGCACCCCCGCAAAGCTGGAATCGATAAGAACAAATAAGGAACATTTTATGGGTAAGCCATACCTGGTCCGGCCCTATGCCGAACTGCAGGTCACCAGCCATTTCAGCTTCTTGCGCGGCGCCTCCGACCCGCAGGAGCTGGTCTTGCGCGCGGCCGCGATGGGCTTGTCCGCCATCGCCATCACCGACCGCAACACGCTGGCGGGCGTAGTGCGCGCCTATCACGCGCTGAAGGAAGTGGAAAAGGCGGGTTCGCCGATGCGTCTGGTCGTGGGCGCGCGGCTGGATTTCACCGATGGGCCCAGCGTGCTCGCGCTGCCGATCGACCGCCAAGCCTATGGGCATCTGTCGCATCTCTTGACCGTGGGCAAACGGCGCGCACCGAAGGGGCAATGCCATCTGCATTTCTCCGATCTTCTGGATTTGGAGCGCGGTCAGAAGCTGATCGTCGTGCCGCCGGAGCGATTGGACGAAGCATTCATTGACCATGTGCGAAGCCTGGGCATCCGGTTTCCGCGCGCCACCTATCTCGCCATCCACAGACATTACAGCGCCCATGACCGGCGGCGTCTCAATCGGCTGTCCTCCATCGCCGAGGCCATGCGTGTGCCCCTGGTGGCGACCAACGATGTGCATGCCCATGTGCCGGAACGCCGCCCGCTGCAAGACGTCATGACCTGTATCCGTGAAAGCTGCCGGCTGGACGAGGCGGGCCTCCGTCTGCATGCGAACGCGGAACGGCACCTGAAGCCGCCGTATGAAATGTCCGGGCTCTTCCGCGATCATCCCGATGCGCTCGACCGCACGGTCGAGATCGCGGAGGAGTGCCAGTTCTCGCTCGACCAATTGAAGTACGAATACCCCGACGAGCCGATTCCCGAAGGCCGCACGGCGCAGGAGCATCTCATCCACCTCACGTGGCTTCACGCGGCAGAGAAATATCCGGGGGGCATTCCCGGCAAGGTGCGCGACACCTTGGAAAAGGAATTGGTGCTGATCGAGAAACTCGGTTACGCGCGCTATTTCCTGACCATTCATGAAATCATCGAGGTCGCGCGGGAAAAGAAGATCCTCTGCCAAGGCCGCGGCTCGGCCGCCAATTCCGCCGTCTGCTATGTGCTGGGTATCACCGCTGTCGATCCCGACAAGATCGAAGTTCTATTCGACCGCTTCATGTCGCTCGACCGCGACGAGCCGCCCGATATCGATGTGGATTTCGAGCATGAGCGGCGGGAAGAGATCATCCAGTGGATCTACGAGCGCTATGGCCGCGACCGCGCCGGCATCGTCGCCACCACCATCACCTACCGCTCGAAAAGCGCCATGCGCGACGTGGCCAAGGTGTTCGGCCTGTCCGACCGGCTGACCGTGCTGACGCGCGAGCTGCAAAGCCGAAAGCGCGGGGAAGACGATGCATGGATCGTCGACCCGAATGGCGACTCGCGCACCGAGCAGGCGCTGGCCTTGGCCGACACGCTGCGCGGATTTCCGCGCCATCTATCCCAGCATACCGGCGGCTTCGTCATCACGCGCGGTCCTTTGTCCCATGTGGTGCCGATCGAGAACGCGGCCATGGAGGATCGCACCGTCATCGAGTGGAACAAGGACGATCTGGACGCGCTCGGAATGCTCAAGATCGACGTGCTGGCATTGGGCATGCTGACTTGCCTGCGCAAGGGACTTGATCTGATCAAGACGCATTACGGCCGCGGGATTCAGCTCGGCCAGATCACCCAGGGCACGGAGTCCGGCGTCTACGAGATGTTGTCCCAAGCCGACACGGTCGGACTGTTCCAGGTCGAAAGCCGCGCGCAGATGAGCATGCTGCCGCGCTTGAAGCCCAGAGTGTTCTACGACCTGGTCATCGAGGTGGCCATCGTGCGTCCCGGCCCGATCCAGGGCGACATGGTCCATCCTTATCTCCGCCGCCGCGAGGGTAAGGAACCGGTCGAGATGCCCAAGCCGGAACTGTACGAAGTCCTCAAGCGTACCTGCGGCGTGCCGTTGTTTCAGGAGCAGGCCATGAAGATCGCCATGGTCGCGGCCGGCTTCACCCCTGAGGAAGCCAACCGGCTTCGCAGCGCCATGGCCACATTTCGCCATCGGGGAACGATCGGAGACCTTAAGGAGCGGTTTATCGAAGGCATGGTGCGAAACGACTATGACCGCGATTTCGCCGAACGCTGCTTCCGCCAGATCGAGGGCTTCGGCGATTACGGAT
>CADEGL010000078.1 GCA_902826885.1 uncultured Alphaproteobacteria bacterium | reverse complement strand
CCGTCGCCGCTCTGCACGATGCCGATGCGCTCGGCGATGCGCGCGCTCTTACCCGTGCGGCCGCGGAGGAAGTAAAGCTTCGCGCGGCGCACGCGGCCACGGCGCATCACCTCGATCTCGGCGATGCGGGGGCTGTAGAGCGGGAACACGCGCTCGACACCCTCGCCGTAGCTGATCTTGCGCACGGTGAACGACGAGTTGAGGCCCGCGTTGCGGCGCGCGATGCACACGCCCTCGAACGCCTGGACGCGTTCGCGCGTGCCTTCGACGACCTTGACCTTGACCCTGAGCGTGTCGCCGGCGCGGAACTCCGGCACCGCGCGGGCGGCCGCCAGCTTCTGGACCTGCTCATGCTCGAGCTGTTGGACGATATTCATGGTTCAACCCTTTCCTTCGCCGGCTCGGATCGAGCCCGGTTCGCGGCCCTCGCGGGCCATGCTGTAGCGCAGCCACAAATCGGGTCTGCGCGCCTTCGTCACTTCCTCGGCCTGGGTCTGGCGCCAGGCCCGGACCCGTTCATGGTGCCCGCTCAACAGAACGTCCGGCACCATGCGGCCTCGCCAGTCCTGCGGCCGCGTGAAATGCGGATACTCCAGCAGGCCCGACGAAAAACTCTCTTCCTCCAGCGACTCCGCCGCGCCGAGCACGCCCGGCAATAGCCGCACGCAGGCATCCAACAGGCAGGCCGCCGCGGGCTCGCCGCCCGACAGCACGAAATCGCCGACGCTGACCTCTTCGATGCCGCGTGCATCAAGCACGCGCTGGTCCACGCCCTCGTACCGTCCACACAGAAGAACCGGCCCCGGCCCGTCGGCGAGGGCGCGCACGCGCGCCTGGTCCAGCGCCGCCCCGCGGGGCGACAAATAGATCACCGGTGCCTCGGACAGTCCTGCGTCCGCGCGCCGCCGTGCCACGAAATCGAGCGCGGCATCCACGACGTCGGGCCGCATCACAAGTCCCGGCCCGCCGCCGAACGGCGCATCGTCGACAGTGCCGTGTTTATTGCCCGCGAAGGCCCGGATGTCCACCGTTTCCAAGGCCCAAAGCTCGCTGGCCAGCGCCCGGCCGGGCATGGAAACGCCCAAGGGTCCCGGGAACATCTCGGGGAACAGCGTCAGCACGGTGGCGGTCCAGATCATCGGTCGCCTCCCTTCGCCCGCGCCGCCTTTGGCGCGTCGAGGAAGCCCGGCGGCGGCTCGACCACGAGCTTCCCGGCAGACAGATCGACCACGGGCACGACGGCGTCCGTGAACGGCAGCATGACGCTGGTGGTGGAATTCTCGCCCACCTCCAGCACCTCGCCCGCGCCGAAATCGTGGACCGCGAGCACGCGGCCCAGGGATGCGCCGTCCGTCTTCTCCACCGGCAGGCCGACCAGATCGGAGACGTAGAACTCGTTCTCCGATTCCGTCTCCGGCAACGCATCGCGCGCGATGTAGAGGTGCGTGCCCTTGAGCGCCTCGGCCGCGTCGCGGTCGGCGATGCCGGGAATGCGCGCGATGGCCTGGCCGCGCGCGGTGCCCGCGAGCGAAAGCCGGAACGAACGCGCGCCGGCCTCGTCCGTGACGGGACCATAGGCGGCGATCGCCTCGGGCTCGGCCGTGAACGTCTTGATACGCACGGCGCCTCTTACGCCATGCGCACCCGAGATCACGCCCAGGCAAACCATCTTCGCGCGCTCCGTCATCGCGCCCCTTGCTTAGGCCTTGGCCTCGGCGGCCGGCGCCTCGGCCGGAGCCGCCGGCGCGGCGGCGGCGGCTTCCGCCGCGGCCTTGGCGTCCGCGACGGCCTTCAGGCGCTCCTGCGCCTTGGCCTTCGGCAGATGCGCCTTGGTGGTCTTGGTGATCGTGGGCTTGTCGCCCAGGCCGAGCGCGTGCAGGAAGATCGCGACGCGGTCGCTGGGCAGGGCGCCCACGCCCAGCCAATGCTTGGCGCGATCGGTGTCGAGGATGACGCGCTGCGGATTGTCCTTCGCCAGCATCGGATTGTAGGTGCCGATCTTCTCGATGAAGCGGCCGTCGCGCGGGCTGCGCGAATCGGCCACGACGATGCGGTAGAAGGGGCGCTTCTTGGCGCCGATTCGGGTCATGCGGATCTTGAGGGACATGTCTTTGTAGTTCTCCTGTTTCTCGCGGTGTCTTGTGTCTCTTGGTTTCGGTTCGTCCGTAAAAATCTCGGGTTAAAAAATCTCAGCGCATGGGGAAGCCGGGCGGGCGGCCGCCGCCCATGCCGGGCAGGCCGGAACGCATCAGCCCCTTCTGCCCGAGCTTGGTCACGCGTTTCATCATCTTCTGCGTCTCGAAGAACTGCTTGAGCAGGCGGTTCACCTCCTGCACGGAGGTACCCGAGCCCGATGCGATGCGCTGACGGCGCGAGGCCTTGATGATCTCGGGCCGCTTGCGCTCGCCCTTGGTCATCGAAGAGATGATGGCCTCGTGACGCTTCAGCATGTTCTCGTCGACGTTGGCCTGGGCCAATTGCTTCTTCACCTTGGCGACGCCCGGCAGCATGCCGAGCAGGCCTTCGAGCCCGCCCATCTTGCGCATCTGGCGGAACTGCTTGGCCATGTCGTCCAGGTCGAACTGGCCCTTCTCGATCTTGGCGGCCAGACGCTTGGCGTCCTCTTCCTCGATCGTCTCGGACGCCTTCTCGACCAGGCTGACCACGTCGCCCATGCCGAGGATGCGGCCGGCGATGCGGTCGGGATGGAAAGCTTCCAGCGCGTCCAGCTTTTCACCCGAGCCGATCAGCTTGATCGGACAGCCGGTGACGCTGCGCATCGAAAGCGCCGCGCCGCCGCGCGCGTCGCCGTCGACGCGGGTCAGCACGATGCCCGTGAGTTTCAACCGCGCATGGAAACTCTGCGCGACGTTGACCGCGTCCTGGCCGGTCATGGCGTCGGCGACCAACAGCGTCTCGACCGGCTTCACGGCCGCGTGGACCGCTTCGGCCTCCGCCATCATCTCGTCGTCGACATGCAGGCGGCCGGCGCTGTCCAGCAGCACGACGTCATAGGCTTCCAACAGGCCGGTCTGGATCGCGCGCTTGGCGATGGCGACGGGCGGCTCGCCCGGCACGATCGGAAGCGTGGCGACATTGGCCTGGATGCCGAGCACGGCCAGCTGCTCCTGCGCCGCCGGGCGGCGCACGTCGAGCGAGGCCATCAAGACTTTCTTCTTCTGGCGCTGGCTCAGCCACAGGCCGAGCTTGGCCGTGCTGGTGGTTTTGCCCGAACCCTGCAGGCCGACCATGAAAATCGGCACGGGCGGATTGGCGGCCAGATTGATGGGCACGCTGGCGCCGCCCAACATCTCGACCAAATGGTCGTGGACGATCTTGATGACCATCTGGCCGGGCGTGACGCTCTTCAGCACGTCCTGGCCCACGGCCTTCTCGCGCACGGCGGTCAGGAAATCCTTGACCACCGGCAAGGCGACGTCGGCCTCGAGCAGCGCCACGCGCACCTCGCGCAGCGCCACGTCCACGTCGCCCTCGGAGAGGGCACCGCGCCGCGTCAGCTTGTCGAACACCGCGCCGAGGCGCGTGGTCAGGTTCTCGAACATCGTCTCGCGTCGAACTCCGCAAACGCCCAAAACGCCGTAACGCCAGTGCGCGAAACTCGCGGACTGGCGGACCCCGATCGGAGCAAAGCGCCGAAATTCCTTTGGGCGGCGGGAATTTAGGGGGGTGCCCCCGGGGAGTCAACCGGACGGGGGCCTCCGGGCGCGGGTTTAGTTCGGCTTGCAACCCCCGACCGAGCCGGGCCCGCAACGCTTGCCGTCGGACCAGATGGCCCCGATGAAGGAGGCCCCGTCCAGGGTGGCGCCGGCCAAATCGGCCTTTTTGAGAGAGGTCCCGCCCAGATTGGCGCCGGACAGGTTGGCCCCGGCCAGCTTGGCGCCCGTCAAATCGGCCCCCGACAGGTCGGCGCCCGTGAGATCCGCGCCGGTCAGGTCGGTGCCCGCCAGATTGGCCTGCACCATGGTCGTACCGGCCAGATCGGCCTTGGTCAGCACGGCCTTGCTCAGGTCGACCTGGTCGAGCACGGAAAGGCGAAGCCGCACCTCGGCCATCCGGGCGCCGGGCGCGCGGCTTTTCAGGAGCGTGACGCGCTCCATGTTCGCGCGCGCGAAGCTGGCGCCGGACAGGGTTGCCCCGGAGAACGCGCCGCCGCGCAAGTTCGTATCGTCCAGCACGGCACCGCTCAGATCGGAATCGTAGAAGCTGGCGGAGAACATCTCCGCGCGGCGGAAATCGGCATGGGTGAGGTTGGCGCGCGTGAAGACGCTGTCCTGCAGCCGCGCGCCCGCGAGATGTGCGTTCGCCAGATCCGCGCCCGTCTTGTCGCATTTGCGCCAATCGACGCCATCCGCCGCGGCGTCCTTACACGCGGCGAAGGCGGACGCCGTGGACAGGACGAGCAGGGCGGCGGCGATCACGGCAACGCGCATGTCACTCCTCCCGAATGCAGCGGCCGACGGAGCCGGTCGCGCAGATGCGGCCATCGGTCCAGCGCGCGCGCACGAGCACGGCGTCGCTCAGCTTCGCGCCGTCCAGCTTGGCGTCCTTCAGATCGGCGCCGACCAGATAGGCGCCCGTGAGATCCGCGCCGCGCAGATCGGCGCGCATGAGAGTGGCGCCCGGCAGGTTCGTGCCGTCGAGGGACGCGCCGGCCAAAACCGCGTCGGTGAAATCCGCGCCGCCCATGAAAGCCGCGGAAAGATTGGCTTTTCGCAAGTTCGCGGACTTGAAGCTGGTGTTCTGCATGGTGGCACCGCTCAGGTCCGCCCCCGCCAGATCGGCGCCGGCCAGATCGGTGCCGGCCATTTTCGCGTGCTTGAAATTGGCGTCCGCCAGTTGCGCGCCGGCCAACGGCGCGCGCGACTTCAGGCACAGATTCCAATCGACGCCGGGTGCCGGCGGATCGTCGCATCCGGCGCTCGCGGGCCATGCGCCAAACGACGCCGCCAGCAAGACCAGGGCGAATCCGCGCCAGGGCATAATTCTATTGGATGGGCGCGTCGGAAGACGGGCGGCGGTGACGGTGATAATGACGGCGCGCCTTCGCGCGGTTACCGCACACCTTCATCTCGCACCAGCGCCGGGTGCGGTTCTTGGTCTGGTCGAGGAACAGCCAGCCGCAACGCTCGCCGCCGCATTCGCGCACGCGCGGCAGTTCCGTGCCGGTGAGAAGCTCGGCCGCCGAGCGGGCGATGGGCCACAGCATCGAGTCCAGCGCCTCGGCGCCGTCCTGCCAGCGCCAAACGAAGCCATCGCCGGTCTGCACGATGCTGCCGTGCTCGACCGCGCGGGCCAGCGCCGCATAGACGACCGCGAGATCGGCCGGGCTGGCCGTGCGGCCGTGCGCCACGTCGACGAAGACGCGATGAGCGGCGTCGCGCAACTCGCGCGCGCGGGTCACGGTGCGTTCGGTTTCGGCGCCGCGTCGCACGGCTTTCTCCAAAAGCGATTGGCCGACCCGCTCGTCCACCAATCCGGCGCGGAATGCCCATGCCACCAGATCGGCGTAGTCGACCACATGGTCGCGTTCTGTCGCGCCGCCGCGGGCGCTGATCGTGTTGGCGAAATCGAGGACCAAGCGGCCCCCCAACAATTTCGCGCCGGATGCTCTGACTGTTTCGATGGTCATGGGTGGTTAGATTAACCGTCAAATTTACATTTGCAAGTGAGAATTCGGGCGCGGTCAGCCCCCGAAAAAGAACTCGGCGATTCAAGGGCTTCCAGAACAAGTCGGAGGGTTTACGGGCGGAAATGCTTGCTCAGTGCCAGGCCTTGGCGCTGGTAGGACGAGCCAATGGACGGACCGTAGAGCTTCTCCGGCACCGCCAGGAGCCGCTCGAAGACCAGGCGGCCGACGATCTGCGCGTCTTCCAACAGGAACGGCACATCGTGGGAGCGCACTTCGAGCACGCCCTTGGCGCGGCCTTGCCCGTCTTCGGAATGGCCGAAGCCAGGATCGAAGAACCCGGCGTAGTGGACACGGAATTCGCCCACCAGCGTGTCGTAGGCCACCATCTCGGCCGCATGGTCCGGCGGCACGCTGACCGTCTCCTTCGACGCCAGGATGTAGAACTCGTTGGGATCGAGGATCAGGTCGCGCCGCGCCGTCGCGTGGATGCGTTCCCAATACTCGTCGATGGGGTAATGCGCGATGCGGTCGAAATCGATCACGTCGGTATGCTTCTTCGCACGGTAGCCGACCAGCCCGTTATCGCCCTCGCCCGACAGGTCGACCGACATGGGCAACGAGCCTTTGCCCAGCGCCTCGCGGTCCAGGTCCACGTCCAAGAGCTTGGCTTCTTCCATCAGCCGCTCCAGCGCGGCCTTGCTGGCCACCGGCGCGCCGCGGCGCAGGCGAAGCTGGTTGAGGCGCGAGCCCGTGCGCACCACGACGCTGAAGGCGCAAGGCGAGATCTCGGCATACAGCGGCCCGCGATAGCCGCGCCGGATGCGTTCGAACTCGACCGCGTTGTCGGTGATCACGCGCGTGAAGATGTTGAGGCGGCCGGTCGAACTTTTCGGATTGCACAGGCCGGAGATGTCGCTCTTGAGCTGCAGATGCTCCTGCAGCGGCACGATATAGACGTTACCGCGTTCCAGGATCGCGCCGTCGGTCAGGTCGATCCGCGTCGCGCCCAGCTGATCCAGCTTCTGCTGCACCGTCGCGTGGGGCCCGGGCAGAAAGCTGGAGCGCACGCGATAGGCGACCTCGCCCAGGCGCAGATCGACGCTGGCCGGCTGGATCTGGGCGTCGGTGATTTCTGCCGCCGCGCGCAGATCGCCAACGCGCGCCAACTGGCGGATCGCCTGAAACGGCAGGATACCGGTTGTGTGCTGGGCCGCCTGATCGGGCGGAAACAGGGTGCTGGAGGCCTGGGCCATTGGATTCGGACGATACCAAATGGCGTTGGTTTGACAACGACTTGGAGGCACAGGGTTGTCCCCAGCCGCCATCACGCGCAACCGGTTGGCGCGCAGGGAACTTCGCTGGGTTATCCCCGCCTTTATCAGGGGACGGTGGGGGTCATGCGGGGATAAAACCTGCGAATCCACCGCGCGGGCTTCCTTGTCAGGCGGCCCGAAACCACATTATCTATAACCTTCTATCATCCGATCGCCCGTCCAACGCCGCGAGGACAAGACCATGGCCCATACGCTGCTCGAAGGCTCCTTCGTCGCCCTTCTGACCCCGTTCAACCAGGACGAGTCGGTCGATTACGACGGGTTCCGCACGCTCTTGGAGTTTCAGCACGCACACGGTTCGAGCGCGGTCCTGTTGATGGGCTCGACGGGCGAGGCCTCGATGCTGACGCCCGAGGAGAAGGCGCAGATCGTTTCGCGCACGCTGAAGATGCGCCAGGGTAAGATGCAGCTTTGGTACGGCTGCACCGGCAACAACACGGCCTCGTCGGTCAAGCAGGTGAAGCACGCCTCCGCCGAAGGCGCCGACGGCGTGGTCATCACCATCCCGTCTTATGTCGTACCGTCGGAGGAAGAGTCCGTACGCTTCTTCCTGGACGTGGCCGATGCCTCGACCATTCCGGTCGGCGTCTACAACAACCCGACGCGCGTGAAGACGGACCTCTCGGCCGCCGCCATGACGCGCATCGCCGACCATCCGAACATCGTGCTTCTGAAGGAAGCGACCTCGCGCGGCGATCAGATCGCGCGCATCGCCGCGGCCAAGAAGCATTTGTCCATCATGTGCTGCGATTCGCCGAACCTGGGCCTGACCATGCAGGTCATGTCGCTGGGCGGCCACGGCACGGCCAACATGGGCGGCAACATCATTCCGCGCGAGATGGCCACCATCTCGACGCCGTGGAAGTCGATGCAGGACATCCAAGCCTTCCGCGAAACCTATCTGCGCGTCCTGCCGCTGCTGCACTTCCACTATTCGGCGATCAACCCGGTCGCGGTGAAGTCGCTGGCGCGCGCGCTCGGCCTGCCGGCGGGCCCCTTCCGCAAGCCGCTGCTCGGGCTGCCCGAGGACAAGCTGAAGGCCGGTATCGAGATCGTGCGCGAACTCGGCATCGCCCAGCAGTACGGCTACAGCCTGGACGGCAAGGCCCGCGTCATCTCCGTGCCGCGCCGCACCGCCGCCGAATAAGTCGTCAGCGCCGTTCGGCGCTGTCCCTCCGCCTCACCCAGCCCTCTCCACCCCCAAGGGTGGAGAGGGTTTTTTATTTTCTCTCCCTCCGCCCGACTTCGGGGGAGGGGGCTGGGGTCCAGCGGGCAATTCTCTTGGACTCATGCTTCCGGGAGGCCATATAAACCCCATCATGACAGCGCTTCCGTTCATCAAGATGCACGGGCTCGGCAACGACTTCGTCGTGCTGGATGCGCGGCAGCGCGCCCTCGCGCTGACCGACCGGCAGGCGCTGGCGATCGCCGACCGCCGCACGGGCGTGGGCTGCGACCAGATCATCACCGTGGGCGCGCCACGCGCTGCCGGGGCCGACGCCTTCATGCGCATCCAGAACGCGGACGGCGGCGAGGTCGAGGCCTGCGGCAACGCGACGCGCTGCGTGGCCGACATGCTGATGCGCGAACGCGGCACGGACCGCGCCGTGATCGAGACCGTCGTCGGCCTTCTGCCGGCGACGCGCGCATCGGGCGGGCGTATCGCCGTCGACATGGGGCCCGCGCGCCTCGACTGGCGCGAGATTCCCTTGGCCGAGGCCTGCGACACGCTGCGCGTGCCGATCGCCCACGGTTCCTTGAAGGAACCCGTCGCGGTCAGCATGGGCAACCCCCATGCCGTCTTCATCGTGCCGGACGCCGAGGCCGCGCCGGTCGCGGAGGCCGGACCTGTTCTGGAGCACCACAAGCTGTTCCCCCAGCGCGCCAACATCGAATTCGTCCAGGTGCTGGACCGCGGCCGCCTGCGCATGCGCGTGTGGGAGCGCGGCGTCGGCATCACCCAGGCTTGCGGCTCGGGCGCCTGCGCCGCCGCCGTCGCCGCCATCCGTCGCGGCCTGACGGAGCGTAAGGTTCAGGTGCTGCTCGATGGCGGCACGTTGGAGTTGGAGTGGCGCGAAGACAACCATGTCGTCATGACCGGCCCGGTCGCCACCAGCTTCACCGGCGAATTGCCGGCGAGCCTGTTGGACGGCGGGCGCGCGGAGCGCGCGGCATGAGCGGCCCCGAGATCGTCACCTTTGGCTGCCGCCTGAACACCTATGAATCGGAAGTGATCCGCACGCTGGCACACGGCCAGGACGGAACGGTGATCGTCAACACCTGCGCCGTCACGGCCGAGGCCGAGCGGCAGGCACGCCAGACGATCCGCAAGCTGCGCCGCGAGCGGCCCGAGGCGCGCATCATCGTCACCGGCTGCGCCGCGCAGATCGACCCCGCGCGCTTCGCCGCCATGCCGGAAGTCGACCGCGTCGTCGGCAACACCGAAAAGATGGAGGCGCGCAGCTATGCGCGCGAAGGCAACATCCGTGTCGCCGTGACCGACATCATGGCGGTGAAAGAGAGCGCGGGGCACCTTCTCGACGGGTTCGGCGCGCGCACGCGCGCCTTCGTCGAGGTGCAGAACGGCTGCGATCACCGCTGCACCTTCTGCATCATCCCCTATGGCCGCGGTCCCAGCCGCTCGGTGCCCATGGGCCGTATCGCCGAGCAAGTGCGCGCGCTGGCCGCCTCGGGCGTCCGCGAGGTGGTCCTAACGGGCGTCGACCTGACCTCCTACGGCGCGGACCTGCCGGGCACGCCTTCGCTCGGCCAGATGGTGCGTCGCCTTCTAGCTGCGGTGCCGGAATTGGAGCGGCTACGCCTGTCGTCTCTCGACATGGTCGAGATCGACGAGGAGCTGGTACGCCTGATCGTCGAGGAGAAGCGCATCGCGCCGCATCTGCACCTGTCGCTGCAAGCGGGGGACGATCTGATCCTGAAGCGCATGAAGCGCCGCCATGGGCGCGACGACGCCATCCGCTTCTGCGGGCGCATCCGCGCCGCGCGGCCGGAGGTCGCCTTCGGCGCCGATTTCATCGCGGGCTTCCCGACCGAGACCGATTCCATGTTCGCGAACACGCTGGCGCTCGTCGCGGAATGCGGCTTGTCCTACCTCCACGTCTTCCCCTACTCCGCGCGCAAGGGCACGCCCGCTTCCAAGATGCCGCAGGTGCCGAAGCCAGTTCGGATGGAACGCGCGCGCCGCCTGCGCGAGGCGGGCGCGCAAGCGCTTGATCGTCACCTGGCCGGACGCGTGGGCAGCGAAGCGCGCGTTCTGGTGGAAAGCGGACGCTTCGGCCGCGACGCCGACTACGCGCCCGTGCGGCTCGACCGCGACGCGCCGGTCGGCGCGATTGCCGCCGCGCGCATCGCGCGCGCCGAGGGCGGCGAACTTCACGCCCATCTCGCGGCCTAAGGCGGATTCCAAGGATGGCGAACGAGGACGGCAAGCGCGGCTTTTTCGGCCGCCTGAAAGCGGGGCTTTCCCGATCCTCCTCGCGCCTGACGCAGGGCATCTCCGGCATCTTCACCGGCCGCAAGCTCGACCAGGCCATGCTGGACGAGCTGGAGGAATTGCTGATCGCGGCCGACCTCGGCCCCGCCACCGCCGCGAAGGTGGCCAAGGAATTCGGCCGCACCCGCTTCGGCAAGGACATCACCGAAAGCGAGGTGCGCGAGGCCCTGGCCGAGGAGATCGCCAAGATCCTGGCCCCCGTCGCGGCTCCGCTTTCCGTCGATCCCGCGCGCAAGCCCCACGTCGTCCTGGTGGTGGGTGTCAACGGCACGGGCAAGACCACCACCATCGGCAAGCTGGCCAAGCAGATGCGCGAGGAAGGCCGCTCCGTGATGCTGTGCGCGGGCGACACGTTCCGCGCCGCCGCCATCGACCAGTTGAAGGTTTGGGGCGAGCGCACGGGTGCCGCCGTGATCGCGCGCGAGCCGGGCGCCAACGCGGCGGGCCTGGTCTATGACGCCCTCGCCGAGGCCAAGGCCAAGGGTGCGGACGTGCTGGTCATCGACACGGCCGGGCGGCTTCACAACAAGGCCGATCTGATGGCCGAGCTGGACAAGGTGATCCGCGTCATCCGCAAGCTGGACCCGGACGCGCCGCATTCAACCTTGCTGACGATCGACGCGACCACGGGCCAGAATGCCCACGCGCAGGTGGAGATTTTCCAGAAGACGGCACCCGTCACGGGTCTGGTCGTCACCAAGCTGGACGGCTCCGCGCGCGGCGGCGTGCTGGTGGCTCTCGCCGACCGCTTCAAGGTGCCGGTGAACGCCATCGGCGTCGGCGAAGGCGTCGAGGACCTACGCCCCTTCGATCCGAAGGATTTCGCGCGCGGGCTGATGGGGCTGGAGAGCTAGTCCTTGGATAGGCGACCTCATGCTTCGACAAGCTCAGCATGAGGACTTCTTCTAAGACTCCTCACCCTGAATCCGTCGAAGGGATGTGTCTTCTCACCCGTGCATCTTTGCGCCCTTGGTGATCTTGTCGACGGTCTTCTTGTCGTCGCGTAATGCCAATCCCACCACGTTCATCGCATCCGGCGCATATTGCCGCACCGTGGCGCGGTTGGCCTCGTCGTGCCCCGTCCTGAACATGTCTTCGATATAAAGCGACAGACGCACGCCGCGCTCCATCGCGCGGCCATAGATCGTGGCGATGGTCGATGCATCGGCGCCAAGCACGATGACCGGCTGGATCAGAAGCGGATTATAGAGGTTGCCCGAAGCGTCCTCGTAGGGCGCACCGATGATGCCAGGATTGGCCCCCGCGATGCCGCCGATGAGGAAGGCGGTGACGTTCAGCTTCTGCCAGACGGCCAAATCCTCGCGCAGCACGACGGCGATCTTGGTATCGAACATCTCGAAATCTCTCCCGTTGGAAATCGATTTTCAGATAGCGGGGCGTCCATAAATACGAAGCCGCCGCTAGCGCGGTAGCCGGATCGAGCCATCGGACGCGATCGGGAAGGCGGAATTCCAGGCGACCTCCCATGTATGACCATCGGGATCGGCGAAATAGCCGATATAGCCGCCCCAGTCGGTCGCCATGCCACGCTTGAGAATGCGGGCGCCGGCGTCTTCCGCCTCCTTGAGCACCGCGTCGACGTCATCCTTGGCGCGGACATTGTGAGCGATGGCGAAACCGGCGAAGCCGCGCGGCCCATCCTTCGCACCCATATCCGCTGCCAGGGACGCGCGGCTCCAGAGCGAGAGGATGATGCCGCCCACCTGGAAGAAGGCAACCTCGTCACCGCCCATCTGGGATGCCGTCCAACCGAGACGCTCATAGAAGCGGCGGCTGCGCGCGACGTCATCAACGCCGAGGGTGATGAGGCTGAGACGTTGCTCCATGACGGCTCTCCCTCCAGGGACGGCGGCGTTCGTTAGGCGTAACGCCGCCAGGAGTGTTTGGGTTCGTAGCCCAAGATGCGCTTCGCCTTGCCATGGTCGAACAGCGTCTCGTGCTCGCCGAGGGCGCGCGTGATGGCCACGCCGGGATAGATCTCGGCCAACAGATCCTTCACCGGAATCTCCTTGGCCGTGTCGGCGGCGGAGATGAGGAAGCTGTCGGCGCCCTTCACGTCCGCTTCGAGCGCCAAGCGGCAGGCTTGCGCCGCGTCGCGCGTGTCGACATAGGCCCAGAGCGAAGCCTTGCGGTCGTGCGGGTCGCGCGCCAGCGCCGGGAAGGCGCGGTAATCGTCCGTGTCGTTGACGTGGCAGAGGCGCAGGGCGGCGAACGACGTGCCGGGATTCCAGCGCGCCATCTGCCGGATTTCCTCCTCGCCCAAAACCTTGGTCAGGGCGTAGCCCGTCTCGGCACGCAAGGGATGTGCCTCCGTCACCGGCGCGAAGTCCGGCGGGATGCGCAGGAACGGCACGCCGTGGACGGTTTCGCTCGACGCCCACACGACGCGCGGCAGGCCGAGCAGGGTCGCGGCGGAGAACACGTTGTGCGCGGTCAGCATGTTGGTGCGGTAGGTCACGGCTTCCGGCGCCGAGCCCTGGTCGGGAATGGCGGCCAGATGGATCACGGCGTCGGCCATGGCGAAAGGGCGCCGCCGTTCGACGATGCCGGCGGCCGCCTTGAGCGCGTCGACCGCCTGGCCGAAATCCTCCAGGTTCACTTTCAGGAACGGGCAGATGCGCTCGGGCGGCGCGACCGCATCCACGTTCAGGACGCAGTAGCCGTGGTCCACCAGCTCTCGCACCACGGCGCGGCCCGCCTTGCCGCTGCCGCCCGTCACGACGACGTTCTTCATACCTGCCCCCGCCG
>CADEGL010000077.1 GCA_902826885.1 uncultured Alphaproteobacteria bacterium | reverse complement strand
TGGTCACCGGCCGCGTCTGGAAGGGCACGGCCTTCGGCGGCGCCAAGGGCCGCACGGATGTACCGAAGATCGTCGATTGGTACATGGACAAGAAGATCAACATCGACGACCTGATCACGCACACCATGCCGCTGAAGGACATCAACAAGGCCTTCGACCTCATGCACGAAGGCAAGTCGATCCGCAGCGTGGTGACGTTCTAACGCATCAGCGCAGTTCGGCTTCGCTCTGGATGCGGCGCGTGACAGGCGTCTTGCCGCCGCGGCCGAGCGTGGCTTCGCCGCGGTAAACGCCCTTCGGCCAGACGCCGTCGGACGGCCGCTTTCGGGCCGCGAACGCAAACCATGCCGCCTTGCGCTTGTCGGCCTTTTGGGTGCTTTCAAACACGACCTTGCCGTCCGGCCCGGTCACGCGAATCGTCAGCTCGTCGCCCGGCTCGATGCCCAATGCGCGAATCCACATGGCCAGCACCGGCGCGGACGGGGAAAGGGCGGTTCCGTCCAAGTCGCCGCGTTCCGCCGCGGCCTGCGACGGCACGAGGCCAGCAAGATTGGAGGAGAATAGGACCATCGGCTCATACACGACCGCCGGACGCAGTTCCGGCCGCCACAACGAGGCGCCTGGCGCATCGCACGTGCCGTCGGCGCGATGGCCATCGAACGGATCGACCGGCACGCCGTCCTTGCGTACGGTCAGGTGCGCGTGCGGAAATTCGGTGAGGCCGGACAGTCCGACCAAGCCTAGCTTTTCGCCCGCCGCGACCTCCTGGCCGGGCCGCACGGCGATACTGCCTTTCCGCATATGACAGTATTGAGTCTCCCAGCCGCCGCCATGCTCCACCACCACGCCATTGCCGCACTCCTTGCCTGCCACGGACTGACGGCCGCCGATCTTGACGTTCACGTCCGCCACCCCGTCGCGCATGGCCTTCACGCGGCCTGGAGCGGCGGCCACCACGTCGACACCGCCCTCCATCGCCTTCAGATCGCGCAGCGCGAAATCGGTCCCGTCGTGGCCGTCGTAGGTGCGGGCGCCGCAACCGACATCCTTCACGCCGGGAGCGGAGTCCCGATCGAAATAGTTGGCGATCCAGCAATCGCGGCCGGGGGTGCAGGCGACGGGCAGGCTCAGCGTGAAATCGTTCGCCCGCGCGGCCAGGGGTCCCAAGAGGCACGCTGCGGCCAACGCCAGAACGTTGAGCAATCGTCCGCTGGCGCCATGCGTCCGGGTTGTGTATGCAGCGGCACGGGGCAGATCGCGGCGCGTCAGGAAGGAGTTCCGGAAATTCTTGATATGAAGACGGCGCGGCCCGCGGGCGGTATCGATGCTTCGGCCGCCGGCCTGACGCCCCAACAACGCGACATCCTCGATTACGAAAGCACGATCACGACCCGCATGGAGGTGATCGCGGGCGAGCCGGTGGACGTCATCTTGCTGAAGCAGGAACGCCTGTCCCTGCCGCGAGACCATCCCTTGGTCGACGCCAAGCAAGGGGAGGACGCGGTCGTCCGCGAGGTCGAGTTGCGCGGCCGAAACAGCCGCCGGCTTCTGATCCACGCCCGCGCGCTCCTGCTTCCCGCGCGCATCGGGGAAGACGAGACGCGCCAGATCATGGACGGCACGGCGGGCATCGGCCGCGTGCTGGCGCGCTCGGGTCTGCCGACCACCCGCGACGTGCTGTGGACCGGCGTGGAGCAGGGCGGCCCAGACCTTCCGCCCGCCTTGGCAAAAGGTTGCCTGGCCCGCGTCTATCAGATCTTGGTCAACGGCCGGCCCGCGATCCTGATCATCGAGCGTTTCCCGCGCGACATCTGACTCGGCGGCGCGCCGCAACCTCATCGGCACATCGGCGGCACGCCCAAACGCTGTCGCGAGGTGCCCAAGACCCGCTCGCACGCCGCCGCGATGGCCAAGAGCCGCTCTTCACCCATGGTCGGCGCCGCCAACTGAAGCCCGATCGGCATGCCCGCCACGTCCAACCCCACCGGCATGGAGACGGCGCAGAGGCGCAGCAAGTTGACCATGCTGGTGTTGCGCGACTCGTTGGGATCGGGCTTCTTCTTCAGCTCCTCGACCGTCGGCGGCGTGATCGAGATCGTGGGCATGGCGAACACGTCGACCTCGGCCCAACGTGGCTCGAACGCCTTGGTCATGCTCCGGGCCAGATGCCAGCGGCGGTAATAGTCCGCCGCGGCCATCTTTCCGCCCGCCAGGACCTTGGTCTTCAGCGACGGCCGCAGCGTCTCGATCCACGACGGCAGTTCCGAAGACAGGAACGCATAGAGTTCGACGGTGCAGGGATCGCCATCATCGAACACGGTCTGCGCCTTACGCGCCTCGGGCAACTTCATCGGGATCAGCCGCGCGCCCGCGCGCGCCAGTTCATCCAAGGCACGCTTGACGCCCTCGGCGACGCTGGGCGTCGAATCGTCCCAATAGTGATCCTCGGCCACGCCGATCCTGAGGCCCGCTACGTCCGACGAAGCCATGGCGCGCCCAAGCGCCTTGCCGTCGCAGGACGGATCGAGGCCGGCGAACGCTAACCCGCAATCGCCAACGGTACGCGCGAGGGGGCCAGGCGTATCCAGTGTCGGGCTGCATGGCACGATGCCGTCCAGCGACCAGCGTCCGTGGGTGATCTTCAATCCCACGTTGCCGGTCAGGCAGGCCGGTTCGCGTACCGATCCCGTCGTGTCCGAACCGATCCCGACCAAAGCCGTGCCCTCGCACAGGCTGGTGGCCGCGCCCGACGACGAGCCGCCCGGCGGGCGCACATGCACCGGGTCCCATGGGTTGCGCGGCGTGTGATGCTGGGAGTTGGTGCCGTAGCCGTATTCGCCATAAGCGAATTCGCTGGTGTGCGTGCGCCCGACGATCACGGCCAATTGCTGACGCAGGCGGCGCACCAGCGGCCCTTCCGCACGGAACTTCTCCGGCAGCTCTTTCGCCGACCCGGCATAGATCGGCAGGCCTTCCATGGCGAACAGATCTTTTACCGAAACGGGAATGCCTTGCAGCGGCCCCAGGTCGGCGCCCGCCGCGAACGCGGCATCCGCGGCCTTGGCCGCGCGGCGCGCTTCCGCGGGCAGAAATTGCATATAGCTGCCGATCGTCTTACCGAACTTCTCCTGGCGCGCGATGGCGTCTTCCGCCAGGGCCGTTGCTGTCACTTTGCCGTCACGCAACGCGCGCGCGGCATCCGCCACCGTCAAATCCGCCATGCTGGGCATATCGGCCTCCCTCAGCGGCACATGGGCGGGCGGCCGATGCGGCTACGCCCGTTGCCCAACACACGTTCGAACCCCAACGCGATTCCCAGCAGGCGTTCGTCATGGCCGCACGGCGCCATAAGCTGAAGGCCCACGGGCATGCGTTTCTTGTCCAGCGCCACCGGCATGGTGATCGCGCACATGCTCATCAGGTTGCCGATGGAGGTATTGCGCAGAACCTTGAGGTTGTTCGGCGCATAACCTTCGACGGTCGAGACCTCCTTCAAGGTCGGCGCCGCGATGGCGATCGTTGGAGTCACCATCACGTCGATGGACGCCATACGCTCGGCCGCGACCTGGGCCGCCTCGTTGAACAGGCGGCAACGGCGCAGGAATTCGGTGGCCGACATCTCGCGCGCCTTGATGAAGCGCTGCACCACCATGGGGTCGAGCGTGTCGATCCATTTCGGCAGCTTGGCCTGTAGGAACTCATAGAACTCGACCGAAACCACGCCGCCCTGGCGGAAGCATTCGTAGACCGGCTTCAAACTGGGCAGGTCGAACTTGGTCACCTTCGCGCCGGCCTTGGCCAATTCCTTGAGAGAGCGCTGCACCCCTTCAACGATGCCCGGCCCGCAATCCTCGAAGAACAGCCTCTCGCACACGCCGATACGCAGGCCCGCGACGTCGCGCGGGGCAGGCGGGGTCTTCGCATGCGGATCGATCACGGCAAAAGCCACCGCCGCGTCCTCGACCGAGCGGGCCAGGATGCCCGGCGTGTCGAAAATGGGCGAAAGCGGCACGATGCCCGCGCGCGACCAGCGCCCGATACTGGTCTTGATGCCGACGGTGCCGGTCAGGCTGGCCGGGATGCGCACCGAGCCGCCGGTATCCGTGCCCAGTGCAATCCAGGCCGAACCTTCGCACAGGCTCACACCCGCGCCCGACGACGAGCCGCCCGGCACGCGATGCTGCTTGGCGTCCCACGGATTGCGCGGCGTCCCCCAATGGATGTTGCTGCCGATGCCGCCATAGGCGAACTCGACGGTGTGAGTCTTGCCGGGGAAGACGGCCTGCTGCGCACGCAGCGCGGCCACCACGGGCCCTTCGACTTCATATTCGCGCGGCAGGCGCTTGGGCGTGCCCGCGAAAGTCGGCCAGCCATTGGCCGCGAACAGATCCTTGATCGAGACGGGAATGCCCTGCATCGGTCCCAGATCGATGCCGTTCTTGAACAGCATCGAAGCCGCGCGCGCGGCGCGCTTGGCCGCTTCGGGTTTCCACAGCTTGTAGGCGTTGAGCTTCTTGCCGTAGCGGTTGTGGCGCGCGATGGCGGCTTCGGCCAGCGCCTCGGCCTTGACCGTGCCGTCGCGCAAGCCGCGCGCAAGTTCGGGAATGGAACGGTCGATCAAATCGGTCATTTTGTCCTCGCTTTGGGGATCGCATTGAGAGGCGGTTTGCCGAGGCGCTTCTCGGCCGTGCCGAGCGCGCGTTCCAGCGCATGGCCCACGGCCAGAAGCCTTTCCTCGGAGCCGGCGCGCATGACGAGCTGCAACCCGACGGGCATGCCTTCCTTGCCGCGCGCGACGGGAATGGTGAGGGCGCAGAGCGCCAGGTTATTGACCGGGCAAGTGTGACGAAACATCTGGCGATTATGCTGGATATAACCATCGAGCGTGGCGATCTGCTGCACGGTCGGCGGCGCGATCGGCACGGTTGGCATGACCAACGCGTCCACCTGGGCCAAGCGCGCGCTGACGCTGCGGTGTCCGCGCGCGATAAAGCGCTGACGCCGGATATATTCGGTCGCCGAAATGCTGCCGCCGTCCTGGACACGGGCGCGGATGATCGCATCCATGCTGTCTTTCCAAGCCGGCAGCTCGTCGTCCAGAAATTGCAGAAACTCCGCCGACAGGACGCTGCCTTTGAGATGCAGCGCATAGGCTTCGGCGAATTCCGGCACGTCGATCTTCTTCAGCCGTGCCCCCTTGCGGACCGCTTCGTCCAGCGCGCGCTTCGCGCCTTCGCCGATACCGGGGCCTAAATTTTCCCACATGAACGATTCGCAGATGCCGAAGGTGAGTCCGGACAGTTCCGTGCGCGCGATCCCGGCCAGGAATGCATCGGCGTCGAGACCGGCGGGGTCGAGCGCGGCAAAGGCATAGGCCGTATCGGTCACGGTGCGCGCGAGGACGCCCGGCGTGTCGAACGAGGGCGACAGCGGCACGATGCCATCGCAGCTCCAGCGGCCAATGGTCAGCTTGAGCCCCACATTGCCCGTCACGCTCGCGGGGATACGCACCGAACCGCCCGTGTCCGAACCCAACGCGACCAGAGCCGAGCCTTCGCCCAGGCTGACGCCCGCGCCGGAGGACGAACCGCCGGACACGCGATGTTCCTTGCCGCCCCAAGGATTGCGCGGCGCGCCCCAATGCTTGTTACTGCCGATACCGCCGAAAGCGAATTCGACCGTGTGGGTCTTGCCGGTGATGGTCGCAAGCTGGCGTTTGAGTGCCGCGACCACCGGCCCGTCCGCTTCCCATGCCGCGGGCAGGCGCTTTGGCGTACCGGCGAAGATGGGATAGCCCCTCAGGCCGAATAGGTCCTTCACGGAAGAGGGAATGCCGTGCAGTGGCGCAAGCGTGCGGCCCGACTTGAACGCGGCATCGGCCGCGCGGGCCTGGGAGCGCGCCTTGCCTTCATCCCAATGCTTGTAGGCGCCCAACTGCGCGCCATGGCGGCCATGCCTGTCGATGGCCTCTTCAGCGAGCGCGGCGGCGCTTACCTTGCCGGCGCGTAAAAGAGCGGCGATATCGGGGATGGATTTGTGAAGGTGCTGCGCCATGTCTGTTCCCCCATCAAGAGCGCCAAAATGATAGTGATCCGGCGCGGGCGCGCCTAGCGCGCCTTGTTCCCCTGGGGACGCGCCCGTAAAGTCCCCATCGCATGACACTTCCGCCGCCAGAGACGCCGAAGAAGCCGTTGCTGACGCCCGTACGCACCTGGCGGCCAGGCGCGCGGCTGCGCACCTATCTGGCCGCGGGCATCCTGGTCACCGCGCCGGTCGGCCTGACGCTCTATCTGGCCTGGTCGGTAATCAGTTACTTCGACCGCAAGGTCACGCCGCTGATCCCCGCGCCCTACAACCCGGAAAATTTCCTTATTCCGCTGCCCGGGCTCGGATTGTTGATCGCGCTGATCGCGCTGGCGCTGATCGGATGGCTCACCACCAACGTTCTCGGCCGCTTCCTCGTCGGCATGGCGGACCGCGTGCTGACGCACATGCCGGTGCTCAGCAATATCTATTCGGCGATCAAGCAGATCATCGAAACCACCGTCTCGGCCAAATCCGGCAGCTTTCGCGAAGTGGTGCTGGTGGAATTTCCACGCCCCGGCCTGTGGGCCATTGGCTTCGTGACCGGAAAACCGCCCGCCGAGATCGATGAGGCCGGCGGCGGCGACATCGTCAGCGTATTCTGTCCGACCTCGCCCAATCCCACCTCGGGCTACCTGGTCTACGCCAAGCGTTCGGAACTCCGCTTCGTCAACCTGACGGTGGAGGAGGGGCTGAAGCTGATCGTGTCGAGCGGCATCGTGACGCCAGACCACCACGCGCCACCGGTTTAGCCCGACCGCAGATAGCGGATCGCCACGTCCCGCTCGAACAAATACAGCAGCACGCGCACCGCGCGGCCGCGTGGTGATTCGAGCTTCGGGTCGCGTTCCAAGAGAAGCCGCGCATCGTCCCGCGCCTGGGCCAGAAGGTCGCCGTGGACCGACAGATCGGCCAGGCGGAAGTCCGGCAAGCCGCTCTGCCGCGTGCCCAGAACCTCGCCGCCGCCGCGCAGGCGCAAATCCTCCTCCGCGATGCGGAACCCGTCCTCGGTCTCGCGCATGATCGACAGGCGCGCCCGCGCCGTCTCGCCGGGCGATCCGTAATAGATCAAAAGACAGGTCGAAGGTTTGTCGCCGCGCCCAACCCGCCCGCGCAGCTGGTGGAGTTGGGCCAGGCCGAAGCGTTCCGCGTGCTCGATCACCATCACGGTGGCCGCCGGCACGTCCACGCCGACCTCGATCACCGTGGTCGCGACCAGAAGGTCAACGGCCCCTCCGGCGAAGGCCGCCATCATGGCGTCCTTGTCCGCGCCCTTCATGCGGCCATGCACCAGCCCCACCCGCATGGCGCCGAAACGCTCCGAAAGCTGGGCATGGCGGTCGGTTGCCGCGGCCAGATCGACCAGTTCGGATTCGTCGACCAGCGGACAGACCCAATAGACCTTGGCGCCTTTCTCGAGAGCGCGCCCCACCGCCGCGACGACATCGTCCAACCGCGACGACGGAATGGTGCGCGTGTCCACCGGCTTGCGGCCCGCGGGCTTTTCGATCAGGCGCGAGACGTCCATATCGCCGAAGGCCGCCAATTGAAGCGTGCGCGGAATGGGCGTCGCCGTCATCACCAGAACGTCGGTGCCGCGCCCTTTCGAGGTCAGCATCAGGCGTTCGTGGACGCCGAAGCGGTGCTGCTCGTCGATCACGGCCAGCGCCAGATCGCGGAAGGCCACGTCGTCCTGGAACAGGGCATGGGTGCCGACCGCAATGGGAATCTCGCCGCTGGCCAGCCCGTCCAGCATGGACTGGCGCGCTTTCCCCTTGTCGCGCCCGGTCAGAACAGCCAGACGCAGGCCCAATTTCTCCACCAGCGGCGCGATGGTCGCCATGTGCTGACGCGCCAGAATCTCGGTCGGCGCCATCAGGACAGCCTGCCGCCCGGCCTCGACCGCCGCCAGCATGGCCAGGAAGGCCACCACCGTCTTTCCGCTGCCCACGTCGCCCTGTAACAGGCGCAGCATGCGCGAGTCCTTGGCCATGTCGCCGGTGATCTCGGCGACGGCGTCGGCCTGGGAGGCGGTCAGATGGTAGGGCAGGGCGGCGATGCATTTCGCGCGCAAGCCGCCATCGCCCATGGTGGCGACGCCGGGCAGCGACCGATACGCCTCGCGGACGAGCAGCAGTGCGATCTGGCTGGCCAGCAGTTCGTCATAGGCCAGCCGCATGCGCGGCGGCACGGTCGGCTGCAAATCGTCGTGGCTGGCCGGCGCGTGGAGAGAGACGACCGCGTCGCGCCAAGCCGGCCACTGCATCCGTTCCCGGCCCGCGGGATCGAGCCATTCGTCCACCGGCGGCGTCAGCGCGATCGCTTCCGCCATGATCCGGCCCAATGTCTTCAGCGTCAGGCCCGCGGTCAGGCCATAGACCGGCTCCAAGCGCGGCAGCTTGTCGATATCCTCCAGCGGTACGATGTGATCGGGGTGCGTCATCTGCACGCGATCGTTGAAATGCTCGATCTTGCCGCTGACCGCGCGCTCTTCGCCCTCGGGCAGGGCCTTGGCCACGTAGTCGCCCTTCACGTTGAAGAAGACCAGGTCCATCGACCCGGTCTCGTCCGTGCAGGTCACCTTGTAGGGCAGGCGCGGACGGTTGCGCGGCGGCGGCCTGTGCTTGCCGACCGTCACCACCAGCGTCGCCATGGCACCGTCCGGCGCATCGGCGATCTTGGGCGAAAACCGCCGGTCGATTAGGCCGATGGGCAGATGCCACAGCAAATCGACGACGCGCCCGCCCGCGGCCTTCTCCAAAAGCGCCGCATTGCGGGGTCCGACCCCGGAAAGCGAGGTCGTCGGCGCAAAAAGGGGAAAGAGGACTTGCGGGCGCATGAAGCCCCAGGATATCTCACGGCCAGTGGAACCGGCGGCCGGCGGCCGCGTGTTCTTACCTATCCTACGTGGGCCCGTGGGCGACACAAATGATTGAGAGTAACGAGGTGCGCCGAAAACGCGCCCTCTACCGAAGCTGGCACCGCGGCACGCGCGAGTTGGATGAGATCCTGGGCCCGTTCGCGGAGCGCCATGTGAATGCCATGGCCGAAACCCAGTTAGATCAGTTCGAAACCATGCTCGAACACCCGGACCCCGAGCTTTTCGCGTGGTTCGTCGAGCGCGAGCCGGTACCGCCCGAACACCGGAGCGAAATCCTTTCCATGGTCCTGGCCTTCACCGCGGCCAAGGGGCGGCCGTGAAGCTGCCCGCCAACCTGCTGGCCAAACCGGGCCTGGTCACCGTTGGCGGCGCGCCGGAGGGGGTGGACGCGCTGACGCTGGCCACCTTCGTGGCCTCGAAGCCCGGCCAAGACGTCCTGCATCTGGCCCGCGACGATCAGCATATGGCGCGCATGGCGGCGGCCCTGACGTTTTTCGCGCCGGATGTGGAAATCCTCACGTTTCCGGCCTGGGATTGCCTTCCCTATGACCGCGTCTCGCCCAATGGCGAAGTAATCAGCCGGCGCGTCGACACGCTGACCCGCCTGGCCGGACCGCGGCCGCCAGGCGCGCGTATCGTGATCGCGACGATCAACGCCTTCCTTCAGCGCGTGCCCCCGCGCGCGGCCTTCGCGGATACCAGCTTGGTTTTGCGGCGCGGCGGGCGGCTGGCGCAAGACGATCTGATCGCGTTCCTCAACGCCAACGGCTATGGGCGCGTCGAGACCGTGCGCGAGCCCGGCGAGTACGCGATCCGCGGCGGCCTGTTGGATCTGTTCGCGACCGGCACCGAAGAACCCGTGCGCGTCGACCTGTTCGGCGATGTGATCGAGAATCTGCGCGGCTTTGATCCGCTGAGCCAGCGCAGCACGGAGGAGCTGGACGAGATCGCTCTGCGCCCCGTGGGCGAGATGTTGTTGAACGCGCCGTCGATCGAGCTCTTCCGCACCGGCTACCGGGAGTTGTTCGGCGCACCCTCGGCCGAGGACGGGCTGTACGAGGCCGTCAGCGCCGGCCGCCGTTATGTCGGCATGGAACATTGGCTGCCCCTGTTCCATGAAAAACTTGAACTTCTCGCCGATTACCTGCCCGATGCGGTGATCACGCTGGACCACCAGGTGGCGGAAGCGGCCGATTCGCGCCTGGAGCAGATCGAGGAATTCTATTCCGCCCGCCGCGACCAACTGGCGGCGGCCCGGCCGCGCAAGCGCGCCGACGATCTGCACGCCGCCGCGATCTACAACCCGCTGCCGCCGGACCGGCTGTATCTGACCGAGGACGAGTGGCGTGGCGTCCTGAAAAGCCGGCCGAGCGCCGCCTTCTCGCCGTTCGACGCGCCAGGTGACGGGCCCGATGCGGGCGGGCGGAAGGGGCCGGATTTCGCCGAGGCGCGCGCGCGCGCGGACGCCAACCTGTTCGACGCCGTGCGCGCCCATATCGCGGACCAGCAGAAAGCCGGCCGGCATACGGTGATCGCCGCCTATAGCGCCGGCTCGCGCGACCGGCTGGGCGGACTTTTGCGCGAGCATGGGCTCGAAGGTGCCCAGCCCGCGGCGGACTGGCGCGCAGCCCTGGCCGTGCCGGCGCCATCTGTGGCCATGGTGGTGCTGGGCCTGGAAGGGGGCTTTACCACCGCCGAATACGCGGTCCTGACCGAGCAGGACATCCTGGGCGACCGCATGGCGCGCACGAGCAAGCCGCGCCGCAAGTCGGACAAGTTCATCACCGAGGCGTCGAGCCTGGCGCCCGGCGATCTGGTCGTCCATGTCGAACACGGCGTGGGGCGCTATGACGGGCTGATTACCCTCGACGTCGGCGGCGCGCCGCACGATTGCCTATGCGTGATCTACGACGGCGGCGACAAGTTGTTCGTACCGGTCGAGAACATCGAGGTCCTTTCGCGCTTCGGCTCGGAGGAGGGGCAAGCACCGCTCGACAAGCTGGGCGGCGCGGCGTGGCAGTCGCGCAAGGCGCGCGTCAAGAAACGCATTCTGGAGATCGCGGGCCAACTCATCCGCATCGCCGCGGCGCGTCACATCAAGTCCGCACCGGTTATGCACCCAGCCGAGGGGCTGTACGGCGAGTTCTGCGCGCGGTTCCCCTATCCCGAGACCGACGACCAGCTGTCCGCCATCGAGGACGTGCTGAACGACCTGGCTTCGGGCAAGCCGATGGACCGGCTGATCTGCGGCGACGTGGGCTTCGGCAAGACCGAGGTCGCCCTGCGCGCGGTGTTCACGGCCGCCCTGTCGGGCTATCAGGCGGCCATCGCCGTGCCGACCACGCTGCTCGCGCGCCAGCATTTCGCGACCTTCTCGGCGCGCTTCAAGGGGCTGCCGGTCAAGGTCGCGCAGCTTTCGCGCCTGGTTTCGGCCAAGGACGCGGCGGCGGTGAAGGCAGGGCTGGCTTCGGGCGAGATCAATATCGTCGTCGGCACCCACGCCATCCTGGCCAAGTCGATCCAGTTCAAGAATCTCGGCCTGGTGGTGGTCGACGAAGAGCAGCATTTCGGCGTGCAGCAGAAGGAGCGGCTGAAAGAGCTGCGCACCGACGTACATATGCTGACACTAACGGCTACCCCCATTCCGCGCACGCTCCAGCTCGCGCTCACCGGCGTGCGCGACATGAGCCTGATCGCGACTCCGCCCGTGGACCGGCTTGCCGTCCGCACCTTCGTGATGCCCTACGACCCCGTCATCCTGCGCGAGGCGATCCAGCGCGAGCGGACACGGGGTGGACAGATCTTCTATGTCTGCCCGCGCATCGAAGACCTGGGCCAGGTGCGCAACCGCTTGGCGGAGCTGGTGCCAGACGTGAAGGTCGCCATGGCCCACGGTCAGATGGCGCCAACGGCGCTCGAGAACGTCATGACGGCCTTCTACGACCGCGCTTACGACATTCTGCTCAGCACCAACATCGTCGAATCGGGGCTCGACATCCCGACCGCCAACACGCTCGTCATCCATCGCGCCGACATGTTCGGCCTGTCGCAGCTCTATCAGCTTCGCGGCCGCATCGGCCGCTCGAAGGTGCGCGCGTACGCCTATCTGACCATCCCGCAAGCACGCGTCCTGCGCGAAGGCGCCGACCGGCGTCTTCAGGTCATGCAAACGCTGGATACGCTGGGCGCGGGCTTCACGCTTGCCAGCCATGACATGGACATCCGCGGCGCGGGCAATCTTTTGGGCGAAGAGCAGTCGGGCCACATCCGCGAGGTCGGAATCGAGCTGTATCAGAACATGCTGGAGGAGGCGGTTGCCGAACTGCGTGCCGGCGGCGGGGAGATCGCCACGCACCATGCCGAATGGACTCCCCAGATCACTGTCGGCACGTCGGTCCTCATTCCCGAAGTCTATGTGCGCGATCTGGGCGTTCGCCTTGGGCTCTACCGCCGATTGGCCACGCTGCAGAACCGGGGCGACATCGATGCCTTCGCCGCCGAGTTGATCGACCGCTTCGGCCCTTTGCCGCAGGAGGTCAAAAACCTTCTCGAAGTGATGGAAATCAAACAACTTTGCATGGCCGCAGGCGTCGAGAAGCTGGACGCCGGCCCACGCGGCGCCGTGGTTGCTTTCCGCAACAACCGCTTCGCCAATCCAGACCGGCTCGTGACCCTGATCCAACAGGAGAAGGGCGCCGCGAAACTGCGCCCTGATCATAAGCTGGTGTTCAGTCGGGATTGGGGCCAGCAAGCGCAGCGCATCACGGGATTGCAGAAGCTGGTGCAAAGCTTGGCCGACGCGGCCGCGCCGAAGCAGGCGGCCTAGCCCTTCGTCCGCTCGATCAAGGTGTTCGACGGTTCCACGGTCGGCGCGCGCATTTTGCGGGCTTGCTCCGCGCCGGCAACGGGCAGATTGGCCGCGGACAAAAGCCCAACCTGAACCAGCACACTGGCCTGGTCCCAGTAGATATGCTCACTCTCGACCTTGCCGTCCTTTGCGTGCACGACCAGAACCACGGGGACCTCGACCCGCCGTCCGGTCGGCTTTACGCCCGGCAGAATCCACGGCATCTCGATCGTGTGGGTGAAGCTAAGAACGATCTCCAGGACCAGCCGGCCCTGGCCGACGGTCCGCGATAGCACCACGTTGCCAGCGTCGGGCGGCAAGCCGGGGATGAAATCATGTGCGTAGAAGTCCCGAACTTCCGCGCGATCGCGGCCGCCGGTCATCACGGGAACATGGTTGAGATGCGGCGCCGGGGTCATCGTCGCCATGGTGGCGGCCACATCGTGCTGTTCGAACTCCGCGCG
>CADEGL010000076.1 GCA_902826885.1 uncultured Alphaproteobacteria bacterium | reverse complement strand
CCGCCCTTGGCCTTTTCCTCGTGATAAAGCTGATAGCGCTCGCCAGGCATGGCGTCGTCGCCATACGCGGGCGCGTGCGCCGTGCTCATGATCCTGTTGCGGATCGTGAGGTGCTTCAGTTTCAGCGGCTTGAGAAGCGCGTCATATTCGGCCATCGCGTCACGCCATTTCCCGGGATTCACCCTTCGACAAGCCCAGGGTGAGGGCTTTAAACAAGTGCCTCATGCCGAGCTTGTCGAAGCATGAGGCCCCACACATCACACGATATCCAGCGGCACGTCGCGCTTAGGCGGCGGATAGCCCCGGTCGAGCTCGGCCAAATCCTCCGGCGTCAATTCGATTCCCGCAGCCGCCACATTAGCGCGCACGTGATCCGGATTCGACGCTTTGGGGATCGAGGCCACCCATGGATCGCGCATGGTCCAGGCGATGGCGATGGTCTCGGGCGCGACATTGTGCCGTCGCGCGACGGACGCCAAGGCGCCTGTCGATTGCAACGAACCCTGGTCCAGCGGCGAATAGGCCATCACCGCCACTTTATGTTTCTGGCACCAGGGTAGGAGGTTTCGCTCAATACCGCGACGGCCCAGATTATACATGACTTGGTTCGACGCGATTTTCTTGCCCGCGTTCAATCCCTCCGCATCCGCCATCGCGCGCGTGTCGAAGTTCGAAACACCATGATGCTTAATTTTTCCCGCCGCGCGCAAACTTTCGAACGCCTCAAGCGTTTCTTCCAGCGGATACGAACCTTCCCAATGCAGGAGATAGAGGTCCATGCATTCGATGCCGAGCTTCTTCAAGCTTCGTTCCGCTGCCTGGATCGTACCTTTTCGCGAGGCGTTCGACGGCAGAACTTTGCTGACGATGAACAGCCCGTCGCGGCGTCCCTTGATAGCCTCGCCCACCACGGTCTCGGCGTCGGCGTACATCTCGGCCGTGTCGATCAGCGTGACGCCTAGGTCGATGGCCAGACGAATCGCCGCGATCTCGTCCTTCTTCTGGCCGGCGCGTTCGCCCATGCGCCATGTTCCGATGCCGAGCGCGGGCATGCGCATGCCGTCGCGCGTCTCGATGACGCGGATCTTGGGCTTTTTATCCGCCATATCCTCCCCTTTCGCGGCCTGTCCCGTGCCGCTTTCGGCTCGACCTGAGCCATTCCACCGCTATGATGAATAATGTACGGGGCCAATAAGGGAGACGACAGATGAAAACGATCCTGGTACCCGTCGAGGAGAGCACTGTTCTACCCTCGATGCTGGAAACAGCACTTCTGGCTGCGCGCCGCTTCGGCGGTCAAGTCGATGGTTTGCACGTGCGTCCGGCGCTTCCGGGCGTGGTGGCCGCGGGTGCCGCGGGCCTGGTGGCCGCGACCCCGGACCTGGTGGAAAGCTTCGAGCGCCAGGACCGCGAGCGAACCGAGCGCGCGCAATCCTTGTTCAACGAATTCATGCGCGCCAAGGGCGTGGGCCCGACGCCTGCGGCCGATGGGCCCAACTATGGCTGGATCGAGGAAACCTCGCCCGGCGACGACGCGGTGGGCAGCCGCGGACGCTCGTATGACCTGATCGTCGTTGGACGGCCCGTGCGCGGTCAGACCACGCCGGCCATGAGCACGCTGGAAGCGGCTCTGTTCGAAAGCGGACGCCCACTTTTGATCGCACCGCCCCATGCACCGGCGGCGCTCGGCAACAATATCTGCATCGCCTGGAACGGCTCGACCGAAACGGCGCGCACCATCGCCTTCGCCATGCCGTTCCTCTTGCGCGCGCGCAAGGTAACGGTGGTGACCATCGAGGGCGCGTTCGTGCCCGGCCCGAGCGGCGCCGACATGGCCCGAAACCTGGCCCGCAACGGTATCCCGGTCGAGGCCATCGACGTCAAGGACGGCAGCCGACCACCGGGCGAGGCCATGCTGGCCGAAGCGGCGGCGGCCGGCGCGGATATGATGGTGAAAGGCGCCTATACCCACAGCCGCCTGCGCCAGATGATCTTCGGCGGCGCGACCAGCCAGATTCTGGCCGCGGCGGAAATGCCCGTCTTCATGGCGCACTAGAACGCGGCGCGGTTCGGCATCCCGCCGGACCGCGCCACGCTTCCACCATAAGGAACGACATGACACCCGATCTTGGATCGCGCCTGGCCAGCAACTGGTGGGCGCTTGCGTTGCGCGGCGGCTTGGCCATCCTGTTCGGCCTGATCGCGCTGTTCATGCCCGGCGTCACGCTGACGACACTGATGCTTCTGTTCGCGGCTTATATGTTGCTGGGCGGCATCCTGGCCGTGGTCGCGGGCATCCGCGCGGCCGAGCGGCACGGGCGGTCCATGCCACTCTTCTTCGAGGGCGCGCTCAACATCCTGGTCGCCATCCTGGCGGCTGTTTGGCCCAGCCAGACCATCGTCGCCATCGTTTATATCGTCGGCGCATGGGCTCTGCTGTCAGGCGGATTCCTCGTGGTGGCGGCCATGCGGCTGCGCGGCAACGCCCAGGGCGAGTTCCTGCTAGGACTCCTGGGTCTCCTGGCCATCGTCTTCGGCGTCGTGCTGTTCGTCTGGCCAGGCGCGGCCGCGGTCGCCTTCTCCTGGTGGATCGGTATCTTCGCGCTGCTGTTCGGCGTGACGATGGTCGGGTTCGCCCTCCGCCTCAAGAAGCGGCATGAGCGTGCCGGCGGGATGTGACGATGGCCGTGCGCGACAACACGGAGCGCCGCCGCTTCGAGATGGACGTGGAAGGCGGCATGGCCTTCGCCAATTACCGCGCGGACGATTCGGTCGTGGTCGTAACCCACACGGAGGTGCCCGCCACGTTGCAGGGACGCGGTGTAGGCAGCCAGTTCGTCCGCGAGATGCTCGACATGATCCGCGCCAGCGGCCGCAAGGTCGTGCCGGCCTGCGGCTTCGTCGCCGCCTTCATCCGCGGTCACTCGGAATATCAGGACTTGCTGGCACGCTGACGGCCGCTAGACCAGCACGGTCTTGATGTGAATTTCCGAGGTCAGCGTTCGGTGGACCGGGCATTTGTCCGCGATCTCCAGAAGCTTCGCCCGCTGCTTCTCGGTCAGATCGCCTTCGAGATGAATCACGCGTTCGATGTGATCGACCATTCCTTCCTCGGTCTCGCAATCGGCGCAGTCGGTGGCGTAGATGCGCGAGTGGCGCAGTTCCACCGTCGCACGCGCGAGCGGAATCTTCTTCCGCTCGGCATACATGCGGATCGTCATCGACGTGCAGGCGCCGAGCGCCGAAAGAAGATAGCCGTACGGATCGGGGCCCGTGTCGAGACCGCCGTTGGAAACCGGCTCATCCGCCAGAAGCCGATGCTTGCCAACGCGCACCTCCTGCTGGAAGCGGCCCGCGCCCGTCTCGCGCACGCGCACGACGCCATCGGGCACCGCATCCGCCGCCTGTAGCTGCAATGCCGGGGCCATGTGGCGCGTGTCGAGATAGCGGTCCGCCCACGCGGCGATCACCTCGGCCGCATAGGCGGCATCACGCCGGTCGGTCAGCAGGTGGTTCGCATGGTCGAGGGAGACGAAGCTTTTCGGATGCTTGGCACGCGAGAAAATGGCGGTGGCGTTCTCGATCCCAACCGTCTCGTCGAGTGGCGCGTGCATGACGAGGAGCGCCTTGCCCAGGTGAGAGACATGATCCTCCATGGGCTGGCGCGCGATGTCTTCCAGGAAATGGCGGCGGAACCGGAAAGGCCGGCCTTCCAGTAGAATTTCGGCCTCGCCATCGCGTTCGATGGCGGCGATACCGTCACCGAGCAGCTTGCGGACATGGCTGGGGTCGCATGGTGCCGCGATGGTGGCGACGGCGCGGATGTTGGGCAGCATGTGCGCCGCCGCGATGGCGGCGGCCCCGCCCAGGCTGTGACCGATCAGAAGGCCGGGCGCGGTGTGCCTCTCGGCAAGCGCCGCCGAGGCCGCGACCAGATCCTGGACGTTCGACGAGAAGTTGCTGTCGGCGAAGTCGCCGCCGCTGCCACCGAGGCCCGTGAAGTCGAAGCGCAGCACGGCGATGCCGTGCGCCGAAAGCGCGCGGGCGATCCGCACCGCAGCGAGCACATCCTTGCCGCATGTGAAGCAGTGGGCATAGAGCGCAAAGGCGCGCGGCGCTCCCTCGGGCAGGTCCAGCACGCCCGCCAACGTCTCACCGCGTCCGTTGGGAAAATCAAAGCGCTCGAAGCGCATTGCACGTCCTCTCCTATTTCGCTTGCCCCGCGCTGCGGTGAAGAATCGCCATGACGTCGGATTGAGCCAATAGACCCTGATCGATGGCCAGTTCGATGAAAGAGCGCTTCTCGGCCAGGCTTTGTTTGACCAACCGCGACGTCATTTCATAACCCAATTTCGGAACGAACGCGGTAGCCAGGGCGCTCGACTCCATCAAGTTCCGCAAGGACTCTTCCCGATTCGCGCGCGCGCCGTCGATGCAGCGCCGGGCGAACAGACGCACGCCGTTCGTGAGCAGGCGCAGGGATTCTAAAATGCGCGAGGCCATGACCGGCTCGAAGTGATTGATCTCGAGCTGGCCGTGAAGCGCGGCCATCGAAACCGCCAGGTCGTTGCCGCTGACCGCGAAGGCCACCTGCTGCATCATCATGGGCATAACCGGGTTGACCTTGCCGGGCATGATCGACGAACCGGCCTGGACGGGAGGCAGCGATACCTCGCCCAGCGCTCCCGTCGGTCCGGAACTCAAAATGACGAGATCCGCGGCAATCTTGCCGACGATATCCGCAGTGACACGCAGCTCGCCGGAAAATCGCGCGAACGCATCGGCGTTCTGCATACCGTCGAACAGATCGCCCGACCCCGTCACCGCCCGACCGGTCAGCGCGGACAGATGACGCAGCACCACCGCACGATAGCCTTCGGCCGCGCCGAGACCGGTGCCGATCGCCGTGCCACCCAAGGGCACCGTCAAAAGATCCCCCGCCGTCACGGCGATCTTGTCGCGTCCGCGCGCGACCGCCGCGGCATAACCGCCGAAGGCCTGGCCCAACGTCATGGGCTGCGCCGCTTGCAAGCATGTGCGTCCTAGCCGGAGAACGTCCGCCCATTCCGCCGATTTCGCCGCGAGCGAAGCGGCAAGTTCGCCGAGCCCCGTTTCCAGCCCCTGGGCCTCTTCGTAGCAGGCCAGTTTCAAGGCGGTGGGCACCACGTCGTTCGTGGATTGCCCGAGATTAACGTGGTCGTTCGGATGGATATGCCGATAGTCGCCGGACGATCGGCCGAGAAGTTGCAACGCGCGATTGGCGATGACTTCGTTGGTGTTCATATTGATCGACGTGCCGCCCGAACCCTCAAGCATGTCGACCACAAAATATTCGCGATGTCGTCCCGCGATGATCTCGTTGCCAGCCGCGATGATGGCATCAGCCGCCTCCGCCGGCAGGACGCCCAAATCCCGGTTCGCCATGGCCGCCGCGATCTTCACGCGCGCAAGCGCTCGGACGAAGGCTGGCTCCTCGGCCATCGTCCGGCCCGAAATCGAGAAGTTCTCGCGCCCACGCACGGTATTGATTCCGTATAGACAGTCCGAAGGAAGCTGGACCGTGCCGAGCAAGTCCGATTCCGTGCGATGCGTTCCGGATTGCTCGCTCATCGGCACGCATCCCTCCTGGGTGGGGCAAACGGATGGCTGGTGCGGGCGGTGGGACTCGAACCCACACTCGCTGGGCGAACAGGATTTTAAGTCCCGCGCGTCTACCGGTTCCGCCACGCCCGCAACGGCGCGCACTTTAGCACATGGCTTGGTCTATAGTCGGCGGATCGAACGGGGCGGAGACCGGCATGGCCATCAACTGGCGCGAGCGGACGACATGGGTGCGGGCGGGATGGGTCGCGACCGCCCTGTGGATGATTTACGTCTGGGAAGAATCGAAATTCGACCCGGCGCACCCGCTCTATAACTACATCTTTCTGGTGCCGCTGGCGGGTTGGACCGTGGCGCTGATCGCCGAGCGAATCGTGCGCGGCAAGCGGCCGAAGCCGCCGCCAGGCTAGTTCGCCGCCGCGGCCAGAAGCGCGCGCGCCTGGCCGGTGCAACCCGCATCACCCATCCACACCGCGCGGTGTGCGTCGGATTCCAGTTTGGCAGGCACCATGCGCAGGATCAGCCGCTTGGCCGTGGGCGAGGCGTCCATGCGGGCGAGATAGACGGCGCCGTCTTCGATTTTCACGTCCTGGGGCCATGGCACGGTCGCCGCGCCCGCCGGCCATTCGATGCTGGCCTTGCCCTCTTCCTTCATACCCGCCAAGGACAACGTGCCCGCGCGATCGGGCGACGCGCGCCACAACACGACAGGCGCGCCGGCCGCCACGCAATGATCGCCTGCACGGTTCACATCCAACGCCCAGGGATCGTCGGGGTTGGGCTTTTCGCCGCCGCGCACGGCGCCCAGCGTCGTGCCCGTCTTGCCCTGGCCCGAAGCCAGCTTACCGAGCGACTGCAGGAACGCCTTGTCGGCGGGCGGTGCCCCTTCCCATGCCGCGCCCTTATAGGGCCCGTTGCGGGTCAGCGACTTGCCGCCACCCGCGATGAAGGTGACCCGCTGCCCGGCGGCGAGATCGAGGGCGGCGGCGGAATCGACCGTCTGGCCCGTCGGCACCGACGGCGCATTGGACGCCACCACCATGATGTCGGCGGCGAAGGTGGGTGAAGCGGTGCCGGCCAGGAACACGGCGCAGGCGATTACGCGAATCGAGCCACGCATCACTTTTCCTCCAGCTTGATCGTGACGCCGCGTTCCCCGCGCGCCAACCGGCGCAGATGAAACGCGACCAGCCCGTCTTCCGGGTCTTCCGCGGCGAGGGATTGGAACGCGGCAGGCGCCCCTTCCTCGCCGGCCTTGAGACTTTCGTACGCAGCAGCATAACGCGCCGTTTTAGCCGCCGCCGCAGTGACACCGGTCACAGGGGCGAAGATGGGCACGGGCTCGTTCTTGCCCTTAAAGACGACCTCACCCACCGGGCGCAGCGCGGCCTGGGGGGCGTCCGCGGCGGCCGCGCCACTGACCAACACGCGGGTGCCGAAGAACTTGTTGGCGCCCTCGAGCCGCGCGGCCGTGTTCACCGTATCGCCCATGGCCGTGTAGTCGATCCGCGCCGCGCCGCCGAAATTCCCCACCACGGCCTCGCCCGCGTGCACGCCGATGCGCGTCGTGCCGAAGCGCGGATAGGCGGCGCGGAAGTCTTCGGCGAAGCGGTCGAGGGCCAGCGCGCAGGCAACGGCGCGCGCCGCATGGTCGGGTTGATCGAGCGGTGCCCCGAAGAAGGCGACGACGGCGTCACCGATGTATTTGTCGATCGTGCCGCCATGATCGAGGACGACCTGGCTCATGCCGTCGAGATAGCGGTTCACCAGCATCACGAGCTCGTGGGGCGGCAAACCCTCCGCCAGCGTGGTGAAGCCCGCGACGTCGGTAAAAATGAAAGATAGCGCCCGCCGCTCACCGCCCAACTCCAGCTTGGAAGGGTCCGCCTGCAGCCGTTCGACCACATCGGGCGAGACGAAGCGCGCGAAGGCGTCGCGGATGTAGCGCTTGGCGCTGCGCTCCCGCCATGCCGACAAGACGCTCGCGCTGCCGAACGACAGCACGCAAGCCGTCGTGGGCGCCGCCAGCGGCAAAAGCCACGAAGTCCACGCGAACGCGAGAAAGCCGCCGGTCCACAGAACGGCCAAGCCACCCGCCATGGCCAGCGCCTTTGCCCATACTTTGCGCTCGCCCAATGCCCAGGCCACACCCCAGGCCGCGAAGACAAGGTTGAGCGCCACGCCCATCCACCAGCCTTCGCGGATGCGCCGCGCGTCGAGCAGTTGCGCCAGCATCTGGGCGTGAATCGCGACGCCCGCCATGCGTCCGAAGGAATCCTCGCCCAGCACGGCGAAGGGCGTGCGATGCCGGTCCTCGAGGGGTAAGTCTGCGCCGATCAACACGATCTTCCCGCCGAACAGCGTTTTCATCATCTCCGGCTGCGCCAGCGAAAGCGGAATGATCGCATGGGCGGGCATCGACAAGAATGTGTCGGTGCCGTCCGCCGGCGGTCGCAGATAGGAGATGCGGCCCTCGATATGCGGTGCCGGCTCTCCGGACGCATTCGCCAAGGCCATGGGAAGGGACAGCTTCCCCTCCCTCTCGCGCGGCGGCAGGCGGCGCACCGTGCCATCGGCATCGACGGCCAGCACGGGCACCGCGGGTCGCGCGCCCGACGCGGCGATAAAAGCATCGAGCGTCGCACCTTGGACCTCATCGAGACCGAGAGAGGAATCGGCCCATGCCAAAACGACGGGCGCGCCTTCGCCATGCATGGCGGTCAGGAACGCCTCGTCCTTTTCCGGCTCGGTCGGGCGGTCGAACAGAATATCGAAGCCGACGGCGCGCGCGCCGGCTGCCTTCAGCGCCAGGGTGACGTCGGCCAAAAGCGCGCGGTCGACCGGCGACCGATACGGCAAGAGCGCGAGCGTGTCCTCGGTGATGGTGACCAGCGCGACCAGCGCGTTCTGCTCGGCCGCCACTGGACCGAGCAGCGCAAGACGCGCATCCGCCACGGCTTCTTCCGCGTTCCAGAACGGAAAGACGCGAAAAATCAGCGTAACAAAAAGCGCGACGCCGAGAACGAGGAGGAACGGCGCGGCGCGCGTGGAGCCGGCCATGGCGACGTCAGGGGACGGGTTCCTCGACGGCATCGCCGCCGAGACGCGAGATCATGGCCCGCAGGTCTTCTACCGCCTTAGCCAGCAGCGGCTCGTCGGTCGCGCGCAAGACCAAGCTGGTGCCGAACTTGCCTTGGCGGAAGAAGGGGTAGCTGCCCATGTCGACCGCGGAATAGGCCTCCTGCAGCGCGGCGAAGTCGGCCGCGATGGTGCCCTCCGGCAGATGCGTCGCGATCGAGCGCGACAGCACCGGCGGGCCTGCGCGCAAGCTGTGCTTCACCGCATCGAACATGGCGCGCATGATCGACGGCACGCCCGCCATGACGAAGACATTGCCCATGCGAAAGCCGGGCGCGGCCGTGACCGAGGTCTTGATCAATTCGGCACCCACCGGCACTTCGGCCATGCGCAGGCGCGCGGCGTTCAACTGACCCGGCTGGTAGGCCTTTTCCATCGCCGCGACGGCCTCGGGATGGCGGTGGAGCGCGACACCGAAGGCCTTGGCCACACAGGGCGAGGTGATGTCGTCGTGGGTGGGGCCGATGCCGCCCGTGGTGAAGACATAGTCATAGGCCGCGCGGCAAGCATTCACCGCATCCACGACCTCTTTCTCCACATCCGCGACCACGCGCGCCTCGCGCAGGCGCACACCGATGCCAGCCAATCCCTTGGCGATGTAGTTAAGGTTCACGTCCTGGGTACGGCCGGAAAGGATCTCGTTGCCGATGATCAGGACGGCGGCGGTCGCGGGCTTTTGGTCGGTCATTCGGGAGGGCCTTGGCGCGGTGTGACGGCAATCATAGCCGAGCATGGCGCGGTTAGCGAAGGATGGCTAATCTGCGCAAGCCGCCTGGGTTGGAGAGCGGTTGCATGTTCCATTACCGGCGTTTGATCTTGGCCGCCTGTTTGGCGCTCGCGGGCATTCCGCTCGGCACGGCGGCTGCACGCGCGCAGTCTTTCGCCGGCATTTGCGCCGGTACGAGTCAGGAAAGCAGTTCCCAGTGCTTGGCGCTGAAGGCCGCCGACGAGGACCTGAAGAAGGCCGTCGCGACCGTTCCCACGCCCGGCTACACGATGGGGCCCGAGGTTTCGGTTGCGGCTCTCTGCAACGGCATCACGCCCGCCGGCGCGCCGGGCGCCAAGGCACCACCCGAATGTGCCGCATGGAGGGACGCCGTGGAAACGCGCGCCAAGGCGGCAGCTGCCGTCGAGGCGCTGAGCCGGGCGGACGTTGCAGGCATCAAACCGGTTTCCAACACGATTCCCGTCATCAAAGTCGCCAGCGGTGAGCAGATCGCCATGGTGGGCAAGCCCCTGCGCATCGAGGGCATGGTCGGCAACGACACCAGCGTGCCGCGTCTGAGGATCAACGGCCGGCCGACGACCCTGTTCGAGCCGCGCGCCGGCTCCGAACCCGTGGCCCGGAACAGCTATGCCTTCCGCATCGACGTGCCGACCCAACAACCGGGCACGCAGGTCTATATGCTGGAGGCGTGCGACGCCGCGGGCGCGTGCGTGGGCAAGGATATGGTCGTGCGCGTCGTGGCCAGCGACGGGCCCAACACAAAGGGCCGCAACCACGCGCTTGTGATCGGCAACAACGACTATAAGGCGCTACCGGCGCTGAAGACGGCCGTGGCGGACGCGGAAGCCGTCGCCGAGGTGCTGAAGACGCGCTACGCCTTCGATGATGGCGCGGTGAAGGTGCTCCTCAACGCCGACCGAAATACGATCCTCGGTGAACTGACACAGCTGCGCACCAAGCTCACGCCCGACGACCGGCTGCTCATCTATTATGCCGGCCACGGACAGATCGACGAGGCGGCCAACGAGGGGTTTTGGCAACCGGTCGATGCCTTGCCCAACGCCGACTACACCTGGATCTCTAACGCCGATCTACGCCGCAACCTGCGAGGAATGAGCGCGAAGCACGTTCTGGTGGTCGCCGATTCCTGCTTCTCCGGCTCGCTCACCCGCAGCGCGCCGCAGCAAACACCGAATTCGGACCGGTTCTTCGCGCAAGTGGACGGGCATTTCTCGCGCAAGGTGATCACCTCGGGCGGAAATGAACCCGTGGCCGATTCCGGCAGCGGCGCCCATTCGATCTTTGCCTATTATCTCCTTAAGGCACTGAACGACAACAACGCGCCCTACATCACATCTTTCGAGCTGTTCAACGCGTTGGCCCGCGCGGTCGCCAACAATTCCAGCCAAAAACCCGAATACGGCACCATCGGAAACGCGGGTGACGAGGGTTCCGGCGACTTCACCTTCATTTTGAAGAAAGAAAAGGGCTGAAAAACCGCCTGCGAAACGAAGCAGGGTCGATATTTTCCATTACAGGACGCGCAGATGCCCCTATTCGGGGGTAAAATAAGGGCTCCCGGAGTAATGGGTAGAATTTCTCATTAGGAATATCGTCATGTCTAGATTGTGTTCAAAACAAGGAACTTAGAAGGATAATACGCGTTGGCGGTGACAGGGGTGCAACAGGCGACTGTGGCATTTCTAACACGCCAGAGCAGAAAAACCTGGGCCTATTGCGTTAAAGCCTTACTACCTCTAGTTTATTCGGAGTGTTATGGCCGTCGGACGCAAGCGGGGGAATGTGCTCGGCGACCCGTGTTTTGTCCGTACTGTGCCTAGATCGCGATAAAGGGGAATGCACATGAGAACGCTCAAGTTGCTGGCCGCTGCGGTTCTGTTGACCGCCCTCGGTGCCTGCGGTCCGCTGACCTCAGAGCGCCTGGCGGACGCCAAGGCGATGAAGCCGTCGGGGAACGCGTTCCAGACGGCTCTGTACAATGGCTATATTGCCTCCGTGAACTATGAGCTTGGCCAGCTCATGAACATCCGCATTGCCGAGCTCCAGATCGACAAGGCGATGATGGCCGCGAAGGGTCAGACCCCCGCTGCGGACGACCCGAACAATCCGGAATACTCCTCTCGCATGCGCGCCGATCAGGCTCCGCTGCTCAAGAGCGCGTATAGCCGCATGATGACGGTGTTCAATGCCGGCGGCACGACGTGGGCACCGCAGAAGGCAGCAGAGGCTCAGGTTGCCTATGACTGCTGGCTGCAGCACGAAGTGGAAGGCTGGATCAAGGGTGGTTACCACACTCTGAAGCTGGCTGAGTGCAAGGCCGCGTTCGAGGCTGCCATTGCCGCGGTCGAGGCTGCGAAGCCCACGGCTGCTCCGGCACCTGCTCCGGCTCCGGCTCCGGCCGCCAAGCTGCCTGGCCCGTGGACGGTCCTGTTCGACTGGGACAAGTTCAACGTCCGTAAGGATCAGCAGTCGGTCATCAACCAGGTGGTCGCTGCCTCCAAGGATGCGAAGCCGTCGGTCATCAACGTGACCGGCCACACCGACACGACCGGTACCCCGGCCTACAACCTGCGCCTGTCGCAGCGTCGTGCCGACTCGGTCGCGAAGGCCTTGAAGGCCGCCGGTGCCACCGGTCTCGTCGCCACCTACTGGGTGGGCGAGGACGACCTGGCGGTTCCGACCGGTCCCCAGAAGCGCGAAGAGAAGAACCGTCGCGCTGTGGTTGTGTTCGGTAAGTAATCCACCGAATACGGTATCGATTAAGGGCGCCACCCTCGGGTGGCGCCCTTTTTCTTTGCCCGCGCCCATATCATTTTCCTGACCAGCCCATGCGGTTCCCGGCCCCTCTCGTCCGCGCCACGCTCCTGCGCCGCTACAAGCGCTTTCTGGCCGATGTGCGCCTGGAGGATGGCACGGCGCTGACCGCCCATTGCCCGAACCCAGGCTCGATGATGGGCTTAAGCGCGCCGGGCGCCGAGGTCTGGCTCTCTCCCGCCCGTTCGGCGAGCCGCAAACTTCCCTATACGCTGGAGCTGGTGCGCGCGGGCGGTCTGGTCGGGGTCAACACCGGTTGGCCCAACCCGCTGGCCGAGGAGGCTATCCGGGCACAACGCATCCCCGAACTGGCTGGTTACGAAACGATTCGCCGCGAAGTGCCTTACGGCAAGAATTCGCGCATCGACCTCTTGCTCGAGGGCGGCGGGCGGCCACCTTGTCTGGTGGAGGTCAAGAACGTCCATCTTCGGCGCGGCGACGGCACGGTGGCCGAGTTCCCCGACTGCGTCACCGCGCGTGGCGCCAAACATCTGGTCGAACTGAAAGACATGGCCGCCGCCGGACGACGGGCGGTGATGCTCTATGTCGTCCAACGCGAGGATTGCGACCGCTTTCGCTTGGCCGCCGACCTCGACCCCGCCTACGCCGCGGCTTTCGCGGTCGCGCGCGCAGGCGGCGTGGAAGCGCTATGCTACAGTTGCAAAATCGGGCCCGAGGCCATTGAATTGGCCGGCCCCCTACCGATCGACGAGGCCAAGATATGAGGGAAGGCGAGCGGACCCGGTCCGCCTCCCCAACCAACGACGTGGAAGAGACGTGGCATCCCCTCGGCAGCCGCATCAAGCTGCACGGGCCGGAGGAATTCGCCGCCATGCGCCGCGCCGGACGCCTCGCAGCGGAGACACTGGATTTCATCACGCCCCATGTCGTGCCTGGCGTCACCACGGGCGAGCTGGACCGCCTGTGCCACGACTACATCGTCGAGCGGAAGGCCGTGCCGGCGCCGCTCGGCTATCGCGGCTTCCCGAAATCGATCTGCACCTCGGTCAACCATGTGGTCTGCCATGGCATCCCGGGCGACAA
>CADEGL010000075.1 GCA_902826885.1 uncultured Alphaproteobacteria bacterium | reverse complement strand
GGAGATCGAGGAGTTCCTCGAGATCCGCAAGGCCTCGGGCGACTTCAACCGCAAGGGCCTGAACCTCCACCACGGCATCAACGTGACCGACGCCTTCATGGAGGCCGTGCGCGACGGCGCGTCGTTCGCGCTCAAGAGCCCCAAGTCCGGCGAGACGGTGCGCGAGGTCGACGCCCGCCGCCTGTGGCAACGCATCCTGGAAACGCGCCTGCAGACCGGCGAGCCGTATCTTCTCTACATCGACGCGGTGAACCGCGCGCTGCCCAAGCACCAGCGCGAGCTGGGCCTCAAGGTCTCGACCTCGAACCTGTGCAGCGAGATCACCTTGCCCACGGGCAAGGATCATAACGACAAGGAGCGCACCGCCGTCTGCTGCCTGGCGTCCATGAACGTCGAGACCTGGGACCAGTGGTGCGACGCGCCGGGCCTGATCGAGGACGTCATGCGCTTCCTCGACAACGTGCTGACAAAGTTCATCGAGCAGGCGCCGGACGGCATGGAGCGCGCGCGCTATTCGGCGCTGCGCGAGCGCTCCGTGGGCTTGGGCGTGATGGGCTTCCACTCGCTGCTGCAATCCCAGGGCATCCCGTTCGAGAGCGCCCTGGCGAAGTCGTGGAACTTCCGCATCTTCAAGAAGCTGCGCCGCGAAGCCGACGCGGCCTCGGTCGCCCTGGCCCAGGAACGCGGCGCCTGCCCGGACGCGCAGGAGCGCGGCATGACCGCTCGCTTCAGCCACAAGCTGGCCATAGCGCCCACGGCGTCGATCAGCATCATCTGCGGCGGCGCCAGCGCCTGCATCGAGCCGATCCCGGCCAACATCTACACCCACAAGACGCTGTCCGGCGCCTTCTCGGTGCGCAACCCGTATCTGACGCGCCTGTTGCGCGAGAAGGACGCCGACACGAACGAGGTGTGGCAGTCGATCGTCGAGCACGAAGGCTCGGTCCAGCATCTCGAATGCCTGACCGAGGACGAGAAGCTCACCTTCCGCACGGCCTTCGAGATCGACCAGCGCTGGATCATCGAGCTGGCCGCCGACCGCGCGCCCTATATCTGCCAGAGCCAGTCGCTGAACCTCTACCTGCCGGCCGACATCGATAAGTGGGACCTGCACATGCTGCATTGGTCGGCATGGCAGCGCGGCATCAAGAGCCTCTATTACTGCCGCTCCAAGTCGATCCAGCGCGCGGGCTTCGCCGGCAAGCTGGCCAACGGCGACACAGAAAAGAAAACCGAGATCCTGTCCGCGCCCGAGCGCACCGACTATGAGGAGTGCCTGGCGTGTCAGTGAGGGAGTTGGGCGCGGTCGATCCGCGCACGCTGATCGGCCAGGGCCGCATCGGGCTTCTGGATGCCACGGGCACCTACGACGTCGAGCGCTATCCCTGGGCTTACGAGTTCTGGAAGCGCCAGCAGCAAATCCACTGGATGGGCGAGGAAGTCCCGCTCGGCGGCGACATCAAGGATTGGGCGTCGGACCGCGTGACGGATCAGGAGCGCGCGCTCCTGACCCAGATCTTCCGCTTCTTCACCCAGTCCGACGTCGAGGTCGGCGACAACTACCTGAAGCGCTACATCCCGATCTTCCAGCCGCTGGAAATCCAAATGATGATGGCGGCCTTCTCCAACATGGAGACGGTCCATATCGATGCCTACGCGCTTCTGCTGAAGACGCTGGGCATGCCCAAGGCCGAGTTCGCCGCCTTCCGCGACTATGCCGAGATGCGCGCCAAGGCCGATTACATGCACACGTTCGGCGTGGGCACGGTGGCCGACGTCTCGCGCACCCTCGCCATGTTCGGCGCCTTCACCGAAGGCATGGCGCTGTTCGCCAGCTTCGCGATGCTTCTCAACTTCCCGCGCCACAACAAGATGAACGGCATGGGCCAGATCGTGAGCTGGTCGGTGCGCGACGAGAGCCTGCACTGCGAGGGCATCATCCGCCTGTTCCATACCTGGAACAAAGAGACCGGCGCGCTGACCAAATCCGTGCGCGACGACATCCTGGACGTGGCCAAGACGATGGTCGGCCTGGAAGAGCGTTTCATCGACTTGGCCTTCGGCATCGGCGGCATCCAGGGCATGACGCCCGAGCATATCCACGCCTATGTGCGCTATGTCGCCGACTGGCGCCTGACGCAGCTCAAGCTCACGCCGCTGTTCGGCAACTTCGAAGAAACCGAAAGCGGCTACAAGCCGCTCAAGGCCCACCCCCTGCCCTGGCTCGTGGAAATCCTGAACGGCGTCGAGCACGCCAATTTCTTCGAGCAGCGCGCCACGGAATACTCCAAGGGCGCGTCGCGCGGCAGCTGGGACGGCGCCGACGGCGTCTGGTCGGCCTTCGACAAGCTCCAGACCGAGCGGCCCCAGGCCTAAGCGAACAGATACGTCTTCAGGAAATCGCACGGCGCCTGGAATTCGGCCGCCGCCGCGGGGCCGGAGAAACGCGCGCGCGTGAAGCCGTGGATCATGCGCTCCGCCACGCGGAAGACGACCGGTGTTCCGGCTTTCTTCAAGCGCTGGGCATAGACCCGCCCGTCGTCGGCCAGGCAATCGACCTCCGCCACGTGGATATGGGCGGGCGGCAGGTGGGACAGGTTCTTGGCCTTCAGCGGTACGGCATAGGGATCGTCGATCGGCCGGCGTTTGCCGAGATAAAGGTCCCAGGCCTTGTCCATCCCCGCCGTGGTGACCGGTGAATGGCGATAGGTTTCGTAGGCCGGCAAGGTCAGCTCGTCGGTCAGGCACGGATAGATCAGCACCTGGGCCGAAATCTTTGGGCCCTTACGGTCACGCGCCATCAGGCAGCAGGACGCCACCATGTTACCGCCCGCGCTGTCGCCCCACAGGCCGATGCGCGTGGGATCGCCGCCCAGCGCGCCACCATGCTGGGCCAGATACGAGATGGCCGCGTAGCAATCCTCGACGCCGGCCGGGAACGGATGCTCCGGCGCCAGGCGGTAGTCGATGCTGACCACCATACAGCCGGTCTGTTGCGCCACGCCCCAGGCGATCGGGTCGCCGCTATCGAGGCTGCCTTTGATGAAGGCGCCGCCGTGGATATAGACCGCAATGGGCGACGGTTTGGGCGCGGAGCCGGGGCGGTAGATGCGCACCGGGATATCCCAGCCTTCGCGCGCCAACTTCGCGTCGCGGACCTCCATGTCGGCCGGATAGGGCCGGCGCAACGCGGCGTCGTAGCTGTCCCAACTGTTCCGCTGGGCGGTGGAGGCGGCCTCCGTCGGCACCGCTTGCTTGGCCGCCACCAGCGGGGCCATGTCCGGATGAAGGTTGAAAACGGTCATCGGGTCCATGGCGCCCTCCTGCTTCAGCGCAGCGGCGAGAAGTCGGTCGGAATCAGGATGCGGCTCTCGGCGCTCTCGATCAGTTCGGCCAGCTTGGGGATGAAAACTTTCCAACGCGGGTCGGCCGCCAGCTTCGCGCGCCGCTCGGCGCGGTCGTTCAGATCCTTGTAGCCCCACAGATGGACGATATGGCTCAAGGGGCCGATCTCGGTTTGGAAATAGCCGATCAAATTGCCCAGGATCGGCTGCTGAATGGCGATGCCCTCGTCCCGCACCATGGACAGATACTGACCCATCTTGCCGTTGCGGATCTTGTAGGTGCGCTGTTCGACGATCATGGCTCTCCCCTTCTTACAGCCGTGGATCGAAACGATGGCTGGGCCGGCGGCGGGGCGCAAGTCCGTCGCCTTCACAGAAGCGCTCACGCATAATCCCGGCCTATGACCGGGGTGTCGTTTCTCCTGACCGTCTACAACAAGGCCGCCTATCTGCCCGCCGTTCTGGAGGCGGTGCGCGGTCAAGCGGGCGATTTCGCGCGCGAAATCGTGATCGTGGACGACGGCTCGACCGACGGATCGCTGGATGTGGCGCGGCGCGTAAGCCGAGGCTGGCCGGACGTGCGCATCGTGGCCCAGGCCAACGCGGGCGCCAGCGCGGCGATGAACCGGGCGGCCGAGGAAGCCCAACTGGAATATCTGAAACTGGTCGATTCCGACGATCTGCTCGCGCCGTCGGCCACACGCCTGCTGCTGCGCGCGCTGACGGAAGGCAGGTCCGTGATGGCCGTGGGCCAGGCCCGGCCTTACGACTACCGCGCGATTCCCGAGACGGCGGCGGACGATCCGGAATGGCGCGGCAGCCGCATGATTGCCGACTCCCTGGCCGCGACGCTGCACACCTCGCGTTATAACCCGTCGGCGATGCTGCTGCGGCGCGCGGATTATTTCGCCGCGGGCGGCTGCGACCCGGACGTCACGTGTCAGGAATACAGCCTGTCGCTGCCGCTGGCGCTGCGCGGCGATTTCGTCGAGATCCCCAACATCGTGGCCCACGTGGCGCGCGGCGATTCGAATCGCCTGTCCGCCAGCGCCAAGCGCGAGCTGGCCAATATCACGAAGGCCACGCTCAACTTCGTCCGCCGCCATCCCGATCTGCCGCTGCGCTATCGCCGTATGGCGCTGAAGAAAGCCGCCGGCCGCGCGCGATTGTGGGCGCAACGCCACGGCGCCCCGGGCGGCCCCTGGCCATACATCTGGCGCCATGCGCTGGCGCAGATGCCGCTCCCCGTCGACCATGCGCGCGGCATCGCGGAATGCCTGCGCGCGTTCGACGGGGAGTAATCGCACTTAGCACTTTTTTCGAATTTCGCCGGCTTAATGCATTGCGTTCATGGCGTGAACTACATTACCTTCGCTTTGTTCATCTTATGAACATGAGGGGAGACACCGATGTCGGGAGCCGAATTCGGCCTTTTGACCCTTACCTTGGCCGTACTTCTGATCGCGGCCCATGGTTTCGGGCATCTTTCCGAACGATTGGGACAGCCTCGGCTCGCCGGCGAAATCCTGGCGGGCGTCCTGCTCGGGCCGTTCCTCCTCAAACCGTTCGTTCCCGAGGCTTTCGCCCATCTTTTCCAATTCTCGCCGAAGGCGGATACCGCGCTGGGATTCATCTACCAGCTCGGCCTCATCCTTCTGATGTTCTGCTCCGGTACGGCCGCGAGGCGCATCCTAGCGAAGGAGAATCGGCGGCAGACCTACACGCTGATCGGCGTCGCCGACGTGGCGAATTTCGCCCTTGTCCTCACGCTCGGCTTTTCCGGCCTTCTGCCGCTCGCGGCACTGACCGGCCCCGCCGGCCAGGAGATGTCCACGCTTTTGGTTCTCGCCATCGCGGTGGCGGTGACCTCGATACCGGTCATCTCGCGCATCTTCTGGGATCTGCGGATCATGCATACGCGATTCGTCAGCCTGATCCTTGGTTCGGCCGTGCTGGAGGACATCGCGTTGTGGACGGTGCTGGCCGTGGCCACGGCCTTGGCAAAATCGGCCACCCTGGCCAATGAGCACGTGGTCGGCACCGTGACGGAGCACGTGGCCGCGACGTTCGCGTTCGTCCTGTTTTCCCTGGTTGCGCTGCCGCGCCTGCTGAAACGCTTGAGCCGTGCCCGCTGGAACCTCCTCCTTGCCGCCTCGCCGGTCGGTTACATCATGATCGTGCTGTTCGCTTACTGCGCGGCGGCTGCGTTCCTGGAGGTCAATCTCCAGTTCGCCGCGCTGTTGGCGGGCTATGCGCTCGTCGGCGGCATGGACGGAAGCGAACGGAGCCGCTTCGCAGCGCCGCTCGACAGCATCGCCAAAGTGTCTTTCGGCATCTTCATCCCGATCTATTTCGCCCTGATCGGCTATCGCCTCGTCTTCGGACACGAGTTCTCTTTCGCCGTCCTGGCGATCTTCTTCGTCGCGTCGACGCTGCTCAGCCTCGCGACCAGCGGCCTGGCCGCGCGGCTGGCGGGGTTCCGCAAACTGGACATGGTCAACATCGCGCTGACGACGAACGCACGCGGCGGACCCGGCATCGTCCTGGCCGGCGTGGCCTACGATGCGGGGATCATCAATGGTGCGTTCTTCACCGCGCTGGTGCTGACGGCGGTGTTCACGTCCCAGATGGCGGGCACGTGGCTTCGCTTCGTCCTCGCCAAGGGCTGGCCCCTCCTCTCCACCAATCCCGAGGAGAAAGCCTTGCCGCGCGACGAAGAAACGCCGCCCGTGGCTTCTCCAGCAGCCCCGAGAGGATCGGCGGTCTAGCGCCGGTCCGACGCGGTCAGCAGGGCCGACATCTTCCGCGCCGCGGCCAGGAGCGGCCTGGCATAGCGCCGTTCCACCTCCGCCATGGCCATGACCTCGGCCACGACGATGACGTTCACGCTGGCCACCACCCGCGCGCCCTCCATCACCGGAGCGGCCAGGGCGCGGATGTCGGGGCGATTCTCCTGGTCGCTGGCCGCGTAGCCTTTCGCGCGCACGGACGCGAGCAGTGTTTCGAATCGTTTCACGTCCTTGGGCTGGCCCGTCCTTTGGCGCAACACGGCCAGGCAATCCCGCCGCTCGGCCTCGGGCAGGAACGCGAGATAGGCGCGGCCCAAGGCCGTGGGCATGGCGGGCACGCGCGAGCCGACCTGCCGGCTGACGCTGAGCACGCCCGGCCGGCGGCTCGTTTCCAGGATCACCATGGCATCGCGGTCGAACACGGCGAGATCGGAAGGCCAGGGAATCGCGGCCTGGAATTCGGCCAAGACCGGACCGACGGCGGCCACCAGATGCCGGCCCTGGTCGAAACGTCCGGCCAGGCCCAAGGCGCGCGCGGTCAACGCATAGGTGGGACGGTCGTCACCCGAGGCGCGGACATAACCGGCGTGGATCAATGTCTCCAGGAGGCGTACCAGGGTGGCCTTGGGATATCCGGTCGCCGCGTGCAGGTCTTTGATCGAAGCCGCGCCCTGCGCCGCGACCGCCTCCAACACGGCGATGCCGCGCAGAAGGGCCGTGACCGGCGCATAGCTGGGCATCGGGCGCTAGCCGCGTCCGGCGGCCAATGCCGCGTCGCGCAACTTGGTCAGGGTCGTGCGGGTGGTGATGGCCTCGGGATCGACCACCATCTCCAAGACCGCCGGTTTGCCGCAGGCCAAGGCACGCGGCAGCGCCGCCTTGAACTGCTCCAGCGTCTCGACCTTCTCGCCGTATGCGCCGAAGGACTCGGCGAATTTCACGAAATCCGGGTTGCGCAACTCCGTCGCCGGATAGCGGCCGGGGAATTGCGTCTCCTGGTACATGCGGATGGTGCCGTAGAGCCCGTTGTTGAAGACCAGGTAGACGACGTTGACGCCGTATTGCACGGCGGTCGCCAATTCGTTGCTGGTCATCATGAAACCGCCGTCGCCCGCGAAGGCGATCACGGGCCGCTCGGGCGCCACGATCTTGGCCGAAATCGCCGCCGGCACGCCGTAGCCCATGGCGCCGTTGGTCGGCCCCAGGAACGAGCGAAAGCGCGAAAGCTCGACATAGCGGTTGACCCAGGTGGCGAAGTTGCCGCCATCGGACACGATGATCGTGTCGCGCGGCATGGTCTCGCTGAGCCAGCGCGCCGCGCCGCCAAGATCGAGCGAGCCGGGTACGGGGTCGACCGCCAGGGTCCGCTCGTAATCCGCGCGGGCGTCCTTGGCCCAGTGCGCCCAGGCGGGATTGTCGATCCGCACTTTGCCCGCGGCCGCGGCAAATTCCTCCATGCCCGAGCAGATGAGCTGCTCACCTTGATAGACGCGCCCCAACTCCTCGGGATCGGCGTAGACGTGGATCAAGCGCTGATCCGGTACAGGCGGCTTGATCAGCGTATAGCCCGAGGTGGTCAACTCGCCCAGCCGCGCGCCCACGACCAACAGCAGGTCGGTCTTCTTCACCCGCTCACCCAAGGTCGGCGCCACGCCGAGGCTCAGATCGCCGATGTAGCTTGGGTGCCGGTTGTCGAACAGATCCTTGCAGCGGAACGAGACCGCGACCGGCAGCCGGTTGCCCTCGGCGAAGGCGCGGATGCCGTCGACCGCGCGCGTGGTCCAGCCGCCGCCGCCCACGACCAACAAGGGGCGCTTGGCCGTGCGCAACCGCTCCTCCAACTCATTGATGGACGCCGGCGTCGGCGCAGGCCGCACCAGCTTGTAAGGCGCCACGTCCGCCGTCTCGCATTCCTCGACACACATATCTTCCGGCAAGCCCAGCACCACGGGGCCGGGGCGGCCCGAGACCGCGTTATGGAAGGCGCGGCTGACCATCTCCGGAATGCGGCGCGGATCGTCGATCTCGGCCACCCATTTCGCCGTATGTCCAAACATGGCCTTCAGGTCGATTTCCTGCAGCGCCTCGCGCTCCTTGGCGTCGCGCGTGACCAGGCCGACGAAAAGAATCATCGGCGTCGAATCCTGGAGAGCCGTGTGCACACCGATCATCGCATGGGACGCGCCCGGACCGCGTGTGACCAGGCAGATGCCGGGCCGGCCGGTCATCTTGCCGTAAGCTTCGGCCATGCTGATGGCGCCGGTTTCGTTGCGGGTGGTGAACAGGCGGATCTTCTCGCGCGCGACATGCAGCGCATCCAGCACGCCCAGATAGCTTTCGCCCGGCACGCAGTAGGCGATATCGACGCCGTGGATCAGCAATTGGTCCACCAGCACTTCGCCGCCGGTGCGCCTGCGGTTCGATGTCATCGTTATTTTCCTCAGTAAGATTTGGGAAGGCCGAGAACCTTCTCGGCGATATGGTTCATGATCATTTGCGGGCTGATGGGCGCGATGCGCGGAATGAAGGATTCGCGCAAATACCGCTCGACGTGGAACTCCGCCGAATAGCCCATGCCACCATGGGTCTGGATGGCCGTCTCGCAGGAAGTGAAGGCGGCCTCCGCAGCCAGGAATTTCGCCGCGTTGGCCTCGGCGCCGCACTCCTTGCCGGCGTCATAAAGCGCGGCGGCCTTCATGGTCATCAGATCCGCGGCCACCAGATTCATCCAGCACCGCGCGAGCGGATGCTGAATGCCCTGGTTCTGGCCGATGGGACGGCCGAACACGATGCGTTGCTTCGCATAGTCGGTCGCGCGCTTGAGCGCGGCCATGCCGAGGCCCACGGCCTCGGCCGCGATCAGAATGCGTTCGGGATTGAGGCCATGCAGCAGCATCTTGAAGCCGGCTCCCTCCTCGCCCACGCGGTCTTCCACCGGCACCTCGAGCCCGTCGAAGAACAGCATGTTCGAATCGACCGCATGACGCCCCATCTTGCGGATGACGCGCGCCTCGACCTTCGCCCGGTCGAGCTTGGCGTAGAACAGGCTCAGCCCATGCGTCTTCTTCGCAACCTGATCGAGCGGCGTCGTGCGCGCCAGGATCAAGGCGCGGTCGGCGACCTGCGCGGTTGAAATCCAAATCTTCTGGCCGGTGATGACATAGCCACCATCTTTCCGCTCGGCGCGCGTCTTGATCTCGGTCGTGTTGAGGCCGGCATCCGGCTCGGTAACCGCGAAGCACGCCTTTTCCTCGCCGCGGATCAGCGGCGGCAGGAAGCGCGTCTTCTGTTCCTCGGTGCCGAAGACCACCACCGGCTGCAGGCCGAAGATGTTCATGTGAACGGACGACGCCCCGGCCATGCCCGCGCCCGATTCCGCGACGGCGCGCATCAGGACGGCGGCCTCGGAAATGCCGAGCCCCGCGCCGCCGACCGATTCCGGCATGGCCACGCCCAGAAGCCCCGCGTCGGCCACGGCGCGATGGAAGTCGTGGGGGAAGGTCGCGTCCTCGTCGCGCTTCAGCCAATAGGCGTCGTCAAACCGCGCGCAGACCTTCTCGGCCAGCGCGCGAATGTCCCGCTGCGGCACGCTCGGTTCGACGTCCATGCATGCCTCCGGGAGCAATGCCTGACCATTTCATGGAATGAAATTCTATTTCAATAATACAAGGGCCGAAATCGACGCACAAGCCGACAGAGCGCTTGCAGCGGCTCCCACGGTTTCAGGCCGCCTTGGGCTGGTCCACGTTCACGATCAGGAGGGTGACCTCGTCCTCGGCGACGAACTCGTGCATCTCGCCGGGACGGCGGACGACGAAGGAGCCGGGCGGGACCTCGACACCGCGGTCACGGAAGCGGCCGCTAACGACGTAGATCATCTCGGTATAGGAGTGGGCATGCAGGGGGGATACGCGGCCCTTCGCCTTGAAAACAGCCGCTTCGATGCCGGCCGCCTTGAACAGGGCCTGCTTCGCCATTCCGCCCGGTTCGACGGGAACCTTAACCGCCGTTACGTCCGCCACTTCGGGCCCCGTCCTCGAATCACTCATCGCGCGATTCCTTCGCTCTTGCCGACGGGAAAGGTTACATCCGAAACGGCGCCGCACCAAAAGGCTTTGACTTGGGGCTAGGCTGACCGTCAGGCTCGCCAGCCTGCCTCGTCCTACGTTTTCCCGCCTCCCCTCCCGCAAACCGGTGACGCGCGCGTGAAAATCCTCGATGTCCTCTTCGCCATCGCGGTACCGGCCATCTGGGGACTCGGCTTTACGCTCGCCAAATTCGTGCTGGCGGAGTTTCCGCCCATCATGCTGATCGCGCTGCGCTTCAGCGTGACCGCGCTGGCGCTGATCTGGTTCGTGCGCATGCCGCGCAAGCTGCTGCCGCGTATCTTTCTCGTCTCGGTGGTCAGCGCGACGATTCAGTACAGCCTGACCTATACCGGCCTCGACGGCATGGATGCCTCGACCGCGGGCATCGTCATCCAACTTGAGGTGCCTTTCGCCGCGCTGATCGCCGCCATCTTCCTCAAAGAGCATTTGGGGTGGCGGCGCGCGGTGGGCATGGCCATGGCGTTCGGCGGCGTGGCGCTGATGTGCGGCGAGCCCAAGGTGCAGCAAAACATGCTGCCCGTGTTCTTCGTCATGGGTGGCGCCCTGACCTGGGCGATCGGCCAGGTGATGGTGCGCGCGCTCGGCCAGGTCGGTGGCTTCACCCTGATCGCCTGGGTCGCGGCCATGGCGGCACCCCAACTCTTCCTTTCCTCCGCGGCGTTCGAAAGCGGCCAATGGGAGGCGCTGCGCGACGCGACCTGGGTCACATGGGCCGCCATCCTCTATCTCGGCTTGATCATGAACGGCGTCGGCTATGCCATGTGGTATCACCTGCTGGGCCGCTATCCAGTCAACCAGGTCATGCCCTACCTCCTCCTGGTGCCGGTGACGACGGTCGCGACCGGCGTCCTCCTGCTGGGTGAGGAACTGACCTGGATCGTGGCCTTGGGCGGGCTCGTGGTGGTCTCCGGCATCGCCTTCATCACGGTCGATCTCGACCGGCTTTTACCCGCCAGATTGCGCGCCGCGCGCGGGTAGCCTTCGGTTTCCGGGCGGCCCGCCCTTGTTCGCGACCGCCGGCGCCACTACCCTCATGCGCGCGACAGTGGCGTGCTTTCGGTCCGATAGGACACGGGAGGAACGGAAAAGTGGACGGTTTCGTCGGTGTCAACGACGTCATCGAGCCGCGCCGTCTCAAGGCGCTTTCGGAACGATCCGACGCCAAAGGTCTCGTCCAAGCGGCGAGCCATTTGGGCGCGATCGGCGCGACGACGGCCTGCCTCGCGCTCACCTGGGGCAGTTGGTGGGCGGCGCCGTTCTTCTTCCTGCAAGGCGTCCTTCTCAACCAGCTCTATGCCGCCGAGCACGAGTGTTATCACGGCACGGCCTTCAAGACCCGCTGGCTGAACGATTGGTTCGGCCGCCTGTTCGGCTTCGTGAATTTCTATCCCAGCGACTACGACAAATGGCAGCATTTCGCGCACCACCGGCATACGCAGGATTGGGAGAAGGACACCGAGCTTCTGAAGCGCAAGCCCTACGGCTCCGTGTGGTCCTTCCTTTGGATGTTTTCAGGCATGCCGTTTTTCTATTACCGCATCCGCTCGATCGCGGGACATGCGTTCGGCCATATCCCGGAAAAAGTCTTCACCGAGCGGCAGACACGGATTCTGATCCGATCGGCGCGTCTGCACCTTTTGGGCTATGCCCTGATCGCGGCGAGCGCGCTCGCGCTGCAATCCTGGTGGCCGCTGATTTATTGGATCGGCCCCATGGTCTGCACGAAATGGGTCTATTGGCTGCAGGGCATCGGCGAGCACACGGCCACCACGCACCACCGGAACACGCTTCTGAACACGCGCACGTTCCGGACCAATGCCTTCATGCGCTGGGCGCACTGGAACATGGTCTATCACACGGTGCACCATACGTTCCCAAGCGTGCCCTTTCACCGGCTGCCCGAATTGCATCGCGAGGTTGCGGCGAAATATCCGCATCCGCTGCCGGAGGTCACGTATTTCGGCTGCTGGTGGATGCTGTTCCGCGCGCTTCGAAGCGGACGAACCGAGATGGACCTGGTCGCCGAGGCGGATGCCGCCTATCTCGCGCGCATGACGAAAGCCCGCGCCGCGGAATAAACTTCGCGGAAGCGTCCTGGAGAAACCCGTGATCGACGGCTTGCGCGTGATCGAGCGGCCTTCGCCCAACCATGGCGAACGGCTTCTGCCTATCGACATGATCGTGCTCCACTACACGGACATGGAAAGCGCCCAAGCGGCGCTCGACCGCCTGGTCGATCCCGCGGCCGAAGTCAGCGCCCACTATCTGGTCGGCGAAGACGGCGCGGTTTACGCCCTGGTCGACGAGGCGCGGCGCGCATGGCATGCGGGCGCGGGCTTCTGGGCCGGAGAGACGGATATCAATTCGCGCTCGATCGGAATCGAATTGCAGAACCCGGGGCACCGGCTGGGATATCGGAATTTCCCGCCGGAGCAGATTGCGGTTCTGGAAGGAGTTTTGCGGTATCTAAATACCAAATATTCTATTCCGGACCGGAATCTTCTGGGACATTCCGACGTGGCGCCGGCACGAAAGCAAGATCCGGGCGAGCGGTTTCCCTGGCAGAGCTTTGCGGCGACGGGACTTGGCCGCTGGCCGCGGGCCCGCAAGCCGGACGGCGGGCCGGTCATCGCGCCCGGCAAGACCCATGCGCTGGTCGCCGCTGCCCAGGAGGCGTTCGGGGTGTACGGGTACGGCCCAATCCGCGTCACCGGCACGCTCGACTCCGCGACCGAGGTGATCGTCACCGCCTTCCAGCGTCATTTTGTCCCCGAATGCTTCGCGGGCGGAACCGAAAGCCCCGGCCATCTCGGCCCTCTCACCCGCGCGCGCCTAGCCGGACTCGTTGACGCGGGCCCGGCCAGGGCCTAACTAGACCCCGCCAGACGGCCGGATGGCCGCCTTCGCATGCGAATGCGGGGGAGGAAAGTCCGGGCTCCATGGAAACGCGGTGCCGGGTAACACCCGGCGGGGGCAACCCCAGGGACAGTGCCACAGAGAAGAGACCGCCACAGCCGACCCCGGGTTCGCCCGGGCAAGGCCGGCAAGGGTGAAACGGAGCGGTAAGAGCGCCCCGCGCCTCCGGTAACGGAGGCGGCACGGCAAACCCCACCGGGAGCAAGACCAAATAGGGACGGCACGCCGGGCGCAAGCTCGGCAGGCGGGTTTCCAAGCCGCCGTCCGGGTCGGTCGCGCGAGGCGCCCCGCGAGGGGCGTCCCAGATGAATGGTCATCCCCCGC
>CADEGL010000074.1 GCA_902826885.1 uncultured Alphaproteobacteria bacterium | reverse complement strand
CAGGTGGTGAAAAGCGCGCGGGTGATGAAGCGCGCGGTGGCGCATCTGGTGCCGTTCATCGAGGCCGAACGCCAGGCGGGCGCCAACATGACGTCCAACGGCAAGATCGTCATGGCCACCGTCAAGGGCGACGTCCACGACATCGGCAAGAACATCGTGGGCGTGGTGTTGCAGTGCAACGGCTACGACGTGGTCGACCTGGGCGTCATGGTGCCCGCCACGAAGATCCTGGAGACGGCCAAGGAGCAGAGCGCCGACATCATCGGCCTCTCGGGCCTGATCACGCCGTCGCTGGAAGAAATGTGCCACGTCGCGGCCGAGATGGAGCGGCAAGGGCTGAAGCTGCCGCTGCTCATCGGCGGCGCTACGACGTCCAAGGTTCACACGGCGGTCAAGATCGCGCCGCGCTATTCGGGGCCCGTCATCTATGTGCCCGACGCCTCGCGCAGCGTCTCGGTCGCCAGCGGCCTGTTGAGCGACGAGTTGCGCGACGCGGCGGTCGAGAAAGTCCGGCAGGAATACATCAAGGTGCGCAGCGCCCACGAAAAGAAGGGCGATCGCGGCCAGCGCCAGCCGATCGCGGCCGCGCGCGCCAACCGCAAGCCCATCGACTGGAGCCGCGTAAAGCCGCCCAAGCCGGCCTTCCTCGGCCTCAAATCCTTGGCGAAGTATCCGTTGGCGGAGTTGGTGGAGCGCATCGACTGGACGCCGTTCTTCCGCACCTGGGAGTTGGCGGGCACCTATCCGCGCATCCTGGACGACAAGCTGGTCGGCGAGACGGCGCGCAACCTGTTCAAGGACGCCAAGGAGATGCTCGCCCGCATTGTGGACCGGCAGCTTCTGGAAGCGCGGGCGGTGATCGGCTTCTTCCCGGCCAACCGGGTGGGCGACGACGACATCGCGATCTATGCCGACGACGAGCGCAAGACCGTGCGCGCCACGATCCACACGCTGCGCCAGCAGATGGCGCGCGAGGCCGGCCGGCCCAACCTGGCGCTGGCCGACTTCGTGGCGCCGGCGGATTCGGGCCTCAAGGACTATATCGGCGCCTTCGCCGTCACGGCCGGCATCGGCACGCAGAAGCTCGTGGCTTCATACGAAAAGCAGCACGACGATTATTCCAGCATCATGGCCAAGGCCCTGGCCGACCGCCTGGCCGAGGCGTTTGCCGAGCGGATGCACGAGCGGGTGCGCAAGGAGTTCTGGGGCTATGCCGCGGGCGAGACGTTGGACAACGACGCCTTGATCCGCGAGGAATACCAGGGCATCCGCCCGGCGCCCGGCTATCCGGCCTGCCCGGATCACACGGAGAAGGCGGCGCTGTTCGCGCTCCTCGATGCCGAGCAGCGCGCCAAGATCACGCTGACCGAAGGCTTCGCCATGCTGCCGGCGGCTTCCGTCTCGGGCTTTTATTTCTGGAATCCCGAGGCCGAGTATTTCGGCGTGGGGCGCATCGACAAGGATCAGGTCGAGGATTACGCGCGCCGCAAGGGCATGGATCTGAAGACGGCGGAGCGCTGGCTTGCCTCCAACCTGTCCTACGATCCCAAGCCCTAGGCTTCGTTCCTGTTGAACCGGACGCGGCCGCGCGATTAAGTGTCCCCAGGCGCGCCGTCCGGCGCGCAGTCTGGGGCTATCTATGCAGCGCTTCTCCATCGTCAGCCTCGCGCGCAACGCGTTGACCGGTCACAAGGACTGGCCGCGCTATTGGCGCAGCCCCAAGCCCAAGGCGGAATATGACGCCGTCATCGTGGGCGGGGGCGGACATGGCCTGGCGACGGCCTATTACCTGGCCAAGGAACATGGCGTCACGAACATCGCCGTGCTGGAGAAGGGTTGGCTCGGCGGCGGCAACACCGGCCGCAACACCACCATCGTGCGCTCCAACTATCTGTGGGACGAAAGCGCGCATCTCTACGAGCACAGCCTGAAGCTGTTCGAGGGTCTATCCCAGGAGCTCAACTACAACGTCATGCTGAGTCAGCGCGGTGTGCTCAACCTGGCGCACAACCTCGGCGACGTGCGCGAGGGCATCCGCCGCGTCAACGCCAACCGGCTGAACGGCGTCGACGCGGAGTGGCTCGGCCCCGCGCAGGTGCAGGAATTCTGCCCGATCGTCAGCATTTCGCCGTCCATGCGCTACCCGGTCATGGGCGCGACGCTGCAACGCCGCGCGGGCGTGGCGCGCCACGACGCGGTGGCTTGGGGTTTCGCGCGCGGGGCCGATGCGCTTGGCGTCGACATCATCCAGAACTGCGAGGTGACGGGCTTCGACATCCGCGAGGGGCGGGTGCGGGGCTTGCGCACCAACCAGGGCGACATCGCGACCGGCAAGGTCGGCATCGTCGCGGCCGGGCACAACTCGGTTTTGTGCGAGATGGCGGGCGTGCGCCTGCCGATCCAGAGCCACCCGCTGCAGGCGCTGGTCTCCGAGCCGATCAAGCCGGTCCACCCGTGCGTGGTCATGTCCAACGCCGTCCACGTCTATGTCAGCCAGTCGGACAAGGGCGAACTGGTCATGGGTGCCGGCATCGACAGCTTCAACTCCTATGCCCAGCGCGGCTCGTTTCCGGTGATCGAGCACCAGATGGCGGCCGTCTTGGAGCTGTTCCCGATCTTCAGCCGCCTGCGCATGCTGCGCACCTGGGGCGGCATCGTCGATGTCTGCCCGGATGCCTCGCCCATCATCGGGCGCCTTCCCGTCGAGGGGCTTTACCTCAACGGCGGCTGGGGCACGGGCGGCTTCAAGGCCACGCCCGGCTCGGGCCATGTCTTCGCCCACACGATCGCGCGAGAGGCGCCGCATCCCTTGGCCGCGCCCTTCGCCTTCGAACGCTTCACCTCCGGCGCGCTGATCGACGAGCACGGCGCCGCCGCGGTCGCGCATTGAGGACGCCATGCTTCTGATTCCCTGTCCCTGGTGCGGCGAGCGCGACGAGACCGAGTTCCGCTATGGCGGCCAGGCGCACCTCGCGCGCCCGCTTGATCCCCACGCGACCGGCGATGCGGAATGGGCGGAATACCTGTTCATGCGCGACAACCCGAAGGGCTGGTTCCGCGAGCGCTGGAACCATGCGGCGGGCTGCCGGCGCTGGTTCAACATGGTGCGCCACACGGTCACGCACGAGATTGCCGCGGTCTACAAGCCGGACGATCCCAAGCCGGAGCTGCCCGAATGACCGGCTTCCGTTTGGCGCAAGGCGGGCGCATCGACCGTTCGCGCCCGCTGTCGTTCACCTTCGCCGGCCGCGCCTATCGGGGCTTCGCGGGCGACACGCTGGCCTCGGCCTTGATCGCGAACGACGCGCTCCTCGTCGGGCGCAGCTTCAAGTACCACCGCCCGCGCGGCATCTATGCCGCGGGTGCCGAGGAGCCGAACGCGCTGATGCAGTTGGGCGTGGGCGAACGCACCGAGCCCAACGCGCGCGCGACCCAGGTCGAGCTGTATGACGGACTTACGGCCAACGCGGTGAATGCGTGGCCGAGCCTCGAATGGGATTTGGGCGCGCTCACCGGCCTGGCCTCGGGCCTGTTCGTCGCGGGCTTCTACTACAAGACCTTCATGTGGCCGCCCGCGTTCTGGAACAAGGTCTACGAGCCCGCGATCCGCCGCATGGCGGGATTGGGCACGGCACCGCGTGAGGCCGATCCCGATCTCTACGACAAGGTCCATGTCCATGCCGACGTGCTGGTCGCGGGCGGTGGACCGGCGGGTTTGGCCGCGGCGCTGGCCGCGGCGCAGGCGGGCGCCGATGTCCTGATCGCCGACGAGCAGGCGGAACTGGGCGGCTCTCTCCTGTCCGCGCGCGCGACATTGGACGGCTGGCTGCGCGCGACGCTCGAGGAGCTGCGCGGCATGCCGAACGTGCGCCTCCTGCCGCGCACGACCGTCTTCGGTTATTACGACCAGAATTATCTTTGCCTCTTGGAGCGGCGCACCGACCATCTCGGTCCCGCCGCGCCCGCGGGGATTTCGCGCCAGCGCCTGTGGCATGTCCGCGCGCGCCAGGTGGTGTTGGCGACCGGCGCGCACGAACGCCCCTTGGTCTTCGCGGGCAACGACCGGCCCGGCGTGATGCTGGCCGGCGCGGTCTCGACCTACATCAACCGTTACGCCGTCGTACCCGGCAAACGCGCCGTGGTCTTCACCACCAACGACGGCGGCTATCGCACCGCTCTCGATCTCGCGGCGGCGGGCGCGCAGGTGTTGGCCGTCGTCGATCCGCGCCCCGAATCGGCGGGCGACCTGCCCGCGCAAGCGCACGCCCAGGGTATCGAAATCCTAAACGGCCACGCGGTCGTCGCGGCCTCGGGCGGCAAGCGGCTGGATTCCGTGTCCGTCGCCAAGCTCGGCGGCGGTGCCGCGCGCGGCGTGGTCTGCGACCTCCTGGCCGTCTCCGGCGGCTGGAGCCCGGTCGTCCATCTGTTCAGCCAGTCCCAAGGCAAGCTGCGCTGGGACGAAGCCAAGCACTGCTTCGTGCCCGGCACGGTGACCCAGGCCCAGCGCTCCGCCGGCGCCGCCAACGGCAGCTTCGCGCTGGGCGCGGCCCTGGCCGAAGGTTTCGCCGCCGGCGCGGAAGCGGCCAAGGATGCTGGCTTCGGCGGCTGGCGCGCGCCGGAGCCGCCCGAAGTGGATGATCCGCGCGAGGCGCCTCCGCTCGCCCTCTGGCAGGTGCCGGGCGCGGAAGGGCGGGGCAAGGCATTCGTCGATTTTCAGAACGACGTCACGGCTTCGGACCTGAAGCTGGCCGCGCGCGAGGGCTTCGAATCGGTCGAGCATCTGAAGCGCTACACCACGACCGGCATGGCGACCGACCAGGGCAAGACGTCCAACGTCAACGCGCTCGCCATCCTGTCGGACGCGACCGGCCGGTCGATTCCCGCCACGGGCACCACGACGTTCCGCGCGCCCTACACGCCGGTCACCTACGGCGCCATGGCGGGCCGCGACCGCGGCGACCGGCTCGATCCCATCCGCGTCACGCCGATCCATCCTTGGCACGTGGCGCGCGGCGCCGTGTTCGAGGATGTCGGCCAATGGAAGCGGCCCTGGTACTACCCGCAAGGCGGCGAGGACATGCACGCCGCCGTGCGCCGCGAGGCCAAGGCCGTGCGCACCTCGCTCGGCGTGCTCGATGCCTCGACCCTCGGCAAGATCGACGTGCGCGGGCCCGACGCGGCCGAGTTCCTGGACCGCATCTATACCAACGGCTTCCGCAAGCTCGGGACCGGGCGCTGCCGCTATGGCCTCATGTGCCGCGATGACGGCATGGTGTTCGACGACGGCGTCACCACGCGTCTGGCCGACGATCATTTCTTCATGACCACGACCACGGGCGGCGCCGCGCGCGTGCTCGAATGGCTGGAGGAATGGCTCCAGACCGAATGGCCGCACATGAAGGTCTATCTCACCTCCGTGACCGAGCAGTGGGCGACGGTGTCCTTCGCCGGTCCGCGCGCGGGCGACGTGCTGCGCGAGCTGTCACCTGCCCTCGCCGTCGATGAGGAGTCGTTCCCATTCCTCTCCATGCGTGAAGGCGTGGTGGCCGGGCTGCCCGCGCGCATCTTCCGCATCAGCTTCACGGGCGAGGCGTCCTACGAGGTGAACGTGCCGTCCCACCACGGGCTCGCGCTGTGGCAGGCCGTGATGGCGGCGGGCGAGAAGCACGGCATCACGCCCTACGGCACCGAGGCCATGCACGTGCTGCGCGCGGAAAAGGGCTTCATCATCGTGGGCCAGGAAACCGACGGCACGGTGACGCCGCTCGATCTCGGCATGGATTGGATCGTCTCGAAGCAAAAGGATTTCCTCGGCAAGCGCTCCTTCGCGCGCCCGGACACATCGCGCGCCGACCGCAAGCAGCTTGTCGGGCTTCTGCCCGCCGATCCGGCCGAGGTATTGCCCGAGGGTGCGCAGCTCGTGTGGGATGCGGCGGAATCGCCCATCCGCATGGTCGGCCACGTCACCTCCAGCTATTGGAGCCCCAATCTCGGCCGCGGCTTCGCGCTCGCGCTGGTGAAGGGCGGCCGCGACCACCACGGCAAGACCATCCTGGCGCCGCTCGCGGGCAAGACCGTCGAGGCTCGTATCGTCGCGCCCAATTTCCTCGACGAGGGAGGCAAGCCGCTCCATGGCTGACGCAACCCTCTTCGCCCGGCGGCGCAGCCCGCTCCAGGATCATGGCGCGGCGCTTTCGCGCGGCGCCGTCTCCGGCCCGCGCGGCGTGACGCTCACGGAAATCCCGCATCTGGCCCAGATCACCCTGCGCGGCGATCCCGGCAACACCGATTTCCTGGCGGCCGTGCGCTCGGCGCTTGGCCTCGATCTGCCGCTCAAGGCCAACACGGTAGCCGCCGCGGGCGATGTCTCCGCCCTGTGGTTGGGCCCGGACGAGTGGCTGATCGCCGGCGCGCCGGATTCCGAAGCCGATCTGACCGCGCGGCTGAATGCCGCTCTCAAGGACCAGCATGTCTCGGTCGTTGACGTGACGGCCAACCGCACCGTGCTGGAACTGGCGGGCCCGAGCGCCCGCGCGGTGCTGGAAAAAGCCTGCGGCCTCGATCTGCGCCCGCGCGAATTCAAGGCGGGCCAGTGTGCTCAGACCAATCTGGCGCGCACGGTCGGCATCCTCGAAATGACGCAGGGCGGCGCATGGCGGATCTATGTCCGCAATTCCTTCGCGGTCTATCTGGCCGACTGGCTGCTCGACGCCATGGCCGAATACGCGATCGACGCCAAGTTCTAAACTGGCTTTATCTTGATTTCCCATCCCCCAAACCCCTCCCTCGTAGAGGAGGGTGAAGAGTTTTTTCCCTTTCCCCAACGAGGGAGAGGGTGCGAGCGCAGCGAGCGGGTGAGGGGGATTAAGAGGCGGACTAACCAAGACCGTCGGTAGTTCTTACCCGTCGATGAGCGCCAGCCATTCCTCTTCGGTCAGGACGGCCACGCCCAGATTCGCGGCATTCTTTAGCTTGGAGCCCGCACCCGGTCCCGCGACGACATAGTCGGTCTTGCTGGAGACGGAGCCCGAGACCTTGGCACCCAGGCTTTCGGCGCGCGCCTTGGCCTCGTGGCGGGTCATGCGTTCCAACGTGCCGGTGAACACCACGGTCTTGCCCGCGATGGGCGAGGAGGCGCTGGGCCGCTCGAACTCCTGCACGTTAAGCTCGTCCGCCAAGGCGTCGAGCGTCTCGCGGTTATGGGCCTCGGCGAAGAAGGCCAGGATGTCGTTGGCGACCGACGGGCCGATGCCGTCGATGCTGGTCAAATCCTGATAGGCCCCGCTGTCGGGGTCTTGCGCCTCTTTCATCGCCGCGCGCCAGGCATCCAGCGACAGATAGTGCTTGGCGAGCAGCCGCCCCGTGGCTTCGCCGACTTGGCGGATGCCGAGCGCGTAGATGAAGCGGTCGAGGCCGATCGTGCGCCGCGTCTCGATGGCCTCGAGCAGGTTCTCGACCGATTGCTTGCCCCAGCCCTCTCGCCCCTGGATTTCCGCCGACTTCTTTTTCAGTCGGAAGATATCCACCGGCCCGCGCAGAAGCCCATCGGCGAAGAACGCCTCGATATGTTTGTAACCAAGCCCTTCGATATCGAAAGCAGCACGCGAGACGAAATGGCGCAGCCGTTCCACGGCCTGGGCGGGACAATTGAGCCCGCCCGTGCAGCGGCGCGCGACCTCGCCCTCGGGCCGCACGGCCAGGCTGCCGCATTCCGGGCAATGGTCGGGAAAGACGAACTTCTTGGAATTCTTCGGGCGCTTGGCCTTCACCGATTCGACGACCTGGGGAATGACGTCGCCCGCGCGCTGGATGACGACCGTGTCGCCCACGCGCACATCCTTGCGCTCGATCTCGTCCTCGTTGTGCAGCGTCGCGCGCGACACCACCACGCCGCCGACCGTCACGGGTTCGAGCTCCGCCACCGGCGTCAGCGTGCCGGTGCGCCCGACCTGGATTGTGATGGCGTTGAGCACGGTCTGCGCCCGCTCGGCCGGGAACTTGTGCGCCAGGGCCCAGCGCGGCGCGCGGCTGACCTCGCCCAAGCGCCGCTGCCAGTCCAGCCGGTTCACCTTGTAGACGACACCGTCGATGTCGTAGTCGAGCTTGGCGCGCACCTCGCCGATGGCGCGGTAGAATTCCAAGGCCTCGTCCACGCTGCGGCACAGCGTCGCGCGCGGGTTGACGTGGAACCCCCAAGCGGTCAGGCGCTGTAGGAAATCCCACTGAGTCTGGACCGGCATCTCCGATACCTCGCCCCAGGCATAGGCGAAGAAGCGCAGAGGCCGCCCGGCGGTGATGGACGGATCGAGCTGGCGCACGGAGCCCGCCGCCGCATTGCGCGGGTTGGCGAAGGGCATTTCCTCGCGCTTCTTGCGCCGTTCGTTCAACGCCAGGAAATCCGTGCGCGCCATATAGACCTCGCCGCGCACCTCCAGCACGTCGGGCAGATTCCGGCCCTTGAGCTTCTCGGGGACGTCCTTGAGCGTTTTGAGATTGCGGGTAACGTCCTCTCCGGTCTCGCCGTCGCCACGGGTGGCGCCCTGGATGAAGGCGCCGTCCTCATAGCGCAGCGATGCGGACAGCCCGTCAATCTTGGGTTCGGCCACGACCTCGATACCGTCCTCGGCCGAGAGCCCCAAGAAACGGCGGACGCGCTCGAAGAACTCGCGCACGTCGTCCTCGGAAAAGGCGTTCTGCAGCGACAGCATGGGCCGCCGGTGGCGGATTTCGGCGAACTCCTCGGCGGGCTTTGCGCCCACCCGGTGGCTTGGGCTGTCCTTGCGCACCAAGTTTGGAAAAGCCAATTCGATAGCGGTATTGGCTTGCACCAATTCGTCGAATTTCGCGTCGGAAATCTCGGGCGTGTCCTTTTGGTGATAAAGGACATTGTGATGCGCGATCTCTTTCGCGAGTCTCTTTAGCTCCCGCGCGGCGTGGGCTTCCGTCAGTCCGTCGGGTTGCTTTTTGCCCTTATCGCCCTTCATGCTCGCTTAGCCGTCTTTCGCGTGCCCGCGCCCATCAGACTGTCGGCGGCGGCGCGCGCCTCCTCGGTCACCTTGCTGCCCGAGAGCATGCGCGCGATCTCCTCGCGCCGCGCCTTGTCGTCCAAGCGCGCGGCGGCGGTCTGTACCACGCCCTTGGCCTCGGCCTTGCGGATATGCCAATGGTCCACGCCGCGCGCGGCCACCTGCGGCGAGTGGGTGACGACCAAAACCTGCATTTCCTTGCCCAGGCGCGACAGGCGTTCGCCCACGGCGGCGGCCACCGCGCCGCCGATGCCGCTGTCGACCTCGTCGAACACGAGCGTCGGCGCGCCAGCCTCTTGGGTCAGCGCCACGCGCAGCGCCAGCATCAGGCGCGACAATTCGCCGCCCGACGCGATACGGCCGATCGGGCCGAACGGCGCACCGGGATTTGTCGCGATCTCGAAGGCGATCCGCTCGGTGCCGTGCGGGCCGTGAGATTCGGTGGGCAGGGGTTCGAAGCGCGTGTGGAACTTGGCGCTGTCCAACTTCAAGGGCGCCAGCTCACGGGTGACGGCTTCGTCTAGGCGCGCGGCCGCTTCCTTGCGGCGATCGGCCAGGGTGCGCGCCGCGGAATCGTAAGCCGCGCGCGTATCCTTGGCGCGCGTCTCCAGCTTTTTTCCTTCGCCGTCGCGATCGTCGATGCGGGCCAGCGCGGCCTCGATCTCGGCTCGCTTCTTCGGCAGATCGTCGACCGTGACGCGGTTCTTCCGCGCCAGATCGCGCAGGGCATAGAGCCGGTCTTCCAGCTTTTCCAGCGAGGTCGCATCGTGCTCGATGCTGGCGCCGACCGCTTCGACCTGGCCGACCGCGTCGGCCACGCCGTCCGAGGCACGGTCGATGGCGGCCAGCGCCGCGTCCAGCCGCCCGCCCGCCTTGTCGGCGATGCGCGCCAACTCGCGCCGCGCGCTGGCCAATGCCGCGTCCATGGGGCGCGCGCCGGCCAGGGCCTCATGGGCGGCTTTCAGCGCATCCGAGAGTTTTTCCCGGTTCTTCATCACGATGCGCAACTCGTCGAGCTTCTTCTCCTCGTCCGGCTTGGGATCGAGGGCTTCCATCTCGGTGAGCGCATGACGCAGGTCTTCGGCCTCGGCCGCCGCGCGCGCGGCGTCGATGCGAAAGGCAGCCAGCGCCTCGTCGGCCTTGCGCCAGGCGTGATGGAGAAGAGCCAGGGCGGCGGCGTCCTCGGTCAATCCGCCGAAGGCGTCCAGCGCCGCGCGGTGCGTGGCCACGTTCAAAAGTCCGTGCTGCTCGCTTTGCCCCTGCAGTTCGACCAGGACCTCGCCCAGCGCGCGTAGCAGGCCGACGCTGACGGGCTGGTCGTTGGCGAAGGCCCGGCTGCGCCCATCGGCGGACAGGACGCGGCGCAGGACCAGCGCGTCCGAGCCCTCGTCGTCGATGCCGTGCTCGTCCAGCACGGCGCGCGCGGGGTGGCGGCGCGGCAATTCGAAGGTGGCGGCCACGCTGGCTTGCGAAGCGCCCCGGCGCACCAAACCGCTGTCGCCACGGCCGCCGAGCGCCAGTCCCAGGGCGTCGAGCAGGATGGATTTGCCCGCGCCGGTCTCGCCCGTCAGGACCGATAGGCCGGGGCCGAACGACAGCTCCAGCCGCTCGATAAGGACGACGTCGCGGATCGAGAGGCCAGCCAGCATCGGGTGGGGTTCAGAACCAGTTCCAGAAAGACGACTTCTTGCCTTCGGCGGTTTCGACCGAAACGCCTTCGACCAGCGCGTAGCTGTCGATATACCACTGGCTGCCGGGGAAATTGTAGCCCAGCACGGCCGCGGTGCGGCGCGCCTCGTCGGTCATGCCCAGCGCCATGTAGCATTCGACCAGGCGGTGCATCGCTTCCGGCGTGTGCGTGCTGGTCTGATACTGCGTCACCACCGCGCGGAAACGGTTGAGCGCGGCCAGGTACTGTCCGCGCTTCAGGTAATAGCGACCGACCTCCATTTCCTTGCCGGCCAGATGGTCCTCGGTCAGCTCGATCTTTTCCTTGGCGTCGCGCGCATAGCGGCTGTCCGGATAGCGGCGCACGACCTCCTTGAAGCCGTCCAGCGCGCGCTCGGTGTTCTTCTGGTCGCGCTTCACGTCGGCGATCTGCTCGTAATAGCAGAGCGCGCGCAGATACATGGCGTAGGCCGCGTCTCGGTTGCCGGGGTGAAGCTGGACGAAGCGGTCGAGGGTGTTCAGCGAATCGTCGTATTGCCGGTTGCGGTAATAGGCATAGCCGGCCATGAGCTGGGCCTTGGTCGCCCAGATCGAATAGGGATGCTGCCGCTCGACTTCGTTGAAATAGACCGCGGCCTCCTTGAAGTTTTCTTCTTGGAGGTAATCCATCCCCGTGTTGTAGAGGGTCTCGACCGAGCCTTCGATGTAGGTCGTTTCTTCCTTCTTCTCGTCGCCCGAACAAGCGGAAAGAAGAAGCGTGGAGGAAAGCAGGACGACGGTCGCGATGCGCGCGAATGTTGCCTGGATGTGCTTCATTCCGAAGATAGATGCCTGGCCGATACTGGGCGCGCCGCCGATGATCCGGCAGGCGTTCGCCAATGACTTTTAATATAGCACGATGGGCCAATGAAAGGCAGCGCGCCGGCGGGGCCGGGGCGTTGATTCTACAAGGAAATTTCCGGATAGGAGATTAGTCGCCGGCGGCCAGCTGCAGCACCGGGGCTCCGGCCGTCTTGGCCCGGGCGGCCGTGGTCGTATAGCGCCAGGCCGTCGGGTCGGCGAACAAGGTCTCCAGCACGCGCAGGTTGAGCGCATGGCCGGAGCGGTAACCGCGGAAATGTCCCAGGATCGGCGCGCCGGCCAGATACAGATCGCCGACGCAGTCCAGGATCTTGTGGCGCACGAACTCGTCCTCGTAGCGCAGGCCGTCCTCGTTAAGGATACCGTCACGGCCGATGACGATGGCGTTCTCCAGCGAGCCGCCCAGCGCCAGACCGGCCTTGCGCAGCGCCTCGACCTCGTTTTCGAAACCGAAGGTGCGCGCGCGGCTGATCTTGGATTTGAAGGCGCCGTTCATCAGCGTGACCGTCGCGGCCTGCCGCTGGATCGCCGGATTGTCGAAGTCGATCTCGCAGCTGACCTTGAACGAATCCGACGGGCTCAGCGAAGCATGCGCGGACTTGTCGGCCACGGAGATGGGCTTCAGAATTTCGATCATGCGGCGGCGCGCGCCCTGGCGCGCCAAGCCGGCTTTCTCGATCATGGCGACGAACGGCGCGGAGCTGCCGTCCATGGCGGGCACTTCCGGCCCGTCGATCTCGATGCGCGCATTGTCGACGCCGCAGCCCGCAAGCGCGGCCATCAGATGTTCGATCGTGCCGACGCGCGCGCCGCCCTCGACGCCGACCACGCTACACATGCGCGTGTCGACCACATGGCGCCACGTGGCGGGAACGATCGTGCCGCCCATATCCGTGCGCTGGAAAACGATGCCGGTGTTGGGTGCCGCGGGCGACAGCGTCATGGACACCGTCTTGCCACAATGCAGCCCCGTGCCGCTGCAAGCAGCGGAGGTCTTCAGCGTGTTCTGAAACGTAGTACCGTCGCGACGAACCGACATTCTCTTGCGACCCCTTCGTTCCCGCCCGTTCATCCGAGGCTCGAACGTCCTTATTATTTTGGCGCCCGGCCTCGCCCCCCGTGGGGCGGGGATTCGAGCGCTTCGGAGGTGTAACCCGCACCCCCGAAGCACTCAAATCACTAATTGTTACAGAATGTTGCGCCCTTTCCGTCAGTTGGCCTGACGGCGGAGGAACGCCGGGATGTCGAGCAGGTCGTCATCCCCCTCCGACACCTTGACCCGGTCCTTCGGGTCCAGGCCGCCCAAGGATGCTTGAGCGGGGGCCGGGGCCGCTTTCGCGGGCTCGGCCGGGGCCGCTGGGGCTTTCCGGGGGGCGGAACCGCCTGTGACCCTACCGAACAGCGACCCGATTCGGCCACGGGCAGGCTTCGCAGGCGCCTGCCCGGCGTTCACCAGATCAGCGGCGGTGAACGGATTGGCCACGGGCTCAACCGTCCGCTTGCCGCTCGGCTCGACCGGGCGGGGCGGAATGAAGGCCCCTTCGGGCTTCTTTGCGGCCGGGGCAGCCACCGGGGCGGCCGCTTGTGCGGCAGCCATCGGGGCCGAGACCGGTTCAGCCACCAGCGGAGCCGGAGCTTCGGCAAGGGGCGCCGGGGCAGGAGCGGGCTCCTGTACCGGGGCGCTCATGACCGGAGCGGCGGCGGCGGGACGCGAGGGCACCATGGCGGGTGCGGCCGGGGCCACGCGCGGTTCCACGGCCGGCGCGGCCATGGGGGCCGGCTGGACGACAGGTGCCGCGGGAATGGCGGCTTCCATCGCGGGCTGAGCGGCCGCGGCGATGGGCGCCGTGGCCGCTTCCGCGGCGGGAGCGCCGGCCGGAGCCGAACCGCGGCTTGCGCGGCGGCCGCCTTCAACGACCATCAGCGGCTGACCGGGCTTGGGCATCGACATCTGGTCGGCATCGATGCCGGTCGCGACGACCGAGACACGCATCAGGCCTTGCAGGCTTTCGTCGAAGGTCGAGCCGAAGATGATGTTCGCATCGGCATCGACTTCGTCGCGGATGCGGTTGGCCGCCTCGTCCACCTCGAACAGCGTCATGTCGAGGCCGCCCGTGATGTTGATGAGCACGCCCTTGGCGCCCTTCATCGTGATGTCCTCGAGCAGCGGATTCGAGATCGCCGCCTCGGCCGCATCGAGCGCGCGACGGTCGCCCGACGCTTCGCCCGTGCCCATCATGGCCTTGCCCATCTCCGCCATCACGGTGCGGATGTCGGAGAAGTCGAGGTTGATCAGGCCCGGCATGACCATCAGGTCGGTCACGCCGCGCACGCCGGAGTAGAGGACGTCGTCCGCCATCTTGAAGGCGTCGGCGAAGGTCGTCTTCTCGTTGGCCACCCGGAACAGGT
>CADEGL010000073.1 GCA_902826885.1 uncultured Alphaproteobacteria bacterium | reverse complement strand
ACGGCGAGATGAAGTCGTTCTTCCCCAACAACGCGGTCGAGTATTTCGTCTCGTATTACGACTACTACCAGCCGGAAGCCTATGTCCCGCGTTCGGACACCTATATCGAGAAGGACGCCACCATCAACGAGCAGATCGACCGGATGCGCCACAGCGCGACGCGGTCCCTGTTCGAGCGCGACGACGTCGTGATCGTGGCCAGCGTGTCTTGCATCTACGGCATCGGTTCGCCGGAAAGCTATTCCGGCATGGCCATTTCCCTGACCAAGGGCCAGGTCATCAACCGCTCGATGCTGCTGCGCAAGTTCACCGAGCTTCACTACAAGCGGAACGACCAGAACTTCCAGCGCGGCACGTTCCGCGCGCGCGGCGATTCGGTCGAGCTGTTCCCCGCCCACTCGGACGAGAAGGCTTGGCGCCTGTCACTGTTCGGCGACGAGATCGAATCGATCATCGAATTCGACCCCCTGACCGGCGAGGTGGGCGAGTCGCTCGATCGGGTCAAGGTCTATGCCGCCAGCCACTACATCGTGCCCGCGCCGACGATGCACGAGGCCGCCCAGAAAATTAAAATCGACCTCAAGGACCGGCTGGCCGAGTTGAACGCGGCCGGGCGCCTTCTGGAAGCCCAAAGGCTGGAACAGCGCACCAGCTTCGACCTGGAGATGATCGCGGCCACGGGCTCCTGCGCAGGCATCGAGAACTATTCCCGCTACCTGACCGGCCGCAAGCCGGGCGAGCCGCCGCCGACCCTGTTCGAATACTTGCCGAAGAACGCGCTGCTGGTGGTGGATGAGAGCCACATCACCGTGCCGCAAATCCAAGGCATGTACCGGGGTGACTATGCCCGTAAGTCGGTGCTGGCCGAGTACGGCTTCCGCCTGCCCTCTTGCGTCGACAACCGCCCGCTCAAGTTCGAGGAATGGGAAGAGATGCGGCCGGAGACGATTTTCGTCTCGGCCACACCCGCCGCGTGGGAGATGGACCGCACCAAGGGCGTCTTCGTCGAACAGGTCATCCGCCCGACCGGCCTGATCGACCCCGTGGTGATCGTGCGCTCGGCCGAGACCCAGGTGGACGACTTGCTGGCCGAATGCCGCGACTGCATCGCCAAGAGCCAGCGCGTGCTGGTGACGACGCTGACCAAGCGCATGGCCGAGGATTTGACCGAGTACATGATGGAGGCGGGCATCAAGGTCCGCTATCTGCACTCAGACGTCGAGACCTTGGAGCGCATCGAGATCATCCGCGACCTGCGCCTCGGCGTGTTCGACGTGCTGATCGGCATCAACCTGCTGCGCGAAGGGCTGGATATTCCCGAATGCGCACTGGTGGCCATCCTGGACGCCGACAAGGAGGGTTATCTGCGCTCGGGCACCGCGCTGATCCAGACCATCGGCCGCGCCGCGCGCAACGTCGAAGGCCGGGTCATCCTCTATGCGGAGAACATGACCGATTCGATGAAGCGCGCCATCGATGAAACCAACCGCCGCCGCGAGCGGCAGCAGGCTTACAACGCGGCCAACGGCATCACGCCGGCGTCGGTGAAGAAGAACATCTCGGACATCCTGGAGAGCGTCTACGAGCGCGACCACCTGACGATCTCGACCGGAGACGGCGAGACCAAGCATCTGGTGGGCAAGGACCTGACCGATTTCGTGACCGATCTGGAAACGCGCATGCGCGAGCATGCGGCCAATCTGGAGTTCGAAGAGGCCGCGCGCATCCGCGACGAATTGAAGCGCATCCAGGAGCGCGACCTGGGCCTGTCGCCGGAAGAAAAGCTAAAGGCGCGCATCGAACGCGCCGCCGCGCGCCCCGCCATGCCGAAAAAGCCGGTCAAATCCCGCCGCCGCAGCGGCCGCTGACCCTCAGGCCCGCTCGACCGGCAGCGTAAGGGGTGCCACCTGCTCGGCCGTGCGCTTGGCGTGGTCACGGGACGGTACCTTCTCCATCACCGAACGCTGGGCGCGCGAGACTTCGCGCGCGGCCAGCGCGAAATCCAGCGTCTTCAGGCTCCGGTTCTCCACCACCTGCTCGCCATCCACGAACACGTCGCGCACCGCGCGGTCGGCCGCGGTGTAGATCAGGCAGCGGATCGGGTCATAGACCGGCTGCATGGACGGATCGTCCAGATTGACCAGCACAATGTCGGCTTTTTTGCCCGGCGCCAGCGCGCCGATATCGTCGCGGCCCAGCGCCTTGGCCGCGTTCACCGTCGCCGCGTGGAAGATGTCCGCCGTCTTGAGGGCGAACATGTTCTCCGCCGCCACGCGCCCGAAGGTGGCGGCCGCGCGCATCTCTTCCAGAAGATTGTGCGGATGGGTGTCGGTGCCGAGAGTCATGTTCACACCGGCTTTCTGGTAAGCGCCGAAATCCTCGAGTGTGATGCCGTAGCGGCTGAACACGACGGGACAGTGCGAGACCGAGGAACCGGCCTCGGCTAAAAGGCGCACGTCGTCCCGCGTCGACCAGTGCAGCCAGGAATGATGATCCAGAAAGATACCGTGGCCGATGATGACGTCGGGCCCCAGCAAATCGTGCTCGGCCAGCCATTGGATCTGCGTTGTGCCATAACGGCGCGTGACCTCCAGGAACTCCATCATCGCCTCGCCGGCATGGAGCTGGTACGGCCGCTTGCGCCGCCGCGCCTCGGCCAGGCTGTCGCGGATCAGCTCGGCCGTGCAGGTGTCCACCGCCATGGGCGAGACCAGGCCCAGGAGCCGGCCGCTATTGTGGCGCTCGGCCTGGTCAATCAGGTCCATGGCTTTCTTAAAGTCGCCCGCGCCCTTGTCGTCGGACCAGACATAGTCGAGGCGATAGCCGTTCTCGGTCTGCCAGCGCGCGGACTGATAAAGCGGCGAGACATAGCCGCGGATGCCGCTGGCCCCGATGGCATCGATCCAGCCGGGGAACGGATAGCACATGTCCACCACCGTCGTGGTGCCGGACAGGAGCATCTCGCAATAGGCGTATTGCGCGCTCCAGCGGCGGTCGTCCATCTCGGTGTAGAACAGATTCCAGCCGTCATAGAGCGCGCTCATGTAGAAGCGCGGGTTGCCCAGCTCCTCCCGCACGCCCTTGAACACCGGCATGCTAGCGCAATGGGTGTGAACGTTGATCAGGCCGGGCATAACCATCAGCTTGGCGCCGTCGATCTCGCGGTCGACCGCGCCCACATAGCGGCCGCCGACATGGACGATCGTGTCGCCCGAGAAGACCACGTCCGCGCCGCGCAGGTATTTATGCCGGCCGGATTTCGCGTCCCAGGCCACCACCCAGTCCGCCGAACGGATGCACGTCGTGCGCGCCATGATGCCCTCCCCTACCCTGGATCAAGTCTGGCGCAGGGGCGCGGCGCCTACAAGGAGGGCGGCTCGGCGAGGAGCGTGGCGATCTCGGCGCCAAGGCGCAGATCGTCGATCTGGCCGAAATGGTGGGCGCGCAAGCGCCCGAGCCTGTCGATGAGCACGAGCGTGGGCGTGCCGCGCATGCCGTAAACGGCCATGGTCTGGGGCAAGGGTGTTCCCGCCTCGTCCACGCCGACCGGAAACGTCACCTGGTATTCATGCAGGAACGCCTCAAGCGCGACCGGCGTCATCGCCGCATGGTGCTCAAACACCGTGTGCAGGCCGATGACCGTCACATCGTGCTCCTGGAACGTCGCCTGCACCCGTTGCGCTTGCGGGAGACCATGCAGCACACAGCCGGGGCAAAGCATCTGGAATGCATGCAGCACGGCCACCTTGCCGCGCAGGTCGGCAAGAGCAAGAGGACCGTTCGTGTTGAACCAGCGGGAGACATGCCAGTCCGGCGCCTGCCCCGTCACTCGACTTTACCCGGCAGGCTAAGATCACCCGATGCGACCGCGAACACATCCGTCACGCAGAGAAGCGGCGCGTGCATGTTCGCGTTCACTCGCAGCGCGGAGGTCACCGCATCGAACTTGGCGCCCTTGGCCATGCCGACATCGTCGAGCGGCACACGCACTTCGACGCGATTTCCGCCCATCGCGGGCGAATAGCCGGGACTGTCGACGAGGATGGGTAGACCAGGCCAGGTCTTGGGCAGCTTGGGCATCGCGCCTTCTGGGATGTCCTTCACTTTGAGCGCGCCTTTGCCGCAGGCATCGTCCGGCCCGAGCACGACCCAATGGGAATGCCAGCGCCCGCCATCATTCTTGACGTTACCATCGGCGTTCTCGTCGAACAGCGGCGTATCGTCGAAATCCGGATGGATCGTCACCGTGAAGGCCAGGATGCCTTGGTTCGGCTCGAACCCGACCATGCTTGTATCCAGGCTGGTGGGCCAGACATAAGCGAACACGGGCGCGCCCGAGGTCTTGCCCGTCTTCGCGGGCTTGGCCGTGCCGGCCCCTTTCTTCACGTCCATCCGGAAGACAAGGGCTTGTCCGTCGGCTTTCACCTCGGCCGTGACGATGTCGAAGGCCGGCTGCACCTTGCCACTTCCGGTTGCCTTGATCTCGTGACCGTAAACCGGGAGCGCCATGGCCATAAGGCCGGCTGCCGCAGCCGTCGAAAGCAGTCGCATCATGTTGGAACCTTCATGTCATCGCGGGGAGCAGAACGGTCGAGGAAGGTGCGCCAAGCCGTTTCGCGCTGCGCCGGCTCGGCCAACGCTTGGTCGGCGCAATCGATGCGCAAGGCGCGGTCGCCGAATGGCGCATCGACGAATGCGCAATGATGCGGCCGGTCCTGGTCCCTATGGGCGTTCGACCGGAAGAACCGGCAGGTGACGCAGAGACGCGCAACGGGGATCTCGCCGCGGTCCTGCAACGTCTTGATCATCTTGACGAGCGCCACGAGAAGCGCCGCCTGCTCCGCCGGATCGAGCACGTCGACCGCCTTGAGCAGGAAGTCTTGCCAGCCCGCTCCGGCCTCCGCCGCGCGCCGCCCGGCGACAGTCAGCGTCAATCCCACCGCGCGGCGATCATCCGCCGCTCGCGTCTTGCGCACCAGCCGCTTGACCACCAATGCCGCCACCGCATCGCTCGCAGTCGGCGACGTGATGCCCAATTCGTCCGCGACCGCGCCGAGGCGAATTGGTGCTCCACGGGCGGCGAGAAGACTCAGCACCTGGGCTTGCGTCGGCGTCAGACCCGCCTGCTGGCCCTGCCGCCAAGCCTGGCTGCGCAAAGCCATGCCCAGCTTGCCCAGACCAGTCGTCACGCGCTGCGCGATGGGGTCGTCGAACATCGGGGCTCCTGTTAATTAGGACTCCTAATTATAATTTCGATAACGCCCCGTCAAGACTCCGCGATGCCTTGCGCCGCGTGGGCCGCCGCGCGATGGTGCGCGCCATGGTCTTTCGTCCATCGAAACGTTCCGTGCCCTTCCGCCCGAATGCTCCAGGCGCCGTGCTGATCACCGGCGCCGCGAAGCGGATCGGCCGCGAGACCGCGCTGGCCCTGGCGCGCGACGGCTGGGCGGTGGCCGTGCACTACAACGGCTCGCGGCGCGATGCGGAAGCCGTGGTGCGTGCAATCACCGCCGAAGGCGGCCGGGCGGCGGCACTCAAGGCTGATTTGGAAAAAGAAGCCCAGGTTTCGACGCTCGTCGCTCGCGCCGCGCGCGCGGTCGGCCCGCTGACCTGCCTCGTGAACAACGCCTCCGTTTTCGAGCGCGACGAAGCGCTCAACGCGACGCGCGCGAGCTGGAACCGGCACATGGAGGTCAATCTGCGCGCGCCCTTCGTGCTGATGCAGCAGTTCGCACGCCAGCTGCCGCGTGGATGCCAGGGCGACGTGATCAACTTGATCGACGAACGGGTGTGGAGCCTGACACCCCACTTCGTGTCGTACACGCTAAGCAAGGCCGGACTGTGGACGCTGACCCAGACCATGGCGCTGGCGCTGGCGCCGCGCATTCGCGTCAACGGCATCGGTCCCGGCCCCACTTTACCCAGCCCGCGCCAGAGCCAGGCCCAATTCCGCCGCCAGAGCGCGGCTATGCCGCTGGGGCGCGGCGCCACGCCGGGCGAGATCGCCGACGCGGTCCGCTTCATCCTTGCCGCGCCGTCCATGACGGGCCAAATGATAGCTCTGGATGGTGGACAGCATCTGGGCTGGGCGCAGCCCGGCCAGCGGCTGATGCACCAGGAGTAGCGCCGATGACCCAGGCGAAACGCGTTCAATCCTTGCCGGTCGCCGACGGACGCACCGGCATCCGCCACGTTTTCGTGCGCGACCTGCAGCTCCTTTGCCGGATCGGCGTGTACCGGCACGAACGGCGCAAGGATCAGCGCGTGCGCGTGAACCTGGACCTGGCGGTGCGCGAAGGCGAAACGGCCGACCGCTTGGCCGCGGTGGTGGACTATGAAGAGATCGTGGAACGCGTGCGGCGGATTCCCGCCAAGGGTCACATCAATCTAATCGAGACGTTGGCCGAGCGAATCGCCGAAGCGTGTCTCGTCGACGAGCGGGTACGAACAGCGCGCGTGCGCGTGGAGAAGCTCGACGTGTTTCCAGATGCGGCCAGTGTGGGCGTCGAAATCGAACGGTTCAGGGTGGGTTAAACTACTCAGAAGCCCCGTTGTTCCGCTGATTTTTCACCTTGCCCTGCGGTACCGAGTTGTGCACAGGGCGGCCCGCCGGCATGGGTTTGAAACTCGAGAATCGCCCCCGTTCCTATGATTCGTGGCATTTCCGAGGCAAAGCGACGCAAACCCCTAGTATTTCAACGGCTTGAATCTCGTGCCGAAATATTAGGCAACGGTGTTTAAAGCTAACAAAAGCCTGCTCCCATCGAACCTGGGGCCCGGCTTACACACAGACTTATCCACCAGATTCGTGGATATTACGGTTGGGTGACCTTTCAATGACTTGCGCGGTTGTAACAATCGGCGCGGCGGTGGCGTAAGAAACCGCGATGCAGGACAGCGACACCATCCTCGAAGAGGCCGGACACGCGCCCGAGAACGGCTTGCGCGGCTTCACGGTGATCGAAAACCAATTGAAGTCGCTGCCTGGAACACCCGGCGTCTATCGCATGGTGAACGCGAAGGGCGACGTTTTGTATGTCGGCAAGGCGCGCAACCTGAAGAAGCGCGTCGCCAGCTATGCCAGCCCCGCCAAACTGTCGAACCGCATCCAGCGCATGGTGGCGGAGACGGCATCGCTCGAGGTGATCTCGACCCATACGGAGGTCGAGGCGCTGCTGCTGGAAAGCAATCTGATCAAGAAGCTGCGCCCGCGCTTCAACGTCATCCTGCGCGACGACAAGTCGTTTCCTTACATCCTGATCACGGCCGACCACGCCTGGCCACGCGTCACCAAGTACCGCGGTGCGCGCTCGGCCAAGGGCGAGTATTACGGCCCCTTCGCCTCCGCCGGCGCGGTCAACCGGACGCTCAATTGGCTGGAGCGGGCGTTCCTGCTGCGCTCTTGCGCCGATACGGTGTTCGCGACCCGCGCGCGGCCTTGCCTCCTGCATCAGATCAAGCGGTGCTCGGCGCCCTGCGTCGGCCGCATCGCGCCCGAGGAGTACGCGGCACTGGTGGCTCAGGCCAGCCACTTCCTCGGCGGGCGCAGCCAGGAGGTACAGCGCGATCTGGCCGCGCGGATGCAGGCGGCGTCCGACGCGCTCGACTTCGAGACCGCGGCCGCGTTCCGCGACCGCATCCGCGCGCTGACCCAGATCCAGGCGCATCAGGGCATGAATCTGTCGGGCCTGACCGACGCCGACGTCATCGCCGCCCACGCCGAGGGCGATCAGGTTTCCGTCCAGGTGTTCTTCTTCCGCGCCGGCAACAACAACGGCAACCGTGCCTATTTCCCGCGCCACGACCGCTCGATGTCGGTGGAAGAGGTGCTGGGCGCCTTCATCGGCCAGTTCTACGACAACAAGATCCCGCCGCCGCTCGTCCTCCTGAGCCACGCCGTGCCGGACCAGGCGCTCCTGGCCGAGGCCCTGTCGGTCGCGGCCGACCGCAAGGTCGAGTTGTCGGTCCCCGCGCGTGGGGACCGGCGCAAGATGATGGAGCACGCGCTTCTCAACGCGCGCGACGCCATGGCGCGCCATCTTTCGGAATCGGCGACGCAGCGGAAGCTCTTGGAGGGCGTGGCCGAGGCATTCGGGCTGGAAAGTCCGCCACAGCGCATCGAGGTCTACGACAACAGCCACATCATGGGCACCAACGCCTATGGCGCCATGATCGTGGCCGGCCCCGAGGGGCTGATGAAGAACGCCTACCGGAAATTCGCCATCCGCTCGACACAGCCCAAGCAGGACAATGGCCTGAACGGCGCTGAAACCGCTCCGGGCGACGACTACGGCATGATGCGCGAGGTACTGACGCGCCGCTTCACCCGCGCGCTGAAGGAAGACCCCGAGCGCGACAAAGGTCTATGGCCGGACCTGGTGCTGATCGACGGCGGCTTGGGCCAATTGGGGATCGCGCGAAAGGTGCTGGCCGATCTGGGCGTCGACGACGTGGCGCTGGCCGGCATCGCCAAGGGGCCGGACCGCAACGCCGGACGCGAGACGTTCTATCTGCCCGACCGCGAGCCCTTCACCATGGAGCCGCGCGACCCGGTCCTCTACTTCATGCAACGGCTGCGCGACGAAGCGCACCGCTTCGCCATCGGCGCGCACCGGGCGAAACGCTCCAAGGCTCTGGGCCGGTCGGCGCTCGACGAAATTCCCGGTATCGGGGCGCGACGCAAGCGCGCCCTCCTCCACCATTTCGGCTCGGCGCGCGGCGTCGAACGGGCGGGGCTCGATGATCTGGAAGCCGTACCCGGCGTCAGCAGTGCCATGGCCAAGAAAATCTATGATCATTTCCATGGACAGGGCTAAAATCGGCCCTGTTCCCGACGACGAACCGCAGCGCGAAGGCCGATGATCACGAGCCTGCCCAATATGCTGACCCTGTCGCGCATCGCCGCGATTCCGGTGCTGGTCGCGCTGTTCTTCGTGCCCGCGCCCACGGGCCCGTGGCTGGCGCTGGCCGTCTTCGCGCTGGCGGGCGTCACCGATTTTCTCGATGGCCATATCGCCCGCACGCGCCAGTTGCAGTCGCGCCTGGGTGTCATGCTGGACCCGATCGCGGACAAGCTGCTGGTCGCCTCGATCATCTTCCTGCTAGTCGCGTTCGGCCGGGTGGAAGGGGTGCACATCATCCCGGCCGCCGTCATCCTATGCCGCGAGATCATCGTCTCGGGCCTGCGCGAGTTCTTGGCCACGTTGCAGGTCGGCATGCCCGTCAGCCGCATGGCCAAGTGGAAGACCGCAATCCAGATGGTCGCCATGGCATTCTTGATCCTGGGCAACGCGGGACCGCCGGGCACCGAGACGATCGGTTTGATCGCCCTGTGGCTGGCCGCCGTCCTGACGCTCGTCACCGGCTACACTTATTTCCGCGGAGGCTTGCGCCACGCGACGGAGAAACCCGCGCCGGCGCCCCTGTCCTGGCACGAGCCGGACGAGGAAATCGATTCGTCCGATCACGCGCCTCACGCCCACAAGGCCGGATGAAACTCTTCGGATTGGCCGGCTGGAGCGGCGCGGGCAAGACGACGTTGGTCGCGCGCCTGCTGCCCGCCCTGATCGCGCGGGGCGTCAGTGTCTCGACCGTGAAGCATGCGCACGAATCCTTCGACATCGACAAGCCGGGCAAGGACAGCCACACGCACCGCGCGGCCGGCGCGCGCGAGGTGATGATCTCGTCGGTGAACCGCTGGGCCTTGATCCACGAGCATCGCGGCGAGCCGGAGCCCGATTTGGAAGCGCTGATCCGGGTCATGACGCCGGTCGACCTGTTGCTGGTTGAGGGCTTTAAGCGCCACGATCATGACAAGCTGGAAATCTACCGCGCGGCCAACGGCAAGCCGTTCCTCCACCCCGAGGACCCGCGCATCGTGGCCGTCGCCAGCGACGTCTCCGTGCCGAGCGCCGGGCGGCCGGTCCTGAACCTGAACGACGTCCCCGCCATCGCCGATTTCGTGCTGCGGCACTGCGGCCTTGACCGGCCGTGATAGAATGAGCCCATGAAACTGCTTTATTTCGCCTGGCTGAAGACGCGCACCGGCCGCGCCGAGGAAGAGTTGTCGCCGCCCGACGGCGTCGCCACGGTGGGCGCCTTGGTCGACTGGTTGAAGACACGCGGGCCGGGCTATCAGGCGGCCTTTGCCGAGATGCGCGCGATCCGCGCGGCAGTGAATCAGGAGTATGTCGGGTTGGACCACCCAGTCCGCCCTGGCGACGAGGTGGCGTTCTTTCCGCCCATGACGGGAGGCTGACCCGTGATTCGCGTACAGCGCGAGGATTTCGACCCGGGCGCCGAACTGGCCGCGCTCACCGCTGGTGACCATTCGGTGGGCGGCGTTGTCAGCTTCGTCGGCCTCGTGCGCGACATGGCGGCGGGCCAGCCGATCCGCGCCATGACGCTGGAGCATTATCCGGGCATGACGGAAAAGAAGCTGGCCGAGATCGAGACCGAGGCGCGCAAGCGCTGGCCCATCGAGGCCAGCCTGATCGTCCATCGCTACGGGCGGCTCGAGCCGGGCGCGCGCATCGTCCTCGTTATCGTGGCGTCCTCCCACCGTCAGGCGGCCTTCGAAGCCTGCGCCTTCCTGGTCGACTGGCTGAAGACCCAGGCGCCCTTCTGGAAGGAAGAGGAAACCGAGGCGGGCACCCATTGGGTCGAAGCCAAGAGCGAGGATGACGATGCCGCCGCGCGCTGGCGCAAGCGGCCCAACGAGGCCGCCGAGTGACGGCCTCTCGCGCGGCGGATTAGACCCATGCCGCGCCACGCTCCGAATGTCGCCATCGCCGAACGCCTGATCGAAGCCGCCGGACTGTTGGACCGGCAAGGCGCGGACAAGGCCCCCGTCAGAGCCTATGCGCGCGCGGCCGAAGCCGTGGCCGAGCATCGCCGAGACGTGACGGCGCTTGGCTTCGACGCCTTGGCGGCGCTGCTTGGCGAAACGATCGCCGCCGCGGTGGTGGAGATGGCGCGCGGCCGGCGCTGGCCTTTCCTCGACCGGCTGCGGGGCGACGCCGACCCGCCCGCCCTCTTCCGCACCGTGCCGGGCATGGGCGTTCAGACGGCGGCGCGCATCCACGACGAACTGCACATCGACACATTGACCGCGCTCGAAACGGCGGCGGCCGACGGCCGCCTGGCTTCGGTGCGCGGCCTCGGTCCTCGACGGGTCGCGGTATTACGCGCCGCGCTGGCCGAGCGCCTGCACCATGTTCGCGGCCGGAGCCATCCCTCCGCCGGGGCGGTGCTATCGGAACCCACCGCCGAAGCCGTCCTGGCCGCCGATGCGCTCTATCGCATGCAAGCCGAGGCCGGACGGCTGCCGCGCCTGGCCCCGCGCCGGCTCAACGCCGAGGGGCGCGCCTGGCTGCCCATCCTGCATACCCGGCGCGGCGACTGGCGCTTCACCGCGCTTTACGCGAACAGCGCCCAGGCGCGCGGCGACGGGCGGGACGAAGATTGGGTATCCGTGGTTTTCCACGACGGCGTGCAGCGCGAGGGACAGCGCGCGGTCTTCACCGCGATATCGGGAGATTTGGCGGGACGGCGCGTCATCCAAGGTCGCGAGGCCGAATGCCGGGGCTTCTATGCGGCGTCGGACGGCGCGCGCCAAACGAAAACGGCGGGACCCAGGTCCCGCCGTTCGCGATCGTGAAACGCTTGCGCCCTATTCGGCGGCGGACTTGGACACCGCCGGCTTTTGGCGAACCAATTTATCGAACTCGGTCAACAGGGTCTTGGTGATCTCGCCGGGCTGGAAATGCATCCCGTCGATCTCACGCACCGGCGTGACCTCGACAGCCGTACCGGTGATGAAGACCTCGTCGAAGCCCTTGAGTTCGGACGGCATGATCGCCCGCTCGTGGACCTTGTAGCCGTGCGTGCGCGCCAACGCGATGACCGTCTGGCGCGTGATGCCGTTCAGGAAGCAGTCGGCCTTGGGCGTATGAATCTCTCCGTCCTTGACGAAGAAGATGTTGGCGCCCGTGGCCTCGGCGACCTGACCGCGCCAGTCAAACATCAGCGCGTCGTTGAAGCCCTCGGCCTCGGCCTTGTGCTTGGACAGGGTGCAGATCATGTACAGGCCCGCCGCCTTGCTGTCGGTCGGGGCCGTATCGGGCGCCGGACGACGCCACTTCGAGATCTGCATCCGGATGCCCTTGAGGCGCGCCTCGGGCGTGAAATAGGCCGGCCATTCCCACGACGCGATGGCGACGCGGATGCGGCTCTGCTGGGCGGAGACGCCCATCATCTCGCTGCCACGCCAGGCGACCGGGCGCAGGTAACCGTCCTTGATCTTCTGCGCTTCGATGACCTGCTCGCAGGCGCGGTTGATCTCGGCGACCGTATACGGGATCTCGAAGCCCAAAATCCGCGCCGAATGGAACAGGCGCTCGGTGTGCTCCTGCAGCTTGAAGGTGACGCCGTCATAGACGCGCTCGCCCTCGAACACGCAGCTGCCATAGTGCAAGCCGTGCGAGCAAACGTGGAGCTGTGCCTCGCGCCAAGGAACGAGCTTGCCGTCGAACCACATCCAACCGTCGCGATCGTCGTACGGAATCAAAGCCATGGGACCCCGCCTTCCGGATATCCGCTGTTCATGGAAAAACCGGCGGCACTATAGCCCCCCGCCTCCGCGCTCAACAAGAGCCCCTCCCCCGCCAAGGGCCTCTGTATAATCCCCCGTCATGACAGACGAGCCGGCCCATATCCTGGTCGTGGACGACGACAGACGGCTGCGCGAGCTTCTGCGCAAGTACCTGGCGGACAGCGGGTTCCGGGTGACCACCGCGGAAAGCGCCGAAGATGCACGCGCCAAGCTGGGAAGCCTAGCCTTCGACCTGATCGTGCTGGACGTGATGATGCCCGGCGAGAACGGTCTGGCACTGACCGCCGCGCTGCGGCCCAAGACGAACATCCCGATTCTCATGCTGACCGCCATGGGCGAGGCCGAGGACCGGATCAAGGGGCTGGAGACGGGCGCCGATGACTACCTGCCCAAACCGTTCGAGCCGCGCGAACTGGTCCTACGCATCAAAACCATCCTGCGCCGCGCGCCGCCACCGCCGCCCCAACGCCCCACCCAGATCACCTTCGGCGACCACCGCTTCGATCTGGGGCGGGAGGAATTGTGGCGCGGCGACAAAATGGTGCGCCTGTCCGCGGGCGAGGCGCGCCTCTTGAAACTTCTGGCCGAAAGCGGCGGCGCGGCCAAGACGCGCGAGGACCTGCAGCGCGAACTGGGTTCCGAAGGCGGCGGCCGCTCGATCGATGTCCAAGTCACACGCCTGCGGCGCAAGATCGAGCCCGACCCGCGTCTGCCGCGCTACCTTCTGACCGTGCGTGGGCAGGGTTATGCCTTGAGGCCCGACTGATGGACGTAGGCGCCGAGATCAAACGTCTGTTGCCGCGCCGCCTTCTATGGCGGTCGCTGCTCATCCTGATGGTGCCGCTCGTTCTTCTGCCGGTCATCGTCACCATCGTCTTCTACAACAACCATTGGGAGGTGGTGACGCGGCGGCTTGCCTATTCGGTCGGCGGCGACATCGCCGTCCTGATCGTGATGCTGAAGGACAGTCCCACTCCGGAAGAATGGGACGATGTGCGCGAATTGGCCATGACGCACTTGAGCCTTAACCTATCCTTTGAGCCCGGCGCCATTCTGCCCAACCAGCAGGTGCCGATCCGCGACACGATGACCGACCGCTGGCTGCAGGCCGCGCTGACCGACCAGCTCCGAAAGCCCTTCATCTTCGACACCGACTGGTCCGAGCGCGAAGTCGAGATCAAAGTGCAATTGCCCGAGGGCGTCCTGCGCGTCCTGGCGCCGAAGAAGCGGCTGTCCAGCGTGACCACCTACATCGTGGTGTTGTGGACCATCGGCACCTCGGGGGTCCTGTTCGTCGTCGCCACGCTGTTCATGCGCAACCAGGTGCGCCCGATCCGCCGCCTGGCCCAAGCCGCCGAGAGCTTCGGCAAGGGACGCGACGTGCCCGATTTCCGCCCCACGGGCGCGACCGAGGTACGGCAAGCGGCCGCGGCCTTCATCGAGATGCGCGACCGCATCAAGCGCCAGATCGCCCAGCGCACCGACATGCTGTCCGGCGTCAGCCATGATCTGCGCACGCCGCTGACGCGCATGAAGCTGCAACTCGCCATGCTCAAGGATTCGGCGGAGATCTCCGAACTCAAGACCGACATCGCCGAGATGGAACGAATGATCGAAGGTTACTTGGCCTTCGTGCGCGGCGAAGGCCACGAGGCACCGAAGGAGACGGATCTGGCCGGACTTCTCGGTGAGATCGTCGACGGCGCGCGGCGCGAGGGTGCCGTGATCGAATTGGAGACCGAGGGCGATCTGAATGTGCCGGTGCGGCCCAACGCGATCAAGCGCGGGATCACCAATCTGGTCACCAATGCAACGCGCTACGGCAAGAAGGTGGCAATCCGCGCGGCGCGTCAGGCGGAAACGATCGAGATCACCGTCATCGACGACGGGCCCGGCATTCCCGCCGGCAAGCGCGAAGATGTTTTCCGGCCGTTCGTGCGGTTGGAAAGTTCACGCAACCAGGATACCGGCGGCATCGGCCTGGGACTGACCATCGCGCGCGACATCGCGCGCGGCCATGGCGGCGACATCGTGCTGCATGACGCACCCGGCGGCGGCCTGAAGGCGAGCCTGCGCCTGCCGGTATGAGGGTGCGCAATCTTTTTCGCGATATCGCCGCGGGTCCGGACGAGACGATCGACGCGCTTCTGAGCGGACGCGGCAATGTCACCGTCGAGCGAATCGTTTCGCACGGCGGCCGTGCGCCCGCGGAAGGCGTGTTCGAACAGGATTGGACGGAGCTCGTCGTGCTGGTTCAGGGCGAAGCGCGCCTCGTGGCGCTGGAGCCCGACGAGACATTCGCGCTCAAATCCGGCGACTGGCTGAAGATTCCGCCGAAGCGCCGGCATTACGTGGCGTCGACATCGCGCGAGCCACCCGCCGTGTGGCTCGCCGTGCACCTCAAGCCGGCCCCTTAGAAGAGGCGGCCGCCGTTCGGCACGGGAAGATCGACGCCCACCATCACGACCTGGCCCTGCGCGTCGGGGAAGCCGAGCACCAACACTTCGGACATGAAAGGGCCGATCTGCTTGGGCGGAAAATTGACCACCGCCGCCACCTGGCGGCCGATCAGCGCTTCGGCCTTGTAGTTCGCAACCACCTGGGCCGAGCTGCGCTTCACACCGATCTCGGGACCGAAATCGACCTTCAGCTTGAAAGCGGGCTTGCGCGCCTGAGGAAACGGTTCGACCTCGACAATGGTGCCGACGCGGATGTCGACCTTCGCGAAATCATCGTAGCTGATGCTCATGGCTGTTCCCGCAAACGAAAAGGGCGGCGCTTTCTAGCACCGCCCTTTGGACCGTCAAAATGAAAAGGGCCGCCCCTGGGGGAGGGAGTGGGGCGGCCCTTTACCC
>CADEGL010000072.1 GCA_902826885.1 uncultured Alphaproteobacteria bacterium | reverse complement strand
CGTCCGGACGGCACGGCGATCCGTTTCGACCGGAACGCCGCCGTCCTGATCGACAAGCAGGGCGAGCCGATCGGCACGCGCATTTTCGGGCCCGTGACGCGCGAGCTGCGCTCGAGAAGTTTCCTGAAGATCATTTCACTCGCGCCCGAAGTTCTGTGAAGTTTTGGCCATGAAGAACAAGATGAAGGTCAAGAAGGGCGACACGGTCATCGTGATCGCCGGTAAGGACAAGGGAAAGCGCGGCGAAGTGCTTCGCTCGATCCCCGCCGATTGGCGCGTGGTCGTTCAGGGCGTCAATGTCGTGAAGCGCCACACCCGGCCCGCGGCCGGGCAGCCCGGAGGCATCGTCGAGAAGGAAGCCTCCATCCACGTTTCGAACGTCATGCTCGTCGATCCGAAGACCGACAAGCCCACGCGCGTCGGCCGCAAGCTCCTCGATGACGGCCGCAGGGTCCGTTACGCGAAGGGCTCGGGCGAAGTGATCGACCGTTAGGAATTGAACAATGGCCGCTAGACTGCAGGATCATTACGAAAAAGTCGTGAAGCCCGGGCTGGTGAAGTCCTTCGGCTACGAGAACGCCATGGCCGTTCCGAAGCTGGAGAAGATTGTCATCAACATGGGCGTGGGCGAGGTCGTGAACGACTCGAAGAAGATCGAGGCGGCGGCCAAGCAGTTGACCCAGATCGCGGGCCAGAAGGCCTTGCCGATCGCGTCGAAGAAGTCGATCGCGACGTTCAAGCTGCGCAAGGGCCTTAAGGTCGGTTGCAAGGTCACGTTGCGCCGTGAGCGGATGTACGAGTTCTTGGACCGGCTGGTGAACATCGCGCTGCCTCGCGTGCGCGACTTCCGCGGTCTTTCCGTCCGCAGCTTCGACGGCCGCGGCAACTACGCGCTCGGCCTCAAGGAGCAGATCGTGTTTCCCGAGATCGATTACGACAGCGTGGACGAGATTCGCGGCATGGACGTCATCATCGTCACGTCCGCGAAGACGAACGAGGAAGCGCTGGCGCTCCTCAAGGGCTTCAACATGCCGTTCCAGAGCTAGGACGGCGGAGGACCATATGGCCAAAAAAGGTTTCATCGAGCGCAATAACAAGCGGAAGAAGCTGTCCGTGCGTTTCGCCGCGCGCCGCAAGGCGCTGAAGGAGATCGCGGGCGACCGCTCGCGTCCCGCAGAGGAGCGCTTCGAAGCGCGCCTCAAGCTTGCCAAGCTGCCGCGCAATGCCGCGCCGATCCGCGTCCGCAACATTTGCGAGTTGACCGGCCGCACGCGCTCGACCTACCGCAAGTTCCGCCTCTCGCGCATCAAGCTCCGCGAACTGGCCGCGCAGGGCCTGATTCCGGGCATGGTCAAGTCGAGCTGGTGAGGAGAAGACCATGAACCTGTCCGATCCGATCTCCGACATGATCACGCGCATCCGCAACGGCCAGCGCGCGCGCAAGGCCGCCGTGGATTCGCCCGCGTCCCAGCTGCGCGAGCAGGTGCTTGAGGCGCTGAAGCGCGAGGGCTATATCCGTGGCTATACGCGCGAGGAGATCAGCTCTGGCATCGCCAAGCTGCGCATCGAGCTGAAATACCACCAGGGCGAGCCGGTGATTCGCGAGATCGATCGTGTTTCGCGTCCGGGCCGCAAGGTCTATTCGCGCGTAAAGGATATGAAGCGCGTCCATGGCGGGCTCGGGGTCGCGATCCTGTCCACGTCCAAGGGCGTGATGTCGGACACCGAGGCGCGCGCCGCCAATCTGGGCGGCGAAGTGCTCTGCCAGGTGTTCTAGGCGGAACGGAGGAATTCAAAGTGTCGCGCGTCGGTCGCAATCCTGTCACGGTCCCTAGCGGCGTCGAGGTCAAGCTCGCCGGTCAGAGCATTCTGGCCAAGAGCAAACTCGGCGAGCGCAAGGTTGATGTCTCTCGCCATGTCGAGGTCAAGTTCGAGGACGGGAAGATCGTTCTCGCGCCTCGCGAGGACACGAAGGAAGCGCGTACCCTGTGGGGCACGACGCGCAGTCTTCTGCAGGGCGTCATCAAGGGTCTGAGCGAAGCGTATCGCGTGGATCTGGAAATTGTCGGCGTCGGTTACCGCGCGGCCGTCGACAAGAAGACGCTCAACCTGCAGCTCGGCTTTAGCCACGAAGTGAAGTATCCGATTCCGGACGGCATCACGATCAAGTGCGAGAAGCCGACGTCGATTTCGGTGATCGGTGTCGACAGGGGCCAGGTCGGGCAGGTCGCGGCCGAGATCCGCGGCTACCGGAAGCCCGAGCCGTACAAGGGCAAGGGTATCCGCTACTCGACCGAGGCGGTCCGCCGTAAAGAAGGCAAGAAGAAGTAACCTAAGAGAGCCAGGGCGATGTGGAAGGCAGATGACAAATTCGCGCGGCGGAAAGCCCGCACGCGCTACCGCCTGCGGCAGACCGCGCACGGCCGTCCGCGCCTGTGCGTGTTCCGTTCGGGCCGGCATATCTATGCCCAGGTGATCGATGATCTGGCGGGCAAGACGCTCGCCGCCGCGTCGACCTTGGACAAGGACTTGAAGGGGTCGCTGCCCAAGGGTTGCGACAAGACCGCGGCGGGCGCCGTGGGCAAGCTGGTTGCCGAGCGCGCGATCAAGGCGGGTGTGAAGGCCGTCGTGTTCGATCGCGGAGCCTATCTTTACCACGGGCGCGTGAAGGCGCTGGCGGAAGCGGCGCGCGAAGGCGGCCTGCAGTTCTAGGAAGGCATGGGATCAATGGCACGCACAGCACCTCAGAACACGTCCGGCGATCGGCCCCAGCGCGGTGAGCGCGGCGGCCGTGACCGCGGCGACCGGGCTCCTCGCGACCGCGAGGATTCCGATCTTCGCGAGAAGCTCGTCAGCATCAACCGCGTCGCCAAGGTGGTGAAGGGTGGCCGGCGCTTCGGCTTCTCGGCCGTGGTCGTGGTCGGCGACGGCAAGGGCCGCGTCGGCTTCGGCAAGGGCAAGGCGCGCGAGGTTCCCGAGGCCATCCGCAAGGGTACCGAGCACGCCAAGCGCGCCATGGTCCGCATTCCGCTGCGCGAAGGCCGCACGATCCATCACGATGTCCAGGGCGAATTTGGCGCCGGGCGCGTCGTGCTGCGCGCGGCACCCGCCGGTACCGGCATCATCGCGGGCGGCCCGATGCGCGCCATCTTCGAGTGCTTGGGCGTCCAGGACGTGGTGGCCAAGTCGGTCGGTACTTCCAATCCGCACAACATGCTGCGCGCCACCTTTACGGCGCTGTCTCATGTGGCGTCGCCGCGCCAAGTTGCCGCCAAGCGTGGCAAGAAAGTCAGCGACGTCATCGGGCGCCGCGGCGAGGAAGAGGCCAAGGAGTAGGCCATGGCTGCGAAGAAGGCTGCAAAAGGCGCCAAGGGCGCCACGATCACGGTCGTTCAGACCAGTAGCGTGTACGGCCGCAAGCCGGGCCAGCGCGAGACGCTGCTTGGTCTCGGCCTCGGCAAGATCGGACAGAAGCGCACGCTCGAAGACACGCCGTCGGTGCGGGGCATGGTGCAGAAGGTCGCGCACCTGATCCGCGTCGAGCAGGCCCAGTAAAACCGGCCCCGCGCCGGCAAGGAGTTAAGTGATGAAGCTCAACCAGTTGTCCGACAATTCGGGCGCCCGTCACCGCCGCATGCGCGTCGGGCGCGGCATCGGCTCGGGCAAGGGCAAGACGGCGGGCCGCGGCCACAAGGGTCAGAAGGCGCGCACGGGCGTGTCGCTCCACGGCTTCGAAGGCGGCCAGATGCCGCTGCATCGCCGCCTGCCGAAGCGCGGCTTCAAGAACGCGAATCGCCTGCGTTTCAAGGTCGTAAACCTTGGCGCGCTGCAGAAGGCTGTCGACGCGGGCAAGCTGAAGGGCAAGATCGACGCCGAAGCGCTGGTAAAGGCCGGCTTGATGTCCGATGCCAAGGACGGCATCCGCCTCCTGGGCGATGGCGAGCTGAAGGCCAAGCTGGAAGTGTCCGTCGCGGGCGCATCCAAGTCGGCCATCGCCGCGGTCGAGAAGGCCGGGGGCTCGGTCGTCATCCTGCGCCCCAAGCACGTCGAGAGCGACGCCACCAAGGAACGGAACGCGAAGCGCGCGGCCAAGAAGAACAAAGGCAAAAAGGCCGCTCCGGCTGAAGCCGGCGACGCCGCGGCCAAAGCCTAAGCGCGGTCCGGCCCCATGGCTTCGGCCGCCGAACAGATCGCCTCCAGCATCAATCTCGGCGCCTTCGCGAAGGCGACCGAGCTCAAGAAGCGCCTGTGGTTCACCCTCGGGTGCCTGGTCGTCTACCGCCTCGGCACCTATGTGCCGCTGCCGGGTATCGACCCCGCCGTATTCAAGGAAGTCTTCTCGCACCAAGCGGCCGGCATCTTGGGCATGTTCAACATGTTCGCCGGTGGCGCGTTCGGCCGCATGACGGTCTTCGCGCTGGGCATCATGCCGTACATCTCGGCATCCATCATCATCCAGCTCCTCACCGCCGTTTCGCCGCAGCTCGAGGCGTTGAAGAAGGAGGGTGAGGCCGGGCGCAAGAAGATCAACCAATACACGCGCTACGGCACGGTCTTGCTGGCTGTCGTCCAAGCCTATGGCATCTCGGTCGGCATCGAAGGCATGAACGCGGGCGGCAATTCGGCGGTGATCGATCCTGGAATGGGCTTCCGCCTGTCCGCCGCGATCACGCTGACCGGCGGCACCATGTTCCTGATGTGGTTGGGCGAGCAGATCACCGCGCGCGGCGTCGGCAACGGCATCTCGCTTATCATTTTTGCCGGAATCGTGGCCGAATTGCCGGCCTCGCTCGCGCGCACGTTGGAACTCGGCCGTACGGGCGCGCTGTCGACGATCGCCATCCTGCTCGTTCTGATCCTGGCGGTCGCCGTCATCATCGGCGTCGTCTACATGGAGCGCGCCCAGCGCCGCATCGTGGTTCAGTACCCGAAGCGCCAGATGGGCACGCGCATGGTGGGCGGCCAATCTTCGCATTTGCCGATGAAGCTCAATGCGTCCGGCGTCATCCCGCCGATCTTCGCGTCGTCGCTTCTGTTGCTGCCCGTCACCATCGCCAGCTTCAGCGCAGGCCAAGGCCCCGAGTGGCTGACCACGATGCTGGCCTATCTCGGCCAGGGCCAACCGCTGCACATCGCGCTGTATGTCGGCTTGATCGTCTTCTTTACGTTCTTCTACACGGCCATCGTGTTCAACCCGGCGGACACGGCCGACAATCTGAAGAAATACGGCGGCTTCATTCCGGGCATCCGTCCGGGCAAGAACACGGCGGAGTATCTCGATCACGTGCTCACGCGCCTAACGGTGGTCGGCGCGGCGTATCTGTCGATCGTCTGTATCTTGCCGGAGATTCTGATCGCCTATTACTCGATCCCGTTTTATTTCGGCGGCACCAGCCTCCTGATCGTGGTCAGCGTGACCATGGACACGGTGGCGCAGATCCATTCGCATCTGCTGGCGCATCAGTATGAAGGCTTGATCAAGAAGTCCAAGCTGCGGGGACGGCGGGGATGAACATCATCCTTCTGGGGCCACCCGGATGCGGGAAGGGCACCCAGGCGAAGCGGTTGCAGGATAAGTTCGGGCTGGTCCAGCTTTCGACCGGCGATATGCTGCGCGCGGCCGTGAAGTCGGGCAGCGAGATCGGCAAGAAGGCCAAGGCCATCATGGATTCGGGCGCGCTGGTGCCCGACGATGTGATCATCGCCATGATCGACGACCGGATCGGCCAGCAGGATTGCCGCAACGGCGCCATCCTGGACGGCTTTCCCCGGACGGTGGCCCAGGCCGAGGCCCTGGACCGCATGTTCGCCGGCAAAGGGCTGAAACTGGACCGGGTGATTGAACTGGTGGTGGACGAGGCGGCCCTGGTCGCGCGGATCACAGGCCGATTCAGTTGCAAGACATGTGGCGCGGGGTATCACGATACCTTTCAGCGCCCGAAGAAAGACGGTGTTTGCGACGTCTGCGGCGGTACGGAGTTCATTCGCCGGGACGACGACAAGGAAGAGACGGTCAAGGCACGTCTGGAGGCTTACCGTCGCCAGACAGCGCCGATTCTGCCCTATTACAAGGGCAAGGGATTGCTTTCCCAGGTCGACGGGATGGCGCCCATTGACGAGGTTACGCGCCAAATCGAGGCGCTGGTGGAGCGTCGGTAAGACGTTGACCATCGAGGGTTTTTGACTATACTTCGGCCGCTCTCCCGGCAGGGCGGGACGGGGCCGCCTTTGCTCGTCCCTGCGGGTAGGGATCCGACAACCAGGAGATTCGGCGTGGCGCGAATTGCCGGCGTGAACATTCCGACGCAGAAGCGGGTGGAAGTAGCGCTCACATACATTTACGGAATCGGTCGTACGCAATCGAAGAAGATCTGCGCGAAGATCGGGATTCCGGCGGAACGTCGTGTCAACCAGTTGACGGACGACGAGGTCCTTCGCATCCGCGAGACCATCGACCGCGAGTATCGCGTCGAAGGCGACCTGCGCCGTGAGACGGCGATGAACATCAAGCGCCTGCTCGACCTGGGCTGCTATCGCGGCTTGCGCCACCGTCGCGGCCTGCCGGTCCGCGGCCAGCGCACGCATACCAACGCGCGCACCCGCAAGGGCAAGGCGCGGGCGATCGCGGGCAAGAAGAAAGTCACGAAGTAAGAGCGGGCAGGAGTTCGATTTATGGCAGTTGCGAAAACCTCCGCTTCCCGCGTCCGTCGCCGCGAGCGGAAGAACATCACCTCCGGCGTGGCGCACGTGAACGCCTCGTTCAACAACACCACGGTCACGATCACCGACATGCAGGGCAACGCCATTGCGTGGTCCTCGTCGGGCAGCCAAGGTTTCAAGGGCTCGCGCAAGTCGACGCCCTACGCCGCGCAGATGGCCGCCGAAGGCGCCGCGCGCAAGGCGATGGAGCATGGCATGCGGACGGTCGAGATTTTGATCAAGGGACCGGGCGCGGGCCGCGAATCGGCATTGCGTGCGTTGCAGGCGGTCGGTCTTCAGGTCACGTCCATTCGCGACGTGACGCCGATTCCGCACAATGGTTGCCGGCCGCCGAAACGGCGCCGGGTCTAAAAGTCGATTTGGGCGCCGGGCCCCGTTCCCGGCGCATCCGGCTGGCCGCGAGGCCGGCCCACTATTGCGTTAAGGACGCGCGATCATCATGGACCTCGGAAAGCGTGAAGTGACCACTGTCATCCAGCGGAACTGGACCGAATTGATCCGCCCCGCGAAGTTGCAGGTCGAGTCCGGCCACGACGCCCGCCGGATCGCCACCGTCGTGGCCGAGCCGCTCGAGCGTGGCTTTGGCGTCACGTTGGGCAACGCGCTCCGCCGCATTCTTCTCTCCTCGCTTCAGGGCGCGGCCGTGACCTCGGTCCAGATCGAGGGCGTGCTGCACGAGTTTTCGTCGATCCCGGGCGTGCTCGAGGATGTCACCGACGTCGTCCTGAACATCAAGACGATGGCGCTGCGCATGCACGGCGAAGGGCCGAAGCGCATCGTGCTCCAGGCCAAGGGCCCGGGCGAGGTGAAGGCCGGCATGATCGAAGCCGGTCATGACATCGAGATCATGGACCCCGATCACCTGATCTGCACGCTCGACAAGGGCGCCAAGATCAAGATGGAACTGACCGTCGGCAACGGGAAGGGGTATGTGGCCGCTTCGCAGAGCCGCGCGGCGGATGCGCCCATCGGCCTGATTCCGGTCGACGCGCTCTACAGCCCCGTGCGCCGCGTGACCTACAAGGTCGACAACACCCGCGTCGGCCAGGTCACCGACTACGACCGCCTGACGCTGCAGGTCGAAACCAACGGCGCCGTGCGTCCCGAGGACGCCGTGGCGTTGGCCGCGCGCATCCTGCAGGACCAGCTCCAGCTCTTCATCAATTTCGAAGAGCCGGTAAAGAGCGCCTCGGAAGAGGCCGTCGCGGATCTGCCCTTCAACCGCAACCTTCTGCGCAAGGTGGACGAGCTCGAGTTGTCCGTCCGCTCGGCCAACTGCCTGAAGAACGACAACATCATCTACATTGGCGATCTGGTGCAGAAGACGGAGGCGGAAATGCTCCGCACGCCGAACTTCGGCCGCAAGTCGCTCAACGAGATCAAGGAAGTCCTGGGCCAGATGGGTTTGCATCTGGGCATGGAAGTCCCGAGCTGGCCGCCCGAGAACATCGAGGATTTGGCCAAGAAGCTCGAAGAGCCGTATTGAACGAAGGCGTCTCGCGCGCCCCTGAGGAGTTAAGACGATGCGCCATGGCATGGCAGGCCGGAAACTCAACCGGACCACGTCCCACCGCAAGGCAATGCTGGCCAACATGGCCGTCGCGTTGATCAAGCACGAGCAGATCAAGACCACCCTGCCGAAGGCGAAAGAGATCGCCCCGGTGGTGGAGAAGCTGATCACGCTGGGCAAGACGGGCACGCTGCACGCGCGCCGCCAGGCCCTGTCGATGCTCCAGGACGAGACCATCACGTCCAAGCTGTTCGATGGCCTGGCTTCGCGTTATGCCAGCCGCAAGGGCGGCTATACGCGCGTGCTCAAGGCGGGCATGCGCTACGGCGATGCGGCCCCCATGGCCTTTGTCGAGCTGGTCGACCGCGACGTGGCCGCCAAGGGCCAGGATTCGGGCCCGGTGCAGACCAAGGCCGACGATGAAGAGGGTGGCGACAAGGCCGCCTGATCGCCCGGTTCGAAGCGTTGTGATCTTTCATGAGAGGCAGCCCCCGGGCTGCCTCTCTCGTTTCCGGGTGCTAATCTGAACGGCTTCAGACTGACGGAGGAGAGGGCGGCGTGAGCACGCTGTTCGAGGCGCAGGCGCCGCGCCCGCTGGCCGACCGCCTGCGGCCCAAGACCTTGGCCGAGGTGGTGGGGCAGGGCCATCTTCTGGCGCCGGATGGCCCGATTGGCCGGATGGTCGCCCAGCGCCGCTTGTCCTCCATGATTCTGTGGGGCCCGCCGGGCACCGGGAAGACCACCATCGCGCGCCTGTTGGCCGAGGCCAGCGATCTGGTCTTCGAGCCGCTGTCGGCCGTGTTCTCCGGCGTTGCCGACTTGCGCAAGGTGTTCGAGGCCGCGCGCGGGCGGCGAGGCGTGGGCAAGGGTACGCTTCTGTTCATCGACGAGATCCATCGCTTCAACCGCGCCCAGCAGGACGGTTTTCTGCCCTATGTGGAGGACGGCACGGTCACGTTGATCGGTGCGACCACCGAGAATCCGTCCTTCGAGCTGAATGCCGCGCTCCTGTCGCGCTGCCAGGTGCAGGTGCTGCGGCGGTTGGACGACGCGGCCCTGGCCGAGCTGATCGACCGGTCGGAGAAGATCGAGGGGCGTAAGCTGCCGCTGACCGACGACGGCCGCCTGGCGTTGTGCGCCATGGCCGACGGTGACGGGCGGTTTCTTCTCAACCTGATCGAGGAATTGTTCCGTTTGCCGCAGACGCCGTTGTTGGATGCCAAGGGTATCGCGCGCACGGTGCAGCGCCGCGTGCCGGTTTACGACAAGAATCAGGAAAGCCACTACAACCTCATCAGCGCGCTGCACAAATCGCTGCGCGGTTCGGACACGGACGCCGCGCTCTATTGGCTTGCGCGCATGCTCTCGGGCGGCGAGGACCCCAACTACATCGCCCGGCGCCTGACGCGTTTCGCGGCTGAGGATATCGGCCTGGCCGATCCGCAGGCATTGGTGCAGGCCATCGCGGCGTGGGACACCTACGACCGGTTGGGCAGCCCCGAGGGCGAGATCGCCATCGCGCAGCTCGTGATCTATCTGGCCACGGCGCCGAAATCGAACGCGGCCTATCGCGCTTTGGGCGCGGCCATGGGGGCGGCGCGGGAGACCGGCTCTCTAATGCCGCCCATGCACATCCTGAACGCGCCGACCAAGATGATGCGCGAGCTGGGCTACGGCAAAGGCTACGAATACGACCACGACACGGCCGAGGGATTCTCGGGGCAGAATTATTTCCCCGACAATATGGCGCGGCAGTCCTTCTATCGGCCGGTCGACCGCGGCTTCGAGCGCGAGATCAAGAAACGTCTCGATTACTGGAACCGGCTGCGCGACAAGCGCGCCCCCGACGGCGAGGAGCCCTGACGTCGTGGCGGGAGTGCAACTTCTCGAAGTGAAGGCCGACGAGGCCGATATCCGGCTGGATCGCTGGTTCACCCGGCGCTTTCCGGGACTGAGTCACGGCAAGTTGCAGAAGCTTCTGCGCACCGGCCAGGTGCGTGTCGACGGCGGACGGGCGAAATCCGGCCAGCGGCTGGAGGCGGGGCAGACCGTGCGCGTACCGCCGCTGGACGATGGCGCCGCGATCGCGCGGCAAGGCCCGCCGCCGAAGGTGAAAATTTCGGATGAGGAAGCGGACGAACTGCGCGGCCGCGTTCTCTACCGCGACGATGATGTGCTGGTGCTGGACAAACCCGCGGGCCTCGCGACCCAAGGCGGCACGGGCACCACCAAGCACCTGGACGGCATGTTGGACGTTCTTCGTTTCGGCTCGAAGGAACGGCCTCGCTTGGTCCACCGCCTCGACCGCGACACCAGCGGCGTGCTCTTGCTGGCCCGCAGCGCCGTATCCGCCAAGCGTCTGGCCGAGGCGTTTCGTTCGCGCGACGCCATTAAGATCTATTGGGCCTTCGTGGTCGGTGTGCCGCAGCCCTATTCGGGGACCATTGATCAGCCGTTGTCCAAAGCAGCGGGGCCGGGTGGCGAGCGCATGGCCGCCGCTTCGGACGATGGCGAGAGCGCCGTCACCCACTATTCCATCGTCGAAGCCATGGGGCGCAATGCGGCTTGGGTCGCGATGATGCCGCTCACGGGCCGCACGCATCAGCTGCGTGTCCACATGGCGCTGATCGGCACGCCGATCCTCGGCGACGGCAAGTATGGCGGCGCGGCGGCATTTCTGCCCGACCTGGACAGCGCCCGGCAGGTGCATCTGCATGCCCGCGAAATCCGGCTGCCGCATCCGAGCGGTAAGGGCGTGCTGCGCGCCAAGGCGGCGTTGCCGCCGCATATGGCGAAGACCTGGCGCTATTTCGATCTCGATCCGGCTGACGACGGCGATCCGTTTGGAATCGGCGCGCCGTGATCGCGCTTCCGCCCAAGCTCAAGCTCGTGGTCTTCGATTGCGACGGTACGCTGGTCGACAGCCAGCATTCCATCGTGGCTTGCATGGAGTCCGCCTGGCGGGCGTGCGGCTTGGCGGCGTTGCCCACGGCGGCATCGGTACGCCGTGTGGTCGGCCTGCCGCTGGTCGAATCGATCGCGCGGCTGCACCCGGACGGTACTGGCGCCGACCATGCCGCTCTGGCCGATTGCTATAAGCAGGCCTTCGTCGCCTTACGGCGCGGCGGGCCGGAAGAGGAACCTCTGTTTCCAGGTGTCCGCGAGACGGTGGAGCGCCTGTCCCTCGCGGGCGTCCTTCTGGGCATTGCCACCGGCAAGGGCCGGCGCGGCCTCTCGGTGACCTTGTCCCGCCATGAACTCATGGAATTCTTCGTCACGCGCCAGACCGCGGATGACGCGCCGGGCAAACCTCATCCGGGCATGCTGCTGCAAGCCATGGCGGAAACCGGGACGGGACCGGCGGAGACGGTGATGGTCGGAGACACGACCTTTGATATGATGATGGCGTGCAACGCGGGCGTGCCCGCGGTGGGGGCTGCTTGGGGCTATCACGAGCCCGAGGAGCTGCACGAGGCCGGCGCGGGAGCGGTTATCCAATCCTGCGGCGACCTGCTTTCGGTTCTACCCGAATTGATGGAGAGAGTGAGATGATCAAGAAGATCCTCCTGGGCCTCGTCGCGCTGGTGGTCGTGGCAATCGTTGGCGTGGTGATCGTCGTCAACTCGATCGACTTCAACCAGTATCGCGGCGAAATCGCAGCCCAGGTGCAGAAGGCCACGGGCCGTACGCTCACCATCAAGGGCGACCTGAAGGCCAGCATCTTCTCGCTGACGCCCTCCATCAAGGTCAACGACGTCACGTTCGCCAATGCGCCATGGGGCTCGAAGCCCCAGATGGCCACCATCGGCAGCTTCGGCGCCGACGTGCAGCTGATTCCGCTTCTGTCCAAGGATATCCGCATCAACCGCATCGTGCTGGAGAATGCCGACATCCTGCTGGAGACGGACAAGCAAGGTAAGGGCAACTGGGCCTTCGACGCGCCCGGCAGTGCCAATACCAAACCCGCGCCGGGCGCGGCACCTGGCGCCACGCCCACGCCGGCCCAGGCCTCTTCGGCCGCGCCCCTTCCGCATGTGGGTGAGGTGGTGATTAAGAACTTCACGCTTACCTATCGCGACGGCGTCACGGGCGGCCAGAACAAGGTCCAACTCAAGAACCTGACGGCCAAGAGCAGCTCGTCCACCAGCCCGATCGACTTGGAAGTGGAGGGCGACTACAACGGCCAGGCGGTCAAGATCGACGGCAAGATCGGCGCCGTCGCCGACCTGCTCGCGGGCGATAAGCCCTATCCGGTCAAGCTGGACACCAAGGTCGGCAACTCCGAGATCAAGGCCGATCTGACGGCGATGCTGAAAGGCACGCCCAAACTGTCCGGTAAGATCGACATTCCCATGCTGGACATTAAGCAATTGCAGAGCCTGGCCGGTAATGAAGGCGGCAAAGGCGCCTCGGGTGGCGGTTCGTCCTCCGGCGGTCCGTCGGGCGGCGCGGCCAAGAGCGGCGGCGCCAAGGGCGGCAAGCTGTTCAGCGACGACCCGATCGACGTCAGTGTTCTGCGGGCGGCCGAGGCCGACCTCAATGTGCGCGGTGCCAAGATCGTGTTCGACAAGATCACGGCCGAGGACTTGGCCGCCAACATAAACCTCAAGGGCGGCCGCCTCGCGATCAAGCCGGCCACGGTCAAGCTGGCCGGCAACGTGCTGAACGCCGACGCCGTGATCGACGGGAGCACCGGCAAGCCCGCGGTGAACATTAACCTCATCGCGCGCAAGACGGATATCGGCGCGCTGTTGCAAATGTTCGGCTCCGACAAGATCATCGAAGGCACGGCGGATGTGGACGTGGCCTTGACCGGCGCGGGCGGCTCGGCTCACGCCATCGCCTCGGGCCTCAATGGCAAGACCAGCGTCGTGATGAACGATGGGCACATCAACAACAAATACCTCAAGCTCGCCGCCGCTGATTTGATGAAGGTCATCGACCCGTGGGCTCCGAAGGAGGACACGACGAAGCTGAACTGCCTGCTCAGCAAGTTCGATATCAAGTCGGGCGTAGCGACCAGCGAGGTCAACGTGGTCGACACGGCGGCCTTCTCGGTCACCGCCGGCGGCCGGATGAACTTGGGACCGGAGACGATCGACATGGTGGTCGATCCACGTCCGAAGAACCAAAGCGTGATGAACGTGGCGGTGCCGATCAAAGTCACCGGCGCCTTGGCCGATCCGGACTTCCTGCCCGACCCAGCAGCCGTCGCCAAGGGTGTCATGGGGGCGGTCGGAGGCTATGTCGCGGGCGGTGGTATGGCGGGCGCACTCGCCGGCATGGTCGGCGGCAACAAGGAAGAGGCCGCGAAAAATCCGTGTGTCAGCGCCGTCTCGACCAAGAGCGGCGGCCAGCAACAACCGGCAGCCAAGTCCGGAAGCAGCACGGGCAACGCCGTGAAGGACGTCGAAAAGAGCATCAAGGGCCTTTTCCAGTAGAATGCCGGGTCCCAAGCGTTTCTACCGGGTGGCCGAAACGGCCATCCGGGATAGCGGTCATGTGGTCCTGCTGGACGGCAAGCCGGTGAAGACGCCCTCACAGGCGGCCTTCTTCGCGCCTACGTCCGCGCTGGCCGAGGCCATCGCTGCCGAATGGACGGCCCAGGAAAAGACCATCGAAGCGGCCACCATGCCGCTATGGGTTCTGGCGTGCCGCGCGCGCGACGACGTGGCGCGGGCGCGCGAGCGCACGATCGACGACGTCGCCGGCTTCGCGCGCACCGATCTTCTGTGCTATCGCGCGACCCATCCCGAAGACTTGGTCGCGCGCCAGCGCGAGCATTGGCAACCGCTGCTCGATTGGGTCGCGCAGGAATGTGACGCGCCGCTCAAGGTTACCGCGGGGATCGTCTTCGAGCCCCAGCCGGAGGCGGCCTTGGCCGCCCTGCGGCGGAGCGTGGCCGCCCACGACGACCATCGCCTGGCCGCCCTGGCCCAGGCCGCGCGGGCGTCGGGCTCTCTGGTCCTAGCCCTGGCGCTGTCCAAGGGCCGGATCACGGGCCTCCAGGCCGTCGAATTGTCGCTTCTGGACGAGCTCTACCAGATCGAGAAATGGGGCGATGATCCGGAGGCTCAGGCGCGGCGTGAAACGGTCCGCGCCGACGTCCTGACGGCCGAGCGTTTCATGGCTTTGACCGCGCCCTAGGCCCCTGGCTCCGCCGGTCCGAAGGTGCTATCTGCTGACCCGCCAAGGGGGAGTTCCGATGGAAGACATCCTGCGCCAGTTGGAGGAAAAGCGTGCGGCCGCCCGCGCGGGCGGTGGCGCGCGCCGTGTCGGCGCTCAGCATTCGAAGGGCAAGCTGACCGCGCGGGAGCGGATCGACATCCTGCTCGATCCCACCTCCTTCGAGGAATACGACATGTTCGCCGAACATCGCTGCGGCGATTTCGGCATGGCCGAACAGTTGATCCCCGGCGATGGCGTGGTGACCGGCTGGGGCACCATCAACGGCCGCCAGGTCTTCGTCTTTAGCCAGGATTTCACCGTCTTCGGCGGCTCGCTCTCCGAAATCCACGCCCAGAAAATCTGCAAGGTGATGGAGCAGGCCATGAAGGTCGGCGCGCCCGTCATCGGCATCAACGATTCGGGCGGCGCGCGTATCCAGGAGGGTGTCGATTCCCTGGCCGGTTACGCCGACGTGTTCCAGCTCAATGTGCTGGCCTCGGGCGTGGTGCCGCAGATCTCGCTCATCATGGGGCCTTGCGCGGGCGGCGCGGTCTATTCGCCGGCCATGACCGACTTCATCTTCATGGTGAAGGACAGTTCCTACATGTTCGTGACCGGGCCCGAGGTGGTGAAAACCGTCACCCACGAAAGCGTCACGCAGGAAGAGCTGGGCGGCGCCGTCACCCATACGACGCGTTCGGGTGTCGCCGATGGCGCGTTCGAGAACGATGTCGAGGCGCTGCTGCAAATGCGCCGCTTCTTCGATTTCCTGCCTCTGTCCAATCGCGAAGCCGTGCCGGTGCGTCCCACCGAGGACCCCGCCGACCGTATCGAGCCCTCGCTCGACACGTTGATCCCGGACAATCCGAACAAGCCCTACGACATGCTGGAGCTGATCGAGAAGGTCGTCGACGACGGCGATTTCTTCGAGACGCAGCCGACCTATGCGCGCAACATCATCACCGGTTTCGGCCGCATGGAAGGTGCGACGGTCGGCATCGTCGCCAACCAGCCGATGGTGCTGGCTGGCTGCCTCGACATCGCGTCCTCGATCAAGGCCGCGCGGTTCGTGCGTTTTTGCGACTGCTATGACATTCCGATCGTGACATTCGTGGATGTGCCGGGGTTCTTGCCGGGCACGGCCCAGGAATACGGCGGCATCATCAAGCACGGCGCCAAGTTGCTCTACGCCTTTGCCGAGGCCACCGTGCCCAAGGTCAC
>CADEGL010000071.1:9052-16048 GCA_902826885.1 uncultured Alphaproteobacteria bacterium | reverse complement strand
GAGATCGCCGACTGGTTCGAGACGCTGGCGAAGGCCGAGAAGTCGCACGCCGGCCGCTTCCAGAAGGCTCTCAACGAGCTGAAGTAGGCTTTACGGCCCTTTACGGGTTCGCGGCGCGGATCGCCCTCGGGCATCCGCGCCGGCCTCTTTTCCGCGCCCGTTTGCGGGCGTCCGTCGCTTGAGCAAGGTGCAAGCATGCGCGAAGGCAGCCTCGAGGCTCCGACACGCCATCCGATCGCGTGGCAGGACCCAGACTTCTACGATGAAGCGAAGCTGGACGCGGAACTGCGCCGCGTTTTCGACATCTGCCACGGTTGCCGCCGCTGCTTCAACCTGTGCGATTCCTTCCCACGCCTGTTCGATTTGATCGACGGCTCCGAATCCGGCGAACTGGACGCGGTCAAGAGCGAGGATTTCAAGCCGGTCGTCGACGCGTGCACGCTCTGCGACATGTGCTTCTTGACCAAGTGCCCCTACGTCCCGCCCCATGAATTCAATCTCGACTTTCCCCATCTCATGCTGCGCTACCGCGCGGTCGAGCAGAAGAAAGGCAAGGTCGGCTTCTTCGAGAAGCAGCTGACCGAAACAGATCGCAACGGTCATGTCGGTTGCCATACATCGGGTCTGGCCAATTGGGCGTCGGATCTGAAGAACGGACTGACCCGGCCGCTGTTGGAAAAAGTCGCGGGCGTCCACAAGGACGCCGAGCTGCCCGAATACGCACCCAAGACGTTGATGCACGAAACCAAAAACATGCTACCGGTGAACCGCGAAGCGCCCGCCTTCGGCCGCAAAGCCGTGCTCTACGCCACCTGCTTCGCCAATTTCAACGAGACGTCGATCGGCCTGGCCGCGCGCGCTGTCCTGGCCCATAACGGCGTCGAGACGGAAGTGGTTTATCCGCATTGCTGCGGCATGCCGCAATTGGAGCAGGGCGACATTGCCCGTGTGGCCGACGGCGCGGCCAAGGTCGCATCCGCGCTCGCGCCCTATATCGACAAGGGCTACGACGTGATCGCGCTGGTGCCGTCCTGCGCGCTGATGCTGAAATTCGAGTGGCCGCTGATCGTGCCGGATAACGAAGCGGTAAAGCGCCTGTCGGATGCGACCTACGACGCCTCCGAATACATCGTCGAGATCGCGGGCAAGGAAGGGTTGGCGCCCGGCTTGAATGCGCTCGGCGGCGGCGTGGCGCTTCACATCGCGTGTCATGCGCGGGCGCAGAATGTGGGGCGCAAGGCGGCCGAGATGCTGTCGCTCATCCCCGATGCCGATCTGGCCGTGATCGAGCGCTGCTCGGGGCATGGCGGCGCCTGGGGCGTGCGGAAGGAGAATTTTCCGGTGGCGCTCAAGGTCGGCAAGCCGGTCGCGCGCCAGGCCGCGGGCGCGGACAAAGCCTATCTCGCGTCCGAATGTCCGCTGGCCGCGCACCATATCCGCCAGGGCATGGAGAAGCTGGGCGGCGATGCGAAACCGACGCCGCCCGAACGCACGCTCCATCCGATCGAGCTGTTTGCCAAGGCCTACGGGCTTCTGCCGGCGGAGCGCGGCCGATGAAACGGGAGATCACGCGCGCCGACATCATGCCGATCGCGGATTACGGCAAGATCCGCGCCGAGCGCCGGCGCGAGATGTCGGCCTATAAGCGCGCGCGGCGGATGGAGGTGGGGCCCGTCGCGACGTTCTATTTCGAATCCTACGAAACTATGCTGCACCAAGTGCACGAGATGCTCTTCATCGAAAAGGGCGGCGAGGCGCAGATCCCCGACGAGCTGTCGGCCTACAACCCGCTCATCCCCAACGGTCGCGAGCTGGTGGCGACGGTCATGTTCGAGATCGACGATCCCGCGCGGCGCGCGCGCATGCTGGCGCGGCTGGGCGGTGTCGAGGAGACGGCGTTCATCGAGATCGACGGCGTGCGTGTCCAAGGCGTGCCCGAAGCCGATGCCGACCGCACCAACGAAGAAGGCAAAGCCTCGTCCGTGCAATTCATCCATTTCCCCTTCACCGACGCTCAGGCCGCCGCGTTCCGCAAAGAGGGCGCGCGCGTGGTGCTGGGCTTCACCCATCCCAGCTACGGCCATATGTCGGTGATGCCGGATACGACCCGCCAGGCGCTGGCGGGGGATTTCGCGTAAGGCCCTACTCGACCTTTTCGTTGGGATAGAGACCCCATAGCTCGCTGCGCTGCAGCCAGCCCTCGTAGCTTTCGATTTCCACCTTGCACCAACTGTCGTCGCATTTGACCAGGCGGGCGACGACGCCGGGTTCGACGCGCGCCACGGCGGGCGCGTCGGCCGACCGGTTGCGGCGGATGGTGCGGATATCGCCCGTGACCAGGATCGTACGGCGGCCCGACAGCATGGCCTTGTTGACCCAGCCCTCGACGCCTTCTTGGTCGCGGATTTTCCGCCAGGCCTCGAACTCGGCCACCACCTCGACGGGCAAGCCGCGGCGCTGAACGACCCAGTCGACCGGATAGCGGACACCGGGACCCGTGCGCAGATTGACCTCGTCGGCGCGTAAGGAGACGAAGCGCGGGATCGGCAGGCCGCTTTCGCCCTTGTCCGTGTTTTCGGTTTCCGACGGCGCCACCGCGAACGCGCCGGGAATGGCCAGCAAGGAGATGGCCAAACACAGTGCCGGCAGGAATTTTAGACTGCGCATCGTCGCGGTCGCGCCCCGTTTTCCAGTGGCGCTATTTGGACCCTGCCGTTCCCATCGGTCAAGCGCTCCGCTTCCTGGACAAGAGGGCGGACACCCTGCTATGGCACAGGCGCCGTCTCGCTGTCGAACCGGATCATGGCGCAACGAAAACCTGTCGTCGTCGTTACCCGCAAGCTTCCCGAGGTCATCGAGACCCGGATGATGGAGCTGTTCGACACCCGTCTCAATCGCGACGACAAGCCCATGACGCGGGCCGAGTTGATCGAGGCCGTGAAGCACGCGGATGTTCTGGTGCCCACGGTCACGGACCGGATCGACCGCGAGGTCATCACCCAGGGCAGCCCCCAGTTCAAGCTGATCGCCTCTTTCGGCACCGGCGTCGACCATATCGACCTGTCCGCCGCGCGCGAACGCGGCGTCACCGTCACCAACACGCCGGGCGTTCTGACCGAAGACACGGCCGACATGACCATGGCCCTGATCCTGGCCGTGGTGCGGCGCGTGACCGAGGGCGAGCATCTGGCGCGCGCCGGCAAATGGACCGGCTGGAGCCCCATGGCCATGTTGGGCCACCGCTTGTGGGGCAAGCGCCTCGGCATCATCGGCATGGGCCGCATCGGCACGGCGGTCGCCCGGCGCGCGCGCGGCTTCGGCCTTTCGATCCACTATCACAACCGCCGCCGCGTCCATGCCGCGCTCGAGACCCAGCTCGAGGCGACCTATTGGGAAAGCCTCGACCAAATGCTGGCCCACATGGACATCGTCTCGGTGAACTGTCCGCACACGCCGGCGACCTATCATCTTCTCTCGGCACGGCGGATGAAGCTCTTGCGCACGCACGCCTATATCGTCAACACCTCGCGTGGCGAGGTGATCGACGAAGCGGCCCTGGCGCAAATGCTGGCAGCGGGCGAGCTGGCGGGCGCGGGGCTCGACGTCTTCGAGCACGAGCCCGCGATCAATCCGAAGCTTCTGGAACTGCCCAGCGCCGTCGTGCTGCCCCACATGGGTTCGGCCACGATCGAAGGCCGCGTCGACATGGGCGAAAAGGTGTTGATCAACATCCGCACCTTCTGCGACGGCCATGCGCCGCCGGACCGGGTGCTGGAAACCGAGTTCTAGCGCGCGGTCTTGCCGCAGGTGGGGCAGGCCGGATTCTTCCGGATCGCGATGCGCCGGAACGACGTGGCCAAGGCGTCATAGAACAGCAACGTCCCGTCCAGGCTTTCGCCCAAGCCCAGTATCTCCTTGATCACCTCCGTCGCTTGCAGCGTGCCGAGCACGCCCGCGACCGCGCCCAGGATACCGGCCTCCTCGCAGCGCGGGATCAGATCTTCGGGCGGCGGCTCGGGAAACAGGCAGCGATAGCAGGGTCCGCCGAGCCACGGGCGGAACGTTGTGATCTGGCCCTCGAAACGCTGTAAGGCCGCCGAGACCAAGGGCACGCGTGCCGTGGCGCAAGCGTCGGACAGGACGACGCGCGCGGCGAAATTGTCGGTTCCGTCGGCCACCACATCGCACCCAGCGACGAGAGAGGCGGCGTTCTCTTCCGTCAGGCGCACGGCATGCGCTTCGACATGCACTTCGGGGTTCAGGGCCGAGGCGGCGTCGCGCGCGCTCGCGGCTTTCGGCGTGCCGATCCGGGCGGTGGTGTGAGCGATCTGGCGCTGAAGGTTGGTCAGATCGACCGTATCGTCGTCGACCACGTGCAAGCCGCCGACGCCGGCGGCGGCCAGATAGAGCAGAAGCGGCGAGCCCAGCCCACCCGCGCCGACCACGAGCACCCGTGCGGCCAAGAGGCGCGCTTGGCCTTCCTCGCCGATCTCGTCGAGCACGACATGGCGGGCATAGCGAAGAAGCTGTGCATCGCTGATCTCGTCCGGCGCGGGCTTGGCGCGCGGCGCCATCTCAGCGCTTGCCGGTTCCGGTCGAGCCAAAGCCGCCCGCCCCGCGCGCGGTTTCCGACAGCGCGTCCACCTCGCGCCACGCCACGCGGGTCACCGGCGCCACCACCATCTGCGCGATGCGCATGCCGCGCGTGACGGTGAAGGCCTCGCGTCCGGCGTTCAGCACGATCACCGCGACCTCGCCGCGATAGTCGGCATCGATGGTGCCAGGGCTGTTGGGCAAGGTGATGCCGTGCTTCAAGGCCAAGCCCGAGCGGGGGCGCACTTGCGCCTCGTACCCCTCGGGCAACGCGATCATATAGCCGGTCGGCACCGCCACGCGGCCGCCGGGCGCGATCACCACGTCCTTGTCGATCGCCGCGCACAGATCCATGCCGGCCGCGAGCGCCGTGGCATAAGCGGGCAGAGGCAGGTCCGCCGCGTGGGGCAGGCGCCGGATCTCGATGCGCAGATCGCTCACGCGCGTTCCGCCAATGCCATGCCGATGCGCTCGATCAGGCGCGCGGCCACATCGGTCTTGCTCATGGGTGGCCAATCCTCGACCCCCTTGCCGGTCACGAGATGCACGGTGTTGTCGCTGCCGCCGAAGGTGCCCGTGGCGGGCGAAACGTCGTTGGCCACGATCCAGTCGCAGCGTTTCCTCTTCAGCTTGGCTTGGGCGTTCTCGACCACCTTCTCGGTCTCGGCGGCGAAGCCGATGACGAGGCGCGGCCGTAGATTTCCAGGTGCCGCCAGCGTCGCCAGGATGTCGGGATTCTCGGCCAGCGACAGTTGGGGCGGCGCACCCGCGTTCTTCTTGATCTTCTGGCCGGCCTGCGCGGCGATGCGCCAGTCGGACACGGCGGCGGCGAACACGGCCACATCGGCGGGCAGCGCGGCCTTACACGCGGCCAGCATTTCGGCCGCCGATTCGATGCGCACGACCGTAACGCCGGCGGGATCGGGCTCGTGGGTGGGGCCGGTCACAAGCGTGGTCGCGGCCCCCGCGCGCGCCAATGCGGCGGCGATGGCATGGCCCTGTTTGCCCGAAGCGCGGTTGGCGATATAGCGGACGGGGTCGATCGGTTCGTGGGTCGGGCCGCTGGTTACCAGCGCGCGCTTGCCCGCGAGCGGCGAACGGTCGGCGAAGAAGCTTTCGACCGCCGCCACGATCTCCATCACCTCGGACATGCGGCCGGGCCCGTATTCGCCGCACGCCATGTCTCCTTCCACGGGACCCACGCGCAGGACGCCGCGGGATTCGAGCGTGCGGAGATTCGCTTGCGTCGCCGCATGGTTCCACATGCGCACGTTCATCGCGGGCGCGATCAGGACCGGCTTGTCGGTGGCGAGAAGGGCGGTGGTGGCCAAATCGTCGGCCCGGCCATGGGCCATCTTGGCCAGGATGTCGGCGGTGGCGGGTGCGACCACCAGAAGATCGGCCTCGCGCGAAAGGCGGATATGACCCATCTCGCTTTCGGTCGTGAGGGAGAAGAGATCGGTGAAGACGGTGTCTTCCGAGAGCGCGGCCAAGGACAGGGGCGTCACGAAATGCGCGCCGCCCGCGGTCAGGACACAGCGCACGCCCGCGCCCCTTTCGCGCAAGCGCCGGATCAGGTCGAGGCTTTTATAAGCCGCGATCCCGCCCGAGACGATCAGAAGCACGCGTTTGCCGTGGAGCATCGCCGCGCAAGCCTCGGAAATTCAAAGAAGAATGGCTGCAGGGAAACTAGGGCCGCCAATCCCGGTTGGCAAGGCTAGACCTGGGTGAAGGCGATCAGCGCGATCAGCGCGACCGCGATCCACAACGCCCACAGATAGGCCTTGTTGTCCCGCCCGCTGGCCTCGGTCAAGGCGCGCACCGTATTGGGGTGAAGCTGCAGACCCCCGCTCGACAGCATGCCGAGCGTGGTTTCGAGCCCCGCGAGCACGGTCGGCAGACGCTCCAGCGTGCCCATCGTTTCGGTCGCCATCTCGCGCAGCCGTGCCTGGGGCCCGCGATTCTCGCGCATCCAGGTCTCGATCAAGGGCCGCGCCAGCTCCCACATATTCACCGAAGGCTCTAGCTTCCGGCCCACGCCCTCCGCGATCAGCATGGATTTCTGCAGCAGGAGAAGTTGCGGCTGCGTTTCCATCTCGAACGTCTCGGCGACGTGGAATAGCTGGCCCAAGAGGCGCGCGACGGAAATCTCGTGAAGGGGCAAGCCCAGGATCGGTTCGGCGATCGAGCGGCAGGCCTGGGTGAAGGCCGTGACCGACTTATGCGCGGGCACGTAGCCGGCCTTGAAATGCGCCTCGGCCGCCGCGCGGTAATCGCCGGTCATGAAACCCAGCAGCATGTCGGCCAGATAGTTGCGCGTGTGCTTGTCCAGACGCCCCATGATGCCGAAATCGACGGCGACCACATTGCCCTGCGCATCCACGAACAGGTTTCCGGGATGCA
>CADEGL010000071.1:0-8952 GCA_902826885.1 uncultured Alphaproteobacteria bacterium | reverse complement strand
AAATCGACGGCGACCACATTGCCCTGCGCATCCACGAACAGGTTTCCGGGATGCAAGTCGGCGTGGAAGAAGCCATCGCGGAACGCCTGATGGAACAGGGCCGCGCCGGCCTTGGCCAGAATGTCGCGTGGATCGTGGCCCGCCGCGATGATGCGCTCGCGTTCGTCGATCGGGATGCCGATCACGCGTTCGAGCGTCAGCACGCGCTTGGACGTGCGCACCCAATCCACCTTGGGCACACGGAAGGTCGGATCGTCCTTGAAATTTTCGGCCAGCTCCGACGCCGCGGCGGCCTCGAAGCGCAAATCCATCTCCATGGCGACCGTGTCCGCCATGGTCTGCACCACCTCGATGGGGCGCAGGCGCCGCATGCGCGGGCCGGTGCCCTCGGCGATGGTGGCCAGCCAGAAGAACAGGCCCAGATCGCGCGTGAAAGCTTCCTCGATGCCGGGCCGCAAGACCTTGACCGCGACCTCGCGCCCATCGGGCGTCACCGCCATATGCACCTGCGCGATCGAGGCGGCGGCCACGGGCTCTTCGTCGAACTGCGCGAAGAGGGTTTCCAAAGGCCGGCCGAATTCGCGCGCGACGATGGCGCGCGCCTCGGCGCCGGAGAACGGCGGCAAACTGTCCTGCAACTCCGCCAGGTCGGTGGCGATGTCCTCGCCCAACAGGTCCGAGCGGGTCGAGAGAATCTGGCCGAACTTGATAAAGCTGGGTCCGAGCCCCTGGATCGCCAGCGCCAGGCGCTGACCGGGGCGCAGGGCGGCGATGCCCCTCGGCCGCCGCGCGAACAGGCGCGCCGCGGCGGTTACGGTCGGCGCGATGCCGAACCGTTCCAGAAGGAACAGCGCGTCGTATTGCGCCAGCCGATGGGCGATGCCGAACAGGCGGACGACGTGGCGTACGGCACGGATCATCGGATCGTCCGCGCGCTCCTAAAGCCGCCAGGCGCCGTGCAACGCCGCGACGCCCGCGGACAGGTTGCGGTAGCGCACGCGGTCGAAGCCGGCCTTCGCGATCATGCCGGCGAATTCCTCTTGGGGCGGAAAGCGCCGGATGCTTTCGGCCAGATAGCGGTAGGCGTCCTCGTTTCCGGCCACCATCCGTCCAAGCGCCGGCAGCATGGAGAATGAGTAGCGGTCGTAGATCCGGTCGATGAAGGGTAACGAGACGCGGCTGAATTCCAGGCACAAGAAACGCCCGCCCGGACGCAACACGCGGCGCGCCTCGGAGAGCGCGCGGTCCAGATGGGTGACGTTGCGAATGCCGAAGGCGATGGTCACGGCATCCACGGCCATATCGCCGAGCGGCAGCGCCTCGGCATCGCCGCACAGCCAGACGATGCCGTCGACGACGCCTTTGTCCAGCGCCCGGTCGCGGCCATGGGCCAGCATCTCGGGATTGATGTCGGAGACATAGATGATGCCATCCTCGGATGGCCGGCCCGCGTCATGGGTTTGTCCGGGCCTGCGCGTCACGAGCGGGCGCATCCGCAAGGCGATGTCGCCCGTTCCCCCGGCCACGTCCAGCACCTGCATGCCGGGCTGGGGCGCCAGTTCGGCCACCATGGCGTCCTTCCACAGACGGTGGATGCCCAGCGACATCAGATCGTTCATCAGGTCATAGCGTGGCGCCACCTTGTCGAAGACCTCGCGCACGAGGCCGGCCTTTTCGCGCTCGGGCACGCGCCGGAAGCCGAAATCGACCTCCTCCGCGCCGTTCGGATGTTCGTTTTCCCGCGTCCTCGTCATGGCGGGGACCATAGCGCGGGCGTAGCCCCCCGCGCTAGGTTAGCCGTCCCATGCCCGAACTCCCCGAGGTCGAAACCGTGCGTCGCGGGCTGACCGCCCGCATCGAAGGCCGCCGTTTCGCGCGGGTCGAGGCGCGGCGCCCGGATCTGCGCGTGCCCCTGCCGTCCGATTTCGCCGCCCGCATCCAGGGCCGCCTCCTATCCCGCATCGGGCGTAGGGCGAAATATCTCCTGCTCCATCTCGACGATGGCCAAGTCCTTTTCATCCATCTCGGCATGTCGGGCAGGCTGGTGCTGCATGCACGCGGCCATAACGAGCCGCCGGGTAAGCACGAGCATGTCGTCTTCGTCATGGACGACGGCACCGAGGTGCGCTTCGACGATCATCGGCGCTTCGGCCTGATGGCATTGACCACCGAGGCCGAGCTTTCCTCCCATCCGTTCCTGCGCGCGCTCGGGCCGGAACCTCTGGATAAGGCATTCGACGGCGCCGCGCTGACGGCCGCGCTCAAGGGCAAACGCACGCCGCTCAAGGCCGCGCTCTTGGATCAGAGCGTCGTGGCCGGTCTCGGCAACATATATGTCAGCGAGGCCCTGTTCCGCGCCGGCCTGTCGCCGCGCCGTCTGGCGGGCACCGTGAAGGGGCCGCGCGCGGAAAAGCTGGTCGAGGCGATCCGCGCCGTCCTGGCGGACGCCATCGCGGCCGGCGGTTCGTCGCTGCGCGATTACGTCCAAGCATCGGGCGAATTGGGTTATTTCCAGCATCGCTGGGCGGTCTATGACCGCGAGGGCAAGGATTGTTCGACCAAGGACTGCAAAGGGCGCATCCGCCGCGTTGTGCAAGCGAACCGTTCGACGTTCTATTGTCCGCGTTGCCAGCGCTAGGATAAAAGCCCGCTGCATGTCCCGCATCGCCGGTCGGATTTTCTTCGCGGTTTGGATCGTCTCGGCGGCTTTCGCCGCGTCGGCGCAAGGCACGCAAGCGTTCCTATCGACCATGGGCGATGTGCCGCTGGCGCCGGGGCTGAGCGAGTTGCCCGCCATGGGCGTCACGTTCGATGATCCCGCCGGCCGGATCGTCGAGGCCTTCGCCGCGGGCCGGACGACGCGCGATACGGTGACGGCCTTCTACCGCGCCACATTGCCCGGCCTGGGCTGGGCCGAGCTTGGGTCTGGCCGCTATCGCCGCGATAAGGAAATGTTGCTGATCGAATTCGTCGGCGCCGATTCGGGGGTGGCGGTACGGTACCTGCTTTCTCCGGTTAGCTGATTTTGGGAGAACCATCCATGGCTTACGAAAACATTATCGTCGAGACCCACGGCGCGGTCGGATTGATTCGGCTCAACCGTCCCAAGGCGCTGAACGCGCTGTGCGCGGCGTTGATCGTGGATCTTGGCCACGCGCTTGACGCCTTCGAGGCGGATGACGGCATTGGCGCCGTCGTGCTGACCGGCAGCGACAAGGCCTTCGCCGCGGGCGCCGACATCAAGGAGATGCGCGACAAGACCTACATGGACGTATACCTGTCCGATTTCATCACAAGGGGTTGGGAGCGCGTCACGACCTGCCGCAAACCGATCATTGCGGCGGTGGCCGGCTATGCGCTCGGCGGCGGCTGCGAGGTCGCGATGATGTGCGACTTTATTCTCGCGGCGGACACGGCGCGTTTCGGTCAGCCCGAGATCACCATCGGCACCATTCCCGGCGCGGGCGGCACCCAGCGCCTGCCGCGCTTCGTCGGCAAGTCGAAGGCGATGGAAATGTGCCTAACCGGACGGATGATGGACGCGGCCGAGGCCGAGCGCTGCGGATTGGTCAGCCGCGTCGTGCCCGCCGCCGAATTGGTCGACGAAGCGCTCAAGACCGCGGCCAAGATCGCCGCGCTATCGCGGCCCGTGACCATGATGGCCAAGGAATCCGTCAACCGCGCCTTCGAGACGACGCTGGCCGAGGGGCTCAAGTTCGAACGCCGCGTGTTCCATTCCACTTTCGCGCTCGAAGATCAAAAGGAAGGCATGGCCGCCTTCTCCGAGAAGCGTCCGCCGAAGTTCCGCAACCGGTAGCGGTCTCGCGGCGCGGCGTACGCTAGGACGGCTGCCTTGACCCGTATCGCGCGCGGGCGATATAAGCCCGCGCAAGGGCAATCCGTGGATTTACCGGGTTCGCCGGCAGATATTCCCGAAAAGCGAGAGACTCATGGCTCAACATAAATCGGCCGAGAAGCGGATTCGTCGCAACGCGCGGCGTCAGACCGTCAATATCGCGCGCAAAGGACGTGTCCGTACGGCCATGCGCAAAGTCGAGGAGGCGATTGCCTCCGGCGATGCCAACGCGGCCCGCACGGCGCTCCGTTCGGCGCAGCCCGAGCTTCAGCGTGGCGCGCGCAAGGGCGTCACGTCGAAGCGCACGGTGGCGCGCAAGGTTTCGCGTCTTGCGAAACGCATCAAGACCTTGAAGACCTAAACACCGGAACGGTCTTTGCAAGTCTCGACGGCCGCGTTGCGCAAGCGACGCGGCCGTTTCGATTCTCGGGATTCCTTGCGCGAAGTTTTTTCAAGACGATTCTTAATCGTGACCTAAAAACTTTTTTGGCGCGTTCGGCGTTCGATCCCGTTGTCAGTCGAGACGTGCGTCGATACATTCGCCGATGTCGACGCGGGGGGCAGTCGCACCTTTCGACGGTGCATTCTGAAATCAGGTTGCATCGTCTCCCATAGAACGAGTTAAGAGACGAAAAAAAAGAACGGGCCGCGCTTTCGGTTCCTGTTCATTGGGTGGTAGGCGTTTGGGCGGTGCACGGAGATCTTGCCGAGAGATCGCCGGCACGAAACGAAGACGAAGTCCGCGACGACGGACGTGCTTAATTTAGAGGCGCGGCGTGCAAGGCAAATCCTATGCCGGCGATTTGACGGTGCGTGAGAGTTGGGAATTGCTCGCACGCGATCCGAATTCCGTCCTGGTCGACGTCCGCAGTCAGGCGGAATGGTCGTTCGTGGGCGTCCCTGACCTTTCATCCCTGGGAAAGAAAGTCGCTCTTGTGTCCTGGCAGACCTTTCCCGGCATGAAGCCCAACCCTGATTTCGGCGCGCAGCTTTCCGCGGCCGGCGTTTCGCCGGACAAGACGGTGCTGTTCATGTGCCGTTCCGGCGTACGCTCCAAATCCGCCGCTGTCGCCATGACGTCTGCCGGCTATGCGCGTTGCCACAATGTTGCGGGTGGTTTCGAAGGCCCGCACGACGGCCAGCGTCATCGCGGCGCGGTCGATGGGTGGAAAGCCGCCGCTTTGCCATGGGTGCAGGAATGAGCGCCGCCGACCGCCGCAACGACGCGGAGATTCGGGCCGAGTGGGCGCGCGTGCGCGGCCGCCTGCGCGCGGAATTTGGCGAAGCCACTTACAGAAGCTGGCTCAAACCTTTGACTCTCAAGGACGTTGACGGCGGTTGCGTCAGCGTTTCGGTGCCCACGCGCTTCGTCCGCGACTGGGTCGCCCAGAATTACGCCGATCGCATCACCGCGGTCTGGAATCAACTGAACACCGACGTGCGCCGCATCGAGGTCGTGGTCGATGCCACGCGGCCATCGGAAGACAGGACGCTCCCCAAGACGGGCGCGGCGGTCAAATCCGCTGTCGAAGCCGAGGACGCGCCTCCGCCCGCGCCGGCCGAAGACCGTAATGCCTTCAGCGGGCCGCTCGATCCGCGCTTCACGTTCAAGAATTTCGTCGTCGGCAAGCCGAACGAGTTCGCCCATGCGGCGGCACGCCGGGTGGCCGAGGCCGACAAGGTCTCCTTCAACCCGCTGTTCCTCTATGGCGGCGTGGGCCTGGGCAAGACGCATCTCATGCACGCGATCGCGTGGCATCTCCGGATGCGCGAGCCGAATCGGCGCGTGATCTACCTTTCCGCCGAAAAGTTCATGTATCAGTTCATCCGTGCCCTGCGCTTCAAGGACACGATGGCGTTCAAGGAGCAGTTCCGCAGCGTCGATGTGCTGATGATCGACGATGTCCAGTTCATCAGCGGCAAGGAATCGACGCAGGAAGAATTCTTTCACACCTTCAACACGCTGGTGGACCAGAACCGCCAGGTGATCATCTCGGCCGACAAATCGCCGTCGGATTTGGAGGGGATGGAGGAGCGGCTGCGCTCGCGCCTGGGCTGGGGCCTGGTCGCCGATATCCATCCGACGACCTACGAACTGCGCCTGGGCATCCTGGATTCGAAGTCCGAGCAATTGGGCGCCGCGATTCCGCGCAAGGTGATGGAGTTCCTGGCGCATCGCATCACGTCGAACGTGCGCGAACTGGAGGGGGCGCTGAATCGCATCGTCGCTCATGCCACCTTGGTCGGCCGCGACATCAGCCTGGAGATGACCCAGGAGGTATTGCACGATCTGCTGCGCGCCACCGATCGCCGGGTCACCATCGAGGAAATTCAGAAGCGCGTGGCCGAGCACTACAATATCCGCCTCTCCGACATGCATTCCGCCCGCCGCGCCCGCGCGGTCGCCCGCCCGCGCCAGGTCGCCATGTACCTGGCCAAGCAGCTGACCACGCGCTCTTTGCCCGAGATTGGCCGGAAGTTCGGCGGCCGTGACCACACCACGGTGATGCATGCCGTGAAAAAAGTGGAAGAGCTGCGTTCGCTCGACGCGAGCTTCGGCGACGACGTCGAGCTTCTGCGCCGGATGCTGGAAAACTGACCCGAAAAGGGGCCTGAAGAGGCCTTTTCCGGCCCGCTTTCGTTCCCTCCGCCAAGCCCTGTTCCGGCGCCCGGAGGCCGGGTCGAGCCAGCCCGTTAAATCCTAGATAAGACAAGGGCTTAGGCCTTTGTTCCGCCCCCCTTTTTCATTGCCCAAAAGGGCCGCGAACCGTATTCTGTTCGACCGGGGGAATCGGCCTCTTTTCGTGCGTCGGACCGTCCGGCGGAGTGCGCAAAACCCATGAAAGTCACGATCGAGCGCGCAGCGCTGCTGAAGGCCCTGTCCCATGTCCAAAGCGTCGTCGAACGGCGTAACACCATCCCCATCCTTTCCAACGTCCTGATCGAAGCGAAGGACGGCAAGCTCGCGCTCAGCGCCACGGATATGGATCTGGCCATGCGCGAAGAGGTTGCGGCGGAGGTCGCCAAGCCCGTCGCCACCACCACTTCGGCCCATACGCTTTATGACATCGTGCGCAAGTTGCCCGAAGGCGCCCAGGTGCAGATGGAGTTGACCGCCGGCAACGCGCAGATGGTGCTGCGTGCGGGCCGCGCGCGTTTCAGCCTGTCTTGTCTGCCGATCGAAGATTTCCCGGTCATGAGCGCGGGCGATATGCCCTTCGAGTTCTCGCTCGAGGCGTCGGCCTTCCGCGACCTGATCGACCGCACGCGCTTCGCCATCTCGACCGAGGAAACGCGCTACTATCTAAACGGCATCTACCTGCACGCGGCGAAAAGCGGCAAGGTCGACATGCTGCGCGCGGTCGCGACCGACGGTCATCGTCTGGCGCGCTTCGAGATGCCGCTGCCGGACGGCGCCAAGGGCATGCCCGGCGTGATCGTGCCGCGCAAGGCGGTCAGCGAGATCCGTAAGCTGGTTGATGAAAGCGCGGACGCGGTCAAGGTTTCGCTCAGCGAGACGCGCATCCGCCTGGCCTTCGACGGCGTGGTGCTGACCTCCAAGCTGATCGACGGCACGTTCCCGGATTACGAGCGCGTCATCCCCCAGCAGAACGACAAGCTGATGGGCGTGCGCCCCAAGGACTTCAAAGACGCCGTCGACCGCGTCTCGACCATCGCCAAGGACCAGTCGCGCGCGGTGAAGATGGCCTTGTCCGAGGGCACGCTGACGCTTTCGGCCAGCGGCCAGGATACCGGCACGGCGACCGAAGAGATCGAGGCGCGCTACGCCGGCGGCGCCATCGAGATCGGCTTCAACTCGCGCTACCTGCTCGACATCGCCGAGCAGATCAAGGGCGAAGAGGCCGAGTTTGCCATGTCCGACGCGGCTTCGCCGACGATCGTGCGCGACGCGTCCGAACCCGGCGCGCTCTACGTTCTCATGCCCATGAGGGTCTGACGCTGCGCTTGCGTTCACGATGATCGCCGACCCCGCTCTCGCTCCCGCCTCGTCCGGATCGATGGCGGTCACGCGCCTGTCGCTGGCCGAGTTCCGCTGCTATCCGCGTCTGCGCCTCGATCTCGACACGCGCCCGGTCGTGCTGACCGGCGCCAACGGCGCGGGCAAGACCAACCTCCTCGAGGCTCTCTCGTTCCTGGCCCCCGGCCGGGGCTTGCGCCGTGCGCGCCTGGCCGAAGTCGGCCGGCTCGGCGCCATTGCGCCCTGGGCCGTCGCCACCGTGCTGGCGACACCCGAAGGCCCCTCCGAGATCGGCACCGCGCACGAGCCGCCCTCCGGGCCCGTGTCCGCCGCCGGCGAGGCGCGCGACGGCAAGCGCGCGGTCCAGGTGGATGGCAAGCCCTCGCGCGGCCAGGCGCAGCTGGCCAAGCTCGTCTCTGTCGTCTGGCTCACACCGGACATGGACCGTCTGTTCGCCGATGGCGCCTCCGCCCGGCGGCGTTTTCTCGACCGGCTGGTTTACGGTTTCGACCCCGAGCATGCGCGCCGCGTCTCGACCTACGAGCATGCCATGCGCGAACGCGCGCGTGTTTTGCGCACGCCCGGCGCGCCGGCCGATCCTTCCTGGCTCGTGGCGCTCGAAGACCGCATGGCGCGCGAAGGCGTCGCCATCGCCGTCGCGCGGCGCCTTCTGGCCGACCGGCTGGGCCGCGCCATCGCGCTCGCCGACGGGCCGTTTCCAAAGGCGGGCTTGTCCGTCACGGGCGCGATCGAAACCTGGCTCGACGAAGGACCCGCTTTGGCCGCCGAAGACAAGCTGCGCGCCTCCCTCGCGGTTTCGCGCGCGCATGACGCTGCGGCCGGCGGCGCCGCATCTGGCCCGCACCGCAGCGACCTCGAGGTGCGCCATCTCGGGCGGGACCGGCCCGCCGCCCTATGCTCGACGGGCGAGCAGAAGGCGCTGCTTCTTTCCATCGTGTTGGCGAACGCGCGGCTGCGCGCGCTCGAACGCGGCGCGCCGCCCATCCTCCTGCTCGACGAGGTTGCCGCCCATCTCGATGCCGACCGGCGCGCGGCGCTCTACGCCGATCTTATCGCCCTCGGCGCCCAAGCCTGGCTGACCGGAACCGACGCGTCC
>CADEGL010000070.1:10797-16496 GCA_902826885.1 uncultured Alphaproteobacteria bacterium | reverse complement strand
AGGCCGGCCTGGGTGTTCTCGTTGGCGCCGTTGTCCTCGGGCACGGCGATGTCCATGCGCTTGTAATAGAGCTGGACGATCTCGTCGAAGTCCGAGCGCTTCACGGTGTCCTCGTAGAACATCGAGCCGACCACGAGCTGCATCCGGTCGGGCGCGCTTGGGTACATCTCCAGGAACCAGGCGCTGTCGATGCAGAAGCCGAAGCAGGTGGTGGGAAAAATCGTTGGGTAGAAACTGCCCGAGCGGATCGTGCCGTCGGTGAAGCCCTTGACCGGCGGAAAGCCCTGCGCTCCGCCGCCCACGCCGCCGATGATGGCGCGGCTGCCTTCGTGCGGCGTGAAAGCCGCGTGGTAGTTGGCGCCGTCCGTGCGCTCCAAGGGACCCGTGTAGTTGAGTTCCATTTGGTAGAGCGTGTCCTTATGGACCGTCTTGGTGTGGCTCAGATCCTTGAAGTTCTCGACATAAAGCTTCCAGTTGCACTTCAGCTCGTAGACCTGGCGGCGGGTGAGGACCAGCCTCTCCGGTTCGTAGGGCGCCACTTTTGCCGGCAGATCGCCCAGAAATTCGGACAGCGGCGCCGCGTCTCGCTCGAAATGGATGAACATGAAATGCGCCCACATTTCCAGGCGCACGGGAATCAATCCATTTTCATCCTTGTCGAAGTTGTTGGCGGCTTCCATGCCCACCGCGCCCGTCAGGCGGCCGTCGGCGCCGTAGATCCAGCCGTGATAGGGGCATTTGATGCCCGCCTTGCAGTTGCCTTCGCCCTGCAGCACCTGCGCGCCGCGATGGCGGCAGGAATTGGCGAAGCCGCGCACCACCCCGTCGCGCCCGCGCACGACGATGATGGGAATGCCGGTAAAGTCCATGGTGAAGTAGTCGCCGGGATTCGGGATGCGCCCTTCGTGGCCGATGAAGTTCCACGACTTGCGGAACAGGCGCTCGACCTCCAGGTCGAACCACTCCTTCGAGGTGTAGCACCAGGGCGGCAGCGTCTCGGCCTCCAAGGGGGGCAGGCGCACCTTGTCGTACAGACGGGGGTTCAGCAGGTCATGCGGCGCGGGCATCGGATTCCTTTTTCGCGCGAGGCTGGGTGGACGGACCGAGCACGCGGTCGAGCCACCAGGTGTTCATCACGGTGACGGCGACCTCCAGCTTGCCGATGCGGCCGGGCACGGCTTGCGGCGAGCCCAGGCCGCGCTGCATCAGCTCGTTGATGGCGTTGTCCTCGGGCACGGCGACGTCCATGCGGTCGTAATAGGCTTGAGCCACCTTCTCGAAGTCCGGGCGCTTCACGGCGTCCTTGTGGAAGCAGGAATTGAGCACCAGCTTCATCCGGTCCGGGCCCAAGGGATACATCTCCAGCGCCCAAGCGCTGTCGATGCAGAAGCCGAAGCAGGCCAGCGGCATCAGCGTGGGATAGAAGCTGCCGCGCTGGGTGCGTCCGGTCAGGGTCGGAATCGGCTCGAAGCCCTTGGCGTTGTCCACGCCTTCCAGCAGCGTGCGCGTGCCCGCATGGGTGCAGAAGAAGGTAAAGCCCTCGGCCTTGCGTGGCTCGAACTCCGTCGGCCGGTCGTATTTATCGGACAGTTTCTGCAGCGACGATTTGTGAACCGTCTTGATGTGACCCACGTCGTTGAAATTCTCGACGTAGAGCTTCCAGTTGCACCGGATGTCGAATTCCTTGCGCCGCGTGCAAACCAGGTTCTCCGGGTCGTAGGGCAGAATCGTGTCGTAGATCTCGCCCGCCCATTGCTTCAGCGTCGGCGCCTTGTCGTCGAAGTTGACGAACATGAAGCCGCCCCAGGTCTCTAGGCGCACGGGGATCAGCCCGTAATCGGCGCGGTCGAAATTCTTGGTCTCTTCCATTTCGGGCGCCCCCTGGAGCGCGCCGTCCAGGCCATAGACCCAGCCGTGATAGGGGCACTTGATGGCGGCTTTGCAGTTGCCCTCGCCTTCCAGAAGCATCGCGCCCCGGTGGCGGCAGGTGTTGGCGAACGCGCGCACCACATTGTCGCGGCCGCGCGTCACGATGATCGGTACGCCGGTGTAGGTCAGGGTGACGAAGTCGCCTGGGCCCGGCACGCGGTCGACGCGGCCGATCAGGTTCCATGATTTCATGAAGATGTGCTTCACCTCCAGGTCGAACCATTCCCGGGAGGTGTAGCACCAGGAGGGAAGCGTCTCGGCTTCCAGCGGCTCCTGTCGCACGCGGTCGTAGTGGCGTGGGTTCAGGAGGTCTTCAGGCTGTCGCATCGTGTCCTCCGCGATGCTTCCGACGCGGTGTCCCGACCGAGCCGTTGCGGCGGCGATCTTAGCGGAAGGCTGGGCCGATTTCGATGCGCCCCGCACCGTCGCTCGCCATGCGATTACATCCCGACGCGCTCCAGCACCCACTGCCGGAAGGCATGCACCACGGGTTCCATATGCGACAGGCGGCCGGGCCGGGCGAGCGGGGAGGAGAGGCCCTTCTGCTGCTCTTCGGTGATGGTCGCATCTTCCGCCGTCGAGACGTCCAGGCGGCGGTAATAGGCCTGGGCGATCTCCGCAAAGTCGGGCCGCGCCACCGTCTCTTCATGGAAGCAGGATGCCAGGGTCAGGGTGCAGCGGTTCGTGCCGCGCGGGTTGATCTGCACGTACCACAGGCAATCCACGTTACCCGCGATCAGGAGGTTGGGGAACGGATAGGTGAAATACGAACCCTCCGCCGCGGTGCCGGTCAGGCGCGGCATGGGTGGGAAGCCTTTGTCCGTCGGCAGCAGCGCGTTCGAGCCCGTGTGGCGCGAGACGATGGCGGAATGGTTGGGGCCGTGGTCGAGCCAGATGGGCGCGCCTTCGGTTTGGCCGAACAACCCGGCGCCCTTGCCCGACAGCACCTCCATGCCGGGATCGTAGTCGTTGCCGGCGATGGAAGACGTGTGGACATAAGGCGTGTGGTAGGCCTCCATCAAATTCTCGGCATAGACCTTCCAGTTGCAGCCCAGGTCCGCCGTCACGCGGCGCGTGACCACCAGCCTGTCCGGCTCGTATTCGCCCATCAGGCGGAAATAGTCGCCGAGATACTCGGCCAAAGGCGGCGTCGCGTCGTCGAGGCAGACGAATAGGAAGACGCCCCAATTCGCGACGCGGATCGGGTGCAGGCCGTAATCGGCCTTGTCGAAGCCCTTCGAGTGCTCCATCTGCGGCGCGCCGGTCAGCTTGCCGTCGAGCGCATAGACCCAGCCGTGATAGCCGCATTTGAAGGCGCGGGAGTTTCCCTGGCCGTCGTTCAGCAGCTTGCAGCCCCGGTGGCGGCAGGTGTTGGCGAAACCGCGTATCACGCCGTCGCGCCCGCGGGCGACGATCAAGGGAATGCCTGCCAGGTCGAAGCTCCACCAATCGCCGGGCTTGGCCACGCGACCCGTGTCGCCGACCAAAATCCAGTCACGACGGAAAATGCGCTCGGTCTCGCGCGCCAGGAAAGCGGGATCGGTGTAGCAGGACGCCGGAAACATGGCGCCTTCGAGAAGCGGTTTGCGCACGCCCGAGAAGGCGTCGCCCGTCATCGTCGTGGTCATCGACATGCGTGTCCTCCCGCCGTCAACGGAACGCATGATAATCCAAGAACGCCGGTCGGGTGTACCCGCGCATCGCCATCCAATTGCGCGGGCGCCAGTTCCGTTGCGGCCGAATCAATGGGCGGCCAGCCACTGCCTTAGGTCTTGGAAACGCCAAGCTTAATCGCTCCCGGAAGGGATTGCATCCACTGGGCAAAGACCAAGGCACGGCGCGGCAGCGATCGCGAAGTGGGGGTGAGCACTAAGTAGAACTTGTCTTCGTGAACAGCGATGTTGGAAAGCGCGATCAGCGTCTTCGCTCGTAACTGCGCGCGCATTACGCTACGCGGCATGAGCGCGACGCCTTCCCCCGCTAAACAAGCGGCCAATGTGAGATTGGCATCCGGGTAGCGGGTTCCCGTGTCGGCGATATCGACATCCAAATCGCACTTGAGCGCTGCTTTCCGCAGCCACATCCGCCAGAGACCGCGGTTGTTATTGTGCAGAAGTGTCAACCGGGAAAGGTCGCTCAGCCCTTTGTAGCCGTTGCGTTGTAGACAGTTGGGCGAAGCAACGGGAATGGTAACGCCTTCCAGAAGCGGCATCGCGACGAAATTTGGGAATTCACCAGGATTTCCATACTGAATTGCCACATCGAAATTTGCCGGATCAATCGGGTTCGACTGCCGGGAGTATTGAACGTCGATCTGCATGTCGGGATGCTTTTCCCAGAAGTCATGCATCTGCGGCATGAGCCAAGAGACCGCAAACAACGGCAGGCACGACACACGTATCAGAGACGACGCCTCGCGGTGGCGTAGCAGTTCTGTCTCTCCGTGGATCATTTGAAAGGCCTTGCAGACCTTCGCCCTGTAGCGTTCTCCCGCCTCGGTCAGGCGAATACCGCGGCCATTACGCTCGATCAGCGGCAGGCCCATCCATTCCTCAAGCTTCCGGATCTGGTGGCTGACCGCGGAATGCGACACGCAAAGCTCTTCTGCGGCGCGTCTCACGCCGCCCATCCGGGCGACGGCTTCGAAGGAACGGAGAGCCTGCAAGGGAGGAAGTTTCATGGTCTATTATATTCACCTATTAACAAAAAAATGAAACATTCCGCGGTCCGTTCGCCTGTTACCAATTTCAATGGAGTCGCGAGAGCGGCAATCGATCCGGAGAAGGTGAAGACCGACTTCACCCCGGAATTGCGATAGCATCGCCGTTTTAGCGCGGGAGACTGGGCCGAATGTACTATCTGGGTGTGGATACCGGGGGCACGTTCACGGATTTCGTGGCTCTCAACGCCAAAACGGGCGAACTGATCACCTTCAAGGTTCCCTCGGTCCCTTCCGACCCCGCGCAGGCGGTGCGTAACGGCGTGGTGCGCTTGAAGGAGCGCCATGGCGTCGATCCGCGCCAGATCGCGCGCTTCATCTACGGCACCACGGTCGCCACAAACGCCATTCTGGAATCGAAGGGCGCGCGGACGGCGCTGGTCGCCACGAAGGGGACGCGGGATGTGCTGGAGATCCAGCGCATGTGGCGCTCGCGCCTGTTCGATTTGAACCTGCAGAAGCCTAAGCCTTTGGTTCCGAGAAGAGACCGGCATGAGGTGGACGAGCGCGTGGATTCGCGCGGGCGCCCTATCACGCCTTTGACCGAGGCCGAGGCCGAGCGGGTCGCGGAGATGGTGGCCGCGGGCGGCTACGAGGCCGTGGCTGTGTCGTGCCTGTTCTCGTTCCTGGCCCCGGAACACGAGCAGCGCATCAAGAAGGCCATCGAGGCGCGCGCGCCGGGTTTGCCGGTGTGCATTTCCTCCGACATCTCGCCCGAGTTCCGCGAATACGAGCGCACGGCGACCACGGCGATGAACGCCTACGTCATGCCCAAGATCCACCAGCTCGCGAAGCGGCTGGAGGAGCTGCTGGGCGAGTTGGGTTGCGATTCGGGCCTGCGCATCATCCAGTCCAACGGCGGGCTGATGAACACGGAGACGACGCGGCGCTTCCCGGTCAACACGCTCCTGTCGGGTCCCGCGGGCGGTGTCGTGGGTGCCGCGGGCGTGGCGAAAGCGGCCGGCATCGACAAGATCATCGCCATGGACATGGGCGGCACCAGCCTCGACATCAGCCTGGTCGAGGACGGGCAGGTGACCCTTTCGTCCGA
>CADEGL010000070.1:0-10697 GCA_902826885.1 uncultured Alphaproteobacteria bacterium | reverse complement strand
GCGGGCCTCATCGCGGAAGATCTGAAGATGCGCCGCATCTTCGTGCCCGTGGAGCCCAGCGTCTTGTCCGCCTTCGGCATGCTGCTGACGGACGTGAAGTATGCCCGCTCGGTCACGCGCCTGGTCGAGCCCAGCGAGAAGACGGCGAAAGCCATCGCCACGGTCTTCGAGAGGTTGGAGAAGGAACTGAACGCCGCCTTGAAGAAGGAAGGTTTCAAGCCCGTCGACATCCGCGTCGAGCGCAGTTGCGACATGCGCTACAAGGGCCAAGCCTACGAGCTGAACGTGAAGCTGCCGCCGGGCAAGATGACGCCCAAGCTGGCGGCGTCCCTCGCCGGGCGCTTTCACAAGATGCACCACGACGCCTATGGCCAGTCGTCGCCCACGGAGGCGGTCGAGATCGTCAACTTCCGCGCGACCGGCGTGGGCCTGGTGAAGAAGGCCCAGATCAAGCCGCTCAAGGGCGTAAAGAAGGGCGCGATCAAGGCCAAGGGCGAGCGCAAATGCTATTTCGGCGGCAAGACGGGCTGGAAGCGCTGCAAGGTCTACGAGCGCGCGAGCCTCAACCCCGGGGTGAAGCTGACGGGCCCGTTCATCGTCGAGGAGCCGGGCACGACCATCGTGGTCTTCCCCGGCCACAAGCTGACGATGGACAAGTTCGGCAACCTCTTGATCGACGTGCCCGCGCGGCGGTCGAACTGATCGCCATTGCCAGGTGAGGCGATGCGGGCAACTCTAGCGGCGGCCGGTCACGGAGACTTGGGAATGGCGCAGCCGAACGTCGTCGGCGCCCTGCAGCAGAAAGCCCGCGCCGCCCTGGAAGCCGGGCGGTTCGAGGAGGCGTTGGCGGCCTGCCGCAACCTGCTCTCGTTCCAGCCCAACAGCCCGGACGCGCTGGCGGTTGCCGGCATCGCCAGCTTGCAGTTGGGCGACGCCAAGAAGGCGGTCGAGTATCTGGAGCAGGCCGTGAAACGCCGCGCCGAGATGCCGGTCGCCTGGCTGCATCTGGGCAGCGCGCGCAAGTCGCTGGGCCTGCTTGACCCAGCCGTGAAGGCCTATCGCAAGGCGCTTTCGCTCAAGCCCGACCTCACGCCCGCCGCGCATAATCTCGGCGCGCTGTTGCAGGAGCAGGGCAAGCACGGTGAGGCCGCGCAAGTCTATCGCGCGGCGCTGGAGCGTTCGCCGAATCAGGCCGCTGCTTCCACCTGGCGCAATCTGGCGCTGGCGCTCGAACACACGAACGAGCTGGTGGAGGCGCGCGAGGCCTACCGCAAGTCCATCGCGCTCGATCCCGAATGGGTGCTGCCGCGCAGCGGCCTAATGCGCCTCTTGTGGAACATGCGGGACATGGAACGGTTGCTCGTCACCTGCGAGGCATGGCTGAAGCGCCGTCCGCAGGACACCGAGGCGCTGGCCTGGATGGCGTTGGCCCATGCGGAGAAGGGCGAGGCGGACAAGCGCGACGCGCTGCTCGACTTCGACAGACTCGTGGCCGTGTACGATTTGCCGCCACCGTCGGGATGGGACGACAACAAGACCTTTCACGCCGACATGGCCAAGCACATCTACGCGCACAAGACGTTGAAAGTGCCGGGCGAGGACCACCCGACCTATCACCATCCGCAGCTCGCGATCACCGAGGAGCTGTTGGACCATGACCGTGGCCCGATGAGCGGCTATGAGGCATTGGTCAAAGGCGCGGTCGAACGTTATCGCGACGGGCTGCCCGCCGATCATCCCGTGCGCGCCCACTGGCCCAAGAAGTGGCGCCTCTCGGTGTGGGCCGCGCTGCTGAAGGGCCAGGGCAACCTGGTGCCCCATATCCATATCGACGGCTATCTAGGCGGCGTCTACTACGTGCGCCTGCCGCAGGTCACCGCGCGCGAGGATGCCGAACAGGCGGCTTGGTTCGAACTTGGCCGCCCGCCGGAGGAGCTGGGGACGACGGCCGCGCCCACCACGCGCCGCATTCAGCCGCGCGAAGGGCGGATGATCCTGTTTCCGTCTTATTTCTATCACGGCACCGTGCCCTTCGAGGCCGGCGAGGACCGTATCTCGGTCGCTTTCGACGTGGTGCCGGAGTGAAGTTCCACCTCACCCCGACCCTCTCCCCCGCAAGCGGCGGAGAGGGAGACCAAGAAAACCCTCTCCGCCCTTCAGGGGGGAGAGGGTGCGAGCGCAGCGAGCGGGTGAGGTGGGTCCGTCCGCCGCGCGCTGTCAGCCAATCGTCCTAGGAGAATCGCCATGCGTCGCAGCAGCAAGATCGATCCGGTCAGCCTCGAGGTAGTGGGCAACTACCTCGTTTCGGCCGTGCGCGAGATGTGCACCACGCTGCGCCGCGCGGCCTATTCGACCATCCTGCGCGAGAGCCTGGACTGCTCGACGGCTTTGTTCGACGCCAAGGGGCAGCTGATCGGCCAAGCCGACCACGTGCCCTCGCATCAGGGTTCGCTCTCGCTCGCCGCGCGTCAGGTCGCCAGCACCTTCGAGCTCGAGCCTGGCGACGTGGTGATCATGAACCACCCCTACCGGGGCGGCACGCACCACCCGGACATCATGATCTTCAAGCCCATCTTTCATAAGAAGAAATGCGTCGCCATCGCCGGGGCCTTGGGCCACCAGATCGACGTCGGCGGGCGTTCGCCCGGCAGCGTCTCGACCGACGCGCGCGACGTTTTCGAGGAAGGGATCATGATCCCGCCGATGAAGCTTTACCGTCGCGGCAAGATCGTCCCCGAGATCTTCGAGATGATCGAGGCCAACATCCGCGTGCCCTACAAGACGCTGGGCGATATCCGTGCCGAGGTGGCCGCGGTCAACGTGGGCGAGCGCCGCTTCCTGGAACTGGTCGAGAAATACGGCGCCGATCAGCTGAAAGCCATCATCGACGCCAACATCGACCGTTCCGAGGCGCTGATGCGCGCGGACCTGAAGAAGCTGCCCAACGGTTCCTACTCGGCCGAAGGCTTCCTCGACGACGACGGCATCGGCGACGAGCCCGTGCGCATCCACGTCACGGTCACGCTGAAAGACGGCGACGTCACGGTCGATTTCAACGGCACCAGCAAGCAGATCAAGGGCCCGTTCAACTGCGCCCTTTCGTCGGTCCACTCGGCCGTCTTCTGCGGCGTGCGCTACATGACCAACCCGGCCATCCTGCAGAACGAGGGCTGCTACCGCCCGATCAAGCTGGTGCTGCCCGAGGGCACGGTCGTGAAGCCGATCAACCCCGCGCCGCTGTCGGGCCGCTTCCAGACGCTGGAGCGCATCGCCGACACGATCATCCTGGCCTTCAACAAGGCGCGGGGCGACGACCAGGCCGGCTCCTGTCACGCCTGCATCAACTCCTTCGCCGTCAACGGCCGCGAGCCCGAGACCGACCGGCCGTGGGTGGCCTACGAGATCTTCGGCGGCGGCTGGGGCGGCACGCAGCACGTGGACGGGCTCGACGCCACCTACGGATTGATGGGCAACTGCTTCGACACGCCGATCGAGGCGGTTGAGCTGGAATATCCGCTGCGCGTTCAGAACTACGCGCTGGTGCCGGATTCGGGCGGCGCGGGCTTCAACCGCGGCGGCATGGGTATTCAGCGCGACACGCTCTATCTCCACGGCGAGGGTTATCTGACCAACCGCTCCGAGGTCTCCAAGTTTCCGCCCAAGGGCGTGCTGGGCGGCAAGCCGGGGGCGGCCAGCGTGCAGGTGGTCAAGCGCACGGGCGGCAAGGTCGACCGGCTCAAGTCCAAGGCCACAAACCTGTCGATTTCGGGCGGCGATGTCGTCTGCCTGACCACGCCCGGCGCCGGCGGCTATGGCGATCCCAAGACGCGCGATCCCAAGCGCGTGCTGGAGGACGTGCTGGACGGCAAGGTGACCGACAAGGCCGCGCGCGAAATCTACGGCGTCGCGATCGATCGTGCGAAGAAGGCGGTGGATGCAGAGGGCACCGCGCGGCTGCGCGCGGGGTGATGAAGCTCATGCTTCGACGGGCTCAGCATGAGGAGTCTTCTTTAAGAACCCTCATCCTGGGCTTGTCGAAGGGTGAGCCATTGAGGTTCGCATGACCGACATCGTCCTCCGCCCGGCGCGCGCCAGCGATGCCCAGGCCATGCTGGAGATCACGGCGCGCTCGGTCGAGGGCCTGGCGAAGGCACATTACACCCCGGCGCAGATCAAGTTGTGGACCGAAGGGCGCACGGCCGATTACTACGCCGCCGCCATCGCGAAGGGCCGCGCCCATGTGGCGGAGCAGGGCGGCAAGGTCGTGGGCTTCGTCGATTCGGAAATAGGCGAGCTGACGCGCCTCTTTATCCTGCCGGGCGTTGCGGGCAAGGGGCTCGGCGCACGCCTGATGGAGGTCGGTCTGGCGGAAGCCAAGCGCGGCCATGTGGGCCCCATCCGCATCGAGGCCACGCGCAACGCCGTGCCCTTCTACGAGAAGTTCGGTTTCAAGGTCACGGGCCACGGCACCTTCACCCGCGGCGAAGGCAACCCGCCCATCGAGATCGTGAAGATGGAAGGAACGGGGGCGGAGATTGGAGTTCGAGATTCAGAGTGCTCTGAATAGATTTTTGTTGGGCGCGAATGACTGTTCTACTTCAACTTCAGATACCGGGTACGCGTGTAATTGAATCCTATAGCCGTCGGATTGGATTTTCCGTTTCATTCGATCGCATTGGATTCGTACGAAATTCGTTTCCAGTGCCGTGCCAGCCAATTGTCCAATAGGTGATTTGAATTTTTTGTAAAGATGCAATTTTGTGGCGTTTAACAGAACCCCGTGAGGTCGGTTAAAGGCAGTCATCGAAATTCCGACATGGTCTGTTCCCTTTAGGAATACAGATTTTTTCCTCGGCTTCGCGGGAAACAAATGATAGCGGACGTCGTGGGCTATAAATGGTCGTGCCCAGGATTCAATCTTTCCGTTGAATGGGTTTTCAAAAACTAATCGATTGCTAAATCTGAGAACGTTCACGAGTCCGAACTTGGAGAAAATGCATTGCTCCGTGGTTCCAAGATCAAGTGCCGCTTCAAGAACAGGCTTCGTCAAAGTTTGGAAATCTCGGTCCGCAAGCAGAGACGCAATATCGTTGCGGTAGGCGGGAATATGATGATCCCACCGGGTTAGTGTATTCAAATCGTATGATCGCCCTAAAAGGGCGACCCGGTTCTTAATCAAAACTCCCAGATTCTTAAGGGCTTTGTCTTGAAGCGTGTTCGCTGCCGATGACCGCAACGCCGAGATCACTTCCCGCATACGAGGTGATCTTGGCGTCTTTGCGATGGCTTGACGTCTCGCTGGTTTAGCCATTTTAAGGCCCGCTCAATACAGCCACGTCCCCATATGACCCACCGCCTGGCGTGCGCGACTCAGATTTCACTGGCGAAGCGATGGATGCCGCAGGGTTCGGCCATGACGCGCTGGACCATGGCGTGAACATGCGGGATACGCTGGGTCGCTAGGTCGATGCCGCCCTTGTTGTCCCGCAAGAGGCGCTGCGCCGCCTCTTTCACCTCTTCCAGAAGCGCGGTCTCGTCGATCCGGGTCAGGCGTCCGTCCCGCACCATGATTTCGCCGCCGACCAGCACGGTCTCGACGGCGCCGCCGGTCTCGTAGAAGCAAAGCTGGCGCATCGGGTCGATGAGTGGGGTGAGTTGGAGGCCGCGCGTGTCGTAGAGCACGAGGTCGGCGATCTGCCCCGCTTCGATACGGCCGAGCGCGCCGCCATAGCCGATGGCGCGCGCGCCGTTGACCGTCGCCATTTCCAGCGCGTCGCCGGCGTCGAACCATTTCTCGTAGTCGGGCTCGGTCGCGCGGGCCAGCATGGCGGCCAGGCGCGCCTTCTCCAGCATCAGCATGTTGCAGGTGTTGACCCCGTCCGAGGCCAGCGCGACGGGAATGCCCGCGCGGCGCAGCTTTTGGACTGGGGCGATCCCCGCACCCGTGAACAGGTTGCTGGCCGGCGCGTGAACGGCGGTCGCGCCCGCCTCGCGCACGATCGCGATATCGCGGTCGCTGGCCCAGATGAAGTGGGCGAGGGAGCTTTTGTCGCCCAAGAGGCCGAGCTCGGCCAGGTAGCCGGTGAACCCGTCCCGGTGACGTTTCCCGGCCATGACCATCTGGGTTTTGGTTTCGAGCATGTGGCTGTGCAGACCCAGACCATGCTCCCTTGCGAAGGCGGAGGTCTCGCGCAGCAATTCGTCGGAACAGCGCTGCACCCCATCCACGCCCAGCAGCACGCCGAGGCGGCCATGGCGCCCGTGCCAGGTGTCGAGGAGATGGCGCATGCAGGCGAAGTAATTGGCGCGGTCCGCCCGCGCGCCGCGCAGTCCCTTGGCGAGGTCCTCGGGCATCTCGCCGTTCTCAAGCGGCACGGTCTCGAGATAGGGCAGGTCGCTGAACATGGGCGCCAGCGCCGCGCGCATGCCCGAATCGGCATAGGCCTGGAACTGGGCGTCGAGCAGTTCGGGCCGGTGCGCGGGCCGGTTCGAGGCATGGTCGAGCACCCCGGTCGTGCCGGTGCGCAGCATCTCGATGCAGCCGATCATGGCCGAGAGATAGGCGTCGCGCGGACGGCGCTCGGAGGCGGCCGCGATGACATAGAGCATGAAGACGTCGAGGCAGGTGCGGTCGACCGAGCCCTTGAGCAGCCCGGCATAGGAATGGATATGGGCGTTGACCATGCCGGGCAGGACGATGCGCCCCTTGGCCTCGATCACCTCGGCTGAAGCGGGACCTGTGGGCCGGATCGTGCCGCTCGGCCCGACGGCTACGATGCGCCCGTCCGCGATCACCACGTCGCCCGGATCGACCACCCGGCGCGCGGCATCCAGCGTCACGACCGTCGCATTCCGGATCCAGACCGTGCCGGCCATTATTGTCTCCCTCATCGCGCGCCGGAGACTGTCATCCGTTTCAGGGCAGACGTCCAGAGTGCCGGGTATTGGCTCAGGATCAGGCCCGCCGATCGGCCCGCGTCAAATCTGCGTGCAGGGCCATCTCATCGATTCGAATTTCAAGAGCAGGTTGGCCTTGCCGACGACGCGCGCGTCGGGCGATCGCGCGAGGATTTCCAGCGCCTGAAGGGATTCGCCGCGCTTGTCCTGGCCGCGCGCGCATATCAGGGCCAAGGCGGACATCTGCATGTAGAACGAAGGGGAACGGGCTGCCTTCATGATCGCGTCGTCCGCGTCGTCCACGAGCACTGGTCCAGTCGAGAAATCATCAAAGGAAATCCCGAATGCCTGCGCGATGAACATGGAGATCACGGTTGGGCCGCGATAAAGCTCGCGGCTGAACCATAGAAAGTCTCCGAACGCGGTGACGCCCGGCGGCCAATATCGGAATTCGACGTTCCAACGCGGTGTCTGCGTCAAAATGCGGCCGGCCTGATCCATGATGGACCAAACGATGCGGTCCTCGCGCTTCACGCTGCTTTCGATCGTTTTTTCCGTGTCGGCCCGTGGAAAGCCGTGCCGCTTGCGCAATGTATAGGTTGCGCCGTCGCTTTGGACGGCTTGGTCTCGAAAGCAATAGCCCTGAGCGAGCAGGGCCTTAAAGCGCCCGATCTTCCACGCCGCTTGCTGCGCCTTTTCAGAACCGCAAAGCGTTGGGTCGCGTACCAGCGTCCATCGGACGAAGGGACGCATGGTGTCGTCGGGCTTCCCGATTCCGTCGATAAAGACCGATGGCGGCAGCGTGACCACCGAGCCGACGCCTCCTTTTACAAGAAGGGCCGCGCAAGCTTCGGTGCAGCCCGTCGTGGATAGAAAGACGCTGTCGCTTTCCGAGAGGTGGATCTGTGCATGAGGGATGGTTTCCGAAGCGGCCCAGCGCTTGGCGCGTTCGTATTTCCACAGTTCGTAGCCGTAGCCCGCGGCTAGCACGCCTATGAGGGCACCGACGGTGCACCTGAGGGCCAGCCTTTTCCGGCCGGGAAAAAGCCGGCGGAACAAAAACCGAAAAGCAAAGAACGGCGCGATGTTAAGAAGGAGAGTGGGAAGGACGATGCTGAAGATGATGATAGCGAGGTATATCGCCGACATCGCCGTTCCCCCGGCTTAATTCCTCCTTACATCAATACAGCCACTTCCCCGTGTCCTCCAATTCCCACACCTCGTGGGCGGGGGCGCCCTTGTCCCATTCGGTGCGGCGGGTCATGCGGACATGGCCGTTGATCAGGCGCACGCACATGGCGGGGAAGGCGAAGTGGGCCTGGCGGATCTCCGGATTGGCTTCCGCCGTGTCGAAGGGCTTGAAGCCGCGCAGGGTGATCGTGCGCTTCTTGCCGCTGCCCTCGACCGCGAAATCCTCCTCGCGGTGCTCCAGCATGGTGGTGAGGAAGCGCATCGCGTCGTCCATGCCCTTGCCCGTGACGCCGTAGATGCCCTTCAGCGTGTCGCAATACTGCACGGCCACGAGCGAGAGCGCCTGGTCGATCATGAAGCAAGCGGGCTTGAGCCCGAAGGCGCGGATCATCGCCATGGTGGTGGTGTTGACATAGCCGCCCGCGTATTTGCGCTTGGCTTTCAACAGGCGCGCCTCCGGCCACACTTTGGGGTCGAGCTTTGGCGCCTTCTCGGGGATGAACTCGGGCGTCTTGTCGGCGGGGATGTAGCGCACGGCCCATTCGGGCGGAATATCGTGGTCGTACTCGATGAAGTAGCCCTCATCGTAGGGATTCCCGTCCTGGTAGAACTTGGTGCAGACATAGCCGAGACGCGGGCAGTTCATCTTCTCCGCGTTCTTCGCGTGCCAGGCCTGGAACACCGCGCGCTGCACGCGGCTCGGCACGTTGAGGAAACCCAGCCCGTCATAGAACACGGCCGGCGCGGTATAGCGAATCCACGCCTTCTTCGGGCTCTCCTCGGCGTATTCGAGGCCGAGGCCGCCGATCCGGTTGGAGAGATAGTGGTACTTGGCCGCCGCCACCGCGGGCGGATCGCCGCCGATGCCGAGCTTCTTCAGCCCCTCCAGGTAGTGCCCCTCCTGGTGCAGGCCGAGGATGACGATCTTGAAGCGCTCCAGCGCGTCCACGCCCTTCTCGCGCATGATCATCAGCTGCAGGCCGCCCGTCTGGCGCAGCCAGACAAGCCAGGCGGCCTCGCACGCGGTGCGCAAGGCAGGCAGATCGGAGTCGCTTACGGCTTTGGACGCGGTCTTGGACATTTTCCTCTCCCTCGGGTGCGGGGAGAACTATAGGGAAGCCCGTCGCCCGCGGGAAAGCGGGGGTGTTCGCATCCCGATGCCGGCCACGCTATCTTGCCGGCCCCGGGCACCCATCGGCGGCCCATCACAATGCGGACGGGCTTCCATGGAACTCGAAATCGTCGATATGCACACCTCGGGCGAACCGGTCCGCATCGTGACCGGCGGCTATCCGGACCTGCCCGGCGCGACCATCCTGGAGAAGAAGGACGCCGCGCTGCGCAACCACGATGCATTGCGCCGCGTGATGATGCAGGAGCCGCGCGGCCACGCCGACATGTTCGGGATGATCCCGGTCAAGCCGTCCGCGCCGGGTGCGGCCATCGGTGCTTTGTTCATCCATCACAGCGGCTATTCGACCATGTCGGGCCACGGGCTGATCGCGTTCAGCCGCTGGGCGGTGGAAAGCGGCCGCGTGAAGCGGACCGAGCCGGAAACGCGCTTCGGGTTGGAGCTGCCCTGCGGCGTCGTCCAGGTGACCTGCGCGGTCAAGGACGGCAAGGTCACCTCGACCTATTTCGACGGCGTGCCGTCCTTCCTCAGCCACCGCGACGCGCCCGTCGAGGTGCCGGGCCTCGGGCGCGTGGTGCTGGACATCGCCTATGGCGGCGCCTTCTACGCCATCCTGCCGGCCTCGTCGGTCGGCTTCGATTTCTTCAAGGCATCCGTCGACGACATGGTGGCCGCGGCGCGCGCCATCAACGACGCCGCGCGGGCGCAGGTGAAGATCGTCCATCCGGACGCGGCCGAGTTCGGCTATCTGTTCGGCACCATCCTGATCGACGACGCCCCGCCGCCCCGGCCGACCTATCATTTGTGCGTGTTCGCGGGCAACCAGATCGACCGCAGCCCGACCGGCGGCGGTGTTACGTCGCGCATGGCGCGCGACTTCGCGCGCGGCACGATTCAGGCGGGCGTGAGCCGGAAATTCTACGGGCCGACCCCCGTGCCGTTCGAGGCCACGGTGATGGGCCCGGCCTCGGGCGCGGTGAAGGACGCCGTCACCATCCGCGTCGCGGGCTCGGCGTCGTTCCTCGGCCGCTCGACCTTTGTGATCGATGATGCCGACCCGCTGACAAACGGCTTCACGCTGCCCGCGACCTATGGCGACCTCGCGGGCAAGCGCTAAGCCGCCGCCGGCGCGGCCTTATCCGTTCTTGTCCATCGCGGTCTTCAAATCCGCGAAGATGCTGCGCTCCGGCAACTCGTCCACGATTTCCTTGAACTCCTGGCGGCTGAAGGCGCGCATGGTGCGGGTGCGCACCGCGCCCAGGCGGCCGATCTCGAACAGCATCTTGGCCATGGTCCGGTCGTCCTTGGCCTCGAAGATGACCATGAAATCCTCGTCGCCCATGGTCAGGTAGTAATCCTTGATGCGCGCGTTGTGCTTTTCGAAGATGGCCGACATCGCGGCCGAACGGCCAGGCTAATCCTTGACCGTGGCGATGCCCTGGTCGCTCGAGCCCCAGGCGATGGCCCGCCCCGTCAT
>CADEGL010000069.1:8929-16878 GCA_902826885.1 uncultured Alphaproteobacteria bacterium | reverse complement strand
TTGCGGAACGCCTTCTGGCCCCAGCGCAGGAACTCGTAGCGCTCGGCGTTGCGCTCGAACTCCAGTTCGACGTTCTCCTGCAGTGCTTTGGGCGAACCGAACGCGTCGATCATCACCGAGTGGTCGATGACCAGGTCGACGGGCGACAGCGGGTTGATCTTCTCGGCATCGCCGCCCAGCGCCACCATGGCCTGGCGCATGGCCGCCAGGTCGACGACGGCGGGCACGCCCGTGAAATCCTGCATCAGGACGCGCGCGGGGCGGAAACCGATTTCGCGGTCGGAACGCTTGTCCTTGAGCCACTGGGCGATGGCCTTCGCGTCGTCGGCCGTCACCGTGCGCCCGTCCTCGTAACGCAGCAGATTCTCGAGCAGGACTTTCAAGGAGAACGGCAGGCGCGACACGTCGCCCAGCGTCGCGGACGCGGCCTCCAGGCTGAAGTAATCGTAGTGCCTGTTGCCCACGTCGAGCGTCCGGCGCGACTTAAAACTGTCGAGAGCGACCATGCTGTCCATCCCATTTTTCGAAGAGCCGGCCCCTCCGGTCCCGGGAGGGCGGCTGCGGCGGGCGCCAGCATAGTCGCGGGATGTTTCATGTCCAGACCGGACGTGCGGTTATGCGAATTCCCCTAGTCCCACGCCCCCTTTTTTTGCCGGGGCGACGCCGATATTCTCCCGCGCCGCCTGCCCCGGTCTCGGGGCCCACCCCTGCACCATCGAGGCTCTTTTTGCCCCAACCGATCTTCATTCTCGTCGGCACCATGACCGGCACGGCCGAGATCGTGGCCGAGGACGTCCGCGACATGTTCAAGGCGAACGGCCGCGAGGCCGAGCTTCTGCTCATGGACGATCTGGACCCCTCGGTGTTCCAGCGCCAGGGCATCTTCCTGGTCTGTACGTCGACCTATGGACAGGGCGACGTGCCGGACAACGCCATGAAGCTCTACAACGCGCTGGAGAAGGATCGCCCGTCTCTTACGGGCGTGCGCTATGGCGTCATCGCGCTGGGCGACCGGGCCTATAACGAGACCTATACCCATGGCGGCCAGCGTTTCGACAAGGTGATGGGCGAGTTGGGCGCCGCCCGCATCGGCCAGGTCTGCCAGCACGACGCCAGCGGTACGGACGTGCCCGAGGAAGTGGGCGTGGCCTGGGCGAAAGCCTGGCTGGCGGAGCTTGATGCCGCCGGCGCCTGAACCGTCCTTTTTCGCCCTTCCCGGCGGACAGCTGGAATACGCCTGGACCGGCGCCGCGGCGCCGGGGCCGCGCGCTCTGGTCTTTCTTCACCATGCGCTCGGCAGCGTCACGACCTGGCGCGATTTTCCGCAGCGCCTGGCCGATGCGACCGGCTTGCCCGCCTTCTCCTATAGCCGCTTGGGCCACGGCAAATCGGATTCCGCCGATCCCAATCGCGCGCTCGATTATCTGGATCATGAGGCGTTCGAGGTGCTGCCGCGCGTCTTGCACGAGGCCGGCATCGCGGAGCCGATCCTGGTCGGCCACAGCGACGGCGCCACCATCGCGCTGCTCTATGCCAGCATGCCGCACGCGCCGTCGCGCGCGATCGTGGTCGAAGCGCCGCATATTTTCGTCGAGGACCGCACCGTCGCGGGCATCGAAGCGGCGGCGGTCGAATACAAGACGACGAAGCTGCGCGAAAAACTGATGCGCCATCACGGCGCCAACACCGACGACGTCTTCGCGGCCTGGGCCGACACTTGGCGTAAGCCTACATTCCGCGCTTGGAACTGCGAGCATCGTCTGCCCGCGATCCGTTGCCCCACCCTTTTGGTTCAGGGCATTGATGATGAATACGGCACCCCGCTTCAGGTCGAGCGGATTCGCGATCAGGTTTCAGGATCGGCCGAATTGGCGCTGATCCCGGGCTGTGGTCATTTCCCGCATCAGGAAAAAGCGGACGAGACGTTGGCCGTCATGACGCGCTTCGTCGCGGCTATTTCCCGCGGCTAGAGCCGGCCGCCGCCATCGCGGCAGTCGAGGCGCCACCGGGAATCCGTCACGGCCCCTCCAGCGAGGCTTCGACATATTCCCGCGTACGCTCGGGTGCGAGCGCGTCTCTCAACCCGATGCGGAAACAAATGATCGCCCAAGCCGCGACGGCCAGCATGTCGACGCCGAATACCAGATAGCCGCGCCCGCCAAAACTTCCGGCCCACGATAGGAACGTGAGGCCGATCAAGAGCAGGAACAGCCAGCGCGAACCGGCGACGTCGAGCGCGACCTTCTCGCGGTCGATGGCCAGCTTAAGAAGGAACAGCGCGATGCCCAGGGCCACGACCAGGTCCAGGCGCCAGATGGTCGGAAAGCCGCACCAATAGATGACCAGCGCCGCGATGACGAAGCCGGCCGGCGCCATGGCGGAGGCGAATGGCAGACGGAACGGCCGCGGCCGGTCGGGGAGTTGGCGCCGCAATGCGAGGATCGCCACGGGCCCGATGCAGAAGGACAGCACCACCGTCGCCGAGTTGAGCGCGACCAGTTCCGTGAACGGCAGGGTCAGCACGACGACCGCGCCCGCCACGAAGCCCAGGATGAGCGCGTTGAAGGGCACGTCGCGCTTGGACAATTTTTTGAAGAGGCGCGGAAAGAAACCGTTGTGCGAGAGCGCGTAGCCGAGCCGCGCGTTGGAACCGGTGGCGATCAGCGCGGCGCCGAACGGGCCGACGACGGCGCCGGCGTAGAGAAGCGAGATCAGCCAGCCCAGGCCCGTGATCATCGCGACGCCGGCAATCGGGCCGAGATCATGGCCGAAGGATAGGGCGCGCCAGCCGCCGGACAGCGCCTCGGCCGGCACGCCGCCGATGAAGGCGGCCTGGAGCAGCGCATAGACGCCAAAGCAGACCATGACTGAGAGGATGAGCGAGAGCGGCACGTTCACTTGCGCGTTCTCGGCCTCGCCCGCCAAGTCGATGACGTGGCGAAAACCGATATAGCTGAACACCACGCCGCCGGCCGCGACCGCGCTCAGGACACCGGCGGTGCCGAACGGCGCGAAACCGCCATGGACGGTGAAGTTCGCGGGCTCCAAGACCGTCGCCAGCAGCGTCAAGCCGATGATCACGGGAATCGCGATCTTGAGGATCGTGACCAGCGAGTTGGCCTTGTCGAGCCACGCCACGCCCAGCGCGTTGATGACGATCATCACGGCCAGCACGGCGATGGCCGTGAACTGGCCGAGGCGCGACAGCTCGCCCGACCCTCCGGGAACCATCAGCTCCGGCACCACGGGCGCCACGTATTTGAGGATCGCGATGGTTTCGATGGGCGCGATGGTCATGTAGCCGAACCACGCCGACCAGCCGATCACCGCGCTGACCATCGCGCCATGCGAGTAGTGCGGCAGCCGCGCGATGGCGCCGGCTTCGGGCAAGGCACCCGCGATTTCGGCGAAGCTTAACGCCACCAGCATGACGGCCAGGAGGCCAACCAGCCACGCCACCAACGCGGCGGGGCCCGCATGCTGCGCCGCCAGCATGGGCGCGAACAGCCAGCCCGATCCCAAGACGCCGCCGATGCCGATGAAGGTCAGGCCCGCGAGCCCGATGGACCGTCTGAGCGCCATGTCGCATTCCCTCGACGCGAAGCGGCCGCAAGCGTGCCGAGCCGCGCGCCGTTGTACACCGGCCGGTGGCCGCCCGATAGGCAATGGGTTAGGTTGGAGACGCTTCGCGTGGGATTTGGGTAGTGATGACGATACGGGCACGGCTTGCCGCAAGTCTGCTGAGCGTTCTGGCTTTGGCCGCTCCGGCCGTCGCGCGCGCGCAGGTGCCGGTCGGCAATCTGGTCGACATGACCGGCGATACGGCGATCGTCAGCAAGGAATACAGCCAGGGCAAGATCGACGCGCTGGCGTGGATCAACCGGAACGGCGGCGTGAACGGCAAGCGCATCGATGCCGATACGATCGATTACGGCTACGCCGTTCCGCGCGCCCTCGCCGCCTATAAGAAATGGTCGACCGCGCCGAAGGTGACAGCGATCCAGGGCTGGGGCACGGCCGACACGGAGGCGCTGGTCGACTTCGTCAACAAAGACCGGATTCCGTACTACTCGGCCTCCTATTCCGCCCCGCTGGCCGACCCCACCGGCAAGGGCCCGTTGAGCAAGCGCGCCGCGCCCTACAACTTCCCCATGGGTCCGACCTATTCGGACGGCTTGCGCGCCTTGCTGCAGTGGGCGGAGGAGGATTGGAGGAAGCAAGGCAAGAGCGGCAAGCCGAAATACGTCCATATGGGCGACAACCACCCCTATCCCAACGCGCCGAAGCGCGCGGGCGAGGAATACGCCAAGGAACGCGGCTTCGAAGTTCTGCCCGCGATCCAATATTCGCTGACGCCAGGCGACTTCCGCGCCCAATGCCTGACCTTGAAGGAGACCGGCGCGGACTACGCGTTCCTGGCCAACACGTCCGATTCCAACATCGCGCTCCTGAAGGCCTGCGCGGCGCTGGGCGTGAAGACGCAGATGATGGCCAACATCTGGGGCATGGACGAGAACGCGATGAAGGCGGCGGGCGAGGCCGCGGATGGCGTCGTGTGGGTGATGGGCGCGGCGAAGTGGGGCGACGATGTGCCGGGGATGAAAACCGTGCGCGCCGTCTCCAAGATCTCCGACCCGCAAGGCACGGCCTATCGCGCCGTGCATTATATCCGCGGCATCTGCGCCGTGTTCTTCATGAAGGAGGCCATGGCGTGGGCCGACGTGAACGGCGGCATCACCGGGCCCAACATCAAAAAAGGCATGTATCAAAAGAAAGACTGGGTGCCCGCGGGCCTCGAAGGCGCATGCCCGCCCGGCACCTGGAGCGAGAACGACCACCGTGCTTTCACTCACATCGCGATCTATCGGGCCACGGTGAAAGGCTCGACCGACGCGCCGCTGCCGGACCTGATGCGCACCGGCACGATCACGATGACGAAAGTCTACCAAGCCGACGTGCCCCGGAAATCGGACTGGCTCGGCTGGTAGGTTTATTCGCGGCCGTAACCCTTAAATATTTGATTTGAAACCGTAAGCCCGCCCGCTTTCACGGGTGAAAATACCTTTTTGTCGCCATATTTCGGACCCGAAGCGGCCACCGTGCGGAGGCCTAATCCCGTCCGTGGCGAACCCCTCTCGGAGGCCCACCCCTTAGCCTCCGAAGATGGTCTGGGCCAGAACCCCAGACCGCACCACCGGCCGCCGAGTTCCCCCCAACTCGGCGGCCACTTTTTTTGCCCGACGCCAATCGCCGCATCCTTCCAAATCCGTTAGCTTCGCCGCCGCCATCACCGACGAGGAACGCGTTGTTCACGGGCCGCGGTTTGATTTGCACACGAGGCGAGCGGATCGTGTTCCGCGCGCTCGAATTCGCGCTACGCCCGGGCGGCGCGCTGGTGCTGGCCGGACGCAACGGCGCGGGCAAGACCAGCCTCTTGCGCCTGATGGCCGGCCTCTTGCCACCGGCCGACGGCACCCTCGAATGGAACGCGGCGCCGCTCGATCCCGACGCGCATCGCGCGCGCCTGCGCTATGTCGGTCATGCCGACGCGCTGAAGGCCGCGCTGACGGTGCGGGAGAATCTTTCCTTCTGGTCCGCTTTCGACGGCGGCGGCGATGTCGACGCGGCGCTGGCCGGCTTCGGCCTCTCGGCTCAGGCCGAAGCGCCCGCGCGTTTTCTGTCGGCCGGGCAGCGGCGGCGTACCGCGCTGGCGCGCCTTCTTCTGGCGCCGCGCGCGCTGTGGCTGCTCGACGAGCCGGGCGCGTCGCTCGACGCGGCGGGCACGGAGACGCTGTCCCGTGCCATCGAAGCGCACCGTGCCAAAGGCGGCATGGTCGTGCTGTCCGCCCATGGCACGCCGCCCTTGGCCGGATACGACACGCTCGACATCGACGCGCTTTCGATGAGCACGTCATGAGCGCCTTCGCCGCATTGCTGCGCCGCGACCTGCGCCTTACGTTGCGAAACGGCGGCGATGCCTTGATGGTGGTGGCATTCTTCATCGTCGCGGGCGCCCTCTTTCCCTTCGGTGTCGGCGCGGAACCCGCCGTCCTGGCGCGCATCGCGCCGGGCCTCGTTTGGGTGATGGCGCTTCTGTCCGTGCTGCTCTCGCTCGACCGGCTGTTCCAATCGGATTACGAGGACGGTTCGCTCGACCAGATCCTGCTGTCGCCCCAGCCGCTGACACTCGCCGTCGCGGCCAAGATCGCGGCGCATTGGCTGGTCACCGCCGTGCCGCTGATGATCGCGGCGCCGGTGTTGGCGCTGCTCCTTTCGCTCGATCCCGCGCTCTTGCCGCCGCTTCTTCTCGGCATGCTTCTGGGCACGCCGACCTTGGCCATCCTGGGGGCCATCGGCGCCGCGCTTTCCCTCGGCGCGCGGCGCGGCGGCGTGCTGCTCTCGCTCCTCGTACTGCCGCTTTACATTCCCGTCCTGGTCTTCGGTGCCGGCGCGGTCGCCGCCGCCGCCGCGGGCGAGCCATTCCAAGCGCCCTTGATGGCGTTGGGCGCGTTCCTCTTGGCCGCGCTGGCCTTGGGGCCATGGGCCGCGGCGGCTTCCCTGCGCCAGGCTGCGCAATGATGCGTCCCTGGTCAAAGCGCCGCCCAACGGCTACATCCTAGGCGACGCGCATGCACAGATTCGCCAATCCCAATCGCTTCCTACGCTTGGCGCGCGCGGTCTTTCCGTGGGCCGTGGGCGCGACCGTGGCGTTGCTCGGCACGGGCCTCTATTACGCCCTCTTCGCCTCGCCCCCCGACTACCAGCAGGGCGAGACGGTGCGGATCATGTATGTTCACGTGCCTTCGGCGTGGATGGCCATGTTCGTCTACGCCGCGATCGCGGTGGCCAGCGCCTCGGCGTTGATCTGGAAACACCCCCTGGCCGATATCTTCGCGCGCGCGGCCTCGCCCATCGGCGCGGCGTTCACCCTGCTCGCGCTCGTCACCGGTTCCTTGTGGGGCAAGCCCATGTGGGGGGCGTGGTGGGTGTGGGATGCGCGGCTGACCTCGGTGCTGATTCTTTTCTTCCTCTATCTTGGCCACATGGCGCTGTTGAACGCATTCGACGATCCGGCGCGCGGCCAGCGCGCGGCGGCGATCCTGGCGCTCGTGGGCGTGGTGAATCTGCCGGTCATCAAATTCTCGGTCGATTGGTGGAACACGCTGCACCAGCCGGCCAGCGTGGTGCGCATGGGCGGCCCGTCGATCCATCCCGACATGCTGACCCCGCTCCTCCTCATGGCCGCCGGCTTCACGGCCTATTTCGTCGTGACCGTGATCGTGCGCATCGAAGCCGAGATCCTGGCGCGCCGCGTGCGCGCGCACCGGCTGATGCAGGGAGGCTGACGATCATGACGCCTCTGCTGACCTTCGCCACCGCGATGCCGGCCTATGGCGAATATGTCTATCCCGCTTATCTCGTGGCCGTTGCCGTATTGGGTGTGTTGCTGATCGCGTCGTTGCGCCGCCGCGCCCGTGCGCGCCGCGAGGCGCAATCCCTACCCACACGCGGAGATTCGACGTGAAGCCCAAGCGCCGGCGCCTCCTGTTCGTGCTGATCGGCCTGGCGCTGCTTGGCGGCGCGGCCGCGCTGGCGCTGTCCGCCCTGCGCGATACGATGGTGTTCTTCTATGCGCCCTCGGACCTGGCCGAGAAACCGCCGCGCCCCGGCGCCGCTTTACGCATCGGCGGCCTGGTCGAGGAAGGCAGCGTCGTGCGCGACGGCGCGCAAGTGACGTTCCGCGTCACCGACCTCGCCAGCAGCGTGCCGGTCGCCTATACCGGCGTTCTGCCCGATCTGTTCCGCGAGGGGCAAGGCATCGTGGTCGAGGGCAAGCTCGCGCCCGACGGCACGTTCGCCGCCACGCGCGTCCTGGCCAAGCACGATGAAAACTACATGCCGCCCGAAGTCGCCGAAGCGCTGAAGAAATCCGGCCAATGGCGGCCGGA
>CADEGL010000069.1:7243-8829 GCA_902826885.1 uncultured Alphaproteobacteria bacterium | reverse complement strand
TTCGGCGGCAATCTGCCGGCGCCGCTGAAAGCGCGCGTCCTATCCGTGCAGGGCATGATCGCGACGGGGTTTTTCCTGTTCATCATCTTCACCTCCAACCCCTTCGCGCGAATCTTCCCGCCGCCCATGGACGGCGAAGGCTTCAACCCGCTGCTGCAAGACCCCGGCCTCGCCTTCCATCCGCCCTTCCTCTATCTCGGCTATGTCGGCTTCTCGATCACCTTTGCCTTCGCCATCGCGGCCCTGATCGAAGGGCGCGTCGATCCCGCCTGGGCGCGCTGGGTGCGGCCCTGGGCGCTGGCGGCGTGGAGTTTCCTGACCATCGGCATCGCGCTCGGGAGCTGGTGGGCCTATTACGAATTGGGCTGGGGCGGCTTTTGGTTCTGGGACCCGGTCGAGAACGCCTCGTTCCTGCCCTGGCTCGTCGGCACCGCGCTGATTCATTCGGCGTCGGTCGCCGAGAAGCGCGACGCGCTCAAAAGCTGGACCATCCTGCTCGCCATCCTGGCCTTCTCGCTGTCGCTGGTGGGCACGTTCCTGGTCCGCTCGGGCGTGCTGACCTCGGTGCATGCCTTCGCCAACGATCCCGAGCGCGGCTTGTTCATCCTGGTGCTGCTGGCGGTCGCGGTCGGCGGCGCGTTCCTTCTTTATGCGCTGCGCGCGCCGCTGCTCAAGCCGGGCGGACTGTTCGCGCCGATCTCGCGCGAAGGCGCGCTGGTCCTCAATAATCTGCTTCTCTCCGTCGCGGCGGCGACCGTGCTGCTCGGCACGCTCTATCCGCTGTTTCTCGATGCGCTCGGCGGCGCGCGCATCTCCGTGGGCCCGCCCTATTTCAACGCGACCTTCCTGCCGCTCATGCTGCCGCTGTTCGTGGTCATGGGGCTCGGCCCCATGCTGGCATGGAAGCGCGGCGACGTGGCCGGCGCCCTGCAACGCCTGCGCGCGGCCATGGCGGTGGCGGGCGGCGTCGCGATCGGCGTGCTGATCTTCGACCATGACCGCCACATCCTAGCCGCCATCGCGCTGGCACTGGCCGCTTGGATCGCGGCCGGCACGTTCGTGGAACTGGCGGAGCGCATCCGCCTGTTCCGCGCGCCCTTCGCCGACACGCTGGCCCGCGCGCGCGGCTTGCCGCGCGCGGCTTACGGCATGACGGTCGCGCATCTCGGCATCGCCATCCTGATCGCGGGCGTGACCGCCACCAGCGCGTGGCAGACCGAACTGATCCAGACCATGCACGCGGGCGAAAGCGTCACCGTCGCGGGCTATCGTTTCACCTTCGAGGGCGTCAGCGAGACGCCCGGCGCCAACTACCGCGCCGAGCGCGGCGCGTTCCTGGTCGAGCGCAACGGCCGCACCGTGGCGCGTCTGTTTCCCGAGCGCCGCTTCTACCCGGTCGAGCAGCGCCAGACCACCGAGGCCGCGATCCACACGACGCTCTTCTCCGATCTCTACGCCGTGGTTGGCGAAGGCGACGGCAAGGGCGGGCATGTCGTGCGCCTCTATCACAACCCGCTGGTGCCCTGGATCTGGATCGGCGCGATCGTGACCGCGCTGGGCGGCGGCATCTCGCTGACCGACCGGCG
>CADEGL010000069.1:2294-7143 GCA_902826885.1 uncultured Alphaproteobacteria bacterium | reverse complement strand
AAGGGCCAGGTCTCGTTGGTCAACGTCTTCGCCTCTTGGTGCGCGCCATGCCGGGTAGAACACCCCGTCTTCCTGCGCCTAAAAGAGGAAGGCCGCGTCGCGATCTACGGCATCAACTACAAGGATAAGCCCGAGGACGCGACCGCCTGGTTGCAGCGCCTGGGCAACCCCTATACGCGGATCGGCGCCGATCGCGAAGGGCGCGCCGCCATCGAGTGGGGCGTCTATGGCGTGCCCGAGACCTTCGTGATCGATCGCGAGGGGCGCATCCGCTACCGCCATGTCGGCCCGGTCCAGCCGCGCGACCTGGACGAGAAAATCCTGCCGCTCCTGAAGGAGCTGCAGAAATGATCCGCGCGCTTGCGCTGCTGCTGGCCCTTCTCATCACGGCACCTTCATGGGCCGTCGAGCCCGACGAGATCATGGCCGATCCAGCGCAGGAAGCGCGCGCGCGCGAAGTGGGCCAGGAACTTCGCTGCCTGGTCTGCCAGAACCAGTCGATCGACGATTCCAATGCGCCGCTGGCGCGCGACCTGCGCATCCTGGTGCGCGAACGGATCAAGGCGGGCGACAGCAACGCGCAAGTGATGGATTTCGTCGTCGCGCGCTATGGCGACTTCGTGCGCCTGCGTCCGCCCATGCGCGCCGAAACCTATCTTCTGTGGTTCGGCCCGGTCCTGGTCCTGGGGATAGGGCTGGGCGCGCTGCTTCTCGCCCTGCGCCGCCGCAAGGCCGTGCCGCGCACGGCGCCGCTGGATCAAGACGAGCGCGCGCGCCTCGACAAGATCTTGGATGGCGGACCCTAGAATGGCGATCTGGGCCGGTATCGCCTTCCTCGCGCTGACCGCCATCGCCGTCGTGGCGATCCTGCGCCCTTTGATGCGGCGGGCAGCCCCCGCGGCATCGCGCGCGTCGCACGGCTTGGCCGTCTATCGCGACCAGTTGTCGGAGCTCGCGCGGGACCGCGAACGCGGCTTGATCTCGGACGACGAGGCGCGCGGCGCCGAGGCGGAGATCGGCCGGCGCATCCTGGCCCTCTCGCCCGGCAGCGAAGACGCGGCACCGGCCGCCGCGAAACGCTCGTGGTTCGGCCCAACCATCCTGGCCGCCATCACCGTTTTTGCCGCTCTCGGCGTCTATTTCCTGGTGGGCGCGCCCGGCGCGCCCGATCGTCCTCTAGCCGCGCGCCAAACGGACATCGAGAAGGCGCGCGGCGCGCAGAACCAAGCGCTGGACGCGCAGGCAGCGGAGCTGGCGGCGAAGCTGGCCGCGGCACCGGACGATCAGGCCGGCTGGATACGTCTCGCGATGATGCAGCAGGCACTCGGCCGTAATCAGGAAGCCGTCGATTCCTACCGCCGGGCCTACACCCTGTCCGGCGGCGCGCCCGAGGTCGCCTCGAGCCTGGGCGAGGCGCTGGTGCTCGCCGCGCAAGGCCAGGTGACGCCCGAAGCCAAGACGCTGTTCGAAGGTGCTCTGGAGCGCGAGAAGCGCGAACCCCGCGCGCGTTTCTATCTCGGCCTCGCCGAGAGCCAGGCCGGACGCCTGCAAGAAGCGCTAAAAATCTGGGCTTCGCTCGCCGCCGATTCGCAGCCCAATGCGCCGTGGATGCCCATGCTGACCGCACGCATCCGGCAAACGGCGGCGGAATTGGGCATCGATCCCGCGACCGTGCTGCCGCAGCCGGCACCAGGGCCGAGCGCCGAGGACATGCAAGCGGCCCAGGACATGACCCCGGAGCAGCGCGCCGCCATGGTGCGCGGCATGGTCGACCAGCTGGCCGCGAAGCTGAAGGACAATCCGAACGACTTGGAAGGCTGGCTGCGCCTGGCCCGTTCCTATCGCGTGCTGGACGAAAAGGAGAAATCGGCCGACGCGTTCAAGCACGCCGCCCAACTGGCGCCGAACGACGTCAGCATTCAACTCGGCTATGCCCAGTCGCTGCTCGTGCTGCAGCAGCCCGGCGCCAAACTGCCCGAGGACTTCATCGCCGTGATGCGCCGTATCGATTCGATAGAACCGGGCAACGCGGTCGCCGCGTTCTTCCTGGGCGCGGCCGCCTGGCAGGCCGGCGACAAGCCCAAGGCCGAAACCTACTGGAAGAGTCTGCTGGCCAAGCTGCCCGCCGGCACGCCCGAACGCGCCGAGGTCGAAAAGCGGATCGAAGAGATCAAGGCCGCGCCGCGTTGACGGCTCAGCGCCGCTTCAGCTTGTAGCCCGACGCCTCCAAATCCCACGCGCCGTCCGCCTGCTTGGACAGCTTCTCCTTCTGGACGCGCTCGGTCGCCGTCTTGGCGAAGGCGTCCACGAAGGCGATGTAGCGCGGCACCTGGAAATAGGCCAGGCGCGCCTCGCACCATTGGATGATGTCGAGCGGATCGGGTGTCGTGCCCGCGACGGGCTTCACGTAGGCCTTGATGTCTTGCTCGCCCACATCGGTGTCGACGCCGACGACGGCGCATTCCTCGACGGCGGGATGGGTCAGCAGCACGCGCTCGACCTCCCAGGCCGAGACGTTCTCGCCGCGGCGGCGCAGACTGTCCTTCTTGCGGCCGAGATAGTGGTAGTTCCCCATCGCGTCGAAACTGCCGAGATCGCCCGTGTGCATCCAGCCGCCCTTGAGCGCGGCGGATGTCGCTTCCTTGTTGCGGAAATAGCCTTTCATGATGAAGCCGGGCTCTTTCTCGCGGACCAGGATCTCGCCCATCTCGCCGGCGCCCAGTGGCTTCCCCACGTCGTCGGCGATGCGCACCTCGAAATAGGACATGGGCGCGCCCACACCGGCCTCGGGATCGCCTTCGGAATTGGCCGTGGTGATGCTGGAACATTCGGTCATGCCATAGGATTCGGTGACCTTCACCTTGAAGCGCTCGGCGAATTGCTGGCGGATGCGGGCGGGCGCGCCGGCGCCCCATGCCACGCGCACGGTGTTGTCGGCGTCTTCGGGCGCGGGCGGCTGCTTCATCAGAATCGAGAGAATGCCGCCCAGATGGTGGATATGCGTGGCCTTGGCCGCGCGCACCTCGGGCCAGAAGCGCGAGGCGCTGAACCGTTCGGTCAACGCGATGGTGACGTCGAAGAAGACGCCGAGGACGATCACCTCGCTGCCGCCGATGTGGAACAGCGGCTCCCATAGATACAAGACGTCGCCCGCCTTGATGTCGCCGAGCCGCGCCGCGCCGTAAGCCGAGGCGCGAAACATGGCGTCGGTGACCATGACACCCTTGGGCTGACCCGTGGTGCCGGAGGTGTAGCTGAGAGAGAGCACATCCTCGGCTTGCGGATTTCCGGGCGGCGGCGTCTCCGCGCCGCTTTCCATGACCGCGCCGAAGACATGGGTGCGCTTGCCCGGCACATCGGCCGCCTTGCCGCGCCAGATCACATGCTTGCACTTGGTACCCGCCAGGACCGGCACCAGATGCTCGGCGAAATGGTCGTCCGCGATCACCCCATGCGGGTCCGCGTGCTTGAACAGGAACTCCAGGCTGGTCGCGCGCAGGTTGGTGTTGGCCGGCACCTGCACCACGCCCAGCTTCGCGCAGGCCAGGAAGGCATAGAAATGATCCGGGTGGTTCGAGAGCATGAGAGCCACGCGGTCGCCCGCCTTGAAGCCCAGCTTGGCCAGGCCGTTGGCGAAGCGGTTCACCCGCCGGTCCAACGCACCCAGCGTCAGCGCCACGCCCGCATGGGTCATGTAGACGCGATTGGGATGCGAACGCGCTTTTTCCTCGAGCGTCCGACGGATCGTCGTCGCGTTGCCCAGCATGTTCACTCCGCAATCAAGGTGTGGGGCGGTTTCCCAAACCGCGGCGCTGTGACAGGCTTGTCCATCCCGTTCGAACAAGGAAGCCGAAGATGCCGCTGATTTACGAAACCGATGGCGAGGTCGCCACCTTTACGATCGACAATGGCAAAGTCAATCCGCTGAACCCGGAGATCCACAAGCAATTGTACAAGGCGTTGGACGCGTTCCAGCGCGACCGTTCGCTCAAGATCGGCATCCTGACAGCCAAGGGCGACCGCGCCTTCTCGGCCGGCGACGATCTGAAGACGCGGCGCAAGCCGCTGGAGGGCGAGGACCGGGTGATGCGGCATTTCTATCCGCACACCAACGAGGACGACGAACCCAACTATCCGGGTTGGGAGCGCGAAGTGCTGCGCATGAAGCGCTTCAAGCCGATCATCGGCGCGGTCAAGGGCTGGTGCCTGGGCCAGGGCATGATCTACCTCTTGCATCTCACCGACATGCGCATCGCGGGCAAGACGGCCAAGTTCGGCCTGCCCGAGATCGCTTACGGCATGGGCGGCGCCGCCGGCATGGCGCGCATCTACCGCCACTTGCCGCGCGTGGAAGCCATGAGACTGGTCCTGACCGGCGACGCGATCGATGCGAACGAGGCCCTGCGCATCAACCTCGTCAACGAAGTGGTGGATGACGCCGAGGTGCTGGACCGCGCCAAGGCCTTGGCCGCGCGCGTCACGCGCCATCCCTTGATGGCCATCCGCACGGAGATGGAAATCTTCGTGCGCTGCGAGGATCTGGACAGCGACAACGCCTATGCCTTGACCGACCACATGTTCCGCCTGCAGCGCGTCGTCAGCGACACGCAGAACTGGGATGTCGATTTCCAGAAAAAGGGCGTGAAGGGCGGCTGATCCGTTCGCGGCTTCACGCGCCGCGATTTGGCCTCGATCGGAATGCAACGGCACCGCAGGGATACCCCCGCGGTGCCGTTGTCGCATCGGAAAGCCCGGCGATTGAACGGGACCCTGTAACCGGGCCCCGGTGAAGCAGAGGAGCCAGGCCACGGGAATGACGCAAAACCATAGACCCGTTCGTGCGTTTCCC
>CADEGL010000069.1:0-2194 GCA_902826885.1 uncultured Alphaproteobacteria bacterium | reverse complement strand
GGATACGGAGCGAAGAGGCGGCGATGGGCATGTTGGACCGCGAGCGGGCGTGGCAATTCAATATCCGGATCGACGGCGAGGTCCGCGGCCACGTCGTGCAGTGCGGCCAGCGCTGGCGCCTGCGGCGCACGGATTTGGAGGACGAGCCCGGCTATGACGGCATCGACGTGACGGCGATCTTGGACCAGCCCCAGGCCATCGCGGCCATGCTGCGGGAGCATCTCGCGCGCGTCTAATTCGCCGCGTGGCGCGGAATCCGGCGAAGTCGCGGCGGGATCAAGGCGTTTTCGCCCATTCCTTCAAATCGCTGGAACCGATGCACGGCGGCCCGGTTTACAGCCCAGACCGTCGGCCATCGGCCCGCGCCATGCGCCACGGAACGAGATTGTTGCAGGAGGGTACAATGGCTCGACACGCACTGAACGGAACCGGCAAGGCCCATCGCCGCCGCGAGGTCGAAGGCATCATCGCGGGCGCCGCCATGGCCGCCGAGGTCGCCATGCACAGCATTGGCAAAACGGCGCGTGCCGAAGGCGAACGCGCGGTGACCTATGCCCGCGACAGCGTATCGGCCAGGCCGCTGACCTCGGTCGCGCTGGCGTTCGGCGGCGGCGCCCTGGCGGCGTTTCTGATCGGCCGCCTTACGCGCTAAACGCCATCATAACCACGAGAAGTGATACCGAATCCGCTCCGCGCGGAACTTGGTATCCGGAGCGGCGGCTTTCCCCGGAGCCGCCGCTTTTCGTTTTCCCTTAAAGCGCGACCGGATCTTCCTGCGGATCGCTTTCCCGAAAGCGCCCGGGCCGAAGGGCGCGCAAATCAACTTCGCTGCTTCCCGTCGCGATCAGTTCGGCCAGGGTTTTGCCGACGATAGGCGCCAAGGCCAGTCCATGCGCGCAAAAGCCGACCGCGGTGAAGAGGCCGGGCGGACCCCATGGCCCGATGGCGGGCACTAGGTCCGGTGTCACATCGATGCGGCAAGCCCAGCTGCGCGCCGCTTCCAGCGGCACCAGATGGGGAAAGAATTTTTGCGCCCAGACCAGACGCTCCGCGATCTGCGGCTCATTGATGACGGGATCGGGCATGGGCGCCGCGGATGCCGTCATGGAAAAATACCGCTGGATACTGTCCGCGAAGTCCCGGTTGAGGCGCAGCCGCGGCCGGCGCGGATTGCGCACATAGCGCGGCAGGAAGTACCCGAGGCTGCCGACGGTCGCCGCGCCCAGATCGTGGTCGGGCGGCGAGCCGCGATAGCCGGTGCCGAAGGCGAAGGAGCCATCCAGCCGCGGCCGCATGGAGATATAGGGCGTCCACACCCCGGTGCGCGTGAACGGTTCTTTCGCGACCGTTTCCAGGTTGGAGCTGCGCACCACCTGGATGGGCAAGGCAACGCCCAACGGGCGCAAAAAGAAATTCGTCGAGATGCCGGCCACGCAGACAACGGCATCCGCCGCGAACACGCCGTCCGCCGTCCATAGGCCTGCCGCGCGTCCGCCGGAAACCGCGATGCCGCGCACGCCCGCATGTGTCCGCACGTCCGCGCCAAGACGCCGCGCCGCGGCGGCGAAGGCCTGGGTCGCCTTGGTCGGCGACGCATGGCCGTCCTCTTCGGTGAAGATGCCCGAGCGCCAGGGGCCATGCAGCTTGGGCGAGATGCGCGCGATCTCGGCGCGGTCGACGGCGCGGGTGGACAGGCCGTTGGCGCGCGCGGCTTCGCAACTCTTGCGCAGCCGCTCCTCGTCGGCCGCCGTCTCCGCCACCACCAGGTTGCCCTGGCGCACATACTCCACATCGGCCTGAAGCTCGGCCGGCAAGGTTTCCCACATCCGGTTCGCCAGCACCGACAGCGGCAACTCGGCGCGGTGCCGGCCCTGGCAGCGCACATAGCCAAGCGCGCGGCTCGATTGCTCGGCGCCGATCTCGCCACGCTCGAACACGGTGACGGCGATGCCCAGGCGCCGTAGGTAATAGGCCACGGCGCAGCCCATGATGCCGCCGCCGATAATGGCCACTTGCTTGATGGAACGATCCAAGGCGTCTCTCCCGAGGCGGGCCGGAACAGCCCAGCGCCGAATGCTAGATCACCACGAACCCAGGCGAAAAAGGGGAAGAAAGGGTGGTGGAGCTGAGGGGAATCGAACCCCTGACCTCCTCATTGCGAACGAGGCGCTCTCCCATCTGAGCTACAGCCCCG
>CADEGL010000068.1 GCA_902826885.1 uncultured Alphaproteobacteria bacterium | reverse complement strand
ACTCCGCGCGGTCGCGGTGATCGAGCACCTTGCGCAGCGCAACCAGGCCGCACTTCATGTCCGCGATCACGGGAATCCTGGCTTCCGTCAGGGCCTTGATCTGCCCGTCGTGATGCATCCAGCCGAAATTGTTGATGACCGCCACGGGCTTGTCGAAGCGTCTGGACGCCTCGATCACTGTGCGCACCCAGGCATCGGCCGACGGCGCCTTGTCGCGCAAATTGGTGAAGACGGTGCCGATGGCGGTGTTGGGGTCGCCCACCATCGCGCAGAAACACTCGGTGAAGATCTCTTCCCAATTCGGCTGCGGACACCAGGCGTCGAGCGGGTTGATCGGCTCCAGACCCGGGTCAAGCCGGGAGGCCAGCTCTTTCGTGGTCTTGGGCGTCATCTTGGCCAGCGGCACCTTGGCGTCGTGGGCCAGATCGATAAACAGTTCCCGCTCGCCGCCGGAATCCGAGATGCCGACCACCCCACCCTTCTTGGCGCGACGCGGCTGGTCGAATAGGGCCAACGTGCCGGCCAGCTCCGTGGTGCTGTCGACGCGCAGAACGCCGTAACGTTCGAACACGGCCTCATAGGCCGCATCGTCGCCCGCAATAGCGCCCGAATGGCTAAGCGCCAGCCGGATGCTTTCCTCCGTGCGGCCGAGCTTGAGCGCGACGACGGGAATCTCCTTCTCCTGCGCCCTTTTTAGCCTTTCGATGAAGTTCGCGGGATCGCGCACGGCCTCCAGGACCAAGCCGATGGCGCGCGTGGTCGGTTGCTCGATCGCATAGCCCATATAGTCGGCGGTCGTGGTCGCGACCTCCGAGCCCGTGGAGACGCATAAATTGTAGCCGAGCCGCCCGTCGTTCAGCGAAAGCGCCGAGAACGACGCGCCCGAATGGGTCAGGAGGGTGATGCCGCCCGACCTGGGCTGATACGGCGGCGAGACGAACGTCACGAGCAAACCGATATCGAGATTGTAGAAGCCCATGCAGTTGCCGCCGCAGATGGGTACGCCCGCATCCTTGGCCATCTTGGCCAAGCGCTGGTTGAGCGGCGGCTTGGTATCGTTCTCCAGATAGCCGGTGGAGAAGAACGTCACCGCCTTCGCACCGCCGGCAATCGCATCCGCCAGGGCTGCTTCCATGCGCGGGGTGCCGACGCTGAGAATGGCCATGTCGACCGGTTCCGGCACGGCGGAGAGCGAGGGGTAGCATTGCAGCCCTTCGATCTCCGGATATTTCGGATTGATCGGATAGATGCGTCCTTTGTAGCCGCCGCGCTTGGCCATGCGGACGCACATGTTGCCGGCGGAATCGGGCGTTGCGGACGCGCCGACGATGGCGACGGAACGAGGCTTGAGAAGTGGCGTGAGATCAGAACCGGACACGTGAATTTCCCCCGAAATATGCTTAACACCAGACCTTTTCCTCGCGGTCGTACGACCCGGCTCGCAGGTCCGCGATACCGTTCACCAAAGCGTGCTTCTCGATCTTGCCGGATACGGTCGTCGGCATATCTTCGAGATACGCCACGTAGCGCGGCACCTTGAAGCTGGCCAGGTTACGCGCGCAGTGGTCGGTGATGGCATCCGGCGGCACCTGCTCACGGGTAAAACCCGGATTCAGCATGACGCAGACCTTGACCTCTTCCCCGCGCTGGTTGTCGGGCACCGCGATCGCGGCGGCACGAAGGATGCCCGGCAGCGACAGCAATACGGTCTCGACCTCGAGAGCCGAGATATTCTCGCCATTGCGCCGGATCATGTCCTTCATGCGGCCCGACAAGCGGAAATAGCCGTCCTTGTCGCGGTATCCGCGGTCACCGGACCGGTGCCACCCGCCGACGAACGACGCTTTGTTGGCCTCTGGCTTCTTGTAGTAGCCGAGGAGCAAGCCCGGCCCTCGCGTCAGGATTTCACCAGCTTGCCCATTCGGCACCGGATGGCCCTGCTCGTCGGCGATCATCACCTCGCGGAACGGAGTCTCGATCCCGATGACGTCCGGGCCAAGCTTATCGACGGCGGTGATGGGCACATATGTGGCGATGGCGTTCTCCGTCATGCCGTAGCAGTTGCGGACGACGCAGCCGAACATGCGCTCGATCCGGGCCTGGGTTTCCACCGTGTAGGCCGCGCCGACATGCATGAACCTCAGTTCATTGATCTGGTCTTCGGGCGGCAAGTCTTGCTTGAGGATCGCGTTGCTGGCCAAAGCGTATTGGGAGCGGGTCTGCCGGACCCATGGCATGAAGCGCTTGATCGAGAGCTGCGGCGAAATGAAGATCTCGGCGCCGAGAAACAGCCCGTACAGAAACCAGCCCTGCCCCGCCATGTAATAAAACGGCTGGCAGAGCAGCATCCGCTCGATGCCCAGATAGCGGATCTCCATCGTGCCATGCTTGGTGAAGGTCAGCCAGTAGCGATGCGGCAGCATCACCCCTTTCGGGAACCCCGTGGTGCCGGACGTGTAGAGAATGGTGGCCAGATCATCGAGCGAAGGCTGATCCGACACGTCGAACGCCGCATCGCCTTGCTCCATCAGACGGGACCAATCGTGGCTTTGGCCGTTTGTCGGACCATCCACCACGACAACGCGGCTATCGTCCGGGCGCGCCTTCTCCATATCCAACAAGGCTTGCAGCCGATCGCCGTGGATGACCAGCCATTGGGCATCCGAATCGCCCATCACGAAACTCAATTCGCGGGCCGTGTAGCGGACATTGATCGGCACGATGACGGCGCCGAGATGCGCCAGAGCCATCCAGGTCAGCGGCCAAGCCGGCACATTGGGCAGCATGACGCCGACGTGATGCCCTTTGCGGATGCCCAAGCCGTGGAAGGCGGACGCCAGCTTCCGCGTGTATGTGTCGAACTGCCGGTAAGTGAGGCTGCGGAACGGCGTCGTTTCCGGCTCCTCGAAAAACGAAAACGCCGGTTTATCGCCGTTGAGACGCACAATCTCGTTCAGGAAGGCACGTACGTTTCGCGGGAGCGGCTCCGCCTCGATCAGGCGATGCAACTCATCCACCGGTGGAATCTGGCTGCCCACGCCCGGCTGCACCGCGACGCGTTCCTTTAGACGCTCATACGTGCATGCGCCCCGCCGATCGCGCGTGAGAATTCCTCACCCGTGCGAAGCAATTCCGGCAACAAATTCTGTTTCACCGTCTTCCGCGACCAGCGGGACAGCGGGCAATACACATAGACCGCGGCGACCGGCCGGCTCGTCGAATCGAAGATGGGGACCGCGACGGACAGGGCATCGGAAACGGTTTCCCCTTCGACGGTGGCGTGGCCTTGGCGGCGGACGAGCGCCAACTCGGCCATGAGAGCCTCTGGATCGGTGAGCGTCCGGCTGGTGAAGGCCTTGCGATCGCTTCTCGCCAAGACGCTGGCGGCCTCCTCGGGTGCCATATGGGCCAAGATGGCTCGGCCGCCGGACGTGCAATAGGCGGGGAAGCGCATGCCGGGAACCACGCTAAGACTGAAAGGGTGGCGGCTGGCGAGACGCGAGACGATGACGATGTCCGTATCGTCGAGCTCGACCAGGGCGACAACCTCGCCCGATCGTTCGTTGAGGTCGGCGAGCAGCTCGGCCGACTTGCTGACGATGGGGTCTGTCCCGAGATAGGCCGACGCGAAGTCGAGCACGCGCGTGGTCAGTGCGTACTCGTGGGACCTCGGCCTCTTGCGAAGATAACCCAGCCGCTCGAGCGTGTAGACAAAGCGTTGCGCCGCGCTGCGCCCCAACCCGCTGGCACGCCCGATTTCGCTGACCGTAAGCGCGGGCCGGGACGAATCGAAAAGAGAAAGAATACGAAGCCCCTTCTCCAACGATTCGACGAACAACCGCGGATCGCTCTCCGCCGCGACCGTCGCACCGTCGAGCAGCGCATGAAGCCTGGCGGAGGCCAAAGCTGGCTCGGCGGCCGGCGCGGTTTCGCCCTTGGCCCTCGTCTTCAGGCTCTTGCGTTTGGTCAATCGTGGCTCCGGCGCTGCCGTTTCTTCTTGCAAAGGAAGACCCTATCGTCGCGCTTGCGGGTTGGTCCATAGATCCGGCCCCGTCTGCCGCGGCAGTTTCGTTTTCGCCACCTTTTGCGTGGGGGTGAAAGGCATCTCGTCGACCACGCCCACATACATCGGCACCATGAAGGCGGCGGCCTGAGAGGCGATGAAATCGCATAGCACGGCGGGGTCGAACGTCGTGCCCGGCTTGGGCTGGACGTAGAGCAGCACGTCCTCCTCCCCAATGCTCGACGGCACGCCTATGGCCGCGCTGATCAGCACGGAGGGGTGTTTGTTGGCGATGCCCTCCAATTCTTCGGCCGAGATGTTCTCACCACGCCGCCGGATGACGTCCTTCAGCCGGCCGCGATAGTAAAGCCAGCCCTCCTCGTCCATCACGCCAAGGTCGCCGGTGTGGAACCAGAAATTACGTTGGCTCGCGACGGTGGCGGCCTCGGCGTTCAGATAGCCGGACATGAAGCCCCAGGGTTCGGTGCTCCGGATGACGATCTCGCCGGCTTGGCCAGGCGGCAACGGCCGGTCGAACCCATCGACGATCGCGACCTCGTAGCCTTGGTGCGGTTTTCCGGCGGAGCCGACCCGGCGGTGATCGCGCCATGTCATGGTGCAGGCAATGCACTCGGTCATCGCATAGGCCTCGACGATGGTCGCGCCAAAGCGCCGCTCGAACTCCTCCCAAACGGTGATCGGGCAGCCGCCGCCGACGGCCGAACGCAGAGTATGCCCCGCGGGTGCGTCCTGACCCTTCAGCAGAACCGCGAGAATGGTCCCGACATAGACGAAGGAGGTCGCGCCGGAGCGCTGCACATCCGACCAAAACCGGCTGAGCGAAAAGTCCGGCGCCAGTACGAACGCGCCGCCGGTGTGCAGCAGAGCCGCGATAACGATGAGCGCGTCCACATGGAAGAACGGCGTGACATAGAGCCAGCGGTCCTCGGGGCCGAACCCGATGCGATGGATGATCCGCTCGCCCGTGAACACCTCGTAGGCGTGGGAAAGCTGGGCACCCTTCGATCCGCCGGTGGTCCCGGAGGTGAAGATGATCCGGGCGATGCTGCCAGGCCCCAGCGCGACCTTCGGACGCTCGTCCCAGCTTTTCCGCGCGCGGCAAAGTTGCGCGAGTTCGGAGCCCAGGATTCTGGGCATCCGCCCGATATCGAAGCCGCATGCGAGAACTTGGGGCAGGCGCGCATCGTCGACGATCAGGGCCTGGGGCTGGGCCTGAGCAACCATGCGTTCCAGAACCGCCCCGCGATGCTCGGGGTTGAGCGCGGCCTCGATCAGCCCCGCGCAAGACATGGCGTAGCGCAGCACGACGTATTCACGGCTGTTGGCCATCATGACCGCGACCATGGTGCCGGGCGCGAAGCGGCCGGCCAGTTCATGGGCCAGAGAAGAGACATGCTCCAGGAAGTCGCCGTAGGTAAGCGTCACATCCCCAGCCAGATCGATCAGGAACGGCCGGTCGCGCCCAAAGATCAACGCACGGTCCAGCAGTTCGGGGATCGTCCGCTGCGGCAAATCGAGAAGGGGCAGAAAGCCCGTCATTTGCCGGTGAACTTCGGCGGCCGCTTCTCGAAGAAGGCGCGCGCGCCCTCCCGGTGATCGAGCGTGCAAACGGTCGAGACCAGCGCCTCGGTCTCGAAGGCCAGGACGCTTTCCAGCGAGGTCTCCATGCTGCGGTCCAACCCTTCCTTCATCATCGCGAGCGCGATGGGCGCTTGGGCCGCGATGCGCTCCGCGGCTGCGCGCGCTTTTTCCAACCCCTGCCCGTCCGGCGCGGTGATGGCGACCAGCCCCATGTCCTTGGCCTGCTTTCCGTTGACGAACTCGCCGGAATAGATGAGCCAGCGCGCCTGGGCCAGGCCGATCAGCCGCGGCAGGAAGAACAGGCCGCCGTTGGTCACGGTCACGCCGACACCCGTTTCGGGGAAGCCGAACTTCGCCGATTCCTCCGCGACGACAACGTCGCAGGCGCAGATCACTTCACAACCGGCGCCGAGCGCGAAGCCCTGGACCGCCGCGACGAAGATCTGCTCGGCCCGCCGCATGCGCCGTGTCGTGGATTGGAGGAAACGCTGCGCGCGGCGGATCTCCGGCACGGTCCATTCCCCGGTTTCCACCCACCGGACATGCTCGGCCATGTCGTTCAGGTCCGCGCCAGCGCAAAAGGCGCGGCCTTCGCCCCGCAACAGCACGACGCGGACATCGGCCCGGGCCGTCACCTCTTCGAGGACTTTGTCCAGCGCGTACCATGCTTCCATGTTCATCGCGTTCAGCACCTCGGGACGGTGGAACACGATCTCGGCCATGGGCGGGTTGATGGTGAGGCGGACAGGCCCGGTCTGCATGGTGTTCTCCTAGTTGCGCAAGGAGGCGCTCACCGCGTCGGCGGCGCGCTGGCCGCTGCGGATCGCACCCTGGATGTTGGGGTAATCGGTGTAATCTCCGGCCAGGAAGATGGGGCCGGGCAAGTCTCGGAACAGCCGCCGCGCGGCATCCGTTCCGGGTTTCCAGAACGGCAAGCCGTGGGGCCAGCGTTGCACGGCCTGTCCCATCAGGGCGCCCGCGGATTGCGGGAAAATGCGGGCCAAATCCTCCGCCGCGGCGGCGGCGATATCCTCGTCCGAGGTAGCCATCAGGTTTCGTGCCAGATCGCCCGCGGCGAAGGCGAGGAAGACAGCTTCGTCGTGCGCGCCGGGCTGGAAATAGGTGAGGTTGTTGAAGGCCTGAAAGCGAAGGCCGACCGCACCGACATGGAACAGTTTCTCCCACGGGCCGCGGCCCTGGCAGCGGAGATGCAGGATCGCGGAGACGAAGGGGCCGTATTCCACCGTTGCCAGGGCGGCGCGCACGGGCTCCGGCAGATCGGGCGCGATGCGGACGGCATCGTGGGCGGGAACGGCGACAACACAGGCGCGGGCCTGAAGAACGCCGGCGAGCGTTCCGATCTCAATTCCCGAGGGGCCAGGCCGAACGGACGTCGCGGGCGTTCCCGTGCGTACTCGCGCGCCTAGCTGGGCGGCGACCGCGATTGGCAGGGCGGCCGTGCCCCCGGATACGGCCAGCAACGTCTCGCTCGGCGGATGATTCTCGCCGTGGGGCGTCCCGATGCCGGCGGTGAAGAGCAGACCCAAGAAAGCGGAGGTCCGTTCCGGCTCACCACCCGTCATCATCAGCAGCAGGTTTCGATAGACATCGCGGACGGCAGGCCGTGCATCTTTCAGAAGATCCGCAAATCGCATGTCGTCCAGCGTCGCGCGCCGGTCCGCCCGGGCGCTTCCGGTGAGCTTCGCGCCCAGACGGCGTTCCTTTTCCAGCCCAAGCTCGGTGCGGACCAAGCTCACCTTATCCAGCAGGGGCAGAGGCAGCCGCGCGAGGAAACCCACACCGCTTTCGGCGGTGACCAGACGCCCGCCCGCATACAGCGCGATGCAGTTCTCGTAGATCGGCGATAATTCGACACCGGCCTCCTTCGCCAGCGCCTCGGCCGGCGTGCCGATACCGCCGATATATTGGGTGCCGAGGTTGTACCAAAGCCGGCCGAAGCGTCCGCTCATCGACCGTCCGCCGACTCGGTCGGCGGCCTCGATGACGAGCACGTCGTGTCCGCCAGCCGCCAGCCTGCGAGCACAGGCCAGCCCAGCGTTCCCCGCGCCAATCACGACCACATCGTGCCGTTCGGTCATGCCAGGGCCTCCCCTTCCCCAACTGGGGCGCCCGGCGAGGCGCTGTCGCGCCGCGCCGGGCTTCGGCAGTTACTTCTCCGTTTGGCCCGCCGGAAACACGCAGACCGGAACGCGGCGCTTATAGGCGGCGAAGTCGGCGATCACCTGGGCCGCACCCTCCATCGCGACGGATTCCAGATCGAACGCCGCACGCAACTCGGCGTGCTTCGCGAGCAGATCGATGGAATCCCGCACGTCGACCGGCGTCTTCGCGTTCGAGGCGATGATCTGAATCTCGCGCGTGTGCCATTCGGAGTACAGCGCCTTGAAGCGAAGCGTCGTTTCGCCCAGCGCGCTGAAGATGATGGCCTTGCCGTTCCGCCGCAGGCAGGCGATCGAATCCTCGATGCCCGATGCGACGTTCGAGGCCTCCATGGCGAAATCGAACTCGGGCTTAAGACCCTTGGCCGATGGGAGGATCTCGATGTCGGGAAGGATGCGCTTGAGACGCGCGCGCGGCTCCTCGGCCGGCTCCACCACGACGACCGGCTTGGCGCCGAACAGCTTCGCCAGCTTCGCGGCCGTGGCGCCGATATCGCCGCCGCCGATCACGGCGACGCTGCGGCCGGCCACGGAACCGGCACAGCGGAAACCGTGCAGGGCGGTCGAGACCTCGGAGACGGCCGGGATCAGCTTCATCGGAATCGAGTCCGGCACCGGGAAGACGCAGCGCCAGGGCAGCGTCACCTGCTCGGCCAAGCAACCGTCGACGTCGATGCCGAGGAGCGAATGGTGCGGGCACAAATTCTGCTGCCCATCCATGCACGCATCGCACTTGCCGCAATCCACGAAGCCGTTCACGAAGACGCGGCTTCCTTCCTTGATGGGCGAATCGGCGCCCGCCTGAATCACGGTACCGCCCGCCTGATAGCCCAGGATGATGGGCAGGCCAGGCTTGGGGCGATCCGGCCAGTAGTTCGCGCGGTTGCCGCTGACGCTGCTGCGCTCGCGGGTGCCGACATAGACGGACCCGACCTTCACCAGCACTTCGTCAGCCTTGGGCGGGCGCACCTGCGCGTCGCCTAGGACCGGACTCTTGCCTTCCGCCACCAATTGAACCGCGCGCACCACACCCTCCCTCTCTGGCGAACAGATGCCAGAATTCTATCGGCGGGTGACTGATTGTCTATCGATAATATTGATTGATAATCAATCAACACTGAACGCCAACAAAACCGCCACGCGGGGAGTGCGCGAGCACGGAATGGCATCGGCGATTTCCGGCAGGATCTGTGGACCGTCGAGGGCGGACGCTTTGTCGGCTTCGCGACGCCCGCGCGAATTCTAAAGGGATACGATGACCGATTTCACTTCGGTGTAGAGGTGCAAGCCCTCATGGCCTTTCTCGCGCCCCCAGCCCGATTGCTTGAAACCGCCGGTGGGCAAAGCCGCGTCGACGTTGCCATGCGTATTGATGCCGATGCGCCCGGCCCGGATGCGTTGGGCCATCTTGTGGGCGATGCTGATGTTCTGCGTCCAAATGCTGCCGGCCAGTCCATAGATCGAATCGTTGGCCTGCTTCGCGATCCGCTCCAGGTCGTCGTCGTCGAAGCTCATGGCACAGAGCACCGGTCCGAAAATCTCCTCCTTCACCACCGACATCTCGGGCTTCGTGTCCGTCAAAATCGTCGGCGCGACGAAATAGCCCTCCTGGCCGATACGGTTTCCGCCGGCCGTTACGGTGGCGCCGGCGGCACGGCCTTGATCGACGTACCCCATCACCCGTTCCATCTGCGTCTGCGAAATCACCGGGCCCATCTGGGAGCCGTCGGTCAATCCGTGCCCCACGCGAATCTGGCTTGCCTGCTGTGCAATGCCGTCGATCATCCTGTCGAACACTTTCTTGTGCGCGAAAAGCCGCGAACCGGCGGTACAGACCTGTCCCGAATTCGCGAAGATGGCTTGCGTCGCTCCGGGTATCGCAACGGACATATCGGCATCCGGAAAAACGATGACGGGCGACTTTCCGCCCAACTCGAGCGACACCTTCTTCAGATTTCCAGCCGCGGCATGGACGATGATGCGGCCGACTTCGCTGGAGCCCGTGAAGCCGACCTTATCGATGTCGGGATGGGCCGCGATCGCCGCACCCGCCGTCGCGCCAAAACCCGTGACGATGTTGACGACGCCGTCCGGAATGCCGGCTTCTTGGATCAACTCGCCCATACGCAGGGCTGTCAGGGGTGTTTGCTCGGCGGGCTTCAAAACAACCGTGCAGCCGGTGGCAAGAGCCGGCGCCAGCTTCCATGTCGCCATGGCCAAAGGCCCGTTCCACGGGATGATCTGACCGACCACGCCCACCGGTTCGCGCACGGTGAACGCATGAAACTGCCCCGGCGTTGAAATGCCGAGCGTCTCGCCGGTGATCTTGGTCGCCCAACCGGCCATGTAGCGGAACAAGTCGGCACATCCAGGAACATCGCGGTCACGCGCGGTGGCGAACGGCTTGCCGTTGTTCAGAGCCTCGAGGACTCCCAATTCTTCCGCATTCTGTTCGAGAAGATCGGCCAACCGCCAAATCAGCTTGCCACGCTCGTTCGGCGTCATCATGCGCCACGCACGGCCTTCAAAGGCCCGGCGCGCGGCCTGAACCGCGAAATCGACGTCGACGGCATCCCCTTCGGCAACCTTCGCGATGACCCGCCCGGTGCCGGGATCGAAGGTGTCGAACGTCTTACCGGACCGCGCGGGCACCCATTTGCCGTCAATCAGGAGCTTATGCTCCCTTGCCAGGAACGCCGCGGCGCGCGGGCCGATCTTCGGATGAACGTAAGGCGCATTCATGGACGTGCTCCGCCTTTTTCCATTGCGCTATTCAGAGCAAATGTAAGCGATCGATTTCGGGATATCCAACGTACCATGACACGCTGATTTCAGGGGTCCGGCAGCACGGTCACGCGCCAGCTGTTCACCGGAGTGCCGTTGGGCAGTTTGTAAGTGTGCTGTCCGATAGGGAACTGGAAGAAATCGCTGTAAGCGAAGCCATAGACCGACGGCGATGAAGTATAGAGCCGGGAAGCCCATTCGTTGTGATACCCCACTTCCATTCCGGCCCTGCGGGAAAACAACGGCACATTCGAAAGCGGAACCTTGCCCGCGCCGACATCTCCGGCGAGCTGCACCCAACCGGCACTTCCCATGTCGTTTATGCTTTTCTTGCCATAGGTCGGATTCACCCAACCTTTCACCACGGCATTGTTACCGATAAAGCCATACGAATAGGCGGTGAATACGTCATGGTAGATTTCCGCCAGCGCCTTCCTGCCGTGCGGGTTGTGCTTGTCGAGCGCGGTGATGAGATCGGCCTCCGTGGTCGATTTTCCTTTGTACGTGAAATGAAGGCCCGGATTCTGCGTTCCCGTTCCCGGCGCCTGATAGACCATGGAGCTGAACGTATACATCGCATTCGGCTTGCCGACGTATTTGTCGGCATCGACAGCCATCGTGAATTCTTCCCCGTCGAGCTTGCCGCTCAGGGTCATCTGCTCGGCCGTCGCGCCGGCCGTTAGGTCCCACGTATGACCGCTGATTCGCCCGACATCCGTGATCGGCGTTTTGGTGCGCTTGTTGTAAACGTCCGTCAGGTAGAAATTGAGGGAGGGAAACGGCCCGCCCGTCGCCAGCGCAGGAGCGAACGCTCCGTTGGGCGGCCCGATTAGGCGCAAAAAGTTAGTGCCGTTTTTCACGATACCGTTGGCGGGAACGCCCCCTAGGTTATTGTTGCTGCTGTTTTTCTTCATCAGCGCTTCGAGGCTCGCATAGGGAGCCGTTCCGGCATAGGAGCGGGCCGTGGTCAGTCCTTCGCCGGACGCTCCGGGGAGAGGAAGACTGAACGTGTCGATCATCATCGGAATGCCGTAGCCGTTGATGCTCGAAAGGTCGCCCAGATCGTCGGGCGAGCGCGGATTGCTGACCGTCAGTTCGAAAATATCCCAGCGCACATTCCAGTTGGGGTCGTTCGGATTCGTGAAAGTCGGACCACCGAAACCTTTGCATTGGCCAGGTTCCCACTGCCCGGGCTCGAACGTGCAGGCTTTCAGCGGGGTGCCGATCGAGACAAAGAACCGAAGGGACGTCGCGCTGTGGACGTCGATGCCGTGCTTCAGCTTACTGTCCGTGATCTGGTAGGTCGGCGAGTTGTTGAAGGAATTGGCGAAGGGAACCTGCTCGCTCGTGCCGCCGAAGCACACATTCTGTCCTGGGTTCACGACCATCGTGATCCACATCTGGTCGGGCCCGTATGTCGTGTTCTGGTTTGTGAACTCAACTTTGAGTGGTGTGGCCATGGTTATCCCCCGATTGCATGGTAGCGGTTTGATGTTTGCGAGATTCGCGCGCGATCCATCCTCTCCTGCGGTCAGCCGGTTTCCCAAAGATCGACGACAAGAAGCGCCGCCGGCATTTCACCCGTTCGGAACAGATGATCTTGCGGCGCCACCAACGTATCTCCGGGCCGCAGTGCATCGCCTTGCACCATGACGGTACCGGCCGCGCAATGAATCGCGGCCGGGCGGCGCGACACTTCGGCTTCATGATTGCCGGCGATCGCAAGACTGGAGACCGCACCCATCATGCGCGCGCGATTGAAGATGACGTTGAACGCGCGCGACACCCCTCCGGCCAACTTACATTTGGTGGGCCTATCGCCGGGGAAGTGAGCAGGCACGCGTGGGTTGCAACGTAGTGGCGCCAGATCATCGATCTGCAAATCGATGGGGTTTTCGCCAACCAATGTCAGGATGCGGTTGCATCCTTCGTAGTGGGAGAACTCGGCATCCTCCACCAGCTCCGCGATGCTGATGAGCCAGTCGCGAGAGCCATCGCTCGCCATTCTATTCGCCACGTCGCGGGTTACGCCGCGGCCGTTGGGCCAAGGTCTTGGCGCCAAATCCGTGAAACGGACAATGGCGGACCTAGCATTCCCCATGGCGAACGTCCCGAAAGGAGAAAATCGTCATCGCCTGATTTTCCTCATGCTCCGTCCAGAGTGGCTCGGGCGGAACTCCTAGGCAGAAACCCAGGCGGGCCCCTCCCTCACCCCGCGTAGCCGATCTTCTTGAGGGCGTCGGTGATCTCCGGCAGGACTTGCGGATCGTCGATGGTGGCCGGTGCTTTGTATGTTTCGCTGTTGGCAATCTTCTGCATGGTGCCGCGCAGGATTTTGCCTGAGCGCGTCTTGGGCAGACGGCCCACCACCGTGGCCGACTTGAACGCGGCCACCGGCCCGATCTTCTCGCGCACGAGGGCGACCGTCTCTTTCACGATCTCCTCCTCCGGCTTGTTGACCCCCGCCTTCAGCACCAGGAAGCCCAGCGGCACCTGGCCCTTCAGCGCGTCGTTCACGCCGATGACCGCGCATTCGGCCACATCGCGGTGCGAGGACAGCACCTCCTCCATGGCGCCTGTGGACAGGCGGTGCCCCGCCACGTTGATGACGTCGTCGGTGCGCGCCATCACATAGACGTAACCGTCCTCGTCGATATAGCCCGCGTCGCCGGTTTTGTAATAACCGGGGAAATCTTCCATGTAGGCTTTCTTGTAGCGCTCCGGCGCGTTCCACAGCGTCGGGAACGAACCCGGCGGCAGCGGCAGGCGGATCACCAGTTCACCCACATCACCCGCCTTCACGGGCTGGCGGTTCTCGCTCAGCACCTCGACCACGTAGCCCGGCGCGGGCTTGCTGGGCGAGCCATACTTCACCGGCATCAGGCCAAGCCCCGCGTAGTTACCGCAAATGGTCCAGCCGGTCTCGGTCTGCCACCAATGGTCGATGACCGGCACCTTCAGATGGCTCTCGGCCCACTTCACCGTGTCGGTGTCCGAACGCTCGCCTGCCAGGAACAACGTGCGGAATTTCGAGATGTCGTATTTCGCGATCAGCTTGCCGTCGGGATCGTCGCGCTTGATGGCGCGGAACGCCGTGGGCGCGGTGAACAGCGCCGCCACCTTATGCTGGGCGATCAGCCGCCAATAGGCGCCCGCGTCCGGGGTGCCCACCGGCTTGCCTTCGAACAGGATGGTCGTGTTTCCGTGAGTCAGCGGCCCGTAAACGATATAGGAGTGGCCGACCACCCAACCGACATCCGACGCCGCCCAGAACACCTCGCCCGGATCGACGCCGTAAAGATTCTTCATCGTCCAGTTGAGCCCGACCAAGTGGCCGCCATTGTCGCGCACGACACCCTTGGGCTGTCCGGTCGTGCCGGAGGTGTAGAGGATATAGAGCGGATCGGTGGCCTCGACCGGCACGCATTCGTGCGGCTTTGCGTTCGCCGTCACTTCGGCCCAGCTCTTGTCGCGCCCCGCCACCGGTTCGAACTTCGCCTGCGGCCGCTCCAGAATGATGCAGCTTTTCACCTTGTGACGCGCGATCTCGATCGCGCCGTCCATCAGCGGCTTGTAGGGCAGGACGCGGTTGCCCTCGATGCCGCAGGTGGCCGAGACAATCGCGGCGGGCTTGCAGTCGTCGATCCGCACGGCCAGTTCCGCCGCCGCGAAGCCGCCGAACACCACGGAATGGATGGCGCCCAACCGCGCGCAGGCCAGCATGGCGATCGCGGCCTCGGGCACCATGGGCATATAGATGATGACGCGGTCGCCGCGCTTGACGCCTTCGGCCGAAAGCGCGCCGGCGAAGCGCGCGGTCAGGTCGCGCAGTTCGCGGAAGGTGAAGCTTTTGATCGTATCGGTGACAGGGCTGTCGTAGATCAGCGCGGCCTGGTCGGCGCGCCCACCCTCCACATGGCGGTCGAGCGCGTTGTAGCAGGTGTTGAGCTGGGCACCCGGATACCAGCGGTAGAACGGCGCATTAGAATCGTCGAGAACACGGTCCCAGCTTTTGTCCCAATGGATCGCCTCGGCGGCCTCGGCCCAGAATCCCATCGGGTCCTGGATCGAACGGCGATACACCTCGTCATACCGGCTGGACATGCGCTCTCCCCGCGTCTTTCTGGGCAAGGGATAGCATGGCCCTGCCTCTGCCAAAAGCCTCGGGGGATGCCATGCGGTCCCTCTCCGCCGCTTGCGGGGAAAAGACGGGTGAGGTGACGGTCACCGCCAACACCCATCTCACCCGCTCGCTTACGCTCGCCCCCTCTCCTCCCAATAGGCGGAGAGGGTTCTATTCAGCGCAGATCGAAGCGATCCAGGTCCATGACCTTGACCCAGGCCGCGACGAAGTCCTTCACGAACTTCTCCTTCGAGTCCGCGCAGGCATAGACCTCGGCCAACGCGCGCAGTTGCGAGTGCGAGCCGAAGATCAAATCGGCACGGGTCCCCGTCCATTTGGCCGCGTCCGTCTTGCGGTCACGCCCCTCGTAAACGCCCTCCGAGCCAGCCAACGGCCGCCACTGCGTGGCCATGTCCAGCAGGTTGACGAAGAAGTCGTTCGTCAGCGTCTCCGGCTTCTTCGTCAGAACGCCGTGCGTGGACTTCCCGGCATTCACGCCGAGCACGCGCAGACCGCCGACCAGAACTGTCATCTCGGGCGCGGTCAAAGTCAGCAACTGCGCCTTGTCGACCAGCTGTTCTTCGGCCGAGAGGCGCGGCTTGCCGCGGCGATAGTTACGGAACCCGTCGGCCAATGGCTCAAGCGGCTCGAAGGACGCCACATCGGTCTGCTCCTGCGACGCATCCATGCGCCCCGGGTGAAAGGGCACCGTCACATCTTGCCCGCCTGCCTTGGCGGCCTTTTCGATCGCGGCGCCGCCGCCGAGAACGATCAGGTCGGCCAGCGAGACCTTCTTGCCGCCCGCGTTGAATTCCTTCTGAACCGCCTCCAACACCTTCAACACCTTGGCCAACTGGGCCGGCTGGTTGACCTCCCAATCCTTCTGCGGCGCCAGGCGGATGCGCGCGCCGTTGGCGCCGCCGCGCTTGTCCGAACCGCGGAACGTCGACGCCGACGCCCAGGCCGTCGAGACCAGCTCGGAGACCGATAGGCCGGAAGCCAGGATCTTGGCCTTGAGCGTCGCGATGTCCTGTTCGCCGATCGGCGAGTGGTCCGCGGCAGGGATCGGGTCCTGCCAGGACAGATGCTCCTTCGGCACCAGCGGGCCGAGATAACGCACGATCGGGCCCATGTCGCGGTGCGTCAGCTTGAACCATGCGCGGGCGAAAGCATCCGCGAACTGGTCCGGATTTTCGAGAAAGCGCCGCGAAATCTTTTCGTAGGCGGGATCGAACCGCAAGGCGAGGTCGGTGGTGAGCATGGACGGCGCGTGCTTCTTCGACTTGTCGTGCGCATCCGGCACCGTGCCGGCGCCCGCGCCGCCCTTCGGTTTCCACTGGTGCGCGCCGGCCGGGCTCTTGGTCAGCTCCCACTCGTAGCCGAACAGGTTCCAGAAGAAATTGTTGCTCCATCGCGTCGGCGAGGAAGTCCAGGTCACCTCCAGGCCGCTGGTGATCGCGTCCTTCCCCTTGCCCGTGCCGAACGTGCTTTTCCAGCCGAGGCCTTGCTGCTCGATGGGAGCGGCTTCTGGCTCCGGCCCCACCAGGGCCGCGTCGCCCGCGCCGTGGGTCTTGCCGAAGGTATGGCCGCCGGCGATCAACGCGACAGTTTCCTCGTCGTCCATCGCCATGCGCGCGAACGTCTCGCGGATATCCCGCGCCGCGGCGACCGGGTCCGGCTTGCCGTTCGGACCTTCCGGGTTGACGTAGATCAGGCCCATTTGCACGGCGCCGAGCGGATTTTCGAGATCGCGCTCGCCGCTATAGCGCTCGTCCGCCAGCCACTTGCCTTCCGGCCCCCAGAAGATGTCCTGATCGGGCTCCCACACGTCCTTGCGCCCGCCGCCGTAACCAAAGGTTTTGAAGCCCATCGATTCGAGAGCGACGTTGCCAGTCAGGATCAACAAGTCAGCCCAGGAGATCTTGCGGCCGTACTTCTGCTTGATCGGCCACAAAAGACGACGGGCTTTATCCAGGTTGCCGTTATCCGGCCAACTGTTGAGAGGCGCGAAGCGCTGCTGGCCGGAGCCCGCGCCGCCGCGGCCGTCGCCAACGCGGTAGGTGCCCGCGGCATGCCACGCCATGCGGATAAAAAACGGACCGTAATGGCCAAAATCGGCCGGCCACCATTCCTGCGAATCCGTCATCAAGGCGTGAAGGTCCTTGATCACCGCGTTCAGATCGAGGCTCTTGAACTCCTTGGCGTAGTCGAACGACTCGCCCATCGGGTCGGACAGAGAAGAATGCTGGTGCAGGACCGAAAGATCGAGCTGGTTGGGCCACCAGTCGCGATTTTCCCGCGCGCGCGTCCCGCCCGAGAACGGGCATTTGCCTTCATCCGCCATCGTTGATTCCCCGTGATGTTCCGCTTTGTCCCAATTCGGATATAGATATCATCAGATTCTCGGAAGACGATCCAGCCTGCCGGCCCGCGACGCCAGACAAGTGACAGCCCGATGACAAGCAATCCCTACGAACGCGACCTGGACAAGAACGCGGCCAATTACGTACCGCTGTCGCCTCTGGGCTTCCTGGAGCGTTCGGCCAGCGTCTATCCGAACCGCATTGCGATAATCCACGGCGCACGCCGCTACACCTGGGCCGAGGCGCGGATGCGCTGCACGCGCTTGGCATCGGCCCTGTCCAAGCGCGGCATCGGCCTGGGCGACACGGTGGCGGTCATGGCGCCCAACGTGCCCGAACTGTTCGAGGCGCATTTCAGCGTGCCCATGGCGGGCGGCGTGCTGAACGCCATGAACACGCGGCTGGACGCGGCCACCATCGCCTTCAGCCTGGAGCATGGCGAAGCCAAGATCCTGATCACCGACACGGAATTCGCGCCGGTGATCGAGGCTGCGCTGGCCAAGATGAAAAACCCGCCGCTGGTGATCGATATCGTCGATCCCTTGGCGCAGGGCGGCAAACGGCTAGGCCAGGTCGATTACGAAACCTTCCTAGCCGAGGGCGATCCTTCGTTCGCCTGGAAGCCGCCTTCCGACGAATGGCAGGCCATCGCGCTCAACTACACCTCGGGCACGACCGGCAACCCCAAGGGCGTCGTCTATCACCATCGCGGCGCGTATCTGAACGCGATCGGCAATA
>CADEGL010000067.1 GCA_902826885.1 uncultured Alphaproteobacteria bacterium | reverse complement strand
CAGCGCCAGCGAGCCCAACAGGCCCGTGCGGGTTTCCGGCGTCAGATGCGCGGCGCTGGCGAACAAGCCTCACCTCGGGTCGGCGGTGAGCCCTATTATATAGGTGTCCGCGCCGGAGTTCCGCGCTTCGTGCGGCGGGAGGCCGCCGCTATGGAGCCGCCGGGTAGATTTTCTTGGGGTTCGTTCCCGGTTTGTAGGAGTTGGGGTCGGCGCTGGTGAACTGCAGGACGGCGAACTTGAACTCTTGGCAGTCGCCGTTTTCGGTGCAGGTCAGCGTGCCGCCCAGGCCGGGCATGCCCTTGGTCGCGAAGATCGCGTCGCGCAGCGCCTTGCGGCCGATATAGGTGTTCCCCGCGGCATCGGTCTTGGCCACCTTCTTGATCGCCTCGAAGGCGATCTTGGCGCCGTCATAGGCGAAGGCGTGGAAACCGTTGATCGGTTCCTCGCCGAACTTGGCCTTGTAGCGTTTCACGAACTCCGGATAGCCCTTGGCGAAGGCTTCGGCCGAGATGTCGGGCGAGGTGTAGCGGACGCCGACCACCTTGTCGCCGGCCGCCTGGATGAAGTCCTTCGAATAGACAGCGGAGCCCCCGATGAGCTGGGTCTTGTCGAGGCCGGCGATCTCCGGCGCCTGCCGGACGATCTGGGCGGCCGCGGTCAGGAACACCGGGAAATAGATCACGCAGGGCTTGTTGGCGGCGATGCGCGTCAGCACCGGCCGCATGTCGACGTCGGTCGGCGCGATGGCCTCTTCGTTGGTCATGGTACCGCCCAGCTTGCGGAAGGCTTCTCCGTAGGCTTTCGCGAGCTGTTGGGCGTAGGGGCTGCCGTCGTGGATCGACGCGGCGGTCTTGCAGCCGAGCTGGTCGTGCATCCACTTGGCGTCGCTCGCGGCCTGCCCGAGATCGTTCGGGATCGTGCGCGCGAATCCGGCATAGCCAGGCGCCCGGTTGGGTGCGGTCAAGGCCGGCGCACCCGAGGATGTGCCGATCATGGCGATGCCCTGCTTCCACAGAATGGGCGCGGCGGGTGTGGCCTCGCTCGAGCAGGATGGGCCGATCACGACGACGATGTTCTGGTTGGCCGCGAGCTTGGTCGCGGCGGTCTGCCCGCCCTCCGCGTTGCAGCCGCCGTCTTCCGCGATGAAGCGGACCTGATGCCCGGCGATCTGGCCGCCGATCTCGTCGATATAGACCTCGACCGCGCGCTTCTGGTCCAGGCCCAGCGCCGTGTCCGCGCCGGAGAGAACCCATATGCCGCCGACCGTGATCGGTTGGCCTTTCGCGATCTTGACCACGCCCAAGGGATCGTCGACGGGTCCCACCGTGGCGGCATGCGCGTTCGCGGCCGCCAGAATGCCGGCCGCGAGCGCGGAGACGGCGACTAAGAGTTTGGCCCGGTCCATTGGCTCTCTCCCCCGTTGCGGTTGTTCGACGGTTTTTATGGTTCCGGGCGGCCTCCCGATCGGGGCGGCGATACCGGATCTCGCCGAATGATCGCGGGCGATTGGCCAGCCATAAACGTCCAATCACCGACGGTCGGGGAGTCCAATTTTTGGCGGCGGCAAGTTACCTTGGAGGCTTGAGCACGGCCTGTAGTTTCGAAACCGCCGCGTCGATCTCGCCGGGCGTCCAGGGCGCGAAGCCCAGCATGAGGCCCCGGCGCGCGGGTTTTCCGAGATAGAACCGCGAGAGGGGGTAGGCGGCGACGCCGACCTTGGCAAGCCGGCGGGCCAAGTCCGCATCGCCGGTTTTCATCTTGGGCAGTTCGACGACCAATTGCATTCCACCGTTGGGTTTGTGGACGACGGCCAAATGCCCCAGGCGGCGCTCGAGGGCGTCGATCAGCGCCACGCGCCGTTCCGCGTAAATCCTGTGCAGACGGCGCAGATGGCGCGCGTAGTGCCCATCGGCGATGAAGCCGGCCGCCGCGATCTGCACATCGGTCGCGGCGACTTGGCCGGTACTCCGTTGCAAGGTCGCCATCATCTCGGCCACGTCGCGCGGGGCGACGGCGAAGCCGATACGCAAGGAGGGCGCCATCGTCTTGGACAGGGTGCCGACATAGATCACCGGTGCGTCGCCGCGCAGGCCCTGCAGCGCGGCGATCGGGCGGCCTTCATAGTGAAATTCGCTGTCGTAATCGTCTTCGATGACCAAAGCGCCCGCGCGTTCGGCGTAATCGAGCAGCATCCGCCGCCGCGCCAGCGAAAGCGTGTATCCCATGGGGTGCTGATGGGACGGGGTGACGTAGATCAGCTTCGGCTTGGCGCGGTTGCGGTATGCCTCGAAGTCCATGCCGTTTTCGTCGACCGGAATCGGAACGATGTCGGCCCGCGCCTGGATGAAGGCGGCCCGCATCCCTTCGTATCCGGGTTCCTCGTGCCAAACCACGTCGCCCGGTTCGACGAACAGGCGGACGATCAAATCCAGAATGCCTTGGGCGGAGGAAGCGATCACGACCTGTCGCGGCGTCACGGACACCAGGCGTTTTTCCGACAGATAGCCCGTCAAGGCTTCCTTCAGCAGCAAATGGCCGCTGGGATAGGCATAGCCGCGATCCGCGGCCTCCTGCCGGTTGTTGGCGCGCCGCAGCATCCGTCCCCATGTGTTGGCGGGGAACAGCCTGAGGTCGGGAAGGCCGGGCCGCAGCGGCATCTGCTCGACGCCATACTCGGGGGGTCTCATCCGCTGCAGTTCGCCGAGCATGGCCGCGAAGCGGATCGCGCTTCGTTTCGAACGGCGCCCGGCGGTGGCCGGGGCCGATCCTTCGATCTCCTCTTTCCATTCGACGATCCGGACGCCCGACCCCTGGCGCCCCTCGACGAGTCCTTCGCCGTCGAGACACTCAAGCGCGGTGATGACCGTGTTGCGGCTGACGCCCAATTCCACGGCCATTTGCCGGCTGGGCGGCAAGTGCGAACCTGGCTTCAAAACCCCGCTCAAGATCGCCGACCGCAGCAACTGATAGATCTGGAGATAGATGGGCGTGTCGCCTTCGCGCGCGAGGTCGATCACACCCGAAAGTGAATTTTTCAAATCCGTCTCGCGTTCAACCGGTGGAAGCCAGTTTCCGGAACAGGACGAACGGTACGCACGCGCCGATCTTAGCACCGGATGAATTGCGAGAGATGCCGGTTTTCGACGGATACTCCAATAGGATTGCGCCGCCGGCTCATCATGAGCCGGCGGCGCGTAACGGCAACGAAGAAAAACCCGACCGCTATTTGGTCACCGGGTAGATCTTCTTCGGGTTGGTGCCGAGCTTGTAGGTGCTCGGGTCGGCGTTCGTGAACTGGAGCACGGCGAACTTGAATTCCTGGCAATCGCCGTTCTCCGTGCAGCTCAACGTGCCGCCCAGGCCCGGCATGTTCTTGGTGGCGAAGATCGCGTCGCGGAGCGCCTTGCGGCCGATATAGGTGTTCCCGTCCGCGTCGGTCTTGGCCACTTTCTTGATCGCCTCGAAACCGATCTTGGCGCCGTCATAGGCGAAGGCGTGGAAACCGTTGATCGGGTCTTCGCCGAACTTTGCCTTGTAGGCTTTCAGGAACTCGGGATAGGCCTTGCTGAACGCCTCGGCGGAAATGTCCGGCGAGGTGTAGCGGACGCCGACCACCTTGTCGCCGGCCGCGACGATGAAGTCTTTCGATTGCACCGACGAGCCCATGATGAACTGCGTATTGGCCAAGCCGCCGATCTCGGGAACCTGACGCACGATCTGCGCGGCCGCGGCCAGGAAGATCGGGGCGTACACGATGCAAGGCTTGTTGGTAGCGATGCGGGTCAGGACCGGCCGCATGTCGACGTCCGTGGGGGCAACCGCCTCCTCGTTCGTGACCTTGCCGCCAAGCTTGCGGAAGAACTCGCCATAAACCTTCACGAGCTGCTGGGCGTAGGGGCTGCCGTCGTGAATGGAGGCCGCCGTCTTGCAGCCGAGCGTCTCGTACATCCATTTCGCGTCGGCCGAGGCCTGGCCGATGTCGTTCGGCGTCGTGCGCACGAAACCGGCATAGCCCGGCCCGCGATTGGGCGCGGTCAAGGCCGGCGCGCTCGATGACGTGCCGATCATGGGGATGCCTTGCTTCCAGAGAATGGGCGCGGCGGGCGTGGCTTCGCTGGAACAGGACGGGCCGAGGACGAGGACCAGATTTTGGTTCGCGGCCAGCTTGGTCGCGGCGGTCTGTCCGCCTTCCGCGCTGCAGCCGCCGTCTTCCGCGATGAAGCGGATCGGGTGACCCGCGACCTTCCCGCCGATTTCGTCGATGTAAACCTCGACCGCGCGTTTTTGGTCGAGGCCCAGCGCCGTGTCCGCGCCGGAAAGGACCCACATGCCGCCGATATTGATCGGCTGGCCCTTGGCGATCTTGACGACGCCGATCGGATCTTCGACCGGCCCCATCTTGACGGCGTGGGCGGGTAAGGAAGCGAGGACGCCGAACGCGAGAACGGCGGCGCCGACGGTAGGCATGATCCGTTTCATGGTGGCTCTCCCATTTGTGTTTGGGCGCCATGATCCTCGCCACCGTGCCTCTCGAAAGGCCGGTCGCCGGCACGGACGCCCATCGTGGTTCGGGCCGCCAACGCAACGAGAAACAAACGGTTAGGGAGTGGATATTCGCCGCGTCCCGTACCTGCGAAAAGTATTCCACCGCGGCAGGGGTCTTACAAGCAAGGCAACCGTGCCTTCGGCGCGCGCTGTTTCCGGGAAAGCTTGGCCGTTACCGCAGATGCTGCTCGCGCTGATACGCCGCGAAGGCGGCGATCTCGCGTTCCATCCGCGCGGCGTCCCAGCCCAGCGGCTCGGCCACGGCTTCGGCCGCGCGGCGCACGGATTCCGGCGGGATCGGCCCGGCCCAACCGAGGCCCGAGCGGCGGTAGAGCAGGTCGACCAAATGGCGCGGCTGTTCGGTCTCTGCCATCTGGCGCAGCGTCGCCATGGTGACGCTGGTGTCTCCGTCCACGATGGGCGGCGAATTCTGATTCTCGGGAAACAGCCGCGCCTTGTAGGAAATCGGCTTCGGCGCGCCCGACGGTTTGTGGCGCTTCTTCACCACGTCCACCACCTGCCGCGCGGACTGACGATGAAACATAATGTTGGCCCACGTGATCGTCGCGGAATCGCGCATGCCCTCGTCGTGCATGTCCTGCACCACGGCGAACGGCATGCGGCGGCCCTTGTCGCGGTTGGGATCGAAGGTGATCGGGCGCACGCCGGCCCAGGCGAACTCGACGCTCTTACGGCTCAAGCCGATGCCGGGCAGCATGTGGTTCGTTTCGTCGAGCAGGAACTGGATTTCCTCCTCGAGCGGATGGACGCGATCGAGATCGCCTTCGTAGACCGTCTCGGTCGGGCCGATATAGTGATAGTCGCCCCAGGCCATGCAGAACGTGTGTTCGCCGTGGCGGTTGATGCCCGCGACGCCGATGCCCTTGCACTCCGGCGGCAGGCGCACGGCGATGTGCGCGCCTTTGACCGCCACGATCTTACGCGGCGGGGTGGCGGCGGGCGCGGCCTGCTTGTTCACGCCATCGATCCAGGTGCCGGTGAAGTTCAAGAACTGCGCGGAAGACACGCGCGCCGTCTCGCCCGTCACCATGTCCTCGACCGTGAAACGCCAATCCTTGCCTTCGCGGATGAACGACGTGGCCTTCGTGTAGTTGCGCGCGACCGCACCCATGCGCTCGGCGTCGAGGATCGCGTCCATGGCCAAGCGGTCGGGCCAATGGAACTGATAGTCCATGAAGGTGATCACGCTCTGGAGCTTGTCCGGGTCGCGGAACCATTTGAGCAGCGGCATGGACAAGGCTTCCGCTGGCGACAGGCGGCGGTACTCCAGCGGAATCTTCTTGGGATCGAGCGCGTGCAGCAGTTTCGCGCCCAGATCGACATGCCAGCCTTTGTACGGCTCGTCGCGATAGAGCGGGATGGCCAAGGGCAGGGGGCGCAGCCGTTCCGGCGTCTCGGTCAGGAACTCGCTGCGGCAGAGAACCGAGCGGCGCGCCGTGTCGACGGCGGTCCACAGCCGCTTTGGATGCAGCAGGAACTCCCACGGCGTCTTCTTGGGCGCCATGTAGCGCAAGCCGCAATGGAGGATGCGGCTGGAGCGGCTGGTGGCCGCCGCGCAGAAATCGCCTTTCTCCACCAGCAGCACGGAGTAACCCGCCGCGGCCAGATGCTGGATCGAACTGGCGCCGCTGATGCCGCCGCCCACGATGACAACGTCGAAATGCTTTCCGTCGAGGGTGGAAAGGGCTGGGCGCATGGGAGTCGTCCCCTAAGTGAAAACCGATCAAGGGCTTTCTGCCATAGGACCGGCCGCTTTTCCAAATCTTAGGTACAAGACGGTGAGTACTTTTCCGACCGGATTACTACTTAGAATTATTAGACATATGAGCGGATTGCCTCATAAGATCCCCCCGCTCGTCGCGCGCGCAACCGACGGCTTCGCTTAACCGGGGAATGCGAAGGTCGCCAATTCAATGCGTAGATTGCCGCCGTTCGCTTCGCGCGTTCCGACGTCGCGCCCCTTGCGCTGGCTTGCCGCCACATTGCTATTCGTGCTGGCCGCCTTGCCCGGCGCCGCCCGCGCGGACTGTGCCGCGTTCGGCCTGACCGTGCTCTGCGCCCCGCCCGGCACGGGCGGCTTCGACGCTCTGCTCACGAACGGCTACACCCTGACCGTTCAGTCCAACGCGACCGTGAACGACAACGGCACGTTCGGGATTCAACTGAGCGACAACAACACGATCTTCAACCACGGCACCATCAACGTCACCAACAACACGGCGATCGGCTTGATCACCGGCAATTTCAACACCTTCACCAACACGGGCTCGATCGTGACGACCGGCGACGGCACCGCCGCGATGGTTGGCGCCGATAACGTCACCGTGTTCAACGGCGGATTGATCAGCGTGTCGGGCGCGAGCAGCGCCGGCATCGCGGTTTTCGCCAACGGTTCCATAACCAACACCGGCACGATCACCGCGACAGGCGATTTCAGCGTGGCCGTGACGGGCATTACCAATTTCACCGTGAACAACAGCGGCACCATTTCGAACACCGGCAGCAATGGCGCGGTTTTCGCGGGCTTCGACAACTCCACTTTGATCAACAGCGGCACGCTCAGCGCCTCGGGCGCGGGCGGTACGGTCGCGGCCTTCAACGACAATGGAACGCTGATCAATACGGGGACGATCTCGAACACCGACGGCAACAATCCGACGATTCAGTTCAACGATAACGGTGTTCTGAACAATTCCGGGACAATCATATCGAATGGTAGCGGTTTCGCTCCGGTGATCGTCGCGCGAGACGGCAACAGGCTGACCAACACCGGTACGATCACGGCGCAGGGGATGGGCGTCGTCGCCATCCTGGCGCGGGACAACAATACGATCACGAACAGCGGCACCATCAACCTGAGCAACGATGCCTTCGCCGGCATCCAGGTCGACGGCTCGAACAACACGGTGGTCAACAACGGGCTGATCACGGGCGGCGAGTTCTTCACCGTCGGCATTCAGGCCAGCACCGGCGGCACGGGAAACGTCATCACCAACAACGGCCGGATCTTGATGGGCCAAGGCGCCATCGGCATGGCCATCGACGACGACGCCTCGGTCGTGACCAACAACGGCACGATCATTGTCGGCGACGGCGGCTTTGCCGTGGATTTCTGCGGCTGCGTCACGGGCTTCACCTTCAACAACAACGGCCTGCTGCGCGCGCCCGGCACGGGCTTCGCCTTCAACAGCGGCGGCGCCGGCACCATGATCGTGAACAACAACGGCACCATGGATGGGCCGGTGTTCTCGGACGGCATCGTGTTGAACAACCGCGGCAAGATCCTGCTGACCGACGCCGCGACGCCCGTGGGCGCCCAGATCATCACCGTTTTCAACGGCGGCACGTTGAACAATTTCTCGAGCGGCATCATCTCGCTGCGCGCGAACACCGCCGGCGTGGCCGATACGGCAAACGCGGACAATATCGTGCTGAACAACCCGGGCGGGGGCGGCACGCTTCTGCTTGCGCCCCAAGCGGGCATCTACAATCAGACCACCACCTACGCGGGCGTGGTGAGCGCGAACAGCGCGTTGACGGGCACGTTCAATACGGTCCAATCGACGTCGCCGTTCTTGGCCGCCACCACGGTCTATAACGGCAACAATGTCGACGTGACGCTCACCCGCGTCGGCTTCGGCTCGGTGCCGAATTTGGACGGCAACCAGAAGGCGGTCGGCCAGGCGCTGCAGGCGGGCTTCAATTCGGGGAGCATGACGCCGCAGGCCCAGGCGCTCTATTCGACGTTGTTCAGCGCGACCTCGACGGACATTCTGAATCAGCTGTCGGGCCAGGCCGCGAGCGCGACCCAGAGCGGCGCGTTCGGCGCGGCCAACCTGTTTCAGAGCGCGCTCGCGGATCAAAGCGCGGCTTGGCGCACCTCGGGCGGGTTCGCCGGTACGGGCACGGTGCTGGTGGCGGCCAACCAGATGGCCCAGACCACGATGACCGACGCGGGCCCGGCGCAACTCTTCCTCGCGCCCGACACGCCGATCCGCGTCTGGACGATGGGTTTCGGCAACTACCAGTCGCTGGCGGGCAGCGCGACGACCGGCGCCACGAGCACGAACGTGCAGACGGGTGGCGCCGCGGTCGGCATCGAGCGGCAATTCGCGCCCGATTTCCTAGCCGGCTTCGCGATGGGCGGCAGCGGCTCCGGCTTCTCCTCGCCCAACGCCAACACCAACGGTTCGCTGACCGGCGTGCAGACGGGTGCCTACGCGACCAAGAGCTTCGGCCCCTATTACCTGACCGGCAGCCTGTCCTTCGGCTATTTCGACAACTCGACCACCCGTTCGATCACCGACCTCACCACGCCCGAGACGGCCACGGGCAGCTATGCCAGCTATCAGTTCAGCGGGCGGATGGAGGCGGGGCGCCGCTTCACCGTCGGCGCTTTCGAGCAGGATTACGGCGTGACTCCGTTCGCGGCGCTGGAAGGCTCGAATCTTTGGCAGAGCGGTTATACGGAAAGCAGCGTCAACGCCGCGGGCGGCGCGGGCGTCGCCGCGCTGACCTATCAGGCGCAGCAGGTGGGCTCCCTGCCGACCACGCTCGGTGTCCAGCTCGACACGCAGCTCAAGAGCGAGGACGGCAAGACCTGGGCGCCCTATGTGCGGCTCGGCTGGCAGCACGAGTTCATGACGACGCGCAACGTCACCGCCGCGCTGACCGCCATCCCCGACAACGGCTTCACCGCGCAGGGCGCGCCCGCGGCGTCCGACACGGCCATGATCGACCTCGGCTTGAAGGTGCTCTACAGCAAGAACCTGTCGATGTTCATCAACGGCTCGAGCCAGATGTCCGGCAGCTTCCTGTCGTATGGCGGCAAGGCCGGCTTCATGTGGTCGTTCTAAGGCGCGAAACGAACGGGCGGCGGGCTCGCGCCCACCGCCCGAATCGCCGTCACCCTACGATGCCGTTAGCGATCGACGGAAGCGCCGAGGGCCGCATTCGCTCCGGTATGCGCCGAAGCGTCGCCGACATTGACGCCGGCGTTCGTCGCGGCGGACGTCGACGTACCCAGCCCGCGCGAGCCTGCGCCGCTGGTGTCGGACCCAAGCGCGCTGGCGCCGGTCATTCCGCCCGCGCTACCGGACGCACTTGCGCCGCCGGAGCCCGTGGAGCCGCCGCCATTGGAACCCGTGCCACCATTGCCCGCGGCGCCGACGCCCAATCCGGCACTGGCGCCGATGCCCGCGCCGCCGTTACCAGCGCCGCCGTTCGCGCCCGCACCGGCGCCGAGACCGGCTCCGTTCCCTCCGCTGCCGGCCGCGCCCGCGCCGGCGCTTCCGCCCGCGCCGCCGTTACCGGCGCCCAGGCCCGCGCCCGCACCGAGTCCGGCGCCCGCGCCGATACCGCCTAAGCCGGCTCCCACGCCCGCACCGACGCCGGCTCCGCCACCAGCGCCGGAGCCGCCGCCGCCGTCATCGGCCAGCGAAATCGCGGCGGGTCCCGCCGCCACGGCAAGGGCCAGGGTGGAGGCCGCCGCGTATAAACGTATCGTTCTCGCATAACGATGCATGTGTTCCTCTCTTTCTCGTTGCATCCCGGATGACGCCAAGCGATGTCGCCGTGCGCGTGCGGGCTATACGGAAAAAAGGAACGGCTTCGCGGGGCGGTTCCGTTTTGTCATAGGGCATTTTTGTGTCATCGCGGTGCGCCGTCCGGCGCGGCGCGATCGAACACGCGGGGAATGGCCGGCAAGCCGGGCTAGAGCTTCAGCTTCACCCGTTCCTCGACCCAGCGCGAGACGCGCAGCAGCTTCTCGTCTTCGTTCAGCATGCCGACAAGCTGGATGCCGACGGGCAGCTTCCGCTTGGGGCTCAGCTCCGTCGTCATGGCGGTGCAGGGGACGTGAAGGATCGTCCACAGACGGCTGAAGACCGAATCGCCGATGGGATTTTCGATCGGCGCGGCCTCGCACTCGGCCGAGGGCGTGATCAGCGCGTCGTATTGCTCGAACACCGGCGCGATCACGCGGCGGCAATGGGCGGCCAGGTCCAGCGCGGCGCGGTAATCGGCATAGGGGATCTTGAGGCCGTCCGCGATCACGCCCTGCATCGTCTTGCTGAGCCCGTCGCGCTTCATGCGGTATTCGTGCGCCAGCAAGCGCGCGCATTCGTAGCGGATCACGGTCACGCAGGCCGCGTTCAGCTTGTCGCACTCCGCGGGCAGTTCGACATCGGCCACCTGCGCGCCTTCCTTGGCCAGGCTCTTCGCGGCGTTCTCGACCGCCTTCTTCACCTCGGGCGCGGCCATCGTGTCCCACATGGCGGTGCGGCAAAGGCCGAGACGCGGCGCGCGCTCCAGCGTGCCTTCGCCAAAGCTCGGCCGGTGGCCCAAGACCGCGCCGAACAGCGAGAGGTCGTCCACGTCGCGCGCGAAATAGCCCAGCGTGTCGAGCGAGCTTGCCAAGGGATGCACGCCGCCGAGAACGAAGGTGCCGTAGGTCGGCTTGTAGCCGACCGGGCCGCAGAAGGCGGCGGGCTTGATGATCGAGGCGCCGGTCTGGCTGCCGAAGGCGAGGGGCACCATGTAGTCGGCGACCGCCGCGGCCGAGCCCGAGGACGAGATGCCCGGCGCGCGCGTCTTGTCGTGCGGGTTGACCGTCTTGCCGGGGTTATAGCCCGCGTATTCCGAGGTCACCGTCTTGCCCATGGCGACCGCGCCGGCCTCGCGCATCAGCGCGACCGAAGGCGCGTCCCACGCCGTGCGGTTGCCGGTGTAGATGCCGGAGCCGTAGCCGGTCGGCATGTCCATGGTCTCGATGATGTCCTTCACGCCCACGGGCACGCCGTGCAGCTTGCCGCGGCTGGGTCCTTTATCGAGCGCGCGCGCTTGCGACAGGGCCAATTCCGGGTCCAGGTAGAACCACGCACCCACCTCGGGCTCGCGCGCCTTGATGCGCTCCAGGCACGAAGCCACGAGCTTCTCGGAGGTCAGTTTGCCGTCGGCGATTTGCTGGGCGGCCTGCTTGGCGGTCAGACGGAAGGGCTCGGTCATTGGGTGATTCCTTCACGGGGGCTGGCGGGGCGGAAAGGATGGCAGAGGGAGAGAGACGGGGGCAAGCGGCGGGAACCGATGGCCCGCCTCCGCGTTTTGGAAGGGCGATGGACAGGATTACGATTCGATATTCGGCGGCGGCGGCGGCCATTTTGATCACAGCCGTCATTGCCGTGTCGGCCATGGCCGAAAGCGGCCAGTACCAACCGCCGGCCCGGCCGGTCGATCCCAACGAGCGGTTGCCCGGCGTGATCCAGTTCGAACAGTTCCTCAACAAAAACGGCATCACCGGCCTGAATACCGTGAAGGGTCGGCCCGCGCCTGCCGCGCCGTCCCATCCCGAGCCCGTGGCGCAGCCATCTCCGGCGGCCGAACCCGTGGCGCAGCCGGTCCAATCCCAGCCCGCGCCGGTCGTCCTAAGCGCGCCGCCCGTGGCCGAACAACCCGCGCCGGTGACGCGCCGCGAGCCGGTGGCGCCGGCAAGCGCGCAGATTCCCGCCTCGTCCTCGGCCTCGCAGGCGCTCGCGGTCGAAGATCCGGTGACCGAGGACACCGCCGCCGGCGCGGATTCGGCGGCGCCCATGCCCGCGCCGGCGCAGGACGCGTCCATTCTCTATGCGCCGCCCGTACGCCCGCCGTGGTGGGAGCGGCTTTTGTCCTCGCGCGGATTCCTGTACGCGGCCGCCTTCTGCCTGATCGCCGTGCCGGCGGGCGCCTTCGCGGCCTCGGCCGTCATGGGCCGCCGCCGCGAGGAGCGCGATCTGGTGCTCTACGACTGATCAGGATTTCAGGAAACTTCTGACTTTTTGAAGCGCGGCCTCGAAGGCGGCCATGTCGTCGCGCGCGATGACGTGCGTGAAGCTGCCTTGCTTGGGGTCGGACAGGATCAGGCGCACGCCGAATCCGGCGGACACGGCGATGGAGGTGGCGTCCTTGGCGCGGGCCTCCGTGATGGTCCCCACGGGCGACCACGAACCGGCCTGCATGGTTTTGGCCTTGTTCCAAATTTCCAGCACTTGCTCGCCGAGCTGGGCGTCGAACAGGAACGAGGCGTGGTCGGGGCCGGCGGACATGTCGATCAGCCCGGCCTTCTTGTCGTTCGTCTCGAAAGTCTGGATTGCGAGCTGCGTGTCGGTGCCGGGGAACGTGGCCACGGTGGTCAGCGGCCCGTCCGCGCGCGCGGCGGGCGCGTGGAAGCACAGAAGCGCCGCGACAAAAGCGGCCGGTGCGAGCCTTCGCCAAACGTTCATCATGCCGTCCCCGGTCTTCGAAGCGGCCGGCGGTGCCGGCCCGCCCATAGCCTGCCACGCCTGGACGGCGGCTTCTAGGCGGCGGCGCGCTTCGGCGTGGCGGCGAAGGGGCTGAGGCCGAGCCAGGCCTGCATCTTGCCGGCGATGTCGCGGTTGCCCGTCAGCACGATCTTGTCGCCTTCCTTCGCGACGGTGCTGAGGCCCATCCAGATCGCCGTCATCGTGCGCAGGTCGGTCGAGACGTAGAGATCGACGTCGAAGCCGGGATCGGTCGAGCAAAGATCCACCGCGCCGGGCGGATCGACCACCAGCCAATAGGCGCGCGTCGCGGACGGCAAGCCGCGAAACATGAACTGGATCACCGTGCGCCGCTGGGGCAGGGGCGTCGGGTTCAGGTTGCGCCGCATGTCCCACATCAGGAGCGAGGGGTCGAGGTTCTTGAGCGACAGCCGCGCCTCGATCCAGCGCTGGCCCCACAGCCCCATGGCATCGACCACGGCGCGCAGCTCCCGGCCCGACTCGGTCAGGCGGTATTCGTAGACGCCTTTCTCGGACTTGATCTCGCGCCGCTCGATCACGCAAGCGGCTTCCAGCTCCTTCAGCCGTTGCGACAGAAGGGTGGGCGACATCTTGGGCACGCCCCGGCGCAGATCGTTGAAGCGCGTCGATCCGGCGACGAACTCGCGCAAGATCAGCATGGTCCAGCGGGCGCACAGAATCTCCGCCGCCATGGCGACGGGACAGAATTGCCGGTATCCGGTCTGGCTCATCGGCTCGTCTTTCGTGAAGGACGCGCGAACCATAGGCCCGCGCGCCGCCCACCAGCTAGTACGGAAACTGTAGCGCCGATGTGAAGCCACGATAGGTCCGTAAGCCTTTGAAGTTGAGTGGCTTACCGGCGCCGCCCGACCGCCGCTTGTCGCGCCGCGTGCCATCGGGGCGGACGGACCGGCGGGTTTTCCGGGTCTGGCGCTACAGTTCCTGCACTCGTGGCCTCGGCCTTCCCGCTCCAGGTTTCGCCTCACGGCGCCGGATCGTCCGGCGCGCGACGCAAGGAGACGGCCATGACGGTCTACATGATCGCGGACATCAAGGTGACGGACGGCGCATGGGTGGCGGCCTACGCCGCGGAAGTGCATCACCTGGTGCACAAGCACGGCGGGAAGTATCTGGCGCGCAGCGGCAACGTCCGCACGCTGGAGGGCAAGCCGCTGGAGACGACGCTGATCGCCATCCTCCAGTTTCCGGCGGCAAGCGCGGTGGAAGCGTTCCTGGCCGACCCGGCCTATGCGCGTTTCGCGCGGGAGCGGAAGGCGGGCAGCGAAAGCCGCTTCCAACTGATCGACGACACCGACGTCGTGGGCACGATCCCCTATCTCGTCTCGGGCCGCGCCCGCGCGGCATGACGGTTGGCGCTAGTCCCGCCGCCGAATCGGGGCTAGCGTCGTCCGGCAGCGGGGGAGATTGCCGTGGCGGAAACGCGAGAGGGGCGCTGTTTCGGTTTGGTCGGCGGGTTGGGGCCGGGCGCGACGGTTTACTACTACCGCGCCTTGGCCGCCGCCCACGCCGCGCGCGGCCTCACCATGCGGGCGCTGATCACCCATGCCGACGTGGCGCGCGTGCTGGGCGCGGTGAAGGACCAGGACATCGCGGGCCTGACCGATTATCTGACCGGCCTCGTGGACGGGCTCGCGCGTGGCGGCGCCACGGTCGCGGCGGTCGGCGCCATCGCACCCCACATCGCGCTGCCCGAATTGGCCAAGCGCGCGTCCATTCCGGTGGTCGACCTGGTCGATGAGACCGCTCGCGTCATCCGCGCGCGCGGCTATCGCCGCGTGGCGTTGTTCGGCACGCGCTTCGCCGTGGAAAGCGCCCTGTTCGGCCGCCTGTCGGGCGTGGAAGTGGTGAAGCCCAAGCCGGACGAGGTGGATTTCATCCACGACGCCTATGTCCGCATCGTGGCCGCCGAGAAAGGTGACGCGCAAGACACCGACGGCTTCCGCCGCTTGGCGCGCCTGTTCCTGTCGCGCGACGGGGCCGACGCGATCGTGCTGGCCGGCACGGAACTCGCGCTGGTCTTCGACGAGAAGACCGCGGGTTTCCCCGCCGTCGACTGCGCCCGCGTCCATATCGACGCCATCATGGCGCGCGTGGCGGGAGCGGGGGCATGAAAAACCGCGTGCCGCTGCTGTTCCTCTGCGCCGGGCATTTTCTCCACCATTACGCGATGATGATCTTTCCGACGGCGGTGCTGGCCATCCACCGCGAATGGGGTGCCGGCTATGGCGAGACGCTGGCGCTCGGCACCGCGTCGTTCGTCGCGCTGGCCGTGGGCACGCTGCCGGCCGGGTGGCTGGGCGACCGCGTGCCGCGTTCGCGCCTGATGCTGGCTTACTTCGTGGGGCTCGGCGCCGCCGCGATCCTGGCGGGCTTCGCGGCCGGCCCGCTCACGATGGTCGCGGCCCTCGCGCTGCTCGGCCTGTTCGCCGCGATCTATCACCCGGTCGGCATCGCCGCCATCGTCCAATTGACCGGCGGCAGCGGCCGCGCCCTGGCGGTCAACGGCGTGTTCGGCAATTGGGGCTTCGCGGGCGCCGTGCTGGTGACCGGCGTGGTGACGGAGCTGTTCGGCTGGCGCTGGGCGTTCATCGCCCCCGGCATCGCTTGCGTCCTGTTCGGCGGCGCGGCCGCGTTGTTCATGGGGCGTGGCGCCGACATCGTGAAGACGCAAGCGCGGAAGCAGGGCGCCGAAGCCACCGCATATCGCGGCGCGCAGATCCGCGTGTTCGTCTTCGTGGCCTGCGGCGCGGTCTTCGGCGGTTTCATCTTCAACGGCGTGACCGCCGCCTTGCCCAAATTGTTCGAGGATCAGTTGGGCGCGGCGTGGGGCGGCGACCTGGCCCAGATCGGCATGATGGCGGCCGTGGTGTTCGCCGTCGGCTCGCTGGCGCAATTGCCGGTGGGCGTCCTGCTCGACCGCATCGGCGCGCGGCCCATCGCACTCACCTTGGTCGCGTTGCAGGTGCCGCTCCTCTACCTCGCGGGCCAGGCCTTCGGCCCCGCTCTCATCGGCGTGTCGCTCGCGGCGCTGTTGCTGATCTTCGGCGAGATCCCGGTGACCGATTGGCTGATCGGCCGCTATGTCTCCGGCCCCTGGCAGTCGCGCGTCTTGGCCGTCAGCTATGTCGGCGCGCTCGGCGTCAGCGCCGCCGTGCTGCCCGCGATCGCGCTGCTCTACGAGATGACGGCGGGCTTCGGAACCATCTTCGCGCTGCTGGCCGCTTCGGCCGCCGTGGTGTGGGTGGCGGCCGTGTTCTTGCCGCGCTGGCGGAGCAGGGCGGCCGGCGCGTAGCGAAAGCGGCTTTCCTGTGACCGGCGACACAGACGCGGTGGGCACGGTCCCGTATTTCATGCCCCGCCGCCGTCAGGCGGCTTAAGTCGAAAGCCGTCGCACGGCAGGAACTTAATCTCGATGCCCGCCCGCACGAATGTCACCATACGGAAGCACCGGGTGGCGCAACGCATGACAGGAAAGGCGACATCCCCATGAACGCGACACCCAATCCGAACAAGGCGCTTTGGGAAAAAGGCGACTTCACGCGCATTGCCGCCAGCATGCGCGAAAGCGGCGAGGCGCTGGTCAAGGCGATCGGCGTCAAATCCGGACAGAAGGTGCTGGACCTCGGCTGCGGCGACGGCACGACGGCGCTGCCCTCGGCGAAGCTGGGCGCGGACGTGCTGGGCGTCGATATCGCGCGCAACCTGGTCGAGGCGGGCAACCGCCGCGCGAAGGAAAGTGGCCTCGGCAATCTCCGCTTCCAGGAGGGCGACGCGACCAACCTGGAAGGCGTCCCGGATAAGAGCTTCGATTATGTCGTCAGCATCTTCGGCGCCATGTTCGCGCCCAAGCCGTTCGACGTGGCGAAAGAGATGGTGCGCGTGACGCGGCCCGGCGGGCAGGTGGTGATGGGCAATTGGATTCCCAACGACCCGACGCTCGTGGCCCAGATCCTCAAGACCAGCGCGGCCTACTCGCCGCCGCCGCCGGAAGGCTTCATCAGCCCGATGAAATGGGGCATCGAGGCCGACGTGACCGAGCGCTTCACGGCTGCCGGCGTGCCCAAGGAGAACATCGCGTTCCTGAAGGACACGTACTGGTTCCGCTTTCCCGCTGCGCCGGCCGAACTGGTCGACACGTTCCGCCGCTACTACGGCCCGACCATGAACGCCTTCGAAGCCGCCGACAAAAACGGCCGTGCCGACGAGTTGCGGAAGGAATTGGTGGCGCTGTTCGAGAGCCAGAACACGAGCAAGGACAAGAACGCCACCGCGATTCCGGCGACGTTTCTGAGAGTGACGGTGGGGGTGGGGTAGGGTTTATAGTCACAGCGCTCCGGTGACCCTGCCGCTCAACGAAACGACAGCGGGGTTCGGGATAATACTTCGATTGATGGTCGCTTCGGCGGTGGGTGATTGCCTGGGTGAGGACGAATTAGCGTAATTAGGTTATTTTTTCGGATCAAATAGGTCCGGATGATCATCCTTCCCTGCTGTCGGATCTTTCGGATCCTTAATAGGCGGCCTAGTTTTCAATTCTGATTTTGCCAGTTCGTAACCCTCGACGAACACCTGAAGCATTTCGTTCAGTCTGTCTTTGGAAATGCGTGGCACGTCGCGCGCATCAATTACTTTGAGGAGTCGTGGCTTTTTCGGTTTTGGCGAACTGAAATCCAAAATCGTAAAGTTCACATTCTCAAGGTCAGGGTCTGCACGCAAAATATCTTCTACGATAGAAACAAAAAGAGAGAGCCCTTCTTGTTGAAGAGGATTACTTCTCCAAAAGCTAAACCAAGGGAAGTGAATCTGACCGCCGTGTCCATAAATCATGGGTGGGCGAAAGGGCACCATCAGACTTCGGCCGACAGAATAATGGCGACCCGCAACGCGATTAAAAATCGACCACTTTGTGTAACAACGCATTAGTCTCATTATCGAATTCGTACTCAACTTGCTCCTGATGTCCGGTGACGGGATTTAGTTTGGTTGATCGTTTCGTTATCGGGGTCTTCTCGAAACTCTTAAACTCTCGATATAAATATTGGAGGACAGGCCCATATTGCCATGCCTCAAACTGCTGTTTCACGAGTGGCTTTTGAAGTTTGACGAGTGACCATACATGGCAAAAGTAAATGATCTTTTGGAGAGAGAGGTTTGTTACTGGGCGTGCGTGCTTTTCACAGTAATCGAGAACAAAGTTCGCAATCGCACGACCATCCAACGACATAACCTCGTCTCACTTTCATGATATGTTCTTTAAGTAGTTCTTTCAACATTTAGCATGTCGAAAAAGAAATAAATCCTACATCTAGTATTATTTACTCCTATTTCCCCACGCCCTTCTCCACGACATCCGCCATGTAGTCCGCCGCCGTCTGGCGCTTCGCCGCCGCCGCGGCGTTCACCTGTTGCAGCACGTCGGGCGGGATGGCGACGGGGACGATGATCT
>CADEGL010000066.1 GCA_902826885.1 uncultured Alphaproteobacteria bacterium | reverse complement strand
GGCGGCGGCGGCGATCTGGACGACGAAATCCCGTTCTGAGAACGCGCCGGAAAACAACGGAATTCGCGAAGCATTTCAAGGGATTCGGAAACCCATTCCGGGGGCCGTTTCCGTTGTTCGCACGCGCGGAATCTGTTACATTTTCCACCCTGAATCGGGCTTCCGGCCGCCTTTCAAGGACCGGTATTTTTTCTAATAATTTCAAGGCATTAACGGTTTGACCGAACAGCCGCTCCCGCCGTCGCACGACATCTCGCCGGTGGCGATCGAAGAGGAGATGCGACGCTCGTATCTCGATTACGCCATGAGCGTGATCGTGAGCCGCGCGCTGCCCGACGTCCGCGACGGTTTGAAGCCCGTCCACCGCCGCATCCTCTACACGATGAAGGAGAACGGCTACGACCATTCGAAGCCGTTCAAGAAGTCCGCGCGCATCGTCGGCGACGTCATGGGCAAGTATCACCCCCATGGCGACTCGGCGATTTACGACGCCATGGTCCGCATGGCGCAGGATTTCTCCATGCGCCTGCCCTTGATCGAAGGGCAGGGCAATTTCGGCTCGATGGACGGCGATCCACCGGCAGCCATGCGCTACACCGAGGCGCGGCTGGCGCTCTCGGCCGAATCGATTCTGGCCGACATCGACCGGGAAACCGTCGACTTCCAGGAAAACTATGACGGCTCCACCCAGGAACCCACGGTTCTTCCGTCGCAGATTCCCAACCTCCTGGTGAACGGCGCGGGCGGTATCGCGGTCGGCATGGCGACCAATATTCCGACCCACAATCTGATCGAGATCGTCGACGCCTGCTGCGCCTATATCGACCGTCCCGAGATCACGGTCGAGGAACTGGCCGACATGGTGGCCGGCCCGGACTTTCCGACCGGCGGCCTCATCATGGGGAAATCGGGTGTCCGCAGCGCGCTTCTGACCGGCCGCGGCTCCATCATCCTGCGCAGCCGCACCGCGATCGAGAGCATCGGCAAGGACAAGCAGGCGATCGTCGTTACCGAGGTTCCGTACCAGGTCAACAAAGCGCGCATGGTCGAGCGCATTGCCGAGGTCGCGCACGAGAAGCTGGTCGACGGTATCACGGACCTGCGCGACGAATCGGACCGCGACGGCGTCCGCGTGGTGATCGAGCTGCGCCGCGACACCATGCCCGAAGTCGTGCTGAACCAACTTTTCCGGCATACGCCGTTGCAGATCAGCTTCGGCATCAACATGCTGGCGCTGAACGCGGGCCGGCCGGAAACGATGAATCTGCGCGACATCATCGTCGCCTTCATCGCCTTCCGCGAACAGGTCATCACCCGGCGCACGATCTACGACCTGAAGCGCGCGCGGGAACGGGCCCATGTCTTGCTCGGCCTCGGCGTCGCAGTCGCCAACCTCGACCCCGTCATCCAGATCATCCGCAAGGCCAAGGACCCGGTCGAGGCCCGCGCCAAGTTGATGGCCGAGGCATGGCCGGCCAAGGATCTGGTCGACTATATCCATCGTATCGATGCGCCCGAGAGCGCGCTGCCGGACGGCACCTACAGGCTGACCGAGGTTCAGGCGCGCGCCATCCTGGACCTGCGCCTGCATCGCCTGACCGGCCTCGAGCGCGACAAGATCATCGACGATCTGAAACAACTCGTGATTCAGATCGACGAGTTGCTGGCCGTTCTGGCGTCGCGCGAGCGCCTCTATGAGGTGATGCGTGCCGAACTTGTCGCGCTCAAGGACAAATTCGGTGATGCGCGGCGTACGACCATCGAGGAACACGACCTCGACACCGACATCGAGGACCTGATCCAGCGCGAGGACATGGTCGTCACCGTCACCCACGGCGGCTACATCAAGCGCGTGCCGCTCTCGACCTATCGCGCGCAGCGGCGGGGCGGCAAGGGCCGCGCGGCCATGTCGACGCGCGACGAGGATTTCGTCACGCGCATCTTCGTGGCCAGCACCCACACGCCGGTCTTGTTCTTCTCGTCCCGCGGCATCGTCTACCTGATGAAGGTCTACAAGCTGCCGCTGGGCACGCCCCAGGCGCGCGGCAAGGCGTTGATCAACCTCCTCCCGTTGCAAGAGGGCGAGACGATCACGACCGTCATGCCGCTGCCCGAGGACGAGACGCGCTGGAAGGACATGTTCGTCATGTTCGCGACCCAGAGCGGCAATATCCGGCGCAATACGCTGGAGGACTTCACCCAAGTGAAGGCCAACGGCAAGATCGCCATGAAGCTGGACGAGGGCGACGCTCTGGTCAGCGTGCAGGTTTGCGACGAGTCCGACGACGTGCTGCTGGCCGCCGCCGGCGGAAAATGCATCCGGTTCTCCGCCACCGACGTACGCGTGTTCGCCAGCCGTGCTTCCGACGGCGTGCGCGGCATTCAGCTGGCCAAGGACGACAAGGTCATCTCCATGTCGATCCTCAAGCACGCGGCGGCCGAGAGCGCCGAACGCTACGCCTATCTGAAGTATGCCAGCGCCAAGCGCCGCGCCGAATCGGGCGAAGCAGATGCTGAAGTCGAAGCTCCCGCCGTCGACGTGGAGGAGGCGGAAGAAGCGGCCACCACGCAGGTGACATTAAACGAGGAACGGCTGACGCAACTCGAGGCCGCCGAGGAGTTCATCCTCACCGTCGCGACCGATGGCTATGGCAAGCGCAGTTCAGCCTACGAGTATCGGGTCACCAAGCGCGGCGGTAAGGGCATTGAGAGCATAAGCCTGGGCAAAGGCGGCGACAGCAACGTCGTCGCGGCTTTCTCCGTGCTACCGACCGACCAGATCATGCTGGTCACGAATGGCGGGCAGATCATCCGCTGCCCGGTGAATGACATCCGAATCGCCGGCCGCACGACGCGCGGCGTCACGCTGTTCCGCGTGGCCGAAGGCGAGAAGGTGGTTTCCGTCGCGCGCCTGGACGACACAGGCGGCGACGTAAAGGGTCAAGGCTCGAACGGGGCGAACGGAGCTGCCGAGGGCGATACCGTCGAAGGGGGACATGATGGCGGCAACGGCAGCGCGGAAGAAACACCGGAAGGCGACGCCGAATAGCCCGCGCGTCGGCCTCTATCCGGGCAGTTTCGATCCCCCGACCAACGGACATCTCGACATCATCCGCCGTGCGACGCGGGTGGTGAACAAGCTGATCGTGGGCGTGGCGATCAATCCGGGTAAGGACGCCATGTTCACGCTTCAAGAACGCATCAAGATCGTCGAGGACGAGGTTCGCTCGATCAACAACGGCTTGGCGGCCAAGGTCGAAGTGCGTTCGCTGGAAGGGCTTCTGATGCACTACGCGCGCGACGTGGGCGCGGCCTGCATCATCCGCGGCCTGCGCGCGGTCACCGACTTCGACTACGAGTTCCAGATGACGGGCATGAACGCCCGCATCGCGCCCGAGATCGAAACCGTCTTCCTGATGGCCTCCGAGAACCACCAGTTCATTTCGTCCCGCCTGGTGAAGGAAGTCGGCATCCTGGGCGGCGACATCGATTCGTTCGTGTCGCCACGCGTGGCGCGCTTGCTGAAGAAGCGGATCGCCGAACGCAAGGCCGTAAAGCGCTGAAAATAAACGGAATTTGATCCTCTTGAAGGACAGCGGCGGCGCGCCAAATCTCGGTGTATAGTGATCTCATCCAGCGCGGGCTGGAAAACCGCCGGCAGCGGCCGGCATCGAGGAGAGCGAAGAATGCAGAATCTGTTCACCCGTATGGGCCGTCTGGCGGCTGCGGCCGCGTTGACCACGGCGGTCGGTTTCGCGGGTTTTGCCGTCCAGGCCCAGGTCCCCAACACGGCGCCCAGCGCCGCGACCGCCGGCGCCAACCAGAAGATCCAAGACGATCAGATGAAAAAGTCCAAGGCCGAGAAAAAGGCCAAGAAGGCCAAGAAGGACGCCAGCCAGGACCCGGCGAAGCCAGCTCAATAAGCTGCGTTTCGTTCCGAACGATCGGCGCGCGGGTGCGAACCCGCGCGCTTTTCGTTTGCGCTAAAGAGACGCCAGATGATTGTCCCACTGGGATCTGGCCGCTAGCCCGCCGAGCGGCTCTTCCGCGCCGTTTCCTATTCTTAAAAGCCGCACGCCGCCCAAGCCGCTGGAAACCGCGAACCGGCCCGACACGCCGTCCGCCGCGATGCCGCAGATGTCTGGCCCCTCCATCCGGCCCGAGACGCGGCCCGATGCGGTTTCCACGAACAGCGCGCTTCCCCCCACGGGTGACGTGACGCCGAGGATCTTGCCGGAGGCATCGAAGGCCGCGCTGCCGCAATATTGACGCAGCGAGACACGGTCGGTATCCGCCAGATCGAGACAGGCGAGGGGGTTTCGTCCCTGCTGCAATGCCACCAAGGGCACGGGATCACCGCGCGGCCCTTCGTATTGCATTACTACCGCCACGGTTTCGCCCGTGCCGATGGCGAGATGGCGCAGGCTGAGCTGGCGCAAGTCCGCTGGAAGCCGGAAGGCAACGGCCACCTCGCGTGTCCCGAGGTCGAGGAACGCCAGGGACGAATCCATGCTGTCGAGATTGAGCTTCACGCCCGGCGCGTCCGGGTGTGTCAGAAGCCCGCCATTGGCGACGACAAGAAATTGCCCGCCGCCAACCAGCCGGATGTCATGCGGGTCCAACCCACCGGATGGCATCTCACCCAGCCGCTCGTAATCGCCGCCCGCCGCATAGACGCCGATCACCCCATCGCCGCTTTCGGTCACCGTCTCGGTCGTGAACAGCAGCGCACCATCCGCCGAGAAAACGCCATGGCCGCAGAAGAAACGCCCTCCGGCCGCGGTCAAGGTCGCGACGGGTGCGCCCGCAAGATCGACAATGATCGCGAAATCGCCGGGCCGGCGGGCAAAGAACGCCACTCGGCCGCGCGCGGGATCGAGCGCAATGCCGTGGCCTCGGGCGGGAAGGGGAAGGTCGAACATGGCTGTGCCAGTCGCGTCAAACGCTGAGGCAAAGAACCGACTCATTCCTTCGAAGCGGGCTCCGTAGAACGCCCGCGCCGGCGCTGAAAACGCCGGAAGCATCGGGTTCGCCAGCGCGGCAGCACTGCCCGCTAGGAATGCGCGGCGGGTGAGGGCGGTCACGCTCAGTCTCCGTCCAGGGCGTTAAAGCCCACCGGAATGCCCAGCGCCGGACTCAGTTTCTGCGCCAGAAGCGTCTTCAAGGCAGAGGCATCGCGCTGGGCCTTTTCCACCGCGGCGCGCGCCGACGGATCACGCACCGCAGCCTCGAGGGGCATGGAAACCGTCTTCACATCGGCGATCGTCTTGTCGAACGCTTGGCCGATTTGCGTCGCGAGAGCGGGATTCTTGGCCGTATCGCGCAAATACGCCTCGATCCCCGCGCGATAAAGCGCGGCGCCGGCTTCGAGGTCGAGCTGTGCGTTACGCAGCGAGCGGCCCGAGCGCGCGGATTCCCCAAGCCCTGGTTTCGCATCGGTCAAGCTTGAGCCCAACGGCTTACCAAGCTTGTGGTCCGCAACGATTTCGACAGATGTGTAGAGGCTCTTGAACAGATCGAGGGTGGCTTCCGATGCCGTCCGATAGTGGGCGTCCGGACCGTAGCTGGCCATGACGCGCGCATAGGCCTTGGGACCATCGCGCCATTCGCGCTTCAAGTCCGCGCCGATGCCTGCCACGTTGCGCGCGATCGCGCGCAACATCTCGCAGCGATAGGCGGCCTCGGGGCCGCTTTCGAGCTTGGCCGCGGCGCCGTCGTCGTAGAGCAGCCGTTCCATGGCCGGCAGGCCCTGGATGGTGATCCGTCCCTGGGCAAAAGCCTGGGGTGTGAGTGCCGCCGAATCCTTCGCGGCGATCACCTCCGCCAATTGCCGCCCGACGGTGTTGCGCGGGTCGGGCCAGAAGGCGATGCGCTGCGTCCGCAACAGCAATTCCATCGGCCCGAAGCGGAAATGCTGGACCCCTTGCCACGCGTCGGCGGCGCCATTGTAGGCGCGCTTGAGCGCATCAAGCCCGGCGGCGCCAGGCGCGGTGCAATAGGCATCGGCCGCCGGAACCAGAGCGGACGCAGCCTCCGCGAAGCGATCCATGCGCGGCAGCACGTCCCGCTCGACCAATGCCGCGTTCAGCGCCGCGAACGCCTGGTCGTCAGTTGCCTTCGCGGACGACGTGGTTACGCCCAGAGCAATCGCGGCGATTACGAGGGCACGAATCATAATGGCCTCATAAGGATTCGAGGAACGCCAGAAGATCGGCGCGTTGGGCGGGCGTCATGGCGACGACCCGGTCACGCGCCGCTTGCGCCTCGCCGCCGTGCCATAGAATGGCCTCCATCAAGCTGCGCGCCCGCCCGTCATGGAGAAAGAACGTGGCGCCGCTGACGGTCTTGGTCAGGCCGATGCCCCACAACGGCGGAGTGCGCCAGTCCTGGCCCGACGCGGCGCCCTCGGGCCGGTTGTCGGCCAAACCGGGCCCCATGTCGTGGAGCAGGAGATCGGTGTAGGGCCGGATGGTCTGGTTGGCTTGCTCGGGGTCCGCGTCCGCCCGGGTGCGGAAGAGGGGCTTGTGGCATGCCGCGCAGCCCGCGTCGTGAAAAAGCTGCTTGCCCTTCAACACTTGCGCGTCGCCCGCCTTGCGGCGCGCCGGCACGCCAAGATTCTTCGAATAGAACGCCAGGATGCCGAACATCTTGTCCGAAATCTCCACACCCTCGACCGGATCGTTGCCGTTCGGCGCGGCCAGGCACGCTTTCTGCGCCGGCGTGCATTCGCCCGACGACGCGCCAGGTATCAGCCGTGTCGATAGCCCCAGGTCGCCCGCGGAGGCATGGGCGACCTGCTCGGCGACCGTGGGAACACCCGCCTTCCAGCCAAAACGGCCGAGCGCGACCTTGCCCGTTTCCACGCTGCGCACCCAATTGGGCCGGCCGCGGATGCCATCGCCGTTTTTGTCCTCGGCGTCGGCGTTGGCCAGAATGTCGGCCTCCGGAATCGCCTCCAACAGCCCCATGCCGATCATGGGCGGCGCCATGCGCGGCGACAGCATGACGCCGGGTGCCATCGGCCCGTATTGCAGGTCGGCGACGCCATAGGTCGGCTTGCGCAGCTTGACTACTTCGCCACCCTTCAACTTCACGGGGCTCTCTTCGTAGGTAAGGATCATGCGCCCTTCGGCGGGAATGCCCTGAATGGCGAAATTCTGAAGCTGGTTGCCATAGGTGGGTTCGGGAATCTCGAGCTGGCGGAACTCGGCCAGGGCCCGGCGTTCGGAATCCGTGCGCGGCGGTACGCTCAGACGCAGAAACAGCGACACGGCATCCTCGCCCGCGGCGGGCGGGCGGCCGCGGCCATCCTTGAGGTGGCAAAGCTGGCAAGAGCGCGCGTTGAAAAGCGGTCCCAAACCATCGGAGGAGGCGGTGGAACTGGGCGAGGAAACCCAGATCTTGCGAAAGATGCCGTCGCCGACCTTGAAATCGAGTTGGCGCTCGAAACTCATATTGCCGGACGGATGAGAGAAGCTGCTGAGGTTCAGCGGCTTAAACACAGTGGCATCGCCCGCCGAACGCTCCTCGCCAGGTTCCAGTCGGTCGAAACGGGGCGCAGTCGCCGCCACGGCGGCAACGGCCAGCGCCGCGAGCCCCAGGGCAGGGATCGCGGCGCGCCTGATTGGACGGCTAAACATGCGACTCGTTATTGAGATTTGACCTTCGACGGATCATCCAGGCTGTCGGACCCTTCGATCTTGATCGGCTTCAACTTCAATGTCGCGACAATGCGCTCGATCGTCCGGGTCTGATCCATCAGCGCATCGATGGCCGCTTGAACGACGGCGTTGCCCTCGGGATTGTTGGCGCCGATCATCTGATCGTAGGCTTCCTTGCTTTCGGCGCGATCCTTGATCGCCTTCATGGCGGCCAGCGTCTTGTCGAGCTTGGCGCGCATCTCGGTGTCGAGTTGCGGCGAGGCCTTCGCCACGACGGAGGACAGGCCCGGTCCCTTGACCACACGGCCATTCACGCGCTTGTACTCGCCCCGATAGACGGCGTTGATCCCAACGACGTCATAGTAATGGGAGTTGTGCGTGTTGTCGGAGAAGCAATCATGCTCCTCCTCTGGATCATTGAGCATCAATCCCAGCTTCATGCGCTCGCCAGCCAGTTCGCCATAGGACAGGCTCCCGATACCGGTCAGCATGACCGCGATAGCGCCATCCGGGCCGTCCTTTTCGAGGTCCGCGCGCGCATCGCCTTCAGGCGCCCATTGCTGAGCCATCCAGCGCAAATCGTCGACCAGGAGCTGCGTTGCCGCGACCAGATATTGCCCACGGCGGTCGCAATTGGCATTGGTACATTGACTGCCCTTGGCATAATCGGTCCACGGACGGTTGCCGGCGCCTGGACCGGTGCCGTTCAAATCCTGTCCCCACAGCAGGAACTCAATGGCGTGATAACCGGTCGCGACGTTGGCTTCGACGCCGCCGACCTCATGCAGCTTGCGCAGAAGGCGCCAGTCGATCACCGACGCATTGATGATCCGGCCGCCATAGCGCAGCTCCTTGTTCGCGATCACGTTCGCGGTGTGAAGCGGATTGTCGTCCGCCGGCGCGCCGTATTTGCCGGCATCGACATAGTCGATCAGCCCTTCGTCCAGCGGCCAGGCATTCACCCGGCCCTCCCAATCGTCCACGATGGCGTTGCCGAAGCGATAGGCCTCGGTCTGCTGATAGGGGACGCGGGCGGCGATCCAAGCCACCCGGGCGGCCTTCAGCGTCTCTTCGCTGGGCTGGGCGACCAATTTGCCGATCGCCACCTGCAGCTTGCGCGCTTCGGTCAGCGAATCTTCGTACATCGCCTGCGCGATATCGCCATAGGTCTTGGCCGCCGCCACCTTGTCCGATTCAGTCTGCGCGAAAGCGGGTAGGGCAAGCGCGGCTGTCGCGGCGATGGACAGGGCGCGCAGTGCATTCATGCTCACGGTGGCGAACTCCCCCAATACAGGCGCCCAGGCGGCGCGGACGACAGGGGTTTAACAATATTAAGAATTAGTTGCAATTAGGTCGTTTTACATGTCCAAAACATAAAATTCCGAGGGCTCGTGGCGCATTGACCCTGCGGGACACCATCCATATGTTGCGCGCGCAATCCGGGCCCGTAGCTCAGCGGTAGAGCATCTGACTTTTAATCAGAGGGTCGATGGTTCGATCCCATCCGGGCTCACCAAGCATTGGAACGGCCGGGAGGCAAAAAGCCTCCCGGCCGTTTTAACGCCCGGTTTGCCGATCCGGCACTCGTTATTTCGAGCTCGGCGTCACGCAATCGTAGGTGATGTTCTGAAGGTTGCTCGCACGCTGAACGACCCGTACGAACAAGGCTTTCCTCTTGTATTGCGCGCAATGCTTCTCCGCGGCGGCGATGACCTCGCTCGGGGCCGGCGCGCGCGTGCTACTGAACAGCGCGCTTTCGATCATAACCTCGTAAGTGATCTGTTCGGGCGACTCCGCCAGGACGGTCAGGTCGGGCGGCCGGCTCTTGCAGGCTGCGAGCAGGGGCGTGGCGAGAAACAGGGCGGCGGCCAAGCAGGCATATCGTCGGATAATGACGCCCATCTCCCGTTCAAATGACGCCGATACCGGTTTGCGGCTTCGATCATGTCGGATTCGCGCCCCTACCGCCATCCGTCAAGCCTTGAACAGAAGCTTGTCCAAGCCTCGGACAATGCCTTTGAAATCCTGCACCTTGCGGGCGGCCAGCAAGGTCCCTTCCACGAAGATCGCGTCGCTGCTCTGCATATCGTGGCGGATCGCGATGCGCTCGCCAGGCATGCCGAAAATGACCTCGCACGCGGCCGATAGGCCGTGCAGGCGCACGGCATGGACGCGCGTGCCGTGGATATCGGCGCCCCGTGCGCCGGGCGGGCCGATCATCTCGTCCGGCGGAATGGCATAGACCGGAGGCCGGACGGCGGAAAGCTGCTCGGCCAACTCCGTCGCGGTTCCGCTGGGCGCATCGGGCTTTTCCGCCTTGCAATATTCCAGCACTTCCCAATGGGGCACATAGCGGGCGGCGATCAGGGCGAAATGCTGCATCAACGCCGCCGTCAGCGCGAAATTCCCGGTTGCGACCCCAACACCGGCCTTGGTCGCGGCCCGTTCGATTTCGTCGTGATCCGCCGCGTTCATCCCCGACGTGCCGACGACGACGGGGATCTTGCGGGCGACCGCGGCCAAGACGTGGTGCTTGATCGCCGATGGATGGGTGTAATCGACCAGCACGTCGGGTTTGGCATCCAACGCGCCCTCGATATCCGCCTGAACCGTGATGCCCACCGGTTTTCCACCGATCGCCGCGCCAATGTCCTGTCCGGCCGCGCGCCGCGCGACCGCGCCGTGCAAGGTCAGATCGGGCGCCGCCAGGATGGCGCGCGCCAATTGGCGGCCGACGCCGCCCGTGGCGCCGGCAAGGCAGATTTTGAGGGGCATGGACTCGACTCCTATGCGGCGCGGGGAACGGTTGCGACGGCATCGATCTTACGGCACAAACCTTCAACCGGGCAGGGCCGGAAGAGGGGGAACATCCATGACCGAGAAAGTCGCCATCGTCACCGCGTCCGGAAAGGGCATCGGCGAGGCCATTGCGCGCGAGTTGAAGGGGCGGGGCTACACGCTCTCGCTCATGTCGACCTCCGATGCCAGCATCAAGCTGGCCAGGGAATTCGGCGGCATCGGCTTTCAAGGATCGGTGACGGAAGAAGCCGACGTGAAGAAGCTGGTCGACGGCACGCTGGAACGCCATGGCCGTATCGACGCCGTGGTGAACAACTCGGGCCGCCATGCCAGCATCCTGCAGAAGCATGGCTTCCAAGGCCGGGGCATGCTCAACGCGGCGAAGCTAGCCTATGACCCGGATTTCGAGTCCGACGACATCCTCAAGCTTCCCAACGCGGTGTGGCACGACATCCTGGACCTTCTCGTCCTCAACGTCGTGCAGATGGCCCGGCTGGTGACGCCGCAGATGATCCGCCAAGGCGGCGGCGCGATCGTCAACATCTCCGGTATGGAGGCCGTTCAGCCGCGCGGGGTCTATACGACCGGTCCGATCCGGCTCGCGCTTCACGGCATCACGAAGATCTATGCCGACCGCTATGGCCGGCACGGTATCCGCATGAACAACGTGCTGCCGGGTATCGTTGAGAACGCCCAGATGGACCCGGAGGAAATCCGCCGCGCGATCCCGTTGAACCGGAAAGGGACGCTGGCCGAGGTCGCCAAGACCGTCGCGTTCCTCCTGTCGGAGGACGCAGGCTACATCTCGGGCCAGAACATCCTGGTGGACGGAGCGCTCAACCGCGGGCTGTGAGGCCCGCGGCAACGCGGCTTACTGCTGGAGCTGCTTCGGATTCCAGGCGGCCACCAGCTTCTCGGCCTGGGCGATTTCGGTGGCGTTCATCTTGGCCTGCATGCGGTCGCGCGCCCGGCTGGCCACGTCGCGCATCATGCCTTCCTGAAGCTTGGCGGACGCCAACTCGAACCACTTCAGCGCCTCGACTTTGTTGGCCGCGACGCCCGAACCGTCGCGCAGGCTGAAGCCCATGGCCAAATAAGAGATAGCGTGGCCCTGATCGGCCGAGCGCTTGTACCACTTGAACGCCTCGCTCGGGTCCTGCTTCACGCCGCGGCCCATCTGGTAGAAATAGGCCAGGCTGAACTGCGCCTGAGGATCGTTCAAATCGGCCGCCTTACGGAACCAGCGGGCCGCCTCCGCGGCGTCTTCCTTCACGCCGTTGCCCTGGTCGTAGAGGATGCCGAGATTGTATTGGGCGCCCGCCACGCCTTTGTCCGCTGCCTTGCGGTACCACTTGGCCGCTTCCGCTCCGCTGACCGTGACACCTTCACCGTAATGATAGAAGCGCCCCATGTAGTATTCGGCCTTGGGGTCTCCGGTCTGGGCAAGGACGCTGAATTCCTGAAGCGCGCCTGAATAATCCTTGGCTTGATAGGCCGCCATGGCCTCGTCCATTCCCGCGCTCGCAGGAAGCGCCCAAGCACTCGACATAATTGCTGAAACGGCAATGGCTTGGAGCGAGTTCTTGAAGCCGCGGCGCGGATTCGAACGATTGAACATTGGCAGCCCTCAACGGATTCACTAACGAATGCCGATCCCCGCATGATCGGCGACCGGGATCATGCCAAAGAATCACCGAGAAGGTAAGCCGTTAGCCCGAGCATCCCTTGGCGGCTGCGACAAGGGGTATAAGGAAAGCGGGTAGTGCCCGGTTTCAGGGGGGCTGGCTTGGCCACCGTGTCCAGAACGGCTGTCTTCCGCGCGCTGGTGCGCGACCACCTGCGGCCGACGGCGATCACGGTGATGCCGGCCGAATCCTGCGCCGCCGTCGTCGGGCGGATGCGCCAAGCCGGCGCATCCAGCGCCATCGTCACCGACCGGGCCGGCCGGCCGGCCGGCATCGTCACGGAACAGGATATTTGCCGCCGCATGGCCTACCGCGCGGAGGCGGATACGCCGGTGGATCGCGTGATGAGCGCGCCCGTGGAAACCATCCAGGCCGACGACCATCTCTACCGGGCGATCGCCCGGATGCGCCGCCGCGACCTGCGCCACATGCCGGTGGTGGACGGAAACGGCGCCGTTCTCGGCAACCTCGAGCTGCATCGAGCCTTGGATGCGGCATCCGCGGCAACCATGGATCTGATCGATCGCCTGACCCAAGACGACGATCTCGACGGCCTCTGCCAGGTCAAAGCGGCCCAAGTAGAAGTCGCCGACGCCCTGTTACAGGAAGGAACGCCCGCGCCAGAGGTTCAGGATCTTCTCACCGACGTCAATCTCGACCTCTATCGCCGCGTCGTCCGCCTGTCGCTCCGCGCCATGGCGGCTGAAGGATGGGGCGATCCGCCGTTGCCATTCGCCGTCATCGTCATGGGCTCCGGCGGGCGTGGAGAAAACTTTCTCTTCCCCGACCAGGACAATGGTTTTGTGCTAGCGGACTATCCGGACGATGAGCACGGCCGGATCGACCGCTTTTATATCGAACTGGCCGACCGTATGACGCGCGGACTGGATGCCGTGGGCATCCCGCTCTGCAAGGGCAACGTCATGGCGACCAATCCGGTCTGGCGCAAATCCCTTTCCCAGTGGCGCGCGCAAGTCGAGCTTTGGACCCGGCGCCGAACGAACAGCACCGCATTATTGGCCGATATTTTCTTCGATTTCCGGGCAGGCGCGGGCGACCCGTCCCTTGTCCGCGCCTTGCGCGACTTCGCGACGCCCCTGGCCGAGGGGAACACCGGTTTTCTCCGCGCACTTTACGAGATAGAAGCGGAGCACAGGGTCGCGTTGGGTTTTTTTGGCCGTTTGGCACCCACCAGGATCGATCCGGACGACGGGTCCGCGCGCATCAATCTAAAGCTGCAAGGGACGCTTCCCTTGGTCGAGGGCGTGCGTTTGCTGGCGTTGCGTGAGGGCATCGCGGATGTCTCCACGCTGGCGCGCATCGCCGCCTTGGGCGCGGCCGGTGTTTTGAATAACGACGAACAAGACTATCTTCGCGGCGCGTTCCACCACATCTCGTTCCTCCTGCTGCGCGAACAGATCGCGGCCTTCAAGGCCGGACGCCCGGTCGGCAACGAGCTCATACCCGCGGCATTGACGCAGCGCGAGCGGGATATGCTGGTCGACGCATTGAAAGCCGTGCGCGACTTGCGCCTGAAAATCCGGGGCGAATTCGGCGGCGACTACTTCTAGAGCCCACGGCGAAGGCGCCGCGCGAAGTGGGCGCGCCGGGCCGCGCGTTGCGCCTGAAGCACGGTTCGCACGCCATGGGCTTCCAGCATGGGCAGCATCCGCACAAATATCTCGGCGGCGGCCATCGCATCGCCCAGCGCCGTATGCCGCCCTAAAATCTCGACGCCGAAACGCCCGGCCACGGCTTCCAGACTATGATCCTGCACGGAAGGATCGAGATACTCGGACAAGCGCAGGACGCAGAGGGCCGGGCGGTCGAATGCAACCGCGCGGCCCTGTCTGCGCCGAGTGAGGAATCCCAGGTCGAACGCGGCCGCGTAACCAACGATGGCGGCATCGCCGACGAAGGCCCGCAACGCGGTCAGGCTTTCCAGAACACCAGCCTGCCCGGCCACCATGCGGTCGGTGATGCCATGAATCGCCACCACACGCGCTGGAATCGGCCGTCCTGGGTTGACCAGGCGGTCGAACACCTGATCCGGACGGACTTGCCCCTTCGCGATTCGGATTCCGGCCATGGCCACGACTTCATCGCCCTTCCGGGCATGAAGCCCCGTCGTTTCCAGGTCGATCGCGACAAAGTCGAGATCGCGCAGAAGCGGAGCGGAGGGGGCCTCCCGCAAAAGCCGCTCAAACACCGGCCGTCACCCCGGGGCAATGGCTGAAACAAATCTGTGACAGAGGCCTCATGTCGTTGGCAGCTTCAGCTGGTTTTGCAAAGATGACGCCCATCGACATCCAGTTTGCCGCGAGCCGGGGGGCGAGGCGGGAGTTCGTTATGCTGCTCGACCGTCAATTCGACCACGGAAGCGTTCAGGTCGGAGCCAAATACCGCCGTCCCGGAGGCCTGGAGGGACCGCCCCAAGTGGCCGAGGTCCAAGGAGTGGTCGAGGACCGGAACGGCATTCCCCATGTCCGCTTCCTGCTTTCCTACGAGCGCGCCAATCACACGTTCGAAGACGGTCCGCGCACCTTGTCGCTGGCCGCCTTCGTGAGGTGCTACAAGGACCCCATGTAACCGCCGCGAGCGGGCAGCGGTCTTCTTAGTCCATCATCGTCGCGCGAAATCTCGCGATCGTGGCCACCTCGTTTTCCGGCGGCGCGATGGGCGCCTCGGAGACGTGCGCGCCGCGGATTTCGCGCAGAAGCTTGGCCACGATGGCGCTGGCGAATTCGTCATAGCTGTTGATGGCGACGACAAACGCGCCCGGCCCGCCGATCACGTTGCGCTGATAATATCCAGGTAGGAACTTCTCTTTGGTCGTGATGGCCAGGCCGTTGATCGTGATGCCGCGTTTCACGGCCTCGTCCCGATAGGCGTTGGGCAAAGTGCCGCGATTGCTATACCCATCGCCCGAAACGTCGATCACGCGGCGCCGCCCTTCGAATCCGCCGGACTTGAACAGTCCCAAGCAGAACTCGAGCGCGTGACCCATGGCCGTCTGGCCCATGTCGAAACTACGCGGGGTATTATCGACGGCCCTCGCAAAATCCTCGGCCGACGCATCGTCGTGAATTCGAGTCCAATTCACCACCACTTCGCGCTGATCGGGATTCGCCCACTGCATCATCGTGACCGCGATGCCGTCCTTGCCGAGCGCCTTGATGGCTTCCAGCACCTGGGGCGTGCGGAACGCGTCGGCATAGCCGTGCATCTGCAGGTCGAACTCCTCGGCGCGCACCGAAGCCGAGACGTCCACCGCCAGGATCAGTTCTAACTCCACCGGGCGCGCCCACGCCGCCGCGGCGATGAGCCACAGGCCGAACGCGAGCGCGAAGGCCCGGAGGGTCATGCGATCACGAGACCTCCGCTGACGATCATGTTCTCGCCGGTCGTGTAGGTGTTGGAATCACCGGCCAGATAGCAGACCGCCTCCGCGATCTCGCGCGGCTGGGCGCCGCGCTTGAGCGGAATTTTCTGGGACAGTTTCTGGATGTAGTCGTTCTCGCGCATGGGACCGGTGTCGGTCGCGCCGGGCGCGACCGAGTTCACCAGCACGCCATGCTCCGCATAGGCCGCGGCGAAGGAGCGCGTCAGGCTGATGACCCCAGCCTTGGCCGCCGCGTAGTGCGCCATGGCGGGGAAGGGGACGAAGCCGTCCACCGAGGAGATGTTGACGATCTTGCCGCTGCCTTTGGCCTTCATATGCTCGGCCCCGGCCGTCATCATATGGAAAACGCCGCGCAGACAGACATCGAAGATCAGGTCCCATTCCTTGTCGTCGATCTTTTCGATCGGCGTGCGGATATAAAGACCCGCGTTGTTGACCAGGATATCGATCTTGCCGTAGGCGGATACCGCCGCGCCGAAGGCCTTGTGGCAGGGTTCGCGGCGCGTCACGTCGGCCTCGATGCCCAGCACTTGATGTCCGGCGGCGTTCATCGCCGCCACCGCTTCGTCGAGCGCGGCCTTGTTCTTGTCGACCAGCGCGACGCGCGCGCCCTTTTCCGCGATGAGTTCCGCGATGGCACGGCCGATGCCCTTGGCCGCGCCCGTGACGATCGCTGTCTTGCCCTTCATCGGTGCCTCAGGTCTGCGAGTTGGGAACGACGACCAGCTGCGAAATGACGACGTGCGGCGGCTGCTGGACCGCAAACGCAATGGTCGCCGCCACGTCCTCGGGATTCAGGCAGGTGCCGAAATCTTCATAGAACTTCTTCGCGCGCTTGCCGTCGCCCCAACGCGACATCGCGAAGCCCGTGCGCACCATGCCGGGCAGGATCTCCGTCACGCGCACACCGGTGTTGCGGTAATCCAGCCGCAGCGATTCGCTGAAGCCGTGAACGGCGAACTTGCTGGCGGCATAGATCGTGCCGGTGGCGTAAGGCTTGTAGCCGGAGATCGAGCCGATATTCACCACGTGGCCGCGGTCGCGGGCGATCATGCCGGGAATGACGGCGCGGGTGATGCGGATCAGGCCGATCACGTTGGTCTCGATGATACTGGCCCATTGCTCCGCCGTGCCTTCGTCGAAACGGCGGCGGCCACCCGTATCGTGCCCCGCGTTGTTGACCAGAATGTCGATGTCGCGCCAGGGCTTGGGCAGCCGCTCGATCATGCCGGCGACGTTGGCTTCGTCGTTGATGTCGACCTCGAAGACCAAGCCCTTGTTGCCCAGCGGCTTCGCGATCGGGCTCAGGCGCTTCGCGCTGCGGCCGGCGCAGATCACGCGGCAACCGATCTCGGCCAGCGCCTTGACGGTCTTGGCGCCGATGCCGCTGCTCGCTCCGGTGACGAGGGCGACGGCGCCGGGGCGCGGCATTTTCTTGGGCATCGGTCTTGCTCCATCTGCGATTGCGGTCGCGAAGCGTAGCCGATGGCCCGGCGCGAGGCCAGGAGCCGCGCCAATCCGATATTGACGGGTTTTGCGCAGAGGAATTTCGTAAAGTGGCGTCATGATTCGCCTCTTGAAATGGACCGCCGCGATTCTCGGGGGCCTGATCGCCGCCGTTTTGCTGATCGCGCTTGCAACACTTGGCTGGTTGCGCGCCGAGGACCCCGTGGCATCGGCCCGGCGCGCCTTGCCGGACTACGCGCTGGCCGAACAGATCGACGTCGCCATCGACCGCGGCGGCGAACATCGAGTCCTGTCCGACGTCACCCTGACCGCGCCCGGCGAACCGCCGGTGCGCTTTACCGTCAGCCTGCCGGAGATGGACCCCGACGAGCCGATGCCGGTGCAGATCGTGGCCGGCGGGCTAGAATCGGGTCGCAATAACGTCCAGCGCCTGCCATCGCCGCTGGGCAACAATGCCGTCATCGCCTTCGAGTACCCGCAGCGCGATGCGATCCTCGACAAGACTCGCGGTATCCCAGGCCGCATCCTGTCGATCCGTGACGGCGCGCTGGCCACCCCCCGGCAATTGGCCGCCATTGTCCGCTGGTCGGGCGAACAGCCTTGGGCCGATCCGGCGCGGGTCAGCCTTTTGGGCTACAGCCTGGGCGCCCTGTTCGTGCCCGCCACCCAGGAGATCGTCCAGGCCAATGGCATGGAAGCAGGCGCGACCATCCTGGCCTTTGGCGGCGCGGACGTCGCGGCGATCGTGCCGCAGGCGCTCAAGTTCCGAACGCCAATTTTGCGCTGGATGGTCGGCGTGCTGGCGGGCGCGGTGCTGCATCCGATTGAGCCGCGATACTTTCTGCCGCTGATGAAGACCCAAACCCTGCTGGTCAACGCGGAGGCCGACGAACTGATCCCTCCGGCCTCGACCCGGTTGTTGACGGAATTGACGCCCGCGCCGAAATGGGTGGTCACGATGCCGGGCGACCATATCAACCCGCGCGACCAGGTCGTCCTGGCCCGCGTGGTGGGGCTCAGCCAAGCATGGCTGATCGAGCGGGGCGCCGCGAACGACCCGACGCCGCCCGCACAGTGATCGGAAGCCAAGCCGTGGGAGTTGCCTAAGCCGCGGCGCCCTGAAAAACTGCCGGTCCGTTCAGTCGCCCAAGGGGAGGCCCATCATGGATGTCCGCGCAGCGGTCGCGACCAAGGCAGGCGCGCCACTCACCGTCGAAACCGTCCATCTCGAAGGCCCCAAGGCGGGCGAATGCCTGGTCGAGATCAAGGCGACCGGCATTTGCCACACGGACGAGTTCACGCTTTCCGGCGCCGATCCCGAAGGCCTGTTTCCCGCCATTCTGGGGCACGAGGGCGCGGGCATCGTGGTCGATGTCGGCCCTGGCGTTAAAAGTTTGAAGAAGGGCGATCACGTCATTCCGCTCTACGTGCCGGAATGCCGCGAGTGCGACTACTGCACCTCGGGCAAGACCAACCTCTGCCAGTCGATCCGCGTGACGCAGGGGCAAGGCTTGATGCCCGACGGCACCTCGCGCTTCCGTCTGGGCAAGGACAGGCTGTTCCACTACATGGGCACGTCCACGTTCGCGAACTACACGGTGGTGCCCGAGATCTCGCTGGCCAAGGTCCGCGAGGACGCGCCGTTCGACAAGATCTGCTACATCGGCTGCGGCGTCACCAC
>CADEGL010000065.1:10566-19361 GCA_902826885.1 uncultured Alphaproteobacteria bacterium | reverse complement strand
AAGTGCGGCCTGGTTGCGCTGCGCAAGGTGCTCGATCACCGCGACCGCGCGGAGTTGCCCAAGATCGAGGCGCCCAAGCCGGTCTCGGACAAGGTCAAGGCGCGCTGGCGCGCGCGGCTCGCGCAAGCCGAGATGCTCGACGAGGCGGAAGGCCTGGCGCTGCTCAAGGATTACGGCATCCCCGTGCCCGACGTGCGGGTGGTGGAAGACGAGGCGTCGGCGCTCAAGGCCGCTAAAGCCGTAGGTTTTCCGGTCGCGCTCAAGACCGCCATGCCGGGGATCGCGCACAAGTCGGATGTCGGCGGCGTGAAGCTGAACCTGGCCGACGCCAAGGCCGTGAAGGCGGCCTATGCCGATTTGAAGAAGCGTCTCGGTTCGCGCGTCCTCGTGGCGCCGATGGCGCCGTCGGGTGTCGAGATGGCGCTCGGCATGATCTCGGACGACCAGTTCGGCCCGTTGGTCGTGATCGGCGCGGGCGGCATCTTCATCGAGATCCTGGGCGACCGCACGGTCGCGCTGCCCAACTTCGATGCGACGGCCGCGCGCCGTTACGTGGACAAGCTGAAGACGCGCGCGCTGCTGGACGGCAAGCGCGGCAAGCCGCCTTCCGACGTGGCGTCGTTTGCCAAGGCGGCTTCACGCCTGTCGCTGTTGGCGAACGATCTCGGCGACCTGTTGGCCGAGCTCGACGTCAATCCGGTGATCGTGGGGCCGAAGGGCGCCGTCGCCGTGGACGCGCTCGTGGTGCCGAAGGCGGCCGTGGGCGTGAAGCACGCGACGCCTAAGGCGAAGGCGCCGGCGAAGAAAGCGTCGAAGCCGAAGAAGGCCGCGAAGAAGAAGCGCTAGCTGACGCGCTCGCCGCGGGGCAGATGCGGGTCCTTCGGCATCTCGATCGGCGGCAGCTCTTCCTGGAGAAGGTCGCCGATGGTGACCAGGCGCGCGGGTAGGCGCGGGCGCGGCATCGTCACTTGCTCGATCGGCTGGCCGCTGGCCTGGGCGATCAGCGCCGATAGGGTGCGCAGGCAATTGCGGCCCTGGCAGCGGCCCATGGTGGTGCGCGTGGTGCCCTTCAACGCGGCCGTGCTGCCGAAGCCCGCATCCTGACGCGCGCGCAATTCGCCCGCCGTTACGTCCTCGCAGCGGCAGACGATGGTCTCGGGCGTTAGCAGGTCGAGGAAAGCCGGCGGCATGGCGTAGAGCCGTTCAAGCCCGCGGCGGAACGTCTCCACCTTGGCGATCTCGGCCTGGATCGGGGCCTTCAGGTTGGCGGCCTGGTCGCGCGAGAGCTTGCCGAGGCGCTCGGCGGCGATCACGCCGGCCAGCTTGCCCTCGCGCAGGGCCATCTCGACGCCGCCGATGCCGGCGCCGTCGCCGACCGCCAGCACGCCCGGCCGCGAGGTCTCGAAATCCGCGCCGCGCACGGGCACCCAGCCGCCGCGTAAGGGTTTCCACTCCAGCTTGCAGTCCAGGAGGCGCACCAGCTCGATCGACGGCATCAAGCCGAAGCCGACCACGAGAAGATCGGCCTTCACTGCGCGCGCGCGCGACCGGTCGACCTTGCCCGTTGCGTCGATGGGCGCCAGAACGACCTCTTCCAACTCGTCCGCGCCACGCGCCTCGATCACGGTCCAGCCGGTGCGTAAGCGTGCACCCGATTTCATGATGGCCAGCCGGTAGTCGACGGCCTGCCGCACGATCTTGGGCATGGCGATCAGGTCGGCGATGGAGCCCGCGAGCCGCTTCAGGATCGGTGCGGCCTCGACCACCTCGCGCAACTCGGCGCCCGCGCGCGCCAACGTCGCGCCGACCAGCAGCACGAGCGGACCGTTGCCCGCGACGATGGCGCGGCGGCCGGGGATGACACGTTGACCCTTGAGGAGATTTTGCAGGCCGCCCGCGGTGACGACGCCCGGCAGGGTCCAGCCGGGGAAGGGGGCGGGACGGTCATGGGCGCCCGAGGCGATGATCGTCAGCTTCGCGCGGATGCGGCCCGAATCCGCGCCGCGCGCGAAGGCCAGCACGCCGTTCTCGGGCGATTCCCACACCACCGCGTCATTCAAATAGGTAATGCCCTTCTGACCGGTCGTGGCATAGAGCGCGTTGGCCCTCTGGCGCTCCTTGTCGAACACGGTCTCGTGCGTGTGGTGGTAGCCGGTCGGCAGGCGGCGGAAATACTGGCCGCCGGGCAACAGATTGTCGTCCAGCACCGTGACCGCGAGCCCGTGCTTGGCGGCTTCCGAAGCGGCGGACAGGCCGGCGGCGCCCGCGCCGACCACGAGAAGATCGGTTTCCCTCATGCCGGGTCTCCCACGCCGTGCTGGGTCTCGACTTTCATGCCCGGCTCGGCCGGCGTCATGCATGCACGCACCGCGGGCTTGCCGTTCACGATCATGATGCATTCCCAACAGACGCCCATGCCGCAATAGAGGCCGCGCGGCATCTGGCGCCGCGCTGTCACGCGCGTTTGGCGCTTGCCCGCGGCCATCAGCGCGGCGGCGATCGATTCGCCCGGATAGGCGGTGACGGATTCGCCGTCGCAGGTGAACTGAAAAGCCGTGCCGCGGTCGATGCCGTCCGTGATGCGGAAGCCGGTCATGCGTGTGCCCCGGTCAGAAGGCGGGCGGGATCGAAGCGCCCGATGGGAGTGGAAGGTGGCTTGTCCAAGATCATCTCGGAGATGAGAAGACCTTGCGCCGGGCCGAAGGTAAAGCCGCCGCGCGCGGCCGCCGCGATATAGGCGCCGTCGTTGTTGGGCAGGCGGCCGAAGGCGGGAAGCGCGTCGGGCGCCACGGCCTCGTAGCCCGCCCAGGTGCGCACGAGGCGCAGCTTGGCCAGGTCGGGCACCACGCTGACCGCGGTGGTCAGGTTCTGGCCTAGGCGCACATGGTCGGCGAATTTTTCCATGCCGGCGAAGCGGCCGCGCCCTTGCCAGCCGCCGCCGATCAGGATCGTGCCGTTGGCCAGCTGCTTCAGCGACAGGATGCCGCCGATATGGGTGATGACGCGATCGAGGATCTTGGGTGCGGGCTCGGTGACCGACAGCATGTTGACGTCGACATAGATCGGCAGCGCCACGTCCAGCATGCGCGCGAGCTGGCCCGACCAGGGGCCCGCCGTGATGACCAAGGTCTTCACGCGTAGGGCACCGCGTTTGGTCTCGATGCGGTAGCCGCCATCCTCGCGCTTCAGGTCGGTCACCTCGGCATGGCCGACGATACGGCCACCCGCTTTGCCGACGGCCGCGGGCAAAGCGCCGCCGGAGAGAAGCGGGCTGGAATAGGCATCCTCGCGGCAGAAGGTCGCGGCGCGCACGCTGGTGCTGAGCCAGGGCGCCATGTCGCGCAGCTGGTTGCCTTCCATCCATTCGAATTCGAGGCCGCCCTGGCGCTGTTCCTCGGAGTATTCGCGTAAGTGCGCGACCTCGGCCTCGGTGGTCGCCACGCGCAATCCGCCCGGCTGGCCAAAGCCGACATCGATATCCATCTCGGCGCCGAAGCGCTTCCAGACATCGAGGCTCAGCTTGCAGAGATCGAGGACTTCCGTGCGTTTGACCTGGAGAGACAGCGTGCCGGCATTGGCGCCGGAGGCGTCGCCCCAGGGCACGCCGCGTTCCAGCACGACCACGTCGCGTCCCGCCCGCGCCAAGAACAGCGCAGTGGACATGCCCGCGACGCCGCCGCCCACGACGGCGATCTCGGCGTCGCGGGGCGGCGTCTCGACGAAGACGCTCCCCGCCATGACGCCGATCGTCGGTCCCGGTAAGCCCCGCCTATTCGGCGGCGAGGCGCTTGCCGGAGCGCTTCACGGGGATCTCGGCCAGACCGGCCTCGATCTTCTTCCGCGTCGCGTCGTCCACGCGCAGGTACGGACGGCGCAGGGTGCCGCCGCCCGCGCGGCCCAAAATCTCCATCGCTTCCTTGACGAAGACGTAGTTGGGCGCGCCCGCGTTGGACAGCAGGTGATAGAGGCGGTCCACGGTCTTCTGCGGACCCTTAGCCTCTTCCCAGCGGCCCTTCGCGCACAGGCCGAAATACTCGACCATGTCGGGGCCGCAGACATTGGCCATCATCGAGACGGTGCCGACCGCGCCGCGGTGGACGTTCGACAGGATGTAGGGCTCGAGGCCGGCGAACATGGCGAACTTGTCGCCGACGGCGTAGATCGTCTCGCTCTTCTGGTACAGGTCGCGGGTCGAATCCTTGAGCGCCACGATCGTGTCGATCTTCGCCAAGTCGCGCGCGAGCGCGGCATCGATGTTGATGCTGGTCCGCGGCGGGTTGTTGTAGAGCATGATTGGCAGGCCGACCTTGCCCACCTCCTCGAAGTGCGCGATCACCTCGCGGCGCGAGGGCAGGGCATAGGGCGGCGGCAGAACCATGCAGCCCGCCATACCCAGCTTCTTCGCGGCCTTGGTCAACTCGACCGCCTCGCGCGTGCCGATGGCGGAAGTGCCGGCCAGGACCGGAACGCGGCCCGCCGTGTGCTCCTGCGCCACCGCGAACAGGTCGACGCGCTCCTTGTCGGTCAGGGAGAACCACTCGCCGGTCGAGCCCGCGATGATCAAACCGTCCACACCATCGGCCAAGAACATGTCGATCATCTTGCGCGTGGCCGCTTCATCCACCGAGCCGTCCTTCGCGAACGGGGTGACGCAGGCCGGAAACACGCCCTTCCAATCGGTCCGAAGCTTCGCCATCTGATCCTCTCCCGAAATATCGTTGTGCGGGGCGCGTCCCGCGCGCCGCCTTTACAAGAACTCCATCCTTCATTAGCAGAGTTGCCTAGAGGGTGCGACTCGCGCCCCTTATAACGTATTATATCGCAATACTTTCCATCGTAGTGCGATATGTCGCCCGCCCCCGCAACGACAGGAAACCCATGAGCCGGGAACCACTTGAGACGCCCGATCCGCGCGATCCCGCGACGTACAAGGTTTGGGAAAGCTATCCGCTCCGCTTCAAGGACCAGGACCTGATGCAACACGTGAACAACGTGGTGTTCAGCCGCCTGTTCGAGAGCAGCCGCATCGAGTTTTGGCGCAGGCTTGGCCAGTTTCCGTTTCCGAAGGAGAGCGGCCTGATCATGGTGCGCGGCGCGATCGATTATCTGCGCCAGCTTCATTATCCGGACACGGTGAAGGTCGGCACGCGCATCAAGCAGATCGGCACGTCCTCGCTGCGGGTGCGCCAGGCGCTGTTCAACGGCAAGGACGAATGCTGTGCCCTGTCCGAAGCGGTCAGCGCGCATGCGCATTATGCCAGCAGCAAGTCTTCGCCTATCCCGGACAAGCTCCGCAAAATTCTCGAATCGGCCTGAGGTACATCATGGCGCACGAAATCCCCGCCCATCTCGGCGAAAAGGCCTCGTACAAATTCTGGCGCGAGAACAAGACGCGCTTTGCCGACATGGATCTGACGACCCATGTGGACCAGTCGGTCTACGTCACGCTGTTCCAGGACGCGCGCCTGCAATTCTGGCAATGGGCCAAGCACGACGTGATGGGGCCGGTGAACGGCTTGGTCATGGTGCGCTTCTCGGTCGACATCGTGCGCGCCATCGAGCATCCGACCACGACGCGTATCGGCACGCGCATCACCAAGATGGGCAACAGTTCGGTCGCCTACGGTCAAGGCATGTGGGACGGTGCGGGCAATTTCTGCGCGGTGGCCGAGGCCGTGAACGTGCAAGTCGACCTCAAGACCGGCAAGGCCGTGCCGTGGGACGCGGATTTGAAGAAGCGGTTGCTGACGCTCTGATCGAACGAACCATCCGCCCGGCCGCGCATTGACCCGGTGAAGGTCGTAAAGCGGAGGAGGCATCCATGTCCCGCGTCGTCGGTATCGACCATCTGGTGATCCGGGTCGGTAACTACGGGAAATCCAAGGCGTTCTACGGCGCCCTGTTCAAGTTCCTGGGCTTCGCGATCTCGGATGAATACGACGAGGCCATCGGCTGGACCAACGGCAAGACGCGCTTCTGGATCTATCCGGCCGATGCGCAAGGGCGGAAGCGCAAACACCGCGACGGCGATATCGGCTTTCACCATTACGCCTTCCAGCTCCGCGGCCGGAAAGACGTCGATGCGCTGCAGGCGTTTCTCAATCGGCGCAAGGTAAAGATCGTCGATCCGGCCAAGGAGTATTACGACGACTACTATGCCGTGTTCTTCCTCGATCCCGACGGACACAAGCTGGAAGGCATGAAATACGGCGAACGCCGCGCCAAGGCGGCCAAGAAGGGCGCGCGGCGTAAGGCTTGATTCGCGGAGACTCCATCGCATCCTTGGTGTAATCGTTCGCCGCCGCGCAAAGCGGCGTGTTCGCATACAGCAAGGTCGCCATGCCCCCGCTCGATCCCAAAACCGTTCCGGTCCTCGACGCCATCGCCGGCCGCAAGTCCGTGCGCCGTTTCCTGCCCGATCCCGTTCCGGAAGAGACCGTGCGGAAAATCCTGGAAGTGTCCGCGCGCGCCCCTTCGGGCACCAATTCGCAGCCTTGGTTCGTGCATGTGGCCACGGGCGCCGCGCGCGACCGGGTCAGCCGCGAGGTGATCGCGGCGGCCAAGGCGGGCGAGCGCAAGGAAGAGTACGAGTACTCGCCGCACCCGTGGTTCGAGCCCTATGTCTCGCGCCGGCGCAAAGTGGGTTACGATCTTTACGCCCTCTACGGCATCAAGAAGGAAGACATGCCCGCGCGCACGGCGGCGGCCTTGCGCAATTTCGAGTTCTTCGGCGCGCCGGTCGGTCTGTTCTTCAGCATGGACCGGCGGCTGCTTTACGGCTCCTGGCTCGATTGCGGCATGTTCATGCAGAACGTGATGGTGGCCGCGCGCGGTTTCGGGCTCGAGACCTGCCCGCAGGAGGCCTGGTGCTCCTACGGTCCGGCCGTACGGCGCGCGCTTGGTATTCCGGACGACCAGGTGCTGATGTCCGGCATGTCGCTCGGTTACGAGGACAAGAGTGCGCCGGAAAATGGGCTGGTCACCGTGCGCGAGCCGGTCGACGTCTTCGCGAAGTTCCTGAAAGAATAAGACGTCATTGTGCGCTGTTGTTGGATAGTCGTTGTGACCGGCCTTTTCGTGTATGCTTAAGGCGATATTCAAGATCGTCGATCTCGACTATGCATCAAGACCCGGGGTGATCTCGTGAATGAGTCAAACGGTCTCTCTCGAGAATTCGATAACATTTCCGATGAACTGACTGACGAAGCCCTTGACCGTGCGTTTGAAGCCAGGGGCTGCGTCCCCGGCGGGACGCTTTTTTCCCGCCCCAACGAGAAAGAATGAGAATCCTAACCGCGCCGGACGAAGCGCCGGCCGATGGGAACCGAAGCAACTTGATCTGCCGGACATCGACAAAAAAGGAGGGGAGTTGCCATGAACCAGCCGAATGAACGGACCGAAGATTTCTCCGAGTTTTCCGATGAGCTGTCTGATGAGGCGCTCGACAGCGCGCGGGAGCAACTCATGTGCTACTGCGCGTCCAAGTCCTAGAGTCGTGTCTGGCGGCTAACCCGTCAGATCACTGCGCCGAGGAATGAATTGAAGCAAGTTGGCGATCGGGCACCGGTGGAAGCCGGTGCCCGAAGACCATCTACGCTTGCCGTTTGAACGGCGGCTGAATGCCTATCGCCGCTGATCGAAGCGCCGTCCGACGAGCGCCGAGGCGATGTTGATCTTCTGAATGTCGACCGTGCCGCCCGCGATGCCCCAGGCCCAGCCGTCGCGCATGCGTTGCTCCATGCCATAGGACTTGGCGTAGCCATAGCCGCCCATGAGCTGCAGCGCCGCGCCGGTGACATCGCGCACCATCTCGTTGGCGAAACACTTGGCCACGCTCGATTCCAGCACCGAGGGCAGGCCTGCGGCCGCGTTGGAAACGGCGCGGTGGAGCAGGAGGCGCGAGGCCTCGACCTTGGTCTTCATCTCGGCCAGCTTGATCTGCACGGCCTGGAAGTCGCAGATCGGCTTGCCGAACTGCTTGCGTTCCTGGCTGTAGGCCAGGGCGGATTCGAAGGCACCCGCCGCGACACCCAGCGCCATGGTCGCGTTGCCGCAGCGCTCCAGGTCGAAGGCTTCCATCAGCTTGCCGAAACCACCCGCCGGCACGATCAAATTGGCTTTTGGCACGGTCACGTTGTCGAAATGGATATCGGCCGAGGGGATGCCGCGGAAACCCATCAGTTCCTCGCGCTTACCGAAGGAGAGACCGGGCGTGCCCAGCTCCACATAGACCGCGCCAATGCCTTTCGCGCCCGGCTGATCCGACAGACGGCAATAGACGACATAGCCTTCGGCATGTCCGCCGCCCGAGGTCCAGCGCTTCTGGCCGTTGAGGACGATCTTATCGCCCTCGATGCGCGCCTTGGTCGTGAGGTCCGTCAGGCCCGAGCCCGCGTTGGGTTCGGACATGGCGACCGCCACCTGGATCTCGCCCGCGCAGACCTTGGGCAGGACGCGGCGCTTCAGCTCCTCGCTGCCGAATTTCTCGATCGCCTTCACCGGGCCCACATTGGCCTCGAAGATGGGGAACGCGACCGCGACCGAGACTTGGGCGAATTCCTCTAGCACCAGCACGGCTTCCAGATTTCCGAGTCCGAGCCCGCCATACGCCTCCGGCGTATTTACCCCTAGGAAACCCATCTCAGCATAGCGCTTGCGCCAGGCGTGGGAGGGCGGCTCGTTCGTGTCTTCGCATTCGCGCGCGACCGAGGCCATTTGCTCGCGCGCGAAGGCGCGCGCCGCTTCCTGCAGCTCGCGCTGCTCGGGCGTCAGGGAGAAATCCATCGTCGATCCTT
>CADEGL010000065.1:0-10466 GCA_902826885.1 uncultured Alphaproteobacteria bacterium | reverse complement strand
TTCGCCTTGGCCAGCTTGTCCGACATCTTGTCGTCGAAGATCACGTAATACTTCCGCACCGTGACCGGCATGTTCCAGGTACCGTTGAAGCCTTTCGGGATCATGAAGGCATCGCCGGGGCCGAAGGTCTCGGCCTTGCCCGCCGCGTCGGTGATGATCACCGAGCCCGAGAGCAGGATGCAGAACTCATCGGACGGAAAGTCCTTGATGGCGACCTTGCCGGCCGTGCATTCCCACACGCCGGAGATCAGCTGCTTGGTGCCGTCGGTATAGAAGTTGTAGCCCGACTCGCGCGGCTTGCCGACAATCTGGCGCCCTTCCGCGAAATTGCCCCAGTCCTGCAGCTTCTTGCCGCCCAGACCGTTCTTGTTCAGCCGCGTGATTCTCAAGGTCGCCATGTCCGCCTCCGTGCGTGGGTGCGGGCGCAGAATGAAGTGCCCGCCCTGATCGGGCAAGCGTCCGCTGCGCGGTTCCGATACCCGAATTCAACGTGAAACCCTCATGCTGAGCTTGTCGAAGCATGAGGCCGCGGCTCGCCCGACAGGCTCAGAGTAAGGACTTCCGCTAGATCACGCCGTCGGCCTTCAGCGCCGCGATATCGGCATCGGAGAGGCCCAGGCGGCCGCGATAGATATCGTCGTTGGCGTCGCCGAGCTTGGGGCCGACATTCGTGATGCGGCCGGGCGTGCGCGACAGTTTGGGAACGGGCGAAGGCAGCACGACCTCGCCGGCCTCAGGATCATTCATCCGGGTGAACATCTCGCGCGCCTGGTAGTGCGGGTCCTTGTAGATGTCCTCGATGGACAGGATCGCGCCGCAGGGCACCTCGTTCTCGTCGCAGATCTTCACCAGCTCGGTGCGTGTCAGTGTCCGGGTCCAGTCGGAGACCAGCTTTTCGACCTCGGGCCGGATCTTGAGGCGCGCGGCGTTGGTGGCCCAACGCGGATCGTGGATCAGTTCGGCCCGGCCCATGGCCGTCACGATGCGGCCGAACATCTTGTCGTCGGTGCAGGAGATCGATGCATAGCCGCCATCCTTGGTCGGATAGTTGGCGTTGGGCGCGGCGTTCGAGGTGAGCGAGCCGGTCGGTTGGCGGATCTTTCCGTGCTTGGCATAGGCCGGTAGTGTCTCGTCGAGCGAGCGGAAGACAGCCTCGTAAAGCGCCAGGTCGACATATTGGCCGATGCCCGTCTGGTCGCGCGAACGCAGGGCCAACACGATGCCGAGCGCGCCATAGACGGCGGTGATGTAGTCGGCCAGGGAAGGCGGGCCGGGGTTGACCGGCGGCTCGCCGGGATTGCCGGCCAGATAGCCGATGCCGCTCATCGCATGCGCCATGCGCGCGAAGCCGACGCGACTGCTCATCGGTCCGGTCTGGCCATAGGCCGTCAGGCGCAGCATGACCATGCGCTTGTTGACCGCGTGCAGCGTGTCCCAGCCCAGATTCCATTTCTCCATGGTGCCGGGACGGAAATTCTCCACCACCACGTCCGTATCCTTGACCAGGCGCTTGAACAGCTCGGCGCCTTTAGGCTTGCGCAGATCAAGAGTGATCGAGCGGCGGTTGCGCGCGTCGTTCAGCCAATTGAGCGTGCCGTCGGCCCGCGCGGGACTGCCGAACTTGCGCAGCGGATCGCCGATGCCGGGCTTCTCGATCTTCAGCACGTCGGCGCCGAACTCGCCCAGGATGCCGGCGGCGACGGGAGCGGCGATGTAGGTGGCGGCGTCCAGCACCTGGACGCCCGCGAGCGGACGTTCGTCGGTCACGATGCGGTATCCCTGTCAGTGGCGCGGCGGATGGTAGCGGACACGATGGGTCAAAACCATCGGTCGCGGCGCGCAGTGCAATACACGCAACGGACATTCCCATTCCCGAATGCAGCAAAACTATTGCCGTCGCCCGTGCCCTGTGGTGACTCTGTCGCCCGGTGCGGAGGGACGCGAATGGACATCCAGGTCGGCAAGCAGATTCTTTATCTGTCCAAGGCGGACGTCATTTCCTTGGGCATCACGCCCAAACAGATGAACGACGCGGTCGAGGCCATGTTCAGGGCCAAGGCCGAGGGCAAGACAACCATGCGCCCCAAGCTGGCCATGTATCCCGGCAACAAGATGTTCCTGGCGAAAGCCGGCGTGATGGAGCCTTTCGCCGCGGTGAAGTGGCTGGGTTACGTCAAGGGCAACGCGGCCAACGGTTTCCCCGACTTCAACCCGATGGTGATGCTGAACGAGACCGTCACGGGCTTGCCGGTCTGCTTCATGGACGGCAACTGGCTGTCGGGCACGCGCACGGCATCGTTCTCCGCCGTCGCGGCGAAGCAGCTGGCCAAGAAGGATTCGCGCTCGCTCGGCTTCGTCGCTTGCGGCTTGCAGGCACACACACATCTGGATGCGCTGACGGCCGAATTCCCCATCGAGCGCATCGTGGCCTATAGCCGCAATCCGGCGACGGCCGAGAAATTCGCGGCCGAAGCCAAGGCGCGCGGCCTCAAGGCCGAAACCACGACCGATCCACGCAAGGCAGTCGAAGGGCAGGACATCGTGGTCTCGAGCGTGCCGGAGAAGGAAGGCTTCAAATCCTTTCTCGATTGCGGTTGGATCTCGCCCGGCAGCTTCGTGACCATGGTCGATGTCGGCCGGTCGTGGCACCACGACTCGATCAAGACGCTGGACAAGATGGCCTGCGACGACGAGGAGCAGAGCGGTCCGAACAGCCCCGAGAAGACCAATTACGCCGGCCCGTTCCATGCCGAGATCGGCGATATGGTGATCGGCCGCAAGCCAGGCCGCCAGAATGCCAAGGAGCGGAACGGCTTGATTTTCTCCGGCATGGGCCTGGGCGATGTGGCCGCCGGCGCGCTCATCTACGAACAGGCCCTCAAGAAGAATGTGGGCCACGTCCTGCCGCTCTGACGGCGCGAGAAGGAAACACCGATGAAGCTTGGCAGTGAAATCCTTTACCTATCCCGCGCGGACATCGCGGCGTGCGATGTGCCGTTGGCCGACGTCGAAGCGTCGGTCGAGGCCATGTTCGCATCCAAGGCCAAGGGCACGGCCATGATGAAGCCGAAGCTGGCGCTGCATTCGGACAGCGGCTGGTTCCTGGCCATGATCGGCGGCATCAAGGACAAGGGTTTCACCGGCATGAAGTGGGTCGGCGTGGCATCGACCCAACAGCACAGCAACCAGCCTCACATCAACGGCCAGATCGTGATCAACGATTTCGTGACCGGCATGCCGGTCGCGGTGATGGACGCACAGTGGATCACAGGCGTGCGCACGGCGGCGATTTCGGCCGTGGGCGCCAAGTATCTCGCCAAGAAGGATTCCAGCTCGATCGGTTTCGTGGCCTGTGGCCTGCAGGCACGCACCAACCTCGATGCGCTGCGCCTGCGTTATCCGCTGAAGCGCCTCAAAGCCTATAGCCGTCGCAAAGAGACGGCCGAGGCGTTCGCCGCCGATGCGCGCAAGCTCGGCATGGAAGCGACAGCGGTCGATTCGCCCAAGGCGGCCATGGAGGGCATGGATATCGTGGTGACCTCGGTGCCCGTGGTGCCGAAGCCGGAGCGGACCTTCGACGGCGCGTGGCTCGCGCCGGGGTCGTATGCGGCCATCGTCGATCTCGGCCATCCCTGGAAGGGCGAGACGCTCACGGCGCTCGACTGCGTCGTGACCGACGATCTGGCCCAGGCCGTGACCGAGAAGCTGACCTATCCCAAACCCTATGCCGGTGAAGTGGCCGATTTGGTCGCAGGCAAGGTGAACGGGCGTAAATCCGACAAAGACCGCACGGCGCTGATGTTCGGCGGCGTCGGATTGGCCGACGTGGCCGTGGGCGGCTTGGTCTACGAGATCGCCCGCGCCAAAGGCATCGGCCGCGTGCTGAAGTTGTAGGAGGGAGAGGCGCCATGAAAGTGGGACAGGAAATCCTCTTCCTTTCCGACGCCGACATCGCGGCGGCCGATGTAGGCCCGCGCGCGCTCGGCGATTCCGTCGAGACGATGTTGCGCGAGAAGGCGTCCGGCCGGGCAGAGACGGCGCCCAAGGTCGGCATCTTCCCCGAGCAAGGCCGGTTCTTCCTGGCCATGGCCGGCGTGCTGGAGAAGCCCGCCTACGCGGCCGTGAAATGGACGGGAGTCGTCCACGACAACGACGCCAAGAGTCTGCCCAGCATCAGTCCAATGATCGTGCTGTCGGATCGTGCGACCGGATTGCCGGTCTCGATCCTGGACGGCAAATGGATCACCACCCACCGCACGGCGGCCATCACGCTGGTCGGCGGACGTTACCTCGCACGCAAGGACAGCGAGACGATCGGCTTCATCGCCTGCGGCGTGCAGGCGCGCAGCCATCTCCTGGCCTTTCGCGCACATTTCCCGATCAAGCGCGTCATGGCCTATAGCCGCCGTAAGGAGACGGCCGAAGCCTTCGCCAAGGAGGTGCGCGAGCAGGGGTTGGAAGCCAAGGTCGTGAGCGAGCCGCGCGAGGCGGTCGAAGGCATCGACATCGTGATCTCCAGCGTGCCGGAGGGTCCGAACCTGAAGCCCTTCATCGATCCGGCCTGGTTCTCGCCGGGCTCCTACGCTGGCCTCCTCGATATCGGCCGCGCGGTCATGTGGGACAGACCGGACGCGACCGACGTGATGGCGACCGACGATCACGTTCAGAGCGCCGAGCACATCAAGAGCGGCCGTCTGAAATACACCGGCAAGTTTCACGCCGAATTGGCGGAATTCGCCTCGGGCGCCAAGAAGGCGCGCACCGACGACAAGCAGCGCACGGCACTGATCTTCTCCGGCATGGCGCTGGCGGACGTGGCGGTGGCCGCCGCCATCTACGAGGGCGCGCTCAAGGCGGGCAAAGGCACCGTTCTGCCGCTTTGAGAATGCAGCCCGGCCGCGACATCCTCTACCTCTCCGACGCCGACATCGAGGCCGCGGGCGTGGGCCCGCGCGCGCTCGGCGATTCGGTCGACTTCATGCTGCGCGAGAAAGCGGCGGGCCGGGCGGTGACGCGGCCCAAGACGGGCATCTTTCCCGATCCCGACCGCTTCTTCCTGGCCATGGCCGGCGTGATGGAGAAACCCGCCTATGCCGCGGTGAAGTGGGGCGGCACGGTCGTCGGCAACGAGGCGCGTGGCGTGCCCGCCATCAGCCCGATGATCGTCCTGTCCGACCGCAACACGGGTCTGCCGCTCTGTATCCTGAGCGGGCGTTGGATCACCTCGCACCGCACGGCGGCGATCACGCTGGTCGGCGGGCGCTATCTGGCGAAGAAGAACAGCGAGACGATCGGTTTCATTGCCTGCGGCGTGCAGGCGCGCAGCCATCTCCTGACCTTCCGCGCGCATTTCCCGTTGAAGCGCGCCTTCGCCTACAGCCGGCGGAAGGAGACGGCGGAGGCCTTTGCCGCCGAAGCGCGCGCGCAAGGGCTGGAAACGACGGTCGTGACCGATCCGCGCCAGGCGGTGGAGGGGATGGATATCGTCATCTCCAGCGCGCCCCAGGGCGCCACGCTTCCGAAACCCTTCATAGATCCGGCCTGGTTCTCGCCCGGCTCCTATGCCGGACTCCTGGATATCGGCCGCACAGTCGATTGGAGCAAAGGCGACGAATTCGACTTGATGGCGACCGACGACCATGCCCAGAGCGCCGAGAACGTGAAGTTGGGCCGGCTCGGCTATCTGAAGCCGTTCGGCGCGGAACTGGCCGACCTGGCCTCGGGAAAGATCAAGGCGCGTACCGATGACCGGCAACGCACGGGCCTGATCTTCTCGGGTTTGGCGCTTGGCGACGTGGCGGTGGCGGGCGCGATTTACGAAGGCGCGCTGAAGTCCGGCAAAGGCACGCTTCTGCCGCTCTAGCCGGACGCACGGCGATGCTATGATCCGGCCGTGATCGGGGCCCTCACCCTTTTGCTTCTCTGCCAGCTCGCGGGCGAACTGCTGGCGCGGCTTTCCGGTTTGCCGGTACCGGGACCCGTGTTAGGCCTGGTCCTGCTGTTCGTTCTTTGCGCCGCGCGTGGTGCGATGCCCGAGGCGTTGCGCGAGACGGCCCAAACGATCCTGCGCCACCTCTCGCTTCTGTTCGTGCCCGCGGGGGTCGGCGTCATGGTCCACGCCGCGCGCATCGAATCGGAATGGCTGGCCATCGCGGTCGCATTGCTGGCGAGCGCGGTGCTCACCATCGCGGTGACGGCCGTGGTCTTCCAATGGGTCGCGCGCTGGAGCGATGCGGGAAAGGGCGCGCCATGATGCCGCGCTTCGGCGACGCTTGGGTCTATCTCAGCGCGACGCCGCTCCTTTGGCTGACGGCGACGTTGGCGGCTTATGTCGCCGCCTTCTGGCTCTATCAGCGCGCGGGCCAGAATCCGCTGGTCAATCCCGTGGCCGTTTCCGTCGCGGTCTTGGTCGCCGTGCTGGTCGCGAGCGGAACCGACTATCAGACGTATTTCGACGGGGCGCAGTTCGTGCATTTTCTGTTGGGGCCCGCGACCGTTGCCATCGCCGTGCCGCTGCATCTCAACTTCGCCGTCGTGCGGCGCAATCTCCTGCCCATGGCCGCCGCGCTTCTGGCGGGATCGATCACGGCCGCTGCTTCCGTCGTCGGCATCGCCTATGCGCTGGGCGCTAGCAAGGAAACGCTTCTGTCCTTGGCGCCCAAGTCGGTGACGGCGCCCATCGCCATGGGCATCTCGGAGCAGATCGGTGGCGTGCCCTCGCTCACGGCGGTACTGGTCATTCTGACCGGCATCACGGGCGCCATGATCGCGAAGCCGGTGCTGAACCTATTGGGCATCCGCGAGTGGCCCGCGCGCGGCTTCGCGGTCGGGTTGACGGCGCACGGCATCGGTACGGCACGTGCGTTCCAGGTCAACGACGTGGCGGGAACGTTCGCGGGAATCGCGATGGGGCTGAACGGCCTGGCGACGGCGTTCTTGGTGCCGTTGCTGGCCGCGCTTCTGGCCTGACGGCCGCGTCAGCGCGCGCGCTTCGTCTGGGGCAGGCGCGTGCGGCGCAACGGCGGCAGGCCGGTCGGACCGCCCTCGCTGCGGGCGATGGCTTGGGCCGTTTCCATCAGCACGGGCACCAGCTTCCGCTCAATCATCTGCAGCGTCCAACGCGACATCGGCACCGCCATATTGACGGCGGCGATGGGCTGGCGCGCGAAATCGAGCACGGGTGCCGCGATTGAAATCTCGCCCGGTGAAAATTCCTCGCTGACGAGCGCGTAACCGTCGCGCCGTGCACGCGCATGCACGGCCGCCAGCGCGTTCAAATCGGTAATCGTTTTGTCCGTATAGGCGATGCGATTGGAGCGCTCGGCAATGGAACGCGATTGCTCGTCCGGCATGAAGGCCAGCATGGCGCGGCCGGGAGCCGTGCAGTAGGCGGGCAGAGAAGTGCCCAGCACGACGTCGAAGGTGATTTGGTGGCGGCTCGGCACGCGCGCGACATAGACGATATCGGTGCCATCCAACTCGGTCAGGTTGACGGTTTCTTCCGTGCGCTTGTGCGCTTCCAGAAGATATGGCGTGGCGCGCTCAACCAGGTTGTCGGTGCGCAGATAGGTGAAGCCCAGTTCCAGCACCTTGGGCGCAAGCCGGTAATGCTTTGTCTTCGGATCTTTCCGCAGATACCCCAATTCGTGCAGCGTGTGGGTGAAGCGCTGCGCCGCGCTTTTGTCCAGGCCCGTGACGGCGGCGATCTCGGTCAGGCGCAGGGCGCGGTGCGCATCGTCGAAAGCAGAGAAAACTCGCAGTCCCTTTTCGAGCGAGCCGACGAACAGCGGCGAATCGCGGCCGACGCGCGGTGTGCGGATAGGCGGAACGGCGACGGCTGGCTGGGGGCTGGCGTGGCGCATGGGCTCCGTTTCTCGCGATATGAAGGGCGCGCGCCGTTCAGGGCGCGATTCGTTGACTTGCGGAAGGGGTGCGTGTTTGTATCAAACTATAATATCTCGTATTGTCATTCAATACGATGATAGCGCTGGCAAAGCAAGGCCGGTATGGGAAAAATGCTGGTGCGCCGGCCCTATTGGCTGGCGCCGTTACGGTGGGGAAATCATGCCTGAATTCATCAAGGTCGAACGCAACGGCGATGTCGCGGTCATCACGCTGAATCGTCCCGAAAAGCTCAACGCGTGGCACAAGCCTATGCGCGACGAGCTGCGTCAGGCCTTTATCGATGCGAACAACGACTCGTCTGTCGGTGCGGTGATCGTGACCGGCTCGGGCGACCGCGCCTTCTCGGCCGGCCAGGATCTGGAAGAGACCAAGCAGTTCGTGGGTGGTGCCCAGGGTGGCGCGCAGGGCAGTGAGTGGCTCGATTCCTGGCGCGTGTTCTATACGACCATGCGCGAGGTCGATAAGCCGATGATCGCGGCGCTGAACGGCGTTGCTGCGGGCTCGGCCTTCCAGGTCACGTTGCTGTGCGACATCCGTATCGGTCATGCCGGCGTGCGCATGGGCCAGCCCGAGATCAATTCGGGCATCCCCTCGGTCATGGGGCCTTGGATGATGAACGAGCGCTTGGGGCTCTCGCGTACGGTCGAGTTGACGCTCACCGGCCGCATGATGAACGCCGATGAATGCCATCGCATCGGTATCCTGCACTACATGGTGCCGCAGAATCAGGTCATGCCGAAGGCGCTCGAGATCGCGAAGCAGCTGGCGGGTAAGCCGAGCATCGCGATGAAGCTCAACAAGAAGCGTTTCCGCGAAGTAACGCAGCCTGCCTTCGACGACGCCTGCAAGTCTGGCAAGCGCATTCAGGGCGAAGCTTACGCGTCCGGCGAGCCGCAGCGTTTCATGGCGAAGTTTTTCGAGGATCGCGCGAAAAAGCGGGCCTGAGTGTAGATACCTACTGCGTTCCACTGCGGCTCGGGGGAGCACGACAAACAAAAGGCGCAATCGCGCGACACGCTGTGACACTCTCGTGACGGCGTGACGACGAAGAGCGCCTTCAATCTGAGATCGTGAGCGGGGAGAGAAGCATGAAGAAGAACAGAGCGAAGCCTACCGGCGCCGTGAAGCGCCGCGACGTGCTCAAAGGCGCCGGTGTCGGCGCGACTGTTCTGGCATTCCCGGCGGTGTTGACGCCGCGCAAGGCGAGGGCTGCCGAAAAGCTCGTGGTTCGTGATCCCGGCGGGCCGTTCGAGAAGGCTTTCCAAGAGGCTTTCTACAAGCCCTTCACCAAGGAGACGGGTATCGAGATCGTCGGCGTGGCCGGGCAACACGAGCCCGTCGCGCTGATCAAGGGCATGGTCGAGACGAAGGCCTATCAATGGGATTGCACGATCCTGGGCTATTCCACCCAAGAAACGTTGCGCACTCAAAATTTTCTGGAAGAGCTGAAGCTGGACAACGATCCCGCCGTAGCGGAGATCCCGAAGGAATTCCGCACGTCGACGATGGTTGGCAGCGACGTGTATTCCACCGTGCTGGCATACCGTACCGACTACTATCCCTCTAAAGCCAAGGCGCCGACCGGCGGCTGGAAGGACATGTGGGACGTCAAGGGCATCCCTGGCCGACGGGGGATGCGAAAGTATCCGCACGATACGCTAGAAGAAGCCCTGTTGGCCGATGGCGTGCCGGGCGACAAGCTGTATCCGCTCGATATAGACCGCGCCTTCAACAGTCTCGCCAAGCTTAAGAAGGACGTAGCCATTTGGTGGACCGGCGGCGCTCAGACGTCGCAAATGCTCAAGACCGGCGAGGTCGACATGTGCGCGACCTGGAACGGTCGGGCCCAGGCCGCCATCGACGATGGTGGGCCGGTCGCGATCTCTTGGAATCAGGGATTGTGGGCCTACGAAGGCTGGTGCATTCCGAAGGGCGCGCCGAAGATCGAGCTTGCGCGCAAGTTCATCTCGTTTTGCTCTCGCGCGGATCGCCAAGCAGCCTATACGCCGTTCCTGGCTTATGGTCCGCCCAATCCTGGCGCGTTCAAGCACATCGATCCGAAGCGCGCCGCGCTGCTGCCGACCTTCCCGGACAACTTCAAGCAGATGTACCGGATCGACGCGGCGTGGTGGGGCACCGTGCAGGAAAAGGTGCTCGAGCGCTTCAACCAGTGGATGCTGACCTAAGACCTTCGGCGATCCAGTGCGTTTCAAAGGAATTTAGGAGATCGGCACCGCCGCGCCTTCATTCCCCGGAAGGGGATGGATGGCCGGCGGTGGTGGCCGTTGCTTGCCTTCCGGGGCGGCGGCGGGGGCGGCGGGCCGGTGCTAATTGCCGGGCCGAAACATCAATGGGAGTTAATGCGGAAATGACGAAGAACTTGGTTGCTGGGCGGTTCAATCGCCGCACCGTATTGAAGTCCGCGAGCCTCGGCGCAGCCGCGCTCGCGTTCCCGACCGTGCTTGCGCCGCGCAAGACGCGCGCGGCCGTGACGATCACCGTTCGTGATCCGGGCGGTCCGTTCGAGAAGGCCTTCGGCGAGGGGCTCTACAAGCCGTTCA
>CADEGL010000064.1 GCA_902826885.1 uncultured Alphaproteobacteria bacterium | reverse complement strand
GGCCGGGCGCCACCACGTTGACGGCGATGTTCCAGGGCGCGAATTCCTTGGCCCAGCCTTTCGCCATGGCCAGCACGGCGCCCTTGGCGCCGTTGTAGGTCGCGCCGTTGGGCGAACCGACCGTGCCCTGGATCGAGGAGATGTTCACGATCTTGCCGTAGCGGCGCTGCTTCATACCCGGGATCACGGCCTGAGTCGTGAACATCGTGCCTTTCACGTGGATCGACATCGAGCGCTCGAACATGGCCTCCGTCACCTCCTCGATGGGGCAACGGTCGGACGCCACGCCGGCGTTGTTCACCAGCACGTCGATCTTGCCGAAATGCTTCTCGGCCTCGGCCACCACCTTCTTCATGGCGGCGACGTTCGCGACGTCGGCAACCCAGACCTTGGCCTTACGGCCCAATGCCTGCACCTTCTCGGCCGTCTCGTTCGCGCCCTTCTCGTTGACGTCTTGGATCACGAGATCAGCGCCGCGATCGGCCATGATCAGCGCGGTTGCGCGGCCGATGCCGCTGCCCGAGCCCGTGATCATCGCGACTTTGCCGTCGAATTGTTTCATTGCTCTCTCTCCCAATGCCTTTTGTTGTTTCGGTCAATCCACGTCGGGCAGCTTGCCGTCGAAGGAGGTGAGCGGCGGATAGGCCGCCGGGTCCGCCACCACGTCGAGCAGCGTCTGCCGATCGGAAGTCAGCGCAGCCTGTAGAGCGGGCAGCAATTCTGCCGCGCTCTCAATTCTCACGCCGTTCCAGCCGCACGCACGCGCGATGGCCGCGTGATCGACGGCCTCGAAATGGCAGCCGTCGGTATGCTGGCCGAAATGCACGTCTTCGGCGTCCTTCTCGTAACCCAGCACCTGGTTGTTCAGGATCACGGCGGTCAGGCGGATGCCGTGCCTGCGCGCCGTTTCCAGCTCCGCCCAGGCATGGGCGAAGGCGCCATCGCCACCAAGATAGAGAACCGGCCGGTCGGGCGCGGCCAGCTTTGCGCCGAGCGCAAGCGGGAAACCCCAGCCGATGCCCGCCAGGCCGCGCGGCGTGATGAAACGTTGGCCGCCGCGTTGCGCGCGCAGATAGTTTGCGACCCAGATGGTGGAATAGCTGGCGTCGCCGATCACGATGGTCTCCGGCGTGATCACCTTGGCCATTTCCATCAGGACACGTTCGGGGCGGATGGGCGCCCCCTTGCTCTCGCGCACGCTGGCCGTCTCGCGCAGATACTCCTCGCGCCCCTTGGCGATCTCCTTTTCCAATCCTGCGCGCGCGGCTTCGCGGGTCTTGAGATTGCGCCGCTCCAGCGCGGTGTTGAGCGCGTGCAGCGTCAGCTTGGCGTCGCCCACGAGGCGGACCGCGGCCTCGTAGTTGCGCCCCACTTCCAGCGAATCGATATCCAGGTGGATGAACTTGGCGTCCTTGGGGAAAAGCGACCAGCCGTCGGTGCCGTTCTGGTTGGTACGATTGCCGATCAGAAAGACCAGGTCGGCACGTTGGATGATAGGCTTGTGCGGCCGGCTGGAGGCACGCTTGCCCATGACGTAACCGACCACGCCAAGCGACAGCGGATGCGTCTCGGCCACGGCACCCTTGCCCATGGTGGTGGTCGCGACGGGCAGGCAGGCCACCTCTTGCAACCGAGCCAGCTGGTCATAGGCTTCCGAAACGTGCACGCCGCCGCCCGCGACGACGATGGGGCTCTTCGCCGAAGCAATCAGCTCCGCCGCGGCCTCGATAGCCTGCGGATCGGCCAGCATGCGATCGATGGGATAGGAACCGAGCGAGGCCACGCGCTTGCCCGACGGCGGCGCCGCATCCTCGAACAGATCGGGCGGCAGCATGAGCACGACCGGGCCGGGCCTTCCGCTGGACGCGACCGCGAAAGCCATGTCGATATAGTCTTCGACGCGATCGGCGCGGTCCACCCGGCGCACGAACTTGGCGCAGGGCTTGAACAGGTCGAGATGGTCGAATTCCTGGGAAGGATTCTTGTCGGTCTGGCTGCGCGGCACGTCCTGCACGAAGGCCACGACGGGGATCGAAGCCTTGAAGGCTTCGCCCAAGCCCGGCACCAGCAACGCCGCGCCGGGCCCTGCGATGGCGGTCACCACGGCCACCTTGCGCGCGATCCGGGCATAGCCGTCGGCGATCATCGCACCGGCCTTCTCGGTGCGCATCATCACGGGTTTAATGCCGTATTCGGGCCCCAGGAGGAACAGACGGGTCGGCGCGCTTTGGCCGATCAACACCTCCACGCCGTGACGCTTGAGCGCGGCCAGCACCAAGTGCGCGACGGTGCGGTTCGAACCCGCGGCCACGCCGCTCGGCTTCTGCACTGCCTCAGGCGCCATGACGTCCCCCTGCTTTCATGCCATTCGGCATATTGCGCGCCGCCTCGCGAAAGTGGCAAGACGAGCGGAGCTTCCCGTATCGGAGGGCAATTCATGACACGCGTCCGCGCCGGCTTGGCCGCGCTTCTCTTGTGCGCCGGCTTGGCCGGCTTCGTCACCCCGGCCGCCGCCCAAAGCGCGGACTCGCAAGCGCTCGACCGGCTCAACGCGGCCTTCCGTTCGCACTATGGCGATTCGCGCGCCGCCACGCTCGGACGTACCGATCCGATCATTCTGGCCGAGTTCGAGACACTGGTCCTATTGCACAAAGGCGAGCGCCGCGAGGAGCCGTTTACCCCACCGCTCTATCATCGGTTGAAATCCATCTCCCATATTCCGCTGACGCTGTTCGTGATGTCGTCGCGATACGGCGACAAGAAGCTGCCGCCGGACGGGCTGCGCGCGCTGGAGGAATACCGCGCTCTGATCGTCGCGGCCCGCGATGCTCTGCCCGCGCTCGAAATCCCGACCGATCTGCGGCCGACGCTCGACACCATCATTTCGTCGTCGCTTCTGCTGATTGACCAAACGCGCATCACTCGGCGCTTCGATCCCGTGGCGGTGACGGTGCTAGCCCGCAGTCTGGAACCCGCCGTGATGTCGGCCGCGCGCGAAGCCGCGCGCGCGCAGCTCGACGGGCTCGACCGGGCAACGCGGCGCTTTCGCGCCGATCTTGGCGAGGACGCCTGGTCACGCGCCTATGTCGTCGTGCTCGGCGTGCGCCAAGCACGCGTCGACAACCTACAGTATTCCTATTTTCGACGTGTCATGGGTTCGGAGGCCGACGGCAAGCGGCTGATCTATGCCGAAAGCGTCTTCGAGGAGTCCAAAGCGCTCGACCTGCTGGGCACGATCCTGCTGGACCGCGCCATTGGCGTCGCTTTTTTCGACCGGGAATACCGCATGGAGCGCGACCTGCTGGGCGACGCCACGGCGGAATACCTGCCAGTGCTTTTGCCTAGACCCTAGGCCTTTGCCGCCTCCGGCTTTTACGGCAATCTGCCCGCATGGCGCCGCCGATTCGCCTCAAGGGCCTCGATCATCTCGTGCTCCGCACCGACAACGCGGACCGCATGATTCGATTCTATTGCGATGTCTTGAACTGCACCGTGGAACGGCGGCGGGACGATATCGGTCTGATCCAGCTTCGGGCCGGCCAAACGTTGATCGATCTGGTCACGCTGGACGGCCCGCTCGGCGCCGCGGGCGGCGCGGCGCCCGGGCGGGAAGGCCGGAACATGGACCATTTCTGCTTGGCCATCGAGCGCTTCAACGACGCCGCGCTGCGCAAGCACTTGGCTCAGCACGGCATTCAAGCCGGCCCAACCGAGACCCGCTATGGCGCGGGCGGTTTCGGCCCCTCGATCTATCTGCAGGACCCCGACGGCAACACGGTCGAGCTGAAGGGCCCGCCGATCGTTACCTAGGCCGGCTCACGTTTTCTTCCTCGGCACCACCAGCGCGTCGAGCGCGACCGCGCCCTTGGGCCCGACGAGAAACGGATTCACGTCGATTTCCGCCAGCACATCCTTGAGCGCCGTGGCCAAACCCGACAGACGCGACAGCGCATCGGCGAAGCTGGCCATGTCAGCAGGCTTCTGCCCGCGAACGCCGTCGAGCAGCGGCTTCACCTTCAGCCCGTCGATCACGCGCCGCGCGGTGACCGCGTCGAACGGCGCCAGCGCGAAGCGCACGTCTTTCAGCACCTCGACCAGGATGCCGCCCGTCCCTGCCATGATCAGCGGACCGAACGCCTCGTCATTGACGACGCCCAAAACTGTTTCCACGCCGGGGTCGGCCATCTTGGCAACCAGGACACGCGGCCCCAGGTTGCGCGAAAGTTCGGCATAGGCCGCGGCCACGGCTTGCTTGTCCGCCAGGCGCAGCTTCACGCCACCCTTGTCGGACTTGTGCAGAATGCCGGGCATGGCGGTCTTGAGCACCGCCGGATAACCGAGCGCATCCGCCGCGGCGAGCGCGTCCTTCTCGGTCTCGACGATCTTGTGCGGCTGCACGGGCACGCCGAAATCCGATAGCAGTGCCAGGCTTTCGCCCTCGTCCAGCGCGCCGCCCTTCTCCAGCCGCGCGCGCCATTTCTTCACGGCCGTTTCCGGCACCGCAGGCGCTGGCCCAACCGGCGGACGCGCGCGCATGTCGCGGTGACGCATCAGGTTCTGCGCCGCCTTCAAGGCCGGCACCGCACCATAGATCACCGGAACGCCCAGCTTCGAGGTACGCACGCCGATATCGCCATGGTCCGAGGCCGCGAACATGCAGCCGATCGCCACCGGCTTATCCTGACTGTTCGCCAACTCGACCATCACATTGCCGGCGTCTTCATAGGCCGGAAAGATCGAGACCATGTTGCCGAAGAACATGCCGAGCGCGCTGTCCTCGTCGTCCAGCAACGCACGCATGCTTTCCTTCAAATCATCATGCGCCGTATGCGGCGTGCTGTAGAAATCGACTGGATTGACCGGCGCCAAGGCGGGCGCCAATTGCTTGCGCAGGCGGGCGACCGTAGGCGGTGAGATCTGCGCGTAGGGCACGCCCATCTGCTCCGCCGTGTCGACGGCCAGTTCGCGCTCGCCGCCCGAATCGTGCACGGCCGCCAAGCCGCCCTTCTTCGCGCGCTTGCCTTCGCCAAAGATCATCAGCGTGCCGACCATCTCGTCGATGTCTTCGGCCCGGATGACGCCATAGCGGTCGAACAGCGCATCGTAGGCCGCGGCATTGCCGGCCAAGGCGCCGGAATGCGAGAGCGCGAGTTTCTTGCCGTATTCGCTTCGGGCCAGCTTGATGGCCACGACCGGAATGTCACGCTTGGCCGCCTTTTCCAGCGAGGCCCGGAACGTGTCGGGGTCACGCACCTGTTCCAGCATCAAGCCGATCGCGCGCGTCGTTTCCATCTCGAGCGCGTAGTCCATGTATTGCGCGGCCGTGGTGGTCAGCTCCTGCCCCGGCGCCACGATCAGGTTGAAACGCAGGCGCCGCTCGTTGCGCGTGAAGCCGCCATAGGTCGAGCCGGAATGGGAGATGAAGGTAACATTGCCAGCTTCCATGTTATGGCTGGGCGGAAAGGCGCAGGCGCGCACCCGCGCCTCGAAATTCATGAAACCCGTGCAATTGCCGCCATTGATCTTGAGACCCGCCTCATTGGCCATGCGCGCCAAACGCGCGGTCAGCGGCGGGTCGGTGTCATTCGGCAGGAAGCAGCTATCGAGAATGACCGCGCCCTTGGCGCCCGCCGCGATGGCTTCGGACAGCCCGGCTTCCAGCTTGTCGTTCGAGAGCAGGAGAATGGCCAGGTCGGGCCGGTCAGGCAGGTCCCGCAACGAGGGGAAGCACGGAATCCCGTCGATCTCCTTGTAGCGCGGGTTGACGGGGAAAAGCTTGCCGCTGAAGCCGCCGCGCAGCGCCTCGCGGATGGCATTGTTGCCCGCAGAGCCCGGCCGTTCGGATGCCCCCACGATGGCGATCGTTTTAGGGCTGAGCAACGGCGCAAGCGGGTGCGCGGCCATGGCCGGCTCCTTCATGTTGGGGGAGTCGAGGGAAAGAAGATGGAAAGGCCGCGCCGGTCAAGCGGCCTTGCTTGCACTTCGATACGGACCCGGCGCCGGCAACTTTCACCAAGCCGCTGGACGCGGCCCGGCGCCGCTCAATCGGCGAGAGTGAGCGTCGTGGCCTTCTCGCCGCGCCGGTCGGACATAACCTCGAAATTCACCCGCTGTCCTTCGTTCAGGCTTTTCATGCCCGAACTCTCAAGCGCGGTCACGTGAACGAACACGTCCTTACCGCCATTGTCGGGCTGGATGAAACCGTAACCTTTGGTGGCGTTGAACCATTTGACGGTACCGCTCGGCATTTTAAAAACGTCCTTCTCGCAATTGCTACGTCCCGCGGCGACACCGCGGGTCTTTCAGCTTCACAATGTCGGGGATATCCAGATCGCTAGACGGCCGGAAATGCTTCTCCGAGCCACTGTGGGGCCGGCCCAAATGCTACGGCCGTGTCTGGCGAACACAAGGAAAATTTTGGCAAAAATGTGGCGGCCCGACCGGTAAGGCTTTGTTGCAGTGCAATAAAATCCGCTCGCCGTTCCGCTTGCCGCCACGCGCGCCGAGCCAGCATGCTGAGCTTGGGGCAAAAAAGGAGAGCGGGAATGGCTTCAACCGGCGCACCGCCTGGCAGCATCGTCAGCGACGACATGATCCCGTCCGGCGGCAACTGGGGCGCGGTGGTGCCCGGCGGCCATGTTCTGCGCATCGTCGACCTTGAGGGGAAACAGGGCGTGGATTTCCTGTGCTACAACGCGGAAGACCCGCTGGAGCGCTATCACGCGCCGAACACGATCAAGAAAGCGCGCACGCTGGCCCTCACCAAGGGCCACAGCTTCTATTCCGACATCGCGCGGCCGCTGATGACCATGGTGGACGATACGGTCGGCCATCACGACACGATCGGGGGCTGTTGTAGCGCGCCGTCCAACCGCATGCTCTATGACGTGCCGAACGTCCCCGGCTGCCGCGAGAATTTCCTGGCTGTCCTGGCCCGCTTCGGCCTTGGCCGGCGCGATATCGTGCCGAACCTCAATTTTTTCTCGAACGTGCCCGTACGCCAAGGCAATGCATTGGCCGATCTGGTCTTCGAGGATTCGCTGTCAAAGCCCGGCGATTACGTCGACCTGCGCGCCGATATGGACGTGATCGCGGCGATCTCCAACTGCCCGCAGGTGAACAATCCCGCGTCCGGCGGCAAGCCCACGCCGATCCGGGTGATTGTCTGGCGGCCCAGCTAGTTCTTCAGAATGAACATGAAGTCGCCGGCGCCTTCATCGCCTGCCTGGGCGATGATGCCGTATTCCGGCCGCTGCTCGGAATTGTTGGTCACCGCGCGCGCCAGCGAATTGAAAAGTTCGAACGAGGTGACATAAGGCAAGGTGTTCTCGTTGAGCGCCCGCAGGAAGTACTGGGCGAACACGGAATGCTGGCCCGATCCGGAATCGGCCACCGGCTCGAAGCCGCCCGAAGTAATCACCTTGCGCGAGAATTTGCTGTCGATGCCGGCGAAGTAACGGTCAGTCCCCTTTGCCTGATCAATGCCGTTACGCATGTCCGGCGCCGCGCGCGTCAGCGTTCCGGAGAAGCAGGAATCGGCGACAATCAGCACGTGGCGCGCGGCCATGGCGCGCAGGTTCCGGCGCAGATCACTGTTCGATATCCACGTATCGTCGCCATCGGCTACGGCATCCACGGGCAACCAGAAGCCTTCATTGGCTGCCTGGTCGATCTGGCCGTGACCGGCATAGTAAACGAGCAGGCGGTCATCGGCCCCGAGCGTCCGGCGCAACCGCGCGAGTTCACGCAAGGTCGTGGCGCGGTCGGCGTTGATCAACAGCTTCACCGTCTTGTCGTCAAAGGCGTAACGGGTCTTCAAGACGCCGGCCACGGCCTTGGCGTCGGCCACAGCCGTCTTCAGCTTGGGCAACGCCTTATAGTCGTCGTTGCCGATGATGAGCGCATAGTTGCGCCCCTTGGACACGGGCGCGTCGGTTTCCAGAACACGCGCGACGACATCCTTGCCCAGGCAGGTACCGGCCGCGTCGCAAGCCTCCAGCGTATAGATATGCGTGCCTTCCTTGTCCGTCGGCACGTCGATACGGAAGCCATAGCTGTGACGGGCCACGCCGCGCTCGCCGGGACGCAACTCGAACAAGGTCGCCGGCTGACCGTTGATCTTCAGGCGCGGAACGCTGGCGTCGAACCCGACCTGGCCTTCGATGCGCTGGGGCTTGCCGACCACGGCGACATGCTCCGAATTGACACGCAGGACCGGGAGAACCGAGCCCGCGACCAGCGCCTCGCCGTCGCCCACCAGCGCCTGCACCGCCGCGATGAAGCGCATGCGGTCGGCCTTGGCCTCGCGCAACTCGACGCATTCGGGCGTATCTTTCAATTGATTGAACGCATTGCTGTAACCGGACGGCAGCCGCCCCGTGCAGGCGCCCTCGGCGATATCCGGCCCAATTTGCAGCGCCATCACCGAAGTGATGGGCACCGCGTCGCGCGCTTTCTTATAACGCGCGTCGGCCGTCTTCAGCCCTTGGCATTGCGCGGTCTGTTCGTGAGGGGTTTCGGCGCATAGGGAAAGGTACGATTGCGCGTTCGCACCGGCCGCCCATAGAGAGGCGGTGAACGCCAAGAACACGCCGAAACCGGTCCATGCTCTCATCGGACACCCCACAGGTCAGGTCCGAGACCTCAAGATTATCACCTGGCCACCCCCGGGGATAGGGCGGATGGACGGCCCCAAGCGATTACCCGAGACTGTCGACCGGCCCGACCGGGAGGCAGCATGAGCCAGGGTAGCGTCCATTTCGGCTTCGGCGTCGCGCCGGTGGAGTTGCCAGGCACGCCGGACGACCGTCTGTATCAGGAAGTGATCCACGATTGCGCCTTCGGCCATCGCCTGGGCTACGAAGCGGCTTGGTTCTTCGAGCATCATTTCACCGACTATTTCCCCACCCCCTCCCCGCTCCTTTTCATGGCGCATATCGCGGCGCGCGTGCCGGGGCTCGGCCTCGGCACCTGCGTGCTGGTCTCGCCCTGGTATCACCCGGTCCGTTTCGCCGAGGAGATCGCCATGCTGTCGCTCCTGTCCGAGGGGCCGCTGCATCTCGGCATCGGGCGCGGCACGGCCAAGCTCGAATACGACGCCTGGGGTGTCGACCAGGAAGAGGCGCGCGAGCGCTATATCGAGACCATCGACGTGCTGCGGTTGGCTCATTCCGGCGAGCCGTTCCAATACCGGGGGAAGTTCCTGGAGATGGGCCGCAAAGTGAAGATGCGGCCGGACGCCAACCGCGACCGGATCAACATCTACGGCGCGATCGGCAGCCCGCAGAGCGCGGGCGTGATGGGCGAGCTGGGCCTGCCGCCGTTGGTCGTGGCCAACTTTCCGCTGCATATTCAGAAAAACGTCCTGGAAACCTGGGGCCAAGTCACGCGCTCGCGCGGCGGAAACGCGGGCAGGCGCAAGACCATCATGATCCACGCCTATCTGGCCGACACGGACGAAGAGGCGCGCAAAATCGCGAAAACGCACGTGCCGCAATTCTTCGCGCTTCAGGCGCGGCACTATGAGGCGGACAAGGATTTCTACAAGGACGTAAAAGGCTACGAGCAATTCAGCAAGTTCTTCGGCAACTTGAAGAAAATGGCCGACCCGGCCCAGATGGACCCGTGGATCGATCTGCAGCTCTGCGGCACGGCCAAGACGGCGGCCAAGCAGTTAGAGCGCTATATCGAGATCGGTTTCGACAGCTTCATCATCCACGTCGCGACCTACGGCGTGCCACGCGCCCTGCGTCACGATTTGCTGGCGCGCTTCGCGCGCGAAGTGGCGCCGGCGTTCGACGCGAACTTCGGTGCCTAGATCGGCCGGCATGAATCTCAAGGAGCGCAAGGAAGCTGTTGAGCACCGGCGAATCGTTCCGCTCGTGCCATACGGCCGCCTGCGACAACTCGGCGTAGGCGCTGTCCAGTTCCGCGACGGCAACCTTGCTCCCCCGTGCCTCGGCCGAAGTTTCGCTGACCAGCGAAACCCCGACGCCGGCCGCGACCAAGTTCTCGATCATAGCTGGCCCCATCACCTGGTGGACGGTGTTGGGTACGAAACCCGCCTCGTCGAACAGGCGGCCGATCTGCTGATAGAAACCCGTCCAAGCCACGACCGGCGCTAGAATAAAACGGTCTCCTTGTAACGCGCGCAGCCCGATCCGCTTGGCGCGAGCATGGCGATGACCGTGAGGGAGAAGCGCGACGAATCGCGTCGATGGCAAGGGCATCGTCTTGAGCGGCGCCGGATGAGCAAGCAGCGGCGGGCTGAGAAAGGCCACATCCACGCTTCGTTCGACCACGGCCTCCGAAAGCGCCGTCGAGATATCGAATCGCGAGTCGACCCTGACATCGGGATAGGCACCATGGAACGACGCCAGAAGATCGGCGAGGAAGCCGTGAACGTAGTCGCTCGTGAAGCCCACCGATAGACGGCCGACGCTGCCGCTGGCCGCCTGCTTGGCGCGAACGGTCGCTTGCTCGGCATGGTGCAACGATAGCTTGGCCTCCGCGAGGAATTGCCTTCCGGCCGGTGTCAGCTCCGCGCGCCCGCGGCCGCGGTTCAGAAGAGTTAGGCCGATCTCCGCTTCAATCTTTTGGATTTGCAGGGTCAGCGAGGGCTGCGACAGCTTTAGCCGTTTCGCCGCGCGTCCGAAGTGGAGTTCCTCCGCCAAAACGACGAAGTAGCGCAATCGGTCCAGTTTCATCGCGCCTCCTTTCGATAGCTGAAATCTATTCGCTCGATAGAAAGATAGAAATAGACAATGCCCCAAACTCGAAGCCTCATGAAGGCCGGTCCATGGGGCATGAGGAGACGGGCGTGGCGAAGATCGGCATACATCCCATCGCGGGCAATATCGGCGCCGAGATCGACGGCGTCGATCTGGCCAAGCCCATGGACAACGAAACCTTCGCGACCGTCCACCAGGCGCTGCTCGATCATCTGGTGATCTTCTTCCGCGATCAGACCATCACGCCCGATCACCATCTGGCCTTCGCCGGGCGCTTCGGCGAGATCGACCTGAAGCCTTTCGTCCGCCCGCTGGAGTTGAAGACCCTGGCCAGCCATCCGCAGATCCTGGAGATCGTGAAGGAAGCCAACGACCACAAGATCAACTTCGGCGGGACCTGGCATCACGACGTGACCTATCGCGTGAAACCGAACCTGGGCTCGGTCCTGGTCGCGCGCGAGGTTCCGAGCCATGGCGGCGACACGATCTGGTCCAACCAGTACGCGGCCTACGACGCGCTCAGCGACGAGATGAAGAAGCAGATCGCGAACTTGCGCGCGGTTCATACCTCCGTGCGCGGTTACGATCCGCAGCGCTATGCGGAGGCCTACAAGGTGAAGGTCGAGCAGCTCGACGAGGCGTCGATCCGCCGCTCGATCGCGAATTCGGAGCAGGAGGAAAACGATCACCCGGTCGTGCGCACGCACCCGGAGACCGGGCGCAAATGCCTGTTCGTCAACCGCGCCTATACGGCGCGCTTCAAAGGCATGACGGACGAGGAGAGCAAGCCTCTGCTCAACTTCCTATGCGATCACGCGATCCGGCCCGAGTTCACGTGCCGCTTCCGCTGGAAAGCGGGCTCGGTCGCCATGTGGGACAACCGCGCGTCCATGCACTATGCGCTCAACGATTATCACGGCCAACGGCGCGTCATGCACCGCGTCGCCATCCACGGCGACCGGCCGGTCTAACCGTAGCGGCGCGAAGCCTCAGTAGCCGAGATCGAGATCCACTTCGCGCGGCATGGTTTTGCGCGCGAAGAAGGCCGCCAGGCTTTCCGTGCCCATGGCGATCTCGCGCTCGGTCATGCCGTCGGCGTTCGACGCCTGATCGCCCGAACACAGCACGTTCGGCAACCGGTGCAACCCGGTGCGCGAGACGACCGGATAGTGGTAGGTGGCCGGGAACGAATTGGTGTAATTCCACCACACATCCGCCGCATAGCCCGCGAGCCGTTTCTTGGTCAGCGCCTCGTACAGCGCCTGCTCCACGACCATGTTGCCGCGCGCGATGTTGATCAGGAACGCGGACGGCTTCATGGCAGCCAGTGCCTTGGCGTCGATCATATGCAGCGTCTCGCCGGTGAGCGGCGCCGAGAGCAGCACGAAATCGGCGCGTTTCAGAACGGCATGCAGCTTCTCGGGCCCATAGACCTCGTCCACGAAGGAGCCGCCCAATTTCATATGACGGCGCATGCCGATGACGTGCATGTCGAACGCCTTGGCGCGCCGCGCGACGGCCGAGCCGATCTGACCCAGGCCGATCACGGCCAGCGTCTTCCCCTCCATCAGCGTGCCGATGGCCTCGGGCTGCCAGAAGGGCTGCCACTTGGCCTCCTGCACCCACTGGTGCCGCTGGGCGACGCGTTTGGCGATACCCAATAGCAGCGCCATCGCATGCTCGGCCACGGCGATGCCGTTGCCGCCGCGGATATTGGCGACCTTGACGCCGCGCCGCTTGAGCATGGCGAAGTCCAGTTCGTCGCAGCCGGCATGAAGCCACGCCAGCGCCTTCAAGTTCCGCGCGGCCTCCCAGATGCCCGGCGGCACGACCCAGCCCATGATCGCATCGGCCTTGGGCGCGGCCTTGATCAGGTCGTCGTGACCGACCTCGAATCGCGACAGATGCGGTTTCGCCTTGGGCGCGAACACGGTGGTGCCGCGCGGCAGTCCGGCCTTCACGCGCGCGATCTCGTCGGCGCGCGCATACCAGGTGAGCATCACGTTCGCCATCGGTCCCTCCCGCACCCCGCGCTCAACGCGCGAACAGGAAGACCAGCATAAGCGAGCCGATGACGATGCGATACCAGCCGAACGGCGCGAAACCGTGGCGGGTGATATAGGCCAAGAAAGCACGCACCACGATCAGCGCGGTGACAAAGGCGAAGACGAAGCCGATCAGGATCATCGTGCCGCCCGAGAAGTCGAGCGTCGCCCAGTTTTTGTAAAGATCGTAGACGGTGGCGGCCAACATGGTGGGGATGGCCAGGATAAAGGAGAACTCGGCCGCCGCGCGGCGCTCGGCGCCCAGCAGCACGGCGCCGAGGATGGTGGCGCCCGAACGGCTCACGCCGGGAATCATGGCGACCGCCTGGCACAGGCCCACCTTGAAGGCGAAGGCCGGCGTGAAATTCTCGATCGCCGCGTATTTCGGCGCCGGGCGCATCCTCTCGATGATCAGGATGGCGATGCCGCCGACGATCAGGGCAACACTGACGACCCAAGGGGAAAACAGCACGCTTTTGATGAAGCCGTGCAGCGTGGCGCCCAGCACGAGCGCCGGCAGGAACGCCAGAAAGATCAGCAACACGAAACGCCGCGCCGCCGCCGAAGTCGGCAGGTCGACCGCGATACGCGTCAGCTTGCCCGCATAGAGAAGACAGATGGCCAGGATGGCGCCCAACTGGATGACGATTTCGAAAACGCGCCCGGGCGGCCCCTGGAAGCCGAGCAGGTCGCCGACCAGAATCATGTGTCCCGTGGAAGACACGGGCAGGAACTCGGTCAAGCCCTCGACCACGCCGAGGACGATGGCGCCGATCGTCTGATCGTCCGTCATGCGTTCACAACCACTTTCGCTTGCGGAAATAGAGAATCGGCACGATGGCCGACAGCACCATGAGGCCCAGAGCCACGAAATACCCGTGCTCCCAATGCAGCTCGGGCATGAACTGGAAGTTCATGCCGTAGATGCTGGCCACCAGCGTGGGCGGCAGGAAGACGACCGCCGCCACCGAGAAGATCTTGATGATCCGGTTCTGCTCGATGTTGACGACACCGAGCGTGGCATCGAGCAGGAAGTTGATCTTGTGCGATTCGTAGGCCACGTGCTCGTTGAGCGAATCGATGTCGCGCTGGAGCGAGCGCACGCGTGTCTTGACCTCCTTGGTCTCCTTCTTCGATTCGGCCTCGAAGGTCGCCGCGTGGAAACGGATGATGCGCGTCAGGCTCAGCAGGCTTTCGCGCGTGCTGGACGCCAGATCCTCGTTCCGGCCGAGGGCGCGGATGACGCTTTGCAAATCCTGCGTCCCGGGGGACGGGCTGCCGGCCTGGAAGATGTCCTTGCTGACCCGGTCGAGATCGGCGCCGATGCGTTCCAAGACGTCGGCGATGCGGTCGACGAAGGCTTCCAGCAATCCGATCAGGACGTCCTCGCCGCCGTTGACGGTTTCCGTCGGCGCGCGGCAAAGCTTGTTGGCATAGATCGCGAATGGACGCGGCTCGGTATAGCGCAGGGTAATCAACATCCGGCGCGCGAGGATGAAGGTGATCACGTCGCTGGTCGGATGCGGCGTGTCGGCCTGGGCCAGCACCGTCGCGGTCATGAACGCCGCGCCGTTCTCGGAATAGAGCCGGCTGGACGGTTCGATCTCGCGCATCTCGTCATGGGTCGGCAACGCGATGCCGAACGCGGCCTCGACGCGGGTGCGCTCCTCGGCGCTGGGGTCCAGGATATCCACCCACAAGGCGTCGGTCGGCAGAATCGCGGCCGGGCCGATCTCGACCCGCTCGATCATGCCCCGGCGCGACACAAACGCTAAAATCATAGAGACACCGTCGGCGCAGCCTCGCGGCTGGGTTGGCGCGGCGACTTTAGAACAACCCGCCGCACGGTCGAATTAATTCATTGTCACCGTGTGCCCGGGACCAGCGCCGCGAGGCGCGCAAGATCCGAGGCCGCCTCGGCGGTAATCCATTCCCGGAATGCGACGATCTTGTGACGATCCGCCGCGTGCTTGGGACAAACGATGTGGTAGGCGTAGGGCGCGGGCAAGGCAAGCGCGAACGGGCGGACCAGCCGGCCGGATAAAAGATCCGTGGTCGCCAGCATCGTCCGCGCCAGCGCGATGCCCCGCCCCTCGCACGCCGCATCGATGGCCAAGCTCTTGTAAGCCAGCACCGGTCCCTTGGCGGTATCGAGGTCGCGCACGCCGGCGGCCTCTAGCCAGATCGGCCAATCCTGCCAGCCTTCGTCGTGCAACAGCGTGTAGTGGCGCAAGTCGGCCGGCGCGCGCAACGGCGGGCCGCCTTCGAGAAGCCGCGGACTGCAAACGGGAAAAAGCTCCTCGCCGCAAAGACGCGCGACGTGAAGCTCCGGCCAGCGTCCGTCACCATGGCGGATCGCCAAATCCACATGGTCGCCCTGGAAGTCGACGCGCTCGATCGATGGGGTGATGCGCAGTTCGATGCCGGGATGCTGTTCGGTGAAACCGCCGAAGCGGTGCACGAACCACTTCGCGGCGAAATTGGGCGACATGCTGACGGTCAGGAGGTTGTTTCGCTCGCGCGCGAGCAATTCCGCCGTGCCGGCTTCCAGCCGGTCGAACCCTTCGCGCACGGACGGCAAATACCCTTCGCCCGCTTGTGTCAGCGCCAGTTTTTGATGCAGGCGGCGGAACAACATCACGCCCAGGTCGGCTTCCAGCGCCTTGACCTGGTGGCTGACGGCTCCTTGGGTGACGTTCAGCTCTGCCGCGGCCTTGGTGAAGCTGGCATGGCGCGCGGCCGCCTCGAAGGCACGCAATGCGTTCAAGGAAGGCAGGCGGCGCGCCATTGTGCCTCAATTTTTCTAATGACTGCCCGAGAAACGATGCTTTGTGGCCAAAGCCAAAAGCTAACAAAACAGCGCTCCAACAAGCTTCTTGCACCCAGGAGCGTACCATGGCCTCCGCGAACCTGCACCAATCCACCTCAGATCCCCCTCTGCCGTTGGCCCAAGCCGGGGGCCTCTGGCGGGGTCTTGTCGCACTAATCGCCACGTGGCAGTCCCGCGCGAAGCAACGGCGGGAATTGAAAGAGATGGAACCGTGGGTTCTGCGGGATTTGGGCCTCTCGAAGGCCGAAGCGGCTTCGGAAGCCGCCAAGCCGTTCTGGCGGCCCTAACGCAAACCTAGGTACTGATTCTTATTTTCCCGAAGCCGAGCGCCCGCCAAAAGCCTTAGGTATTGCAGAAGCGGCGGGCTTTTCGCCGTGCTTTTGCACCGCAACATATTGTGGATGAACAAGTTTTAACCACAATAGGTCGTTGACCGCCTCCCTCCCTCGAAGCTATATTTGTGACTCGTCGCCGCGGCACCCACTAGATATAGTAGGTCGAGGCCCGAGTCCCTAATTAAGCCATTGATCCCTATTAGGTTGGGGTCACTCGAAACCAGAAACGACCAATAGGTTGGGGGAGGTCTCCATGCGTATCCGTCGGCAATTCACGGTGGAAGGTAAGTCACCTTACGCCGGCATCGAGTTCCGCAAAACCACCAGCGAGATCCGCAACCCCGACGGGTCGGTGGTCTTCAAGGCCGAGGATATCGAAGTCCCCGCCGAATGGTCTCAGGTCGCCTCCGACGTCCTGGCCCAGAAGTATTTCCGCAAGGCCGGCATCGCGTCCGTTCTGAAGCCGGTCGAGGAATCGACGGTGCCGTCCTGGCTGTGGCGTCACGCGCCGGATGACGCGGCCCTGGACAAGCTGCCCAAGGCCGAGCGCAGCCGCGGCGAAGCGAGCGCGCGCGAAGTGTTCAATCGTCTGGCCGGCACCTGGACCTATTGGGGCTGGAAAGGCGGCTATTTCGACCAGGAAGAAGACGCCCGGGCCTTCTACGACGAGATGTGCTTCATGCTGGCGCGCCAGATGGCGGCGCCCAACTCGCCGCAATGGTTCAACACCGGCCTGCATTGGGCCTATGGCGTCGACGGCCCCTCGCAGGGTCACTTCTATATCGATCACGAGACCGGCAAGCTCGAAGCCTCGCCCTCGTCCTACGAGCGGCCGCAACCGCATGCCTGCTTCATCCAGGGCGTCGCCGACGACCTGGTGAACGAAGGCGGCATCATGGATTTGTGGGTGCGCGAAGCGCGCCTGTTCAAGTACGGCTCCGGCACGGGCAGCAACTTCTCGGCCTTGCGCGGCGACGGCGAGCGCCTGTCGGGCGGCGGCCGTTCCTCGGGCCTGATGAGCTTCCTCAAGGTCGGCGACCGCGCGGCGGGCGCCATCAAGTCGGGCGGCACGACGCGGCGCGCGGCCAAGATGGTCGTCGTCAACGTCGACCACCCCGATATCGAGAACTTCATCGATTGGAAAGTGCTCGAGGAGCAAAAGGTCGCGGCGCTGGTCACCGGCTCCAAGATCGCGCAGAAGCACCTGAACGAGATCATGGCCGCCGTGAACGGCGCCAAGCGTAACGGCGACGCCGATGCGCCCTATGATCCGAAGAAGAACCCCGCGCTGAAGACGGCCATCCGCGCCGCGCGCAAGTCCATGGTGCCCGAGAACTACGTCCAGCGCGTGATGCAGTTCGCGCGCCAGGGTTACACCAGCTTGGAATTCCGCACCTATGACACGGACTGGGATTCCGACGCCTATCTGACGGTCGCCGGACAGAACTCCAACAATTCCATCCGCGTGACGGACGAATTCCTGCGCGCGGTCGAAAAGGACGGCGACTGGAATCTGATTCGCCGCACCGACGGCAAGGTGCACAAGACCGTCAAGGCGCGCGAGCTGTGGGAAAAAATCGGCCATGCCGCGTGGGCCTGCGCCGATCCCGGCATCCAGTTCGACACCACGGTCAACGACTGGCACACCTGCCCGAACAGCGGCCGGATCAACGCGTCGAATCCGTGCTCCGAGTACATGTTCCTCGACGATACGGCATGCAATCTGGCGTCATTGAACCTGATGACGTTCCGCGACGCATCCAACCGCTTCGATGTCGAGGCGTACGAACATGCCGTCCGCCTGTGGACCGTGGTGCTCGAAATCTCGGTCCTGATGGCGCAGTTCCCGTCCAAAAGCATCGCGCAGCTTTCCTACGAGTACCGCACGCTGGGCCTGGGCTTCGCCAATATCGGCGGCCTCTTGATGGCCCAGGGCCTGTCCTACGACAGCGCCGAGGGGCGCGCGATCTGCGGTGCCTTGTCGGCGATCATGACCGGCGTGTGCTACGCCACCTCGGCCGAAATGGCCGAGGAGCTGGGCCCCTTCCCCGGCTACGGCAAGAACCGCGACGCCATGCTGCGCGTCATGCGCAACCACCGCCGCGCCGCCCATGGCGAGAAGCAAGGTTACGAGAACCTGGCGACCAATCCGGTCGCCCTCGACGCCGCCTCCTGCCCCGACCCGCGCCTGATCGAAGCCGCGCGGCGCGCCTGGGACAACGCCTTGGCGCTGGGCGAAGTGCACGGCTATCGCAACGCCCAGACCACGGTCGTGGCACCCACCGGCACGATCGGCCTGGTGATGGATTGCGACACGACCGGCATCGAGCCCGATTTCGCGCTGGTGAAGTTCAAGAAGCTGGCCGGCGGCGGCTACTTCAAGATCATCAACCAGACCGTGCCCGTCGCGCTCGAAACGCTGGGCTATGGCTCGGCCGAGATCGAAGCCATGATCCGCTACGCGGTCGGCCACGGCACGCTCAAGGGCGCGCCCGGCATCAACCACGAGACGCTCAAGGCCAAGGGCTTCACCGACGCGGCGCTTGCCGCCGTCGAGGGCGCGCTGACGTCCGCGTTCGACATCAAGTTCGCCTTCAACAAATGGACGCTGGGCGCCGAATTCTGCACGGCCACGCTTGGCATCGACACGGCCAAGCTGGACGACGTCTCCTTCGACCTCTTGACGGCGCTCGGCTTCACCAAGGCCGAACTCGACGCGGCCAACACCTTCTGCTGCGGCGCCATGACGCTGGAAGGCGCGCCGCACCTGAAGCCGGAGCACCTGCCCGTGTTCGATTGCGCGAATCCGTGCGGCCGCATCGGCAAACGCGCGCTGTCGGTCGAAAGCCACATCCTGATGATGGCCGCGGCCCAGCCGTTCATCTCGGGCGCCATCTCCAAGACCATCAACATGCCGAACGGCGCCGGCGTCGCCGATTGCAAGGATGCCTACATGGCGTCGTGGCGTCTGGGGCTCAAGGCCAACGCGCTCTACCGCGACGGCTCCAAGCTGTCCCAGCCCCTCTCGGCCAGCGTGCTGGAGGACGAGGACGGCTCCTTCGCCGAGGAGGTCCTGGAAGCCCCGCCGGCGCAGCAAGTGCCGATGGTGGCGGAGCGGGTCGTCGAGCGCATCATCGAGCGCATCGTCACCGAGCGCCGCCGCCTGCCCTCGCGCCGCAAGGGCTATACCCAAAAGGCCATCGTCGGCGGCCACAAGGTCTATCTGCGCACCGGCGAATACGAAAGCGGCCAGGTGGGCGAGATCTTCATCGACATGCACAAGGAAGGCGCCGCTTTCCGCAGTCTGATGAACAACTTCGCCATCGCCATCTCGATCGGCCTTCAGTACGGCGTGCCGCTGGAGGAGTTCGTCGAGGCCTATACCTTCACGCGCTTCGAGCCCTCGGGCATGGTCGAGGGCAACGACGCCATCCGCATGTCGACCTCGGTGCTGGACTATATCTTCCGCGAGCTGGCCATCTCCTATCTCGGCCGGACCGACCTGGCGCACGTGAAGCCGGAAGACACCCGCCCCGACAGCCTGGGCACGGGCAACCAAGAGGGCGACCTGCCCGAGGAACTCGACGTCGTGAAGCGCGTGGCCAGCGCCGGCTATGTCCGCAACAATCTCTACGTGCTGTCCGGCCGATCCGCGAGTAACGGTGAAGCGGGCCATGCGCACGCGCATGGAAACGGACAAACCCACACCCACGCCCAAGGGAATGGCGCCGCCGGAAACGGCGGAGCCCTCGAGACCACTGGCAACGGCACGTCCCAAGCCGTCGCCGTGGATGCCGCGATCGCTGTCGCCGTCGATACCCGCCTCGACCAGGTCCGTGAGGCCCGGATGAAGGGGTATGAAGGCGACGCCTG
>CADEGL010000063.1:1233-19876 GCA_902826885.1 uncultured Alphaproteobacteria bacterium | reverse complement strand
GCTGGCGTTTGCGGTGCGGCCACCTGGGGCGGCGGTGGCTTTTGCGCCGGGGGCTTCACGCCGTCGGTGCGCGCGGCGGTCTCCGCATCTTGCGCCTTTGCCGCCTCGGCGGCGCTGTCGTCCATCGCGGCGGGTGGCGTTTCGTCGCCCGGCGTGTGCGTCTTCTCCGGCACCGTTTCCACGACGGCGGTCGGCTCACGCGTGGGCAGGCTCTTGTCCATGCCTAGCCGGACATAAGCGAAAACACCGACCAGGACGAAGGCAAGGAAGATGGCGCCGAGCGCGATCATGCGCGCGGTGCCGATGGCTGCGCCGGACACGACGGGCGGCGGCGGCGGTTCGTCGACAAACTCCGCTGCTGCCGGACTCTCGAGTTGCTGGTCGAGATCGATGACTTCGCTGTCGCGCGCCGATGCCTTATCGTCACGCTCGATCTCGGCGCGCGCCTCCAGCTCGTCCACGTCGGGAAGAAGCGGCGGAACGTCCTTTGCGGCCGGATGGGCGTCGGTGAAGCGCGGCGTTTCATCCGGCGCGTCCCCGGCCCCCGCTGCGTCGGATGCGGCGGGTTGGCCAGGCGGTGTGTCGATCGCGTCGAGCTGGCGCTCCAGGCTCTCTACCGCCTTCTCAAGCGGGGTCAGGATCTCGCCGACGACACGTTCGTTGGTTTCGACCCGGTCGGCCAGCGCGTCCAGCGCGTCCATCAGCGCTTCGTCGGATAAGGCGTCTTCCGGCGTCGCGGCGGGCGCCGCCGTTTCGGACGTGGGCGCGGATGGTGCGGCGATTTCCTCCGCGGCGGGCGGCTTCGGCGTTTCGGTCCGCGGTTCCGCAGGCGGCTCGGGTGGTGGAGGTGGCGCGGCCGGCACGGGCCGCAAAGGCGCTGCCGGCCGGATCACGCGGCGCGGCGCGGCACCTGCCGGCCCGAGCGAGGTGTGCAGGCTGGGCGCCGGCGTTTGTACGACGACGGGACGCGGCGGTGCGGGCGGCAGCGTTGGCGTGGCGCTGGGCGGCGGTGTGCTGGCCAGGACGATCTGGCTGACCCACTGCTCGACGGACAGGCCCGCTTCGGCGGCGGCGGCTTCGGCCGCCGCACGCGTTTCGGGATCGAGATCCGTGAGTTTGAAGTTGGAGTCGTCCGCCATTTCGACCGCGAATGCGCCCGGCGTCATAATGGGTCAGCGCGCGCCCGCCCACAAGCGCCGAACGGCGCGTTGAAATGCCGGGTCTGTTAGAGGAGCCGGAAGCGCCGGCGCGGCGCGGGAGAATCGTCGGACAAGCGGCCGGGTCGGCCCTTGTTTTCCAATTGTTCGAGACGCTCGGCCATGCGGGCCATCGCGCGCTCCATCGGCGCGGTGGAGATGTTCGCGCGCGTGCTGACTTCTTCGACCCGTTCCGAAAGATGGGCCATCTTCTCGCTCAAGGGCGCGATGGCTTCATTCGTGCGTTGTTCGGCCGTCTCGATCCGTTGGGAAAGGCGGCGGATATTGTCGAGCAGCATCTCGGTCGTGAGCGCCGGCGGCTGATGCCCGCCGCTGGTCGCCGTGGTGGTGAACGGGGTTTGGGCGGACGCGCTAGACCCGCGCTTCAGCTCAACGGCCGCCGCGGTCATCAGTGTCTGGGAGATCCAAGTTCCGAGCGGGAGATCGGCACGCCTGGCCGCGAGCTTGGCGGCTTCCTGCGCTTCCGGCTCCACCCCCTCAAGCACCCATGAAATAGGTTCGTTCATACGCGACCATCCCCGGCTCTCGCCGGGCAAAAACCCAGTAACGATGGTGTTATAGCAATTAACGTGCCATCGAGCCGCGCTCTATGAGCAAAAAGACCTACACGATAAAGGGATAGGCGCGCGGGCGCCTCAGCGGGCGGTGCGTTGAAGCCGGGCGATGAGCTGGCCCAAGGCGCTGAGGTCCTGGAAGCGGATGTTCAGGCTGCCCCGATCGTTGCGGTAGTTGATCGCGCACTTCATGCCCAGAAGCTCGCTGAATTCCTTTTCCAGCGCCTGGATATCGGCGTCCTTCGCCGTCCGAACGGCCTTGGACGTGCCGTCGCGCAGCGCGCGCTGAACCATCTCCTCGGTCTGGCGGACGTTGAGCGCGCGCGAGACCACGGCCTGTGCGACGGCTGCCGGATTCGGCGCGTTGAGCAGCGCGCGGCCGTGGCCGGCCGACAGCTTGCCGTCGTTCAGCAACTCCTTTACCGCGTCGGGCAGGTTGATGAGGCGCAGCGTGTTGGCGATGTGGCTGCGGCTCTTGCCCGCCAGGCGCGCGGCGTCTTCCTGCGTGTGAGCGAAATCCTCGATCAGGCGCCGATAGCCCTCGGCCTCCTCCAGCGGCGACAAATCCTGCCGCTGCATGTTCTCGACCAGCGCCGCTTCCATCGCGTCGTGGTCATTGAGCGCCAAGACGACGACCGGCACTTCGGTCAGGCCCGAGGCTTGAGCCGCGCGCCAGCGCCGCTCGCCCGCCAGGATCTCGTAGGATTCGAGCGCGTTGGGACGTTGGCGCACCAGGATGGGCTGCAGGATGCCGCGGCTGCGGACCGACTGGGCCAGTTCCTCGATCTCTTCCGCGGTGATTCGGTCGCGCGTCTGGAAACGGCCCGGCGACAAGGCGCCGATCGGCACGCGGCGGGCCAGGTCGGCCACGTTGGGAAGCGCGACGACGGACGAAGCGGCGGACGCCGCCGCCGGCGGCACAGCGGCCTTGCGGATGGCTTGAGCGATCCACGCGTTCATCGGCACGTTGGCCGCGCGCGCGGCGTCGGCCGCCGCCCGTTCGGCCTCGGTGGTTAGGCGGCCGCCGTCGGCCGGCTTGTCGTCATCGTCCGCGGGAGTCATGCGCTTATGGGCTTTCCGAAGCGTGGGACGCGGCCATACTATACGCAGCCCCCGGGCCTGTTAAGGCTAGGTTCTCGCGCGCCGGCCGCGCATTCCCCACGGCTGAAGGATTCGACCCGCATGAAGCGGAACGTTGCGCTCATCACCGGAGTGACCGGCCAGGACGGCGCCTATCTGGCCGAGCTTCTCTTGGCCAAGGGCTATGTCGTTCACGGCGTGAAGCGGCGCTCGTCGTCGTTCAACACGGGACGGGTGGATCACCTCTATGCCGATCCGCACGAAAAGAGCGTGAAATTTTTCCTGCATTACGGCGACCTGACCGATGCGACCAACCTGATCCGCTTGGTCCAGGAAGTCCGTCCCACCGAGATCTACAACCTGGCCGCGCAAAGCCACGTGCAGGTCAGCTTCGAGACGCCGGAATACACGGCCAATGCCGACGCGCTCGGCACGCTGCGCCTGCTGGAAGCCATCCGTATCCTGAAACTTGAAGACGAGGTGCGTTTCTACCAGGCGTCGACCTCCGAGCTCTACGGCAACTCGCCCGCGCCCCAGAACGAGAAGACCCCCTTCATGCCGCGCAGCCCGTATGCGGTGGCCAAGCTCTACGGCTATTGGATCACGGTGAACTACCGCCAAGCCTACGGCATGCACGCGTCCAACGGCATCCTCTTCAACCACGAGGGGCCGACGCGCGGCGAGACGTTCGTGACGCGCAAGATCACCCGCGCCGTCGCGGCGATCGAACTTGGGCTTCAGAAGAAGCTGTTCCTCGGCAACCTCGATGCCATGCGCGACTGGGGCCATGCGCGCGACTTCGTCGCCGGCATGTGGCTGATCCTCCAGCAGAAAAAACCCGACGACTATGTGCTGGCCACGGGCGAAAGCCACACGGTGCGCGAATTCGTCGAGAAATCCTTCGCCCATGTCGGTCGCAAGATCGCGTGGCAAGGCAAGGGCGTGAAGGAGAAGGGTATCGACGCCAAGACGGGCGAGACGCTGGTGCAGATCGATCCGCGCTATTTCCGACCGACCGAGGTCGACCATCTGCAAGGCGACGCGCGCAAAGCGCGCAAGGTCCTGGGCTGGAAGCCCAAGATGAGCTTCAAGGACCTGGTCGATGACATGATGACCTCGGATCTGGAGCTGATGCGGCGCGAGGGCGTGCGGAACGAGCGCGCCTGAGCGCTGCCGTCACGCCCGTCCAAGTGCGTGCGCCACGGCGGCCTGGCAGTGCAGTTCGGTCGTGGAAAAGGCGGGCAGCGGCGAGTCCTCGGGCTTCAGGAGCAAGGGGATCTCGGTGCAGGCCAGCGCCACGCAGTCCGCGCCCCGGGCGCCTAGATCCGCGATGATCGCCTTGTATGTCTCGCGGGTGCCGTCGAGGAAACGGTTGTGGACGAGTTCGCGGAAAACGCTGTCGTGGATGAAGCTTTTTTCGGTTTCGTTCGGCACGATGGTCTCCAGGCCGTTGCGCGCGAAGACCGAGGGATAGAAGTCACCCTCCATCGTCTTGCGGACCCCCAGGATCGCCACGCGCTTCAAGCCCTGGGCCTTGGCCGCGTCGGCCGTGACCTGAGCGATGTGCAGGAAGGGGATATTCACCATCGGTTCGATCCGGGGCACGAACCGATGGACGTCGTTGCAGGCGATCACAATGAAGTCGGCGCCGGCCGATTGGAGCGCGCGGGCCGAGGCGGCGATTTGTGCGCAGGCCGCGTCTTCGTCCTCACGGTCGATGACGGACGTCACGTAGTCCTGGCGGTTGACGCTCTCCAGCGCGATGCGGGCGGAGGTGACGCCGCCTTCGATCGTCTGAATGATTTCGTTGATGCGCTTGTAGTACTCGGCGGTCGAGATCCAGCTCAGCCCGCCGATCATGCCGATTTTCTTCATGGGTTTCTTTCGCTAGGGGCGCGGCCGCGCAGGGTCGTGCCTGTATAAGCTGGGCCGCTCGACGCCGTATCGACTTGGATTTCAGCAGAGGTTAAGTATTCCACCATGCCGGAAACGAACCTAGCCAGACATCCCTTCACCCTGCAAGGCAAGCGTATCTGGGTCGCGGGCCACCGCGGCATGGTGGGCTCGGCCGTGGTGCGCCGCCTGGCGCGCGAGAAATGCGAGATCCTGACGGTCGGACGGAAAGACGTCGACCTGCTCCGTCAGGACCGGGTCGAGGCCTGGCTGGAAAAGGCCAAGCCCGACGCCGTCTTTCTGGGCGCGGCCACCGTCGGCGGCATCCTGGCCAATGATTCGCGTCCCGCCGAATTCCTCTACGACAATCTGGCCATCGAGACCAACGTGGTTCATGCGGCCTGGAAGGCGGGCGTTAGCAAGCTCCTGTTCCTGGGCTCGTCCTGCATCTATCCGCGTCTGGCGCCCCAGCCGATGAAGGAAGAGCATCTTCTCACCGGCCCGCTGGAGCCGACCAACCAGTGGTACGCGATCGCCAAGATCGCAGGCCTGATGATGTGCCAGGCCTATCGGCGGCAATACGGCGCCGACTTCATCTCGGCCATGCCGACGAATCTCTACGGCCCGGGCGACACCTACGATCTGCGCGGCAGCCATGTGGTGCCGGCCTTGATCCTGAAGGCGCACGCGGCCAAGCAGTCGGGTGCTAAGACGATCGAGGTCTGGGGCTCGGGTGCGCCCCGGCGCGAGTTCCTGCATGTCGACGACCTGGCCGACGCGCTGGTCCACCTGATGGTGAACTATTCGGAGGAGCGAACCATCAACGTCGGCACCGGCGAGGATGTCACCATCCGCGAACTGGCGGAAAAGGTCTGCCGCGCGGTCGGTTTCCAGGGCGGGCTCGATTTCGATGCCACGAAGCCCGACGGCACACCGCGCAAGCTGCTCGACGTCTCGCGCATCCACGCGCTTGGTTGGAAAGCCAAGACCGGCCTCGACCAGGGCCTGGACAGCGCCTATGCCTGGTATCTGGCGAACGTCGCGAAAGCCGCCTAGAGCGGCTTTGCCGAACTCACCCCACCCCAACCGTCTCCCTTTCGGGGAGAGGGTGTGAGCGTCAGCGCGCGGGTGAGGTGCGCGGCATGGCCGGTTCGCTGTATCCGGTTGCGGGGGCGGGCGCTTCCACCTAATTTGCGCCGCGAACGAACGATCGGCGATTGGGGCGTGGCCAAGTGGTAAGGCAGCGGGTTTTGGTCCCGCGACCCCAGGTTCGAATCCTGGCGCCCCAGCCATCGTCGTGATCGCTTTCGGATTCCAGGAGTGACCATGCCCGACGGATCGAAGGCCGGCCTGAGCGGCGACATTTTCGCGCCTGATTTCAAGGATACGCCCTACTGGTGGGAGGCCGCGCCGCGCACGGTGGCGGTGCCCGAGGCGCCGCCGAAGAGCGTGGACGTGGCCATCGTGGGCTCGGGCTTCACGGGTCTCAACGCCGCCATCGACCTGGCCCGCGCGGGCCGCAAAGTGGTCGTGCTGGACGCGAACGATCTGGGCCACGGCGCATCCACGCGCAACGCGGGCTATGTCGGCCAGACGCTCAAGCACAGCTTCCGCGACCTGCAGAACAGCCGCGGCGATGAATACGCCGTCGCCGTCTACCGCGAGATGAAGGGCGCGTTCGACGCCGTCGCCGAGCGGGTGGAAAAAGAGCAGATCGATTGCGGTTTCAAGATCTGCGGCCGCCTGATCCTAACCAAGTCGCAGCGCCAGTACGAAGACCTGGCGGACGAGTTCGAGCGGCGGAACAAGCATCTCGGTACCCAATTCCACATGGTGTCGAAATCCGAGCTTCGGAACGAGATTGGAAGCGACCTCTATTGCGGCGGCGCGGTGATCCCGAGCCTGGCCGCGATCCATCCCGGCCTTTATCACAAGGGGCTGCTCGACCGCGCGCGCTCAGCAGGCGTCACGCTGATCGGCGGCACGCCCGTGACCGGCATCCAACGCGACGGCGATGGGTTCGATGTCGCTACCACGCAAGGCACGACGCGCGCGAAGGACGTGCTGATCGCGACCAACGGCTATACGGGCAATCTGTGGCCGTGGCTGCAGCGGCGCCTCATCCCCTTCGACGCCTATATGATCGCGACGGAGCCGCTCGATCCGGCGTTGATGGCGAAGCTTCTGCCCACCGACCGCACCTATCTCGACCATGTCCACGACATCATCTCGCTGCGCCGTTCGCCGGACGGCACGCGCATCTTGTTCTTGTGGCGCACGGGCACCAAGCCTACGACCGCGCGCAAGAAGGGCGCCCAGCTTCACGCCGACGCGGCCGGCATCGTGCCCGAGATCGCGAAGCTCAAGATCACCCATTCGTGGACCGGCCGCTGCGCGGGCACCTTCAATCTGTGGCCGCATGTGGTGCAGCACGAAGGCATCCATTTCGCGGGCGGCTACTGCTTCGCCGGCATCCCCATGGGCACCTATCTCGGCCGCAAGGCGGCGGCGCGCATCCTGGGGACGCAAGAGGCCAAGACCATCTTCGCCGACCGCAGCTTCCCGACCGTGCCGGGCCATACGGGCAGCAACTGGTTCATGCCCTATGTGATGAAGTGGTACGGGCTGGCCGACCGCTGGCAGAGCCGGTAGCCGTGACGGTCCTCTATCTCGAGGACTTCGCGCCGGGACAGGTTTACCGCTCGGGCACCGTTATGGTCGATGCGGCTTCGATCAAGCGCTATGCCGCCGAGTACGATCCGCAAGCCTTCCATCTCGACGAGGCGGCCGCGGACAAATCCTTTTTCCAGGGCTTGGCCGCCAGCGGCTGGCACACGGCCTCCCTCACCATGCGGTTGCTGGTCGACAGCGAACTCGCTCCGGCCGGCGGCATCATCGGCGCGGGCCTTGATGAGTTCCGTTGGCCGCGCCCTGTGCGTCCCGGCGACAGCTTGCGTGTCGAAAGCGAGGTGCTGGAGGTGCGCCCTTCCAAGTCGCGGCCCCAGCAGGGGTTGGTGAAAATCCGCGTCACCACGCTCAATCAGCACGGCGAACCCGTGCTGATCATGGTGCCCAACCTGGTCGTGCCGCGCCGGCCGTAAGCAGGCGATCCCACAACCGTCAGAAGCCCAGGCGGTTCCATTTTGCTATGATGCTTCCCAGCGCGGTTGGCTCCGGGGGACGCTCTCATGTCGCGGTTCGCATCCAAGGTTGCGGTGCGCTTGGTGCTGTCGGCGGGATTGGCGTTGTTCGCGGGCGCAGCCCTGGCGGCCAACAAGCCGGACACCGGCGTCAAGCCGCTGACCGCCAAGGAGGAGAAGCAGCTCGACAAGATGGCGCTGCCCATCCCGACGCCGACCTTCGGCGACTATGACGAGATGCAGAAGCGTCGCCTGGTCCGCATCCTGGTGCCCTACAACAAGATGTTCTATTTCGTCGACCGCGGCCGGCAGCTCGGCGGCACGTATGAACTCGGCATGGCGTTCGAGCACTTCCTGAACAAGAAGATCAAATCAAAGTCGCTGCGCATGCGCGTGGCCTTCATCCCGACGCCGCGCGACGAGCTGGTGTCTGGACTCGTGGAAGGAAAGGGCGACATCGCGGCCGGTGGCCTGACCTTCACCCCCGAACGCCAGAAGCTGGTCGATTTCGCCAACCCCACTGCGACCGGCATCAAGGAGGTCGTCGTGATGGGGGCGAACGCACCGGCGATCGCCTCGCTCGACGATCTGGCTGGCCGCGAGGTCACGGTCCGGAAATCGAGCAGCTATTACGAGCACCTCGCCGCGCTCAACGAGCGGTTCAAGAAGGAAGGCAAGAAGCCGATCAAACTGAGCGCGGCCGACGACGACCTGGAGACCGGCGACCTTCTGGAAATGGCCAACGCCGGCCTCATCAAATACACGGTCGCCGACGACTTTGTTGCCGCATTCTGGGGGCAGATCTTCAACAAGATCCAGGTGCGCAAGGACCTGGTGGTCCACGACGGCGGCGAGATCGGGTGGATGGTGCGCAAGAACAGCCCCCTGCTCGCCGGCGAAATCAACGAATTCATGAAGACGCACAAGCAAGGTACGGCGTTCATGAACACGCTGATCGCCAAGTACATCAAAAGCACCAAGTTCGTGAAGAACGCCACCAGCGAGGCCGAGCTGAAGAAATTCAACACGCTGGTCGGCATCTTCAAGAAGTACGGGTCCGAGTATGATTTCGACTACCTGATGCTGCTGGCCCAGGGCTATCAAGAATCGCAGCTCGATCAAAAGGCGCGCAGTCCGCGCGGTGCGGTCGGTGTCATGCAGCTTCTGCCCGCGACGGCGTCGTCGCCGGAGGTGGGGATCAAGGGGATCGACAAGGACGCCGAGAAGAACATCCAGGCGGGCGCGCGCTATCTGCGGGGGCTGACCGACCGGTATCTGAACGATCCCGGCATCGACCAGAAGAACAAGACGTTAATGGCCTTTGCCGCCTACAACGCGGGGCCGGGAAATCTGAACAAGTTCCGCCGCCTGGCTGAGAAGTCGGGCCTCGACAAGAACGTCTGGTTCCACAATGTCGAGATCGCCGCGGCCCAGGTGGTGGGGCGCGAGACGGTCGATTACGTCTCGAACATCTACAAGTACTACGTGGCCTATAAACTCTCGCAGCAGCGCGAGCAGGCGGCCGCGCAGTAGCGGCTAGTTGAAGACCAGCACCGTGCGCGTGTCGATGCCGCTTTCCAGTTCGCGGAACGCGTCGTTCACGCCCGGCAGCGGCACGGTCTTGCCCACCATGGCGTCGAGCTCCAGCTTGCCGATGCGGTAGAGGTCCAGGATGCGCAGGAAATCCTGCTCCGGGATGCCGCCGCCGTAATAGCTGCCCAGGATGCGCTTCTGCACCGCGGGGAAGGCGCGCGCGGCGGGAATGGTGAACACGTCGCCGCGCGGTGCCTGGCCGACGATGACCAGCTTTCCGCCCGGACGGATCGAATTGTAACCCTGCTCGAAGGCGGCCTGGCGGCCGATGCAGTCGAACGCGGCATCGACGCCACGCCCTTGCGTCAGCTCGCGGATCTTGGCCGGCACGTCCTCGGTCGTCTTGGGATTGATGTAGTGGGTCGCGCCGAAGCGGCGGGCGACCTCTTCCTTCCGCGGGTTCGGGTCGACCACCACGATCACCTCGGCGTTGCACAGGCGCGCGGCCATGAGCGCCGAGATGCCGACGCCGCCCAGGCCCCAGATGGCCAGGTATTCGCCCGGCCGCGCCTGGGCGTCGTTGACCACGGCGCCATAGCCCGTGGTGACGGCGCAACCGACCAGGGCCGCCACGGTCGCGGGAATCTCCTTGTGGATCGGCAGCACACCCGTCTCGGGCATGACGGCGTATTCAGCGAAGGAGGATTGGCAGGTGAAGTGGTAGATGCGCTCACCCGACGCGCTCTTGAGCCGGCCGGTGCCGTCGAACAGCGCGCCCTGGCCGGCTGCGCGATTGTAGGCCTCGCACTGGGCGGGCAAGCCTGCGCGGCAGTAGAAGCAATTGCCGCAATAGGGCGTCCAGGACAGCACCACCGCGTCGCCTTTCTTCACGCGGCTGACGCCGGGGCCCGTCTTTTCGATCACGCCCGCGGCCTCATGGCCCAGGATGCAGGGCAGGGGCATGCTGCCCTTGCCGCGCGCGACCGACAGGTCGCTGTGGCAGACGCCGGCGGCGGTGATGCGGATCAAGACCTCACGGTCCTTGGGGTCGTCGAGCGTCACGTCCTCGATCGGCATGTCTTTGCCGAATTCGCGCAGAACCGCGGCCTTCATGGGAATGCTCCACCGTTGGAAAATTGATCCCGGCGGATTGTCGGCGGCGGGCGTGGGACTGGCAAGACGCGCAGGCCGTCATGAACCGGGCGGGGGAGGGCCGCACGGCGCTCAAGCCGACATGGCCGTCACCCCGGCCATTGAGCCGGGGTCCAGTCGCGCGGAGCGCACCAAGGTTCATGTGCCGGCTGGACAGCCGGCACGGGCCCCCGGATCAAGTCCGGGGTGACAGCGGGAAGCAAGACCGCATCTCAAGGTGAGGTTGGTTTACTGGAATGAGCCGGTGCTATTTCGCTGGCGCGTCGCGTTGGTTCGGTGTGGCTGGCGCCGTGCCCTTCTTGATCGTTTTTCCCGTGGCCGTCCCGGGCTTCTCGGCCTCGGCGGTTTGGGCCTGTTTCATCAGCTTGTCGCACGGGCGCATCTCGCGCGCCGCTTCTTCCTCGGGCGGCGAGACGAAGGGCATGGCGGGTGCTATCAGCGTCTTGAGCAGAACCTTCGCGATGGCGTCCAGCACGTTGACGTTGGCCTTGCGTGCCTTCAGGTCGCCCTCGACCAGGATCGAGGTGCGGAAATTGAAGAAGCTGTAGTCCTTGGGCTGGGGCGTCAGCTTGAATTCCAGGGTTTCGTCCTTCAGGTCGATATTGCCGCGGATGACGACGAAAGCGTCCGAGGTGTCGAACAGCCACGGATCGGCCAGGACGCGCCCTCGCTCGATCTTGTACGGCGCCAAGAGGCACGAAATCTCGGCGACTTCCTTGTTGCCGCCGATCCACTGGCCCAGCGCCTCCTGCAGGTCGAGCGCCATCAGCTCCAGCAGCAGGTTGCTGATCTGCCCGCCTTCCATGATCAGAATGCCCGATCCGTCGACGTTCGACGCCCACTGGTGCAGTGAGCCGCCGCGCGTGGCGATCTTGCCCTTGCCGCGCAGCGTGCCAACCGATTTGTCGTCGATGTCGAGAAGCTTGAGCGCCGTGCCCAGCGAAAGCCCGCGCACGGTGTAGTCGCCCGCGACGGCCGGCACGTCCTTGCCGGCGTCGAGGTCGAGGTTGAAAGCGACGGTGCCCTGGAAGACGCCCAGCTCCAGCGGGTGCAAGTTGAGCTTGCCATTGTCGAGCGTCAGCTTCGCCTTCATGTCGTCCAGCGCCACGCCCGACAGCTTGATCGATTTGGCGACGTAATCGACGTCGGCATCCATCTCGCGCAACTTGTCCAGCCGGAACGGCCGGTCGGGGATGATGCTGTCGTGGTTGTCGTCGGCGGGCTTGGCGGCTTTGATGTTAGCCAGTTGCTTCACCCGTTCGTTCTCCGTGCCCTTGGCGGTGGGGTCCTTGGCGCCCATGAAGCCGGCGATGTCGTCCATGGCCAGCGCGTCGCTGCGCACCTTGGCCGTGATCTTCGGCCGGGCGCCGCCGGTCGAAACGGCCACGTCGCCCGCCATGTCGCTGGTGCCCAACACGCCCTTGAAGCCTTCCAGATGATACGTGTTGCCTTCCTCGCGCAGGCGGCCGGTCAACCGATAGGGCGGCGATTCCGGCAGCGGCAAGCCCATCAGTTTGTAAAGGTCTGCCAGGTTCTCGCCCTTGGCGGAGATTTTTCCGTCCAGTCCTTTGAACCGCACGGGCTCTTTCATCGTGCCGTCGAAGGTGGCGTCGACCGTGCCCAGCTTCACCGCGGCTTTCACCGGATAAGGCTCGGTGCCACCGCGCAGCACGCCGAACGAGCCCAGCTTGGCGTCAATGGAGAAGGGCGCTTTCTGATAGACGCCCTTCATGACCAGCGAGACGGGGCTGTCCATGTCGCCACCGCGCCCTTCCAGCTTCGCGACCTGGACCTCGATGGGCTCCTTCTGCCCCGGCGAGCGGTAGACCAGCTTGGCGTCCTGGATAATCAGGTGGCGCAGGACTGGAAATTCCTCGCGGCTTTCCGGTGTCGCGACCTTCACGGCGGCGGCTTCCGGCGAATCGGTCGGGAACTGCCAGTTGGCCGAGCCGTCCTTATATTTTTCCAGCAGCACGTTCACCTTGGCCAGGCGCACGGCGTCGATTTCGAGCCGCCCGATCAAGAGCGGCCAGATGCGGAACTGGAAATAGACGTCGTCGGCGCGGAACATCTCCGGGCCGCTGCCGCCCTCGGCGTTGGCGATGACGAATTCGGCCGCGCGCACCTGGGGACGCCAGGCCGGAACGACTTCCAGATGGCCGCGCACCTCGACCGTGCGGCCTAGGCGGCTGGAGGCCTGGCTGCCGATCTGGCCGCGGAACCGGTCCCAATCCATCGTGAGCAAAACGATGGCGATCACGCCGACGAAAACGACCACGAGTCCAAGGGCGGCGCCGAAGCCGAGGAGGATTTTCCGTTTCGTTGTCATGGGCCGTCGCGTTATTGCGGCTCAAGACGAAACGGCCTCGCGGGCCCATGGTTCCCCGCTCTTCGCCCTTGCTGACCGGGTGGCAATGCCGCGATTCTAAAGGGGTACGCCCGTCCGGGCGCGAACAGGGGGAACGCCATGCCCGTCTTGAGCTGTCATCCGATCGCCGCGCACAAGAAGCTGCGCATTCCGGAATGGTACGTCTCGAGCCTGATGATGGACCGGGCGGTCGACGCCATCCTGCGCCGCGCGGTTCTGGACCGAAGGCACGACGTGCCCTATCTCGCGGGCTACAGCGTCGACGGCAAGACGATCTATATCGACCGGCATCTGCCGCGCAGCTTTCAGTTCCGCGGCCGCCGCATCGAGGTCGACCGTTACCTGATCCTGCACGAGGAGATCGAGAAGACCCTGATCGACCGGCTGGGCCTTCACTATCTCCACGCCCATCAGATCGCGACGCGGGCCGAGCAGGCCGCCGTGCGCGCCGACAAGATCCAATGGCGTGCCTACGACGGCTTCATGCAGAAATACGTGAAGCAGATCGGCGACGAGAAACTGGAAAAGCTGCCGGCCGACCTCGACCTCAAGCCCTACCGCGATGAGCACGACTACGATCTGGTCGCGCGCATGTCCAAGGCCATGGCCAAGGCCGAGACCAAGGTCGGCCGCAAGGCAATGGCCCGGAAGGCGCCGCTGGCCGAGGTGAAGAAGAAGGTGGGGAAGGGGAAGAAGCGCTAGCCGCCGTTTTTCCGCGCGCGGAATGCCGCCACCTTCGTGCGGTTCTGGCAGACGAGGGAGCAGAAACGCCGGCTTGCGTTCTTGCTGGTATCGACGAAAACCCGGTCGCAGTTCGCCGCGACGCAGATGCCGAAGCGCCCGGCGTTCTGCGCGCCGATCATGCGCGCGATCGCTTCCGCGCAGACTGACGTCCACATGGGAACGAGGGCTGCGTCGGCCGGATGGCGATGCAAGCGCCACACGCCGTCCTCCTTCGCCAAATGCGGGTTGGCCGGGCTCTCCCCAAGAAGCGTGTTGAGCCGCCGCGCGGCGGCATCGATCTCCGCACGGTCGAGATGGCCGAAGACCGTCCGAAGCTGCCGCGCCAATTGAACGAAACCGGCCTCGTCGCGCTTCTTCAGCGCCGCGAGCGACGGCGGGTCCACGGCCAGCGTCGCGGCGAGAACGCCCGCCGGATCGATTTCCTCCATCCGCTTGCCCCGGTCGAATCCGGGCGTCAGGCCGTTCACCAATTGCTGGGCGACCAGGATGCCGGTATCTACGTAACTGTCTAATTTCACTTGACTAGTCACATGCCGTTCGAGTTATGTCACTGACATCGTAAGTTACGGCAGTTACCAATCAAGCGGATTTTCGCCATGGCGGACAGTTGGGCCTTACGGGCGGGAAAACCCGCGCCGCTCACCGGCATCGCGCTGATGACCGTCTCCTCCCTCACGCTGCCGCTGGTCGACGGTATCGCGAAGCTGTTGATCGAAACCCATTCGCCGTTCCTGGTGGCCTGGGCGCGATATACCGCCGCTGCCTTGCTGGTGCTGCCGCTGGCGGCGGCGCGCGGCGTGCGCATCCGCGCGGTCAAGGACGCCATGGCGTCGAACTGGCTTCGCGCCCTCCTCGTGGTCAGCGCGATGACGTGCTTTTTCTGGGCGATCTCGGAAATCCCGCTGGCGACCGCCTTGGGCGGCTATTTCATCGGGCCGGTCGTCGCCTCGGTTCTAGCCGCGCGGCTTTTGGGCGAGGCGATGACGGCGCGCCGGATCGCGGCGGTCGCGGCAGGCCTGGCCGGTGCGCTCCTCATCGTCCGTCCCGGCGGAGAGTTTCAGGTCGGCGCGCTGCTGGCCGTCGCCAGCGGCGTGCTGGTCGGCGGGTATCTGGTCGCGACCCGCGTCATGGCCGCGAAGACGCCGCCGCTCCCAGCACTTCTGGCGCAGTGCATCCTTGGCGCACTCTTTTTGACGCCGCTGGCCGTCCTTCACTGGTCATGGCCGGCGGGCGAGGCGCTGGCGCTCGTCTTCGCGATGGGTGCCTTGTCGACCTTCTGCCATTTCCTCGTGATCGTGGCGTTCCGCCACGCCGACACGGCGGTTCTTTCGCCGCTGGTCTATCTGGAACTGATCACGGCCACATTGTTCGGCTGGCTGGCTTTCGCCGAGCTTCCGAGTGCGTCCGCCTTCGCGGGAATCGCCCTGATCGTCGCCGGCGGGATCGCGGTTCTGTCCGCGGAACGCCGCCGGGCCGCGTGACGCGCTACTTCTTCTCTTCGCCCTCGAAGTCGAGCGACGCCGAGTTCATGCAATAGCGCTGGCCCGTGGGCTTGGGCCCGTCGGGGAAGACGTGGCCGAGATGCGCGTCGCATTTGGCGCAATGGACCTCGACGCGGACCATGCCGTGGCTCTTGTCCGTCGTGGTCTCGACCGCGCCCTCGTTGAGCGGCGCCCAGAAGCTCGGCCAGCCGCTGCCGGATTCGTATTTCGTGTCGGAGGCGAACAGGGGCTCGCCGCAGCAGACGCAGTTGTAGGTACCCTTGCCCTTGTGCTCGTTATACTTGCCGCTCCAGGCGCGCTCGGTGCCGTGCTCGCGCGTGACATGGTACTGCTCGGGCGAAAGGTCCTTGCGCCACTCGGCTTCGCTCTTGTTGATCTTGGTCTTCGTGTTCATGGCCGCCTCCTGGGTTCCGCCCGTCTAATCTAGTGCGTCCGAACCGAGGTTGCAGCCCTGGCTCCCGAGAATGTGATTTGGATTTTCCCTCCCCTTTGAGCCGCGAAGCGGCTCAAAGGGGAGGGGGCGTTTCGATACGATCGGCCTAATTCCTTGCCGGGCGCGGCGTGCTAGCATCCGCGCGCTTGGCCCGGGGAGGACCGCGATGGCCGATAAGACCGAAGCCTGCGACGTGCTGATCCGTAACGCCTATGTGCTGACGTGCGACGCGAAGCGCACGAAGCATCCGAAGGGCGCCGTGGCGGTCGTGGGGCGCAAGATCGCCGCGGTCGGTCCTTCGGCCGAGATCGAGGCGCGTTTTAAGGCCAGGCGGACGATCGACGCCAACGGCGCGCTCGTGCATCCGGGCATGATCGACCTGCACTACCACATCACCCAGCACATGATCGGCAAGATGATCGAGGAGGCCAGCCTGGAGGGCGAGGACCCCTTGGCCTGGATCGGCCGGCAATACACCGGTATGTCGAACGCGCTCAGGCCCGAGGAGGAGCAGGCCAACGCGCAGCTGGGCGCGCTCGACATGCTGCGCAACGGGATCACCTTCTTTGTCGAGCCGGGCACGGTGCACACGCCGGACGCCGTGGCCGAGGCGCTGACCGAGGTGGGCGTGCGCGGCTCGCTGGCCGATCCCTGGATGATCGACGTCCCGGGCCCGGCCTTCGAAGCCATCACGGCGGTCAAGCCGGATACCAAACATTGCGTCTCGGCCCTGGGCGGGCAGTTGAAGCGCAACGCCGATCCCGACGCACGGGTGCGCGGCCATGTCGCGATCTACGGCGTTGGCGGCCAGACGCTCGATTTGATGCGCGCGGCCAAATCGCTGGGGGAACGAACCGGCGGCCCCTTCAACATGCACCAGTCGCAAAGCGTCGACGACGCCGAGGGCGACACGCGGCGCTTCGGCAAGAACCCGCTGGTGCGCTATGCCGAGGAAGGGTTGCTGTCGCCGTCCTGCGTCTTCGTCCACATGAATGTGCTGCGCGAGGATGAGATCGCGCCGGTGGTGAAATCGGGCCTCTCCATCGTCTGGAGCCCGACCAATTCCTGGTATTACGGCACGCGCCAGCAGGCGCCGAACCGCATCCCTGGCCTCGCGCGGCGCGGCGTCAACGTGACGCTCGGGCTCGACGTCAGCAAGGCGGCCTCCTTCGGCGACCAGGCCTATACGGCCTATGTGCTGGCGCGCGACCAGGGCGACTATCTGTCGCCCGAGGACATCTTGCAGATGCAGACGCTCAACGGCGCGCGCGCGATGAAGGTGGATTCGTGGCTGGGCAGCCTGGAGGCGGGCAAGCGCGCCGACATCGTCGTGCGGCGCAACGACCTGCCCGAGGTTTGGCCGCGCCACAACACCGAGCGGCAGCAGATTTTGCTCGCGCGCGGCAAATCGGTCGGGATCGTGATGGTGGACGGCGAAATCCTGATCGAAGGAGGCCGCCATGCGAAGCTGGACGAGAGCGTCATCTATGAACGCGCCGACCGCGCGGCCCGCACCCTGCGCGAGCGGGCCGGGCTGGCGTAGGCGTAAAGCGATTCAATAACGGAGGACATCATGGCCAAGAAGACCGCATGCGATCTCTTGATCCGCAACGCCCACATCCTGACCTGCGACAAGAAGAACACGGCCTACACGGACGGCGCCATCGCCATCCGCGGCCGGGACATCGTGGCGGTCGGGCCCGACAAGGCCATCGCGGCCAAGTACGAGGCCGCGCGCAGCATCGACGCCAGGGGCGGCCTCGTGCATCCCGGCTTCATCGACATGCATTACCACCTGACCTTTCATATGGTGGGCAAGATGATCGCCGAGGCCGATTTCGGCGGCGAAGATCCGGGCCCGTGGGTGGCCGACCAGTACACGCGCCTGATCAACGCGGTGGAGGACGAGGAGGAATATGCGAGTTCCCTCCTGCTCGGCCTCGACATGCTGAAGAGCGGCGTGACGTCGGTGATGGACCCGGGCTCCGCCTTCGAGCCCGAGAATCTGGCGCGGGCGTCGGACGCGCTCGGCTTCCGCGTCTCGGTCGCCGATCCGTGGTTGCTCGACGAGAAGGGGCCGCAGATTTCCGACATCCGGCGCGCCACGGTCGGCCGCAAGGCCGCGATCAAGGGGCTGGGCAAGCAGCTCTGGCGCAACAAGGACAAGGACAGCCGCGTGCGCGCCCACATTTCCGTCTACGGCATGGGCAACGATTCGGACGAGCTGCGCCTGGCCGCCAAGGCCTGCGCCGACCGCGCCAAGGTGCCCTTCAACATGCATCAGTCGCAAAGCGTGGACGACGCCGAATTCGACGACCGCCGATTCGGCCGTCATCCGCTGGTGCATTTCGAGGATATCGGCCTGCTCGGCAAGAACTGCGTCTTCGTGCACATGAACGTGCTGCGGCCGGACGAGCTGGACCCGGTGGTCGATTCGGGCCTCTCCATCGTCTGGAGCCCGACCAACTCCTGGTATTACGGCGCGCGGCAGACGGTGAAGACGCCATTCCCCTCGCTGCACAAGCGCGGCGTCAATATCTGCATCGGGCTCGACGTCAGCAAGGCCGCGTCCTTCGGCGACCAGATCTACACGGCCTATCTGCTCGCGCGCGACCAGAACGAGTACATCTCGCCCACCGACCTGTTGCGCATGTACACGATCAACGGCGCCAAGGCGCTGATGATGGACAAGACGTTGGGCAGCCTCGAGGCCGGCAAGCGCGCCGACATCGTGATCCGCAACAACGACACGCCGGAAGCCTGGCCGCGCCATAACGCCGTGCGCCACCAGCTTCTCCTGGCCAAGTCGCGCACGGTGGACACGGTGTTGGTGGACGGCGAGGTGCTGGTGAAGGGTGGCCGTCTGACCCGCATGGACGAGGGCGCGGTCTACGAAACAGCCGATCAGGCCGCCCGCGTCATGCGCAAGCGCGCGGGCCTGCGAGGATGAGATTACGCCGCCGCGCCGCCGCGTTCCTTCTCATCCTCGCGGCGGCGTTCGCGGCCGTCGCGGCCGATGCGCGCACG
>CADEGL010000063.1:0-1133 GCA_902826885.1 uncultured Alphaproteobacteria bacterium | reverse complement strand
CTGAGCCAGACGCGCGGGGGCTGCTATTTCCTCTCCTACTCCAAGGAAGACCGCATCGTGTACGCGGCCGTGGTGGCCAATGCCGAAGGCCCCAAGCCCATGCTGGAGAAATGCCTATTGGAGGAGATGACCCAGATGATGGGCTTGCCCAACGACAGCAATCAGGTCAGCCCCTCGGTCTTCAACGATTCGGAGCGGCAGATGACGCTCTCGCCGGGCGACGTGGCGATGGTGAAGGCGCTTTACGACCCCGCGCTCAAGCCTGGCACGCCCCGGACCGAGGCCTTGGCTTTCGTCCGCAGGCTGTTCCTGCGGCAACCCTAGGGGATTTTCCGTAATTCCATCCGGCTCGGGACTTGCAAGGATGATGGCAACCGGCCCATGTGCCCCCTATCGTTCGGGCGGCCTAGCGGTTGGGAAGCCACGGGAAAGCGGCCATGTCCGGCCAATATGCGATCAAAAATAACGTCGGCACCAACATCGCCATCCCGGAAACGGCGGCGGATGACGCCGTTTATTTCGCGCCCGGCGAGACGGACGCGATTCGCCACTATTACGACGAGTTCGGCTATGTCGTCATCCGCGGTGCCATTCCGGCCGGTGCGATCGACGCGGTGAACGGCGCCTTCGACCGCGAGGTCCTCCACTCACCCAAATTCATCTACCGGCAGGCCACGGCGAAGGCCGAGCGGCATGTCTATACCGAGCGCGGCTTCATGCTGAACTCGATTCTCAATCCGCAGAGCATGGACCCGCGCGACTATCCATCCTTCCGCGCCGAAGCCACGGGCGTCTTCGCGCGGCCGGATCTGCAGCAAGCCGTTCGAAGCGTATTGGGCGAGCCCGGCAAGCTGGTCCAGGGCATGTATTTCCATGGCAATCCGGCGACCTGGCCGCACCAGGACAGCTATTACCTGGATTCCGAAACCATCGGCACGATGACGGCGGTATGGATCGCGATGGAGGACATAGCACCCGGTGCCGGGCGCTTCTTCGTCTATCCGAAAAGCCAGAAGATCGCGCTGCGGAAGCATGACGCGTCGACCAACATCGCGACGAAGCACGGCGACTATAAGAAGAACGTCGAGGACATCATCCAGACCAGCAATCTGGAATGCCGCGCGCCGGCGCTG
>CADEGL010000062.1 GCA_902826885.1 uncultured Alphaproteobacteria bacterium | reverse complement strand
GGCATCAAGCTGGAGAGCGTCACGCTCGACATGATGGGCCGTGCGAAGAAGGTGGTGATCGACAAGGAGAACTCCACCATCGTCAGCGGCGCCGGCAAGAAGAAGGACATCGAGGCACGCTGCACGCAGATCCGGGCGCAGATCGAGGAGACCACCTCGGACTACGACCGCGAGAAGCTGCAGGAGCGGCTGGCCAAGTTGGCCGGCGGCGTGGCCGTCATCCGTGTCGGCGGCGCCACCGAGGTCGAGGTGAAGGAGCGCAAGGATCGCGTCGAAGACGCGATGCACGCGACCCGCGCGGCGGTCGAGGAGGGCATCCTCCCCGGCGGCGGCGTGGCCCTTCTCTACGCGACCCGCGCGCTCGAAAAGGTGAAGCCGGGTAACGACGACCAGCGCGTCGGTCTCGACATCATCCGTCGCGCGCTGCAGGCGCCGGTCCGTCAGATCGCCGAGAACGCCGGCGAAGACGGCGCGGTGGTCGCGGGCAAGCTTCTGGACCAGAAGAGCCTGACCTTCGGCTTCAACGCCCAGTCTGGCGAGTATGTCGACCTGGTGAAGGCCGGCATCGTCGATCCGGTCAAGGTGGTCCGTACGGCTCTGCAGGATGCGGCCTCCGTGGCCGGCCTGCTGGTCACGACGGAAGCCATGATCGCCGAGAAGCCAGAGAAGAAGGCTCCGGCGGGTGGTCACGGTCACGACCACAGCCACGACTTCTAAGCCGAAGTCGAAACGGGTTGCCCCGCTCTTCGTGCGCGGGGCGGGAAAAAGGGAAAGGGCCGCGGGAGACCGCGGCCCTTTTCGTTTAGCGCCTAAACGATCGGCGCTTGCCTCGGGCTCGGTCCTCCCGGCATCATGCCTGCTCGATCCGGGGCGGAGAGACCGATGCGCGTGATTCCCGAGGACGTCTACAATCCGAAATCCTACGAGAAGGTCCGGCTTCCGCTCGACGACGCCGAGACGCTGCCCGCCTGGTGCTATACCTCCGAGGCGTTCTGGCGCGCCGAGGTCGACCATATCTTCATGAAGGTCTGGAACTTCATGGGGCGCGTCGACCTGATCCCCAAGCCCGGCGACTATTACGCAGTCAATTTCGCGGGCGTGCCCGTGGTGATCGTGCGCGACGAGAAGGGCGAGGTACGTGCCTTCGCGAACACCTGCCGCCATCGCGGCGCGCGCATCGCCGATGGCAAGGGCAACACGCGCGCCTTCAAATGCCCGTACCACGCTTGGGTCTACGGCCTCGACGGCCGCCTCAAGGGCGCCGCCGGCATGGAGAACACCAAGGGCTTCGACCGCGCGAATTACGGCCTGGTGCCGATCCGGCTCGAGACCTGGGGCGGTTATATCTTCATCAATTTCGACGACAAGGCGGAAAGCCTGGCCAACTATTTGGGCGATCTGCCGGAAGAACTGGCCAGCTACAACTGCGAAGACTTGGTCACCACCCGGGTCACGGAATACGACCTCAAGTGCAACTGGAAGCTCTTCATCGAGAACGCGATGGAGGAGTACCACCTGCCGACCGTGCACAAGGCGTCGCTCCAGCTCCTGGAGATGAAACACGGCATCGTGCCCGTCCGGGGCAACTGGGACGTGATCCGCGAGAAGCACGAAGGCACGCGCGCCTTGCTCGACGAGGATCGCGAGCATGCGCTACCGCGCATCAAATCGCTCACCGGTCATCCCGCCGAAGGCACGCATTACGTCGTGCTGTATCCGTCGACCATGCTGGGTATGACGACGGATTGCGTCTGGTGGCTGGAGCTGCGGCCCGATGGTCCGCACAAAACCAAGCTGATCGTCGGCACGTCGTTCCCGAAGGAAACGGTGGCGCGCGGCGATTTCGCCGACAAGGTGAAGTACTACTACAAGCGCTGGGACCGCTCGGTCGGCGAGGACAACGACATTTCGGAGATTCAGCACGAGGGCGTGAATTCGCCCTTCGCGGTTTCCGGTCGCCTGTCGCACCTGGAGCCCTTGGTGCACCATATCGCCAATTGGGTCGCGGACCGGATTGTCGGCGGCGACACCTTCGATCGCCGCCACGATGCCGACAAGACCAGCGCCATCGCCCTCAGTCTGACCAAGTCGGGCGGGGGTGGACGCCGGCCGGCCGCGGCGGAGTAGTATCGGCTAGAAATCACACGCTCAGGGGGAGAGGTCGATGAACAAGAAGCCCGCGCGCCGCCGCGCCGTTGCGAAGAAGACCTGGCATCTGCATTGCGAGAACGCCAGCAGCATGAGCGAGGTCTTCGCGATCACCGGCGAGCGCGTGAAGGCGGCGCTGAAGCGCCACCCGAAGCTCAAGGGCAAGCTGAAGGTAACGCTCGGCGAGGACGGCAACATCTATGACAAGGCGATGCGTACGGCGGACTTCTTGTTCGGCTGGCATTTCGACCGCAAGGATCTGCCGCGCCGCGCGCCCAACCTGAAGATGATCCATATGCACGGCGCGGGCGTGAATCACGTCATGCCGCTCAATTGGCTGCCCAAGGGCTGCGTCCTGACCAACAGCCGCGGCGTTCACGGGCCGCGCGCCGCCGAATACCTGATCATGGCGCTGTTGATGCTGAACAACCGCTTGCCCGAAATGGTGACGCATCAGCGCGCCGCGCGCTGGGAGCAATGCTATGCCAGTGTCATCACGGGCAAGACGCTGCTCGTCATCGGCGTCGGCCAGATCGGCGGTTCGGCGGCGGATTGGGCGAAGAAATTCGGCCTCAAGGTGATCGGCACGCGCCGCACCGGAAAGCCGCACCCCTCCGTGGACAAGATGTACAAGTCGAGGGACTTGCGGAAGCTTCTGCCCCAGGCCGACTTCGTCATGATGTGCGTGCCGGCGACCGACCACACCAAGCACCTTCTGGGCAAGAAGGAGATCGGTCTGATGCGGCCCGGTACGGGCTTTATCAACTATAGCCGCGCCGACCTGGTCGATTACGAGGCGCTGCGCAAGCGCCTGGTCAAGGGCGAGCTGACCGCGATCCTGGATGTCTTCAATCCGGAGCCGCTGCCGTCGTCCTCGCCACTGTGGAAGACGCCCAACCTGATCATGACGCCGCACTGCTCGTCGGACGACAGCATCCACTACACGCCGCGCACGCTGGACGTGGTCCTGTCCAACATCGAGCGGATCGTGGCGGGCAAGAAGCCCACGAGCGTCGTCGATCCGAAATGGCAGTACTAGGCGGCCCTTTCGCTGAATAGGACGGACCGGTGACACCGCTGGTTGTCGGCCTGGTCCTCCTGGCCGCGGTGATGCACGCGGTCTGGAACGCCCTGGTGAAAGTCTCGGGCGACCGGCTGGCCGTCATGGTCGGGATGAGCGCGGTCGGCGGCGTCGCCGGCTTGGCCGTGCTGCCCTTCGCAGGCTCCCCGGCCCTGGCAAGCTGGCCGTTCCTGGCGCTGACCACGGTCATCCATGTCGGCTATTACCTGTTTCTCCTGCGCGCCTATGCGGTGGGCGATCTCAGCCAGGTCTATCCGGTCGCGCGCGGCGGGTCGCCCCTGATCCTGGCGCTGATTTCCGGCCCCGTGGTGGGCGAGGCGCTGTCGGTCACCCAGGCCATGGGCGTGGGCCTCATCTCGCTCGGCATCATCAGCCTGTCGCTCGGTCGCGGCAGCCGCTTGGCGCTTCTCTATGCGCTATGCACGGCCTGCTTCATCGCCGCCTATTCGGCGACCGATGCCTTGGGCGTGCGGCGCTCGGGCAGTCCGCTCGGCTATATCGGCTGGCTGTTCTTCCTCGACGGCGCGATGATGCTGGCGTTCGGCTTCTGGCGCCGGGGCCGCACGCTTTTCTCGCCTTCGCGCATCGACTGGCGGCAGTGGCTCGGCGGCGGTGTGCTGGCGCTGTGCGCCTACGGCATTGTCGTCTGGTGCTACAATTTGGGCACGGTCGCGCCCGTGTCCGCCTTGCGCGAGACCAGCGTGGTGTTCGCGGCGCTGATCGGCTCGCTGTTCCTGGGCGAAGAATTCGGCGTACGCCGCGTGATCGCGGCGTCCGTCGTGGCGTCCGGCGTCGTGGTGATGAACCTCTAGCGGTTCAGTTGCGGATCTGGAGCCCGGCGTCGGTGAAGCGGGCGAAGCGTTCCGCCTCCAGCCGCCCAGGCCGCGGCCACACGCGCGGGAAATAGCCGCAATCGACGCTCTGGCCTGGTTTCAACCCGTGCCCCTCGAAATGTGGGCGGCCCGGCGATGGGCGCTCGGCATAGCGCGCATCGTCGCCCATCCAGATCGACGACAAAGCGCGGCGGCGTCGGGCCGAACCTTGATTGCCCGGCGCGCCATGGACGGTCAAGCCGTTAAAGGCGATGCAATCGCCCGGCTCCACCGCCCAGGACAGGATCTCGTATTCGCCCCGGCTGCTCTCGATGTCCGGCATGCGCTCGAAGGCGGCGCCGCTCGCGGTGCGGTAAAGATCGCGGCCATCCTTGCTCAGCTCGGGCGCGAACCAGCGGTTCCAGGTGTGCGAGCCGCGCACCAGCTCCAGCGAATTTTCCTTGGCCACGGGGTCCAGCGGAAACCAGATCACGGTCATCTGGCCGTCGACCCAGAAGAAGGGCTGGTCCTGGTGCCAGCGCGTGCGCTTGGACGTGCCCACGTCCTTGACCCACAGCGTGTCGGCGAAGAAGTTGATCTTCTGTGACTTCATCAGCCGCGCGGCGATGGCGGGCGCCGGGCCGTTCAGCATGAAGTCGCGGAATTCGGGAATCTGCTGCGACATGCAGATATCGGAGAGGAAGAAGCCGCCCTCACCTTGGGTGGTCTGCACCGTATGCAGCGGGGTGGGGTGGGCGATGTTGCGCTCCACGCCAGCTTCCAACTTGGCCAGCCAGTCGCGGTCGACGACGCCCTTGAGATGCGTCACGCCGTCGCGTTGAAAGGTTTCGACCTGCGCGTCGGAAATCGCGACTGCCATGGGCTGCTCCTAGATGCTGACCCGGAACGACGAATTATCGGCGAAGCGCGGTCCCTTCGCAGCGGCGGCGCCCGCGGCGCTCGGCCAGACGCGGGGAAAGTATGCGTTGTCCATGGCGTCGCCGGGTTTTAGCCCGTGGCCCTCGAACAGCGGCCGCACGGGGCCGGGACGTTCGGCATAGGTCGCGTCGTCGCCCAACCAGATGGTGGAGAGTGCGCGGCGGCGATGCTGCTGGTTCGGATTGCCGGGCGCGCCATGCACCACCATGCCGTGGAACGCGATGATGTCGCCCGGTTGCATGTCGAACGAGGCGATGTCGTGTTTCGCGCGCTCGGCCTGGATGTCGGGCATGCGCTCGAACGCGGTGTTCTCCGGGTAAAGGTCCTTGCCGCTGCGCGTCAGCTCGGGCTGGAACCAGCGGCCCCATTTGTGCGAGCCGCGGATCAATTCCAGCGAGACGTCCTTGGAGACAGGGTCGAGCGGTAGCCAGAAGATGCACATATGCTCCCCGTCGACGGAGTAGTACGGCTGGTCCTGGTGCCAGCGGGTGCGCTTCGGCGTGCCTGTACCCTTCACCCAGATCGCGTCATAGAAAAAATTGACGCGTTCGGAGCGCATCAGGGCGCCCGCGATGGAGCCGGCCGGCGATTCGCAGATGAACCGGCGAAACTCGGGCAGGCGCTGCGACATGCAAAAATCGGTCAGGAAGAAGCCGACATCGCCTTCGCCCTGTTGGACGGTGTGGAGCGGGCCGGGCTTGGCGATGTCTTTCTCGACGCCTTGCGCCAGAAGGTCGAGCCATTCCTTCGAGAAGGCGCCGCGGATGCAGGCGACGCCGTCGCGCTCGTAGGTCTCGATGTCGCGTTCGGTAACGGCGGAGTGGTTCATCGCGATCCTCCCTTTCGATACATCAAGAATAGGCCGTATGGCCCTTTTGCGGCAATCGTGGACGATCAGGCCGTGGGCTCGCGCGCATGGTCGCGCAGCTCCACCAGGCCCGCCGCGATGATGAGGGCGGCGCCGATGGCCTCGCCCAGGCCAAAATCTTCTCCAGCCAGAAGGGTCGCCGGGACGCCGGCGACCGCGACCTCGAGCAGCAGAAGAACCGCCGACCGGCCCGGATCGAGACGGCTCGCGCCCCACAGTTCGACCACCACCATGGGTGACAGCCACACGGCGGAGATCGCCAGCAGGACAACCACGCCCGGCAGATCGAATCCGGCGGCCGGCGTCGCCGTCTTGGAAAGGACGAGCGCGAACACGAGGCCCATGAAGGCCGAGCCCGCGAAATTGGCGATGCTCTTATCCAGCGCGGGGATCTCCGTGGCCCGGCGGAACAAGGTCAAGGACACCGCCCACAGGAAGCCCGAGACCAACCCCAGCCATTCCGGGAACGTGTGTGGCATGGGGAAACCCTGGCCGTAACCGAGAACGGTGGCTGCACCCGCGATGCCCAAGAGGATCGACAGGATGCGGAAGAGGCCCAGCCGTTCGCCGAGGAACACCGTACCCAGAATGCTGGCCCACACCGGCACCAGGTAGAACAGCAGGGTGACGCGCACGATCTCGCCATAGACCACGGCATGGTTGAAGCTGACGAAGGACGAGCCGGCGGCCAGCGCCATGGCCAGAAGCGCGGGCGCGTTCTGGCGCAGCCGGTGGCGATTGGCCAAGGCCACGGGCAGAAGCAGCGCGAGCGCGCACAGACTGGTCGCGAAGGTGGCCCAATCGGCGGACAGGCCGCGCGCCTCGAGCGCGCGCAGGGGAATCCACCAGGCGCCCCACAACATGGCGCCGCCGCCGACCGCGATGAAGGGCAGGAACCGGTTGTTGGTCACGCGCCGCCGTATTTTTTCTTATAGGCGTTCTGCGCGCGCACGAAGCAAGCGGCATGGGCGCGCACGATGCCCGCGCCGATCTGGCCGCCGTCGCGGCCCGCGATGCCGATATTCATGGCCGGGGTGATGCCATTCTCCATCACCTTGCAGATGTCGATGCCGGTCGGCGTGCCGCGATATTTCAGGAACGGAATATGGAAGTCAGTGTTCTCGCCCACGGTGATCTTGTAGAGCGCCAGGTTGCGCTCGACCATCGCCTGCGGATCGCCGCCCTGATAGGCCTGCAGCGGAAAGGCGGCGGCCTGCGCGAAGCCGCCCAGGCCGATGGTTTCGGCGATGATGCTTTCGCCGCCCATCCAGCTGATCTCGTCTTCCGTGTGGCCGTCGAACAGCTTGGCCTGCACGGTCGGATGGGGGCCGGTGAACCACGCGTCGCCCAGGCCGCTGACCCGGATGCCGAATTCCTTGCAGCTGAAGCCCATGGCGGACACGACGCTCGATCCCTCGATGCCGTGTCCAGCGTCCGCCGTGGCCTTGGCCGCCGCCATGGAAAGCCGCAGGAAGAAATAGTGATCTTCGGTCAGCGCGGCCACGGCCTTCTCGACCGCCACGCGCTTGGAGCCCGCGAGCGCCAGGAAGGAGGGGAACAGCTCGCGCAGGAACAGGAGCGAGGCCGCCGTGTTGCGGCTGTGCAGCTCGTCGCTCATGTGTAGCGCGCGTTTCATGATCGGTTTCAGCGGAATTCCGCCAGCCGCGCGCACGGCCTCGGACAGAACCGGCGCCACCGTCTCTTGGACATACAGAAGACGATCGCGCACCCCGTCGTCATAGACGCCGTAGTTCAGGCGGCGCGGATTGGTGCCCTCGTAGAAATTGCAGAAGCCGACATTGCCGAACGTCTTGTTGCGCACCACGAAAACCGGCATGGACGCGGTGTAGATGCCCGCGAGCGAACCGACCGCGCCCAAATCGTGGCAACCGCGCACGCGGATCTCGGCGGAATCGAGCTTGGCTTCGGCTTCGGCGGCATTCTTGGCCAGGCCTTCGAACAGGGCGCCGCCGATGATGGCCGCGCGCTGGCCGCCCGTATATTCCCGCCACGGCAGAGGCGGGCCCGAGGTCAGGATCGTCTCACGCGTCATGCCAGGCATGGCTTCGAGCGCGGGTCTGACGTCCTCCAGCACGGGCTCCGAGGCGCAGAAGCGGCGGAAGGTCTCGGCGTTCGCGGCGGCGTGGCGGGTTTCGGACATATTTAAGCACCTAAACTATCTCGCACGGGCGAATTGACCCGCACCAAACCGTTCGGCATGATTTCGGCCGCGTCGAGAGTGCGTGGATTTCCGCGGGGACGCAAGATTTCCGCGGGCGAGAAAACGGGATCAATCGGGCGGGATCTCCGCCGTCTGGGGGGAGTGCGATGGTCAAACAGTCGGGCAATACGCAGGGCGATGCCGATCTGGCGAAGATCAAGCGCGAATTGATCGAGAAGGGCGTGCGTTACTGCTTGGCGTCCTATGTGGACATGCACGGCATCGCCAAGGCCAAGGCCGTACCGGTCGACCATTTCGAACGCATGATGCGCGGCTCGGAGCTGTTCACCGGCGCCGCGGTGGACGGACTGGGTCAAGGCCCGAACGACGACGAGCTCGCGGTGTTCCCCGATCCCAATGCCGTGGTGCAGCTTCCCTGGCGGCCCGAGATCGCGTGGTGCCCGGGCAACCTGAAGTTCCACAAGGACCCGTGGCCCATGTGCTCGCGCACCATCCTGGCGGCGCAGGTCGAGCGCGCGCGCAAGATGGGCTACCGCTTCAACCTGGGCATCGAATGCGAGATCTACATCGTCCGCCGTGAGGGCGACCGATTGGAGCCGGCGAACCCGAAGGATGTCATCCCGCGCGCGGCCTACGACGTGATCAATCTGTTGGAAGAGTTCGACTGGTGCGACGAGATGATCCGCTACATGAACGAGATGGGCTGGAACGTCCACTCGCTGGATCACGAGGACGCCAACAGCCAGTTCGAGTTCGACTTCGCCTATGCCGACGTGATGACGATGGCCGACCGTTACGTGCTGTTCCGCATGATGGCCAAGGAGATCGCGCGCCGGTACGGCTATGAGGCCACCTTCATGCCCAAGCCCTGGGCCGAGAAAACCGGCAGCGGCGCGCACTTCAACATGTCGCTCGACGACCTCAAGACCGGCAAGAACGTGATGGGCGATGCCGGCGACAAGCGTGGCTGCGGACTGTCCAAGGTGGCGTACCAGTTCATCGCGGGCGTGCTCGCCCACGGCCCCGCCATCGCAGCCGTGAGCTGTCCGACGGTCAATTCCTACAAGCGGCTGGTCAAGACCGGTTCCATGACCGGTTTTACCTGGGCGCCGATCTACGTCACCTACGGCTACAACAACCGCACCAATATGATGCGCGTGCCCTGGATTCGCCCCGAGATCGAGGGCGATGCGAAAGCACACAAGGGCGTCTATCTGTCGAGCGCGCGCCTGGAATGCCGCGCCGTGGACACGGCCTGCAACCCGTATCTGGCCGCGGCCATGATGCTGGCCGCGGGTCTCGACGGCATCGAGAAAAAGGCGGACCCGGGCGATCCCAACCAGGACAATTTGTATCTGGTGTCCGAAGGCGATCTGAAGAAGCGCAAGATCGAGACCTTGCCGCGCACGCTGCTCGAGGCCGTCGATGCGTTCCGGCGCGATTCCTTCGGCAAGAAGGTTTTCGGCGAAGGCCTCTACAACTCCTTCATCGAGCTGAAGGAGCGGGAGTGGTGGAACTACCACAACACGGTTTCGACGTGGGAGCTGGATAACTATCTGACGAAGTTCTAGGCGTCCGCGCGCTTCGGTTTTTCCCGCACCGGCGGTGGCAGGGGGGTGTCCGCCGCCTGGTGCCCGCTCATTTCGGCGCCCGCCGCGGGCGGCAGACGCAGGAAGGCGAAGGTCGACAGCGCCGCCACGCCGCCCACGACCAGGAAGGCCGGCAGGAAATCGCCGGCGTTCGGCAGAGCCGCGCCGCCGATGGCGATGTGAAGGACCAGGGCGGCCACGCCGACGCCGACGCTCAATGAAAGCTGCTGGGCCATGGCGGAGAAGCTGGTGGCCTGGCTCATCTCCTCGCGCGGGATGTCGGCGAACGCCAGGATGTTCATGCTGGTGAACTGCAGCGAACGGAAGAAGCCGCCCAGCAGCAGGAAGCCCAGCATTAGGAATGCCGGCGTGTCGGGCTGGAAGAAGCCGTAGACGGCGATGAACGCGCTGCTCAGTACCGCGTTGCCGATCAGGACGCGGCGGAAGCCGAAGCGTTTCAAGATCGGCGCGGCCGTCATCTTCATGGTCATGGCGCCGACCGCGGCGGCGAAGGTCAGCAAGCCCGAGTGGAAGGGGTTCATGCCGAAGCCGACCTGCAGCATGAGCGGAAGCAAGAACGGGATCGCGCCGACGCCGATGCGGAAGAAGAAACCGCCGGTCATACTGGCGCGGAAGGTGGGATAGCGCAGCAGCGCCAGCTTGATCACCGGATGGCGGCTAAGCCGCGCGTGCAGAACGTAGAGAACGGTGCACACCGCACCGATGCCGAAGGCGGCATAGGCCACGGCGGGCGGAACCAGGCCGCGCCCCACCGTCTCGAAGCCGAAGATCAGACCGACCAAGGCCAGCGCCAAGACCACGAAGCCGCGCGTATCGAGCGGCGGCACATTCTCTTCCCGCACATCCTCGATGAAGATCGTCACCAGGATGAAGCCCAGGATGCCGATGGGTACGTTGATCCAGAAGATCCAGTGCCAGGAGAAATAGGTGGTGATGAAGCCGCCCAAGGGCGGTCCGATGATCGGGCCGATCAAGGCTGGCACGGTCAGGTAGGCCATGGCCTGGATCAATTCGTTCTTGGGGATGGAACGCAGTAGGACCAGGCGGCCTACCGGCACCATCATGGCACCGCCCATGCCTTGGAGGATGCGTGCGCCGACAAAGCCCGCGAGGGACGAACTGAAGGCGCACAGGACGGAGCCCACAGTGAAGACCACGATGGCGGCGCGAAAGACCGTGCGCGCGCCGAACCTGTCGGCGACCCAGCCGCTGATCGGGATGAAGACGGCCAGACTCAGAAGATAGGACGTGATCGCCAGATTGAGGCGGAGCGGACTGACGTCGAGCGACAGCGCGATGGCCGGCAAAGCGGTCGCCAGTACCGTCGAGTCCATGTTTTCCATGAACAGGGCGCAGGCGACCACAAGAGGGACGATGACATTCCGTCGCGGCGCCGAAAGCATCAGATCGATGTATGCGGCCGCGCGCCCCGCATCAAGCGCGGCGGGGCGATGTGGTTTCCTCGATATGCTCCGGCAGCTTGGCGTGGATGTCGTACCATTCGGTCATCGACTCGACGTAGATGTGGGATTCCCGATCTTTCGCGTGGCCGGGATGTCCGTCGGCCGTGCCGGGCGTGTACCAGATCAATTCCGGCTTGGTGTCCACGTCGATACAGATTTGGCAGCCGCAGGTCTTGCAGAATTTCCGGTGCGTTGTCGCCGAACTCGAAAAGACCGACAGGTTGTCCGCACCCGAAAGGATCGTGAAGCCCTTGCGCGGCATCACGGCATAGGTCGCGAACATGGTACCGTGGCAGCGTCGGCACATGGAGCAATGGCAGTGATAGACCTTGTCCGCTGGTTCGCTGACACGATAGCGCACGGCGCCGCATTGGCAGTGTCCCTCGATCGGCTTGAACGCCCCCATCGCCCTTCTCCTTTCAAAGCCCCGTTCCGCTCAGCGCCGCGACGCCACCCGTGACCATCGCCACGCCCAACCATTGTACCCAGCCCATGGGTTCCTTGAGCACCAGCCGCGCGAGGATCACGGTGACGGCGCCGAAGCCCGAGGCCGCCACGGCCGCGATCTCACTGCCCGGTCCCGTGCTGCCCGCGAAGAGCGCCAGATAACCGCCGGCATCCAGCACGGCTTGTCCCACCAGAAACGGCCACCAGCGCCATTGCCCGAGGCCTCTGCCGCGCACCGCCAAAAGGACAAGCAGGGCGGGCGCCAGACTGAACAGGCGGCCAAGCCACAGTGTTTGCAGCGGACCGTAGTAAGGCGTGGCGGCCTGCCCGCCGATCACGAGGCCCGTATAGGCCAGCGCCGCGGCGCAGGAGAGGGCGATGGTGCCGTTCAAGGCCTTCCGGTCGGCCGGCGTCGCGTTTTTTTCCGCCGTCGCCGCGACGATGATGGCGCCCAGGATCGTGACCGCCATGGCGACCCATTGCAGCGCGCCGGGCCGTGTGCCCATCACGACCCAGAAGGCGACGACGAGAACCGGATGGCTGGCCACGATGGGTGCCGCGACCGAAATCGGTCCCCGCGCCAGCGCCTTGTAGAGCAGCAGCGTCATCACCGTGGTCGAGACGCCGTTCAGTGCGACGAAGGGAAGGCCTTCCGCGGGCCAGGTCAAAGGCGTGCCCGTTGCGAAGATCCAGAGGCTGAGCAGGACAGCGCCGGTGGTCAGCACGACCACAAGTGCGGCGGGCGCGCCGACGGCCCGCGTCGAGAAGCGGCAGGCGAAATCGGCGGTGCCGAGGGACAGCGCGGAAAGTGCGCCTGCGAAGGCCGGGTTCATGCGGCGATCATTCTTATCTGAAATGCGGGTTGGCGCACGGCCAATCGGCGTGGGACGATAGACGCGGTTGAAGGCAACACTGACACAGGGGAAATGCCATGACGATCAATACGTCCCGGCGCCACACGCCGGTCAGTCGCCGCAACGTTCTAAAAGGAGCTGGTGCCGGTGCCGCCGCTCTTGCGTTTCCGGCGGTGCTCGCGCCGCGCAAGACCCGCGCCGCCACGCGCATCGTCGCGCGCGATCCGGGCGGCCCTTGGGAAAAGGCGATGTCCGAGGCCATCTACAAACCGTTCCGCGAAGCGACCGGCATCGAGGTGGTCGGCGTCGCAGGCCAGCATGATCCGACCGCCATCGTGAAGGCCATGGTCGAGACCAAGGTCTATCAATGGGACGTCTTCATCCTGGGCAACATGACCAACGAAGTTCTGATGAGCCAGGGCCTGCTGGAGAACTTGAACGTCAACGACGATCCGGCGGTGCAGGAGATTCCGGCCCAGTACAAGACGCCGACCATGATCGGCAGCTACAACTACGCCGCCGTGCTGGCTTATCGCACCGACGTCTATCCGGCCAAGGCCAAGGCGCCGACCGGCGGCTGGAAGGATCTGTGGGACGTGAAGGGCATTCCGGGCCGGCGCGGCATGCGCAAGTTCCCGCAAGAGGTGCTGGAAGAAGCGCTTCTGGCTGACGGCGTCGCACCCGACAAGCTCTACCCGCTCGACGTCGACCGTGCCTTCAAGAGTTTGGACAAGATCAAGAAGGACGTGGCCATCTGGTGGAGCGGCGGCGCCCAGACCTCGCAGATGCTCAAGACGGGCGAGCTGGACATGTGCACTTGCTGGAACGGCCGCGCGCAGGCCGCCATCGACGATGGCGCGCCGGTGGCGGTTTCTTGGAACCAGGGGTTGATGAGCTATGACGGCTGGTGTGTCGCCAAGGGCTCGCCCACGGCGGACATCGCGCGGAAGTTCATCAAGTTCGCCTCGATCGCCCAGCGGCAGGCCGCCTTCACGCCTTACGCCGCCTATGGTCCGACGAATCCCAACGCGATGAAGTTCGTCGATCCTGCGCGCGCCAAGATGCTTCCGTCCTTCCCCGAGAACGCGAAGCTCACGGTTCCCACGAGCCCGGCTTACTGGGGCCCGACGCAGACGCAGCTGCTGGAGCGCTTCAACCAGTGGATGCTGACGTAACAGACGCGAACGACCCCGGGCGTCAGCCCCGCATCGCCTCGATTTGGCGGGGGTAGGCGCCCGGGTCAACCTGAACGTCGATGAGCGCCGGGCCATCGCCCGCGAAGGCTTCGTCCAAAGCGCGGTCCAGTTCGGCCGCGTCGGCCGCGCGAAACGTCCGGCAGCCGAAGCCACGCGCGATGGTGGCGAAGTCGATCGCGCCATAGCGCACGCCGCGTGTCGGCATCTGCCGCTTCTGCTGTTTGATGTCGATGAGCGAGAGCGCGCCGTCGTTGAAGACGATGACCACGATTTTGCTACGTTGTTCCACGGCGGTGGCCAATTCCGACACGCACATCAACAGTCCGCCGTCACCGGTGAAGCAGACCACCGGCCGCTCGGGCTCCACCAGCGATGAGCCGATGGCTGAGGGCAGGGCATAGGCCATGGTCGACAGGCCATTGGAGATCAGCACGCCCGACGGTTCGTCGGCCTGCCAGAAGCCCATGGCCGAGAACATATGCGCGCCCGCGTCGACCGTGGCGCGCGTGCCGCGCGGCGCTTTACGGGCGACGGCTTCCACCAATGCCGAGGGCGACAGGCCATTTGTGCTTTCCACCCGCAGGGCGTCGCGCATCGTGGCCTTCAGCGCCTTGATCTCATCCGGCTTCCACCGCGAATCGCATTTCTGTGCGCGCAGCGCGTCGAAGGCGGGCGTCAGCGGGCCGATCAGAGAAACGTCAGGCGTCTTGTAGTGCGGCAGGCCGGCCGCGCGGCCGATCTCGATGATGGGCGCCTTGTAGCGCCAGGGTTGCGGGATCAACTCGATGGGATCGAAACCGATGAGGACGATGAGGTCCGCTTGCGACAGGGTCGGCGCTTCCAAGGCGCCGCCGGTGGTGAGGCCCACCGCATGCGGACCGCCCTCCGGCACGATGCCCTTGGCTTTATAGGTCGCCAGCACGGCAGGGTTCACCGTCTCGACGAAGCGGCGCACGGCGTCGCTTTCCTCGCGCGCCTGTATGCCCACGATCACCGCCGGGCGTTTCGCGCCCGCGAGCAGCCGTTTCGCCGCCGCCAAGGCATCGGCGTCGACCGGCGCCGCGCTCTGGGTCCGGCGCGCGACCGCGTCCTTGACCGGCGCCGCCGCCTGCCGGCTCGACAGATCGAAATGAACCGGCCCTTGCGGATGCGCGACCGTGCGTTCCAGAAGCGCCACGATATCGGCCGCGCCGTCGCCGGCCTTAAGCCGCATCGAGCCCTTCGCGATCGGCCCGAACATCGCCGCGTGATCGACAGCCTGGTGGCTGACATAGGCGTCACGCTCGGCATCGAAGCAATCGGTCAGGATCACGACCGGCGCGCGGTCGAGATGGGCATAGGCGACGCCGTTCGCCGCCGCCGCGGCACCGGGCCCGAGGCCGGTCAGGACCACGCCCGGCACGCCCGTGATCTCGGCGGAGGCCGCGGCCATGAAGGTGGCCGACGTCTCGGTGCGCGCCAGCACGAAATCGAGGCCGCGTTGTGCGCCGGCCTCGATGATGTCCAGGCTCGAGCCGCCGCCGGGAATGCCGAACATGCGCTTTACGCCGAAGGCGGCCAGCGCCTCGACGATAGCGCCCGCGATGGTCGATGCGGTCATGACGTGATCTCGGTGATGGATCGTCAGTAGCCGAGGGCGCAGCCGTCCTTGCGCGGATCGGAGCCGCCGACGAGCACGCCGTCGTCGTCCATCCAAACCGCCTGTCCGCCGCCATAGGGCTTGTCCACGCGCGCGACCTTGTGGCCGAGCTTGGCCAATCCCTGCGCCGTTGCCTCCGGCACGCCATGCTCCAGATTGGCTTGGCCGTCCCAATAGAAGGCGCGCGGCAGATCGAGCGCCTGCTGCACGTTCATGCCGTGGTCGACCACGTTGGTCAGGAAGTGCGCTTGGCCGACGGGCTGATACTGGCCGCCCATGACGCCGAACGGCATGACCGTCTTCCCGTCCTTTTGCACCATGCCGGGGATGATCGTGTGCAGCGGGCGCTTGCGCGGGCCGATGCAGTTGCGGTGTTTGGGATCGACGACGAAGCCCGAGCCACGGCTTTGCAGCAGCACGCCGCTTCCGGGCGCGGTCAGGCCGCAGCCGAACCCGTCGAAGATCGAGTTGATGAAGCTGATCGCGTTGCCCTCGCCGTCGACGACCGACAGATAGACCGTGTCGTTGTGGGTGGGAAAGGGCGAGCGCGGCAGTTCGGTCATCGCGCGGTCGCGCTTGATATGCGCGCGCATCTCGTCGGCATAGGCCTTGGACAGCATCTGCTCGACCGGCACCTTGGCTTTGCGCGGATCGGCGACCAGGTCGTTGCGGTCGCGATAGGCGATGCGGCTGGCCTCCATCTGCAGATGGAAACGCTCCGTGCCGAGCGGGTCGAGCGATTTCAGATCGAAGCCCGACAGGATGTTCAGGATCATCAGTACGATGATGCCCTGGCCGTTGGGTGGACACTCGAACACTTCGTAACCGCGATAGGCGCTCTTGACCGGCTCGACATACTCCGGCTCGTAAGCCTCGAAATCCTCGACCGTGTGAAGCCCGCCGAATTGGTTCAGATGCTTCACCATGTCTTCGGCGATCTTGCCCGTGTAGAAGGCGTCGCGTCCGCGTTCGGCGACGGCGCGCAAGGTCGCGGCGAGGGCGGGTTGGCGATGCACCGCACCCGCGCGCGGCGATTGCCCGCTCGGCAGGAAGGTGCGCACGGAACTGTCGTCGTGGCGCAGCCGCTCGCCGTCGGCCTTCCAATCGGCGGCGACGCGCGGCTGAACCGTATAGCCGTCCGATGCCGCGCGGATGGCGGGCGCCAGAATTTCGGCCAGGCTCTTCTTGCCGTGGTCGGCGGCCAAGCGCGCCCAGGCGCCGATGCATCCCGGCACGGTCGCGGCATGGGCACTGCGGCTGTCGATCGCGGTGATGCCCTGCTTCTGGAACCACTCGACCGTGGCCTTGGCGGGCGCGTGGCCCGAGCCGTTCAAGGCGATGATCTTGCCGCCCTTCGGCGCATAGAGGACGAAGCAATCGCCGCCGATGGCCGTCATGTGCGGCTCGACCACGCATTGCACCGCGCAGGCGGCGATGGCGGCATCCACCGCGTTGCCGCCGGCGCGCAGCATGTCGACCGCGGTTAGCGTGGCCAGCGGATGGGAGGTGGCGGCCATGCCGCGCGAACCGAGAGAAGGGACGCGGCCGGAGCCTTGGAAGTCTTTCTGCGTGAAGTCTAGCATGTCACTTAATCTCAAAATCTGACCAGGTTTCGAAGCAATTGTTGCGCGCCAGCGACATGACGCCGATGGTCGCGCGGCAACCGATGCCAGCTTTGTCTCCGTATACCTCATAAAAGAGGTCGGAGACCCCGCTGGATACTTTATGCACGTCATAAAACGTCGGCGCGCTGACCACGAAGTGCAGCATGCGGATCACGCCCTTCACCCGGTCCAGGCTGCCCAGCGCCTGCTTGATGCCGGCCAGGCAGTTGATGCCCGTGACGCGCGCGGCCTGATAGCCCTGTTCTAGGGTGACGGTATCGCCGAGGCGGCCTGGGTAGAGGACTTCGCCGTTGATCTGCGGAATCTGCCCGGAGAGGGTCAAGACCTTGCCCACGATGTGATACGGCTTCATGCGGCCGTAGTTCTGGCCGTCGTATTTGTTTTCCCGGCCGAAGTCCGGCAGTTGGATGCCGAGCTGTTCCAGCCGCTTTTCAGCCGACATGGCGCCCCCTCCTTGCCCGCATGCGAGCGTTGCGGGGCGGAGTGTGACGAGCGCGCCTCGCCCTGTCCAGGCAAGCAGGCGATTTCGTTGACACGGCGGGCACCCATCCCATAATCGCTCGTATTCGGTCGCGCGGCCAAATCCGGCGCGGCGTTGTTCCAGCCGACCAATGTTTAGGCTTTCTGCGATCCCCCATCCGATCTGAAACCCCATTCACGAACACGGCCCTGCGCTGGCGTCGAACGACGCCAGCGTTCGGTTGGCGGCGCCGGTTCGTCCGGCTTTGCCCGGGTCAAGCGCACCCGGTGCCGAAAGCGCACAATGCTGTGGAGGAGTAGAACTGAAATGACACGCGTAAGTTTGTTCAAGTCGCTCACGGCCGCGGCCGTGCTGGCGTCCGGCGCTTTTGCCGCGATGCCGTCTCATGCCGTCACGGTCGGCCCGGTGACCGACCCCATCGGCGTCGTGAAGGTTAACAAGGGCCAGCCCATCGTGATCGGTGGCTACTGGGTCCTGTCCGGCCCGGACACGTCGCTGGGCCTCGATTCCAAGCGCGCCGCCGAAGTGTATTTCAAGGAGATCGGCAACCAGATCGCCGGTCATCCGATCCGCTTCATCGTGGAAGACGACGGCTGCAATGCCGAAGGCGGCCAGACGGCGGGAACGAAGCTCGCTGCCAACCAGAACATCGTCGGCGTGCTCGGACCGGCCTGCTCCAGTGCGGCCACCGCGGCGGCACCGATCCTGTGGAAGCAGGGCATTGTCAGCATCTGTAACGCTTGCTCGGCTCCCCGTCTGACGGCGGCGGATCGCGGCCCGAACTTCGACGGCTTCCTGCGCACGGTCTACAGCGACACGGACCAAGGCAAGGGCGACGCGAAGTGGATGTACGAAGTGATGAAGTGGAAGACGGCGGCGACCGTGCATGACGGCAGCCCCTACGCCCAGCAGCTCGTGGCCGTGTTCAAGGAGAACTTCGAGAAACTCGGCGGCAAGGTCGTCTCGGCGGAAGCCGTGGCGCCGAACGATGTCGACATGCGTCCGATGCTGACGCGCGTCGCGGCGGCGAAGCCGGACGTCGTCTACTTCCCGGTCTTCGTCGCGGCGGCGGGCCAGATCGTACGCCAGTCGAAGGAGATCTCCGGCCTCAACAGCCAGATGATCGGCGGCAGTGCACTGATGGCCAAGGACTTCCTGACGGCGGCCGGCGAGGCCGCGGTTGGCCTGCGCATCACCTTCGCGGACATCTCGAAGGAGGCACTGGGTAAGGAATATCCGACCATGGTCAAGCACTACCGCGAAATGTTCGGCGAGGACCCGATCCAGGGTTTCCACGCGCAGGGCTACGACGCGGCCAAGCTGTTGGTCATGGGCATCGAGAAGGTCGCCGTGAAGGGCAAGGACGGCAACCTCTATATCGGCCGCAAGGCGCTGCGCGACGCGCTCTATTCGATGCCGCGCTTCGAAGGCGTCAGCGGTCCGATCAAGTGCAACGAATTGGGTCAGTGCGGCGAATTCAAGTTCGGCGTGTACCAGTTCGTGAACAAAGATCCCGCGACTTTCGAGCCCGGCAAGAACCCGAAGAAAATTTATCCGGCACAGTAAATCCGGATAGAATCACATTGTTGATGGAGGGGCGCCGCGAGGCGCCCCTTTTTTTTACGCTATGTCGCCTCGCAATGGGCGGCGGATTCGTGGCAAGCTTTCCCGGTCCGTGGCCCTTCGCGCAACATTCCGGATTAGGCTGAGGATGCGACACGCGCTCCGAAAATGCGGGGCGTCAATGAGAGGGCGCGGCCCTTCGGCCGCGCTGACAACGGAGGAGTGAATGATGCAACGAGTAAAATTCGCCAATTGGCTTGCCGCCGCGTCCATCCTGGGCGCCGGCGCGCTGGCCGCAACGCCCGCGCTTGCGGTCAAAGTCGGTCCGGTCGATGATCCGATCGGTGTCGTCAAAATCAACAAGGGTCAGCCGATTACCATCGGCGGCTATTGGGTCATGTCCGGCGCAGACACGGCGTTGGGCCTTGATTCGAAGCGCGCGGCCGAAGTGTATTTCACCCAGATCGGCAACAAGATCGCCGGCCACCCGATCCGCTTCGTCGTCGAGGATGACGGCTGCAACGCCGAAGGCGGCCAGACGGCCGGCACGAAGCTCGCGGCCAACCAGAACATTGTCGGCGTGCTCGGCCCGGCTTGCTCCAGCGCGGCCACGGCGGCGGCGCCGATCCTGTGGAAGCAAGGCATGGTCAATATCGGCACGGCGTCATCGGCTCCGCGTCTGACGGCGGCCGACCGCGGTGCGAACTTCGACGGCTTTGCCCGCACGATCTTCAGCGACGCCGAGCAGGCCAAGGGCGACGCGAACTATATGTATAACGTCAACAAGTGGAAGACAGCGGCGACCATCCACGACGGCAGCCCCTATGCGCAGCAGCTCGTGGCTGAGTTCAAGGTCAACTTCGAGAAGCTCGGCGGCAAGGTCGTCTCGGCCGAAGCCATCTCGCCGACCGACGTCGACATGCGTCCGGTGCTGACGCGCATCGCCACGGCCAAGCCGGATGTCGTCTACTATCCGATCTTCGTCGCGGCGGGCGGCCAGGTCACGCGCCAGGCGAAAGAGACGGCGGGCCTGACCAAGAACCTGATCGGCGGCGGCTCGATGATGACCAAGGACATCA
>CADEGL010000061.1 GCA_902826885.1 uncultured Alphaproteobacteria bacterium | reverse complement strand
CGGGCTTGAGCACGATCAGCATGCGCTCCTGGCTTTCGGACAGCATGATCTCGTAGGGAGTCATGCCGGTTTCCCGGCGCGGGACCTTGTCCATGTCCAGTTCGACGCCAAGGCCGCCGCGCGAGGCCATTTCGACGGAAGATGAGGTCAGGCCAGCGGCGCCCATGTCCTGGATCGCGACGATGGCATCCGTCGCCATCAACTCCAGACATGCTTCCAGCAGAAGCTTCTCCGTGAACGGATCGCCCACCTGCACGGTCGGCCGCTTGGCGTCGGACGCATCGTCGAATTCGGCGGATGCCATGGTCGCGCCGTGGATGCCGTCACGGCCTGTCTTGGAACCCACATAGACGATCGGATTGCCGGGGCCGGAGGAGCGCGCATAGAAGATGCGGTCCGCGCGCGCCAGGCCCACGGTCATGGCGTTGACCAGGATGTTGCCGTTGTAGCTCGGGTGGAATTCGCATTCGCCGGCGACGGTCGGGATACCCATGCAGTTGCCATAGCCGCCGATGCCCGACACCACGCCGCTTACCAGGTGGCGGGTGAGGGGATGATCGGGGCTGCCGAAGCGCAGCGCGTTCAGGTTGGCGATCGGCCGCGCGCCCATCGTAAAGACGTCACGCAGAATGCCGCCGACGCCCGTGGCCGCGCCCTGATAGGGCTCGATGAAGGATGGGTGGTTATGGCTCTCGATCTTGAACACGGCGGCCTGGCCGTCGCCGATATCGACCACGCCTGCGTTCTCGCCCGGGCCCTGGATCACCCAGGGCGCCTTGGTGGGCAATGTCTTCAGCCAGCGGCGCGAGGATTTGTACGAGCAATGCTCGCTCCACATGACGGAGAAGATGCCCAACTCCGTCAAATTGGGCGTGCGCCCCATGATCTTGAGAATGCGCCCGTACTCTTCTTCGGTCAGCCCGTGTTCGCGGGCAAGGGCGGCATCGACTTTGGGTTCGGCGGCCGGCTTGTTCATCGATCAGTCCTTGAAGCTACCGGCAAGATGGCGGTCGCGATGGCGCGCCGAAATCACGACAGGGATTTGGCCAGGCCTTCGAAGAAACCCTTGCCGTCGGTGCCGCCATGTAGCGGATCGACCGCGTTCTCCGGGTGAGGCATCAGGCCCAGGACGGTCTTGGTTTCATTGAAGACGCCGGCGATGCGGCGGGCGGAGCCATTGGGATTGCCGTCGTTTTGCGCGGACAGGCCATCACCGGCTCCGGCTACGTAACGGAAAGCGATCTGGCCGTTGCCTTCGATGCGGTCCAGCGTCTCTTTATCAGCGAAGTAGTTGCCGTCGTTGTGGGCGACTGGGACGCGGATGATCTGGCCTTCCTCATAACCGGCGGTGAAGATCGACTGCGACGTTTCCACGCGCAGATGAACGTCGCCGCACAGGAACTTGAGACCCGCGTTGCGCATCAGGACGCCGGGCAGAAGTCCTGCCTCGGTCAGGATCTGGAAGCCGTTGCAGATACCGACGACCGGCGTGCCGGCCTTCGCGCGTTCGACGATGGCGCGCAGGATGGGTGAGTGCGCGGCCATGGCCCCGGTGCGCAGATAGTCGCCATAGGAGAAACCGCCGGGCACCACGATCAGATCGACGGCGGGCAGCTCGCTCTCGCGGTGCCAGATCATCAAGGGCTTCTTGCCGGTCGCCGCGCGCAGCGCCTCGGCCGCGTCGTTTTCGCGGTTGGTGCCGGGAAAGACGACGATGGCGGACTTCATGGCGCGGTGTATCCGATAGCGGTATGCGGCAGGTCCGGCCTCACTGACCGACCTCGATCGCGTAGTTCTCGATCACCGTGTTGGCCAAAAGCTTCTTGCACATCTCGTCGAGCTGGGCGCGGGCGCGGGCGGCGTCCGTCTCCTTCAGGTCGATCTCGATGTATTTGCCTTGGCGCACATCGTCGACGCCGTTGAAGCCGAAGCCGGCAAGCGCGTGCTGGATGGCTTTTCCCTGTGGATCAAGGACGCCGGGCTTGAGGGTGATGTGGATGCGGGCCTTCACGGTCGCTTCGCCTCGCTCACTGCATGGTGGCCGGACCCTTGAGGTCGCGCGGTCCCGCCTCGGGCAAAATGCCCAGGCGGCGCGCCACCTCTTGGTACGCCTCGACCACGTTTCCGAGGTCGCGGCGAAACCGGTCCTTGTCCATCTTTTCGCTGGTCTTCAAATCCCACAGGCGCGCGCTATCGGGCGAGATTTCGTCCGCCAGCACGATGCGCATCTCGTCGTTGTTCCATAGGCGGCCAAATTCCAATTTGAAGTCGACCAGCCGGATGCCGACGCCGAAGAACAGACCCGAAAGGAAATCGTTGATACGCAACGCCAGGTTCACCATGTCGTCCAGGTCCTGGGGCGCCGCCCAACCGAACGCCGTGATGTGCTCTTCCGACACCATCGGATCGCCCAGCTCGTCGTTCTTGTAATAGTACTCGATGATCGAGCGGGGCAGGGCGGTGCCTTCGGCGATGCCCAGGCGCTTGGAGATCGAGCCCGCGGCCACGTTCCGCACCACCAGCTCGATCGGGATGATCTCGACCTCGCGAATCAGCTGCTCGCGCATGTTGAGACGGCGCACGAAATGGGTCGGCACGCCGATCTCGGCCAGCCGCGTCATCAGATGCTCGGAGATGCGGTTGTTGATGACGCCCTTGCCCGTGATGATGCCCTTCTTCTGGGCATTGAAGGCGGTGGCGTCGTCTTTGAAGTACTGCACGAGCGTGCCCGGCTCGGGGCCTTCGTACAGGATCTTGGCCTTGCCTTCGTAGATGCGCTTGCGTCGCGACATGGGGTCCGTCTGGTTGGAAAGGACGGACCGGGCGGACGGCCCGGAAGGCGTCCTGACGCCTGGGTAGGCTCCTCATATAGCAACTGCGGAGGATGCTGACAACGCGCGCAGGCCGCGCGAATCCGGCCCTTAGATCAACGGTTTGTACAACCTCAGCCGGCCAGTTTCACGGGCTCGTAACGCATCTGGTCAGGACGTCCCGCGGCATAGAGCCAGATGGCCCGCTTTCGCTCCGCCGCTACCGCCGGCAAGGCGATCAGGGAGGAGGAAACCGTGCCGAAACCGCGCTCGGTGACGATGGTCATGGCACCACTTTCGTCACCCTCGGCTTCGACTTCGCGGCTGGCCAGAAGCGCCTGCCAGGCCGACCAGTCGCCCTTCTCCGGATCGGGGGCTGCGGCGCGCTCGAAGCGTGGCAGATAGGTCTTGATCCGCGCGGAGGCGGGGTCGTTGCGGTCATAGGCCGTCATCATCGAAAGGCCCGGCGGCAGTTGGAAAAGTTCGACAGCGCTTGGCCCCTCGCGCCCCAACCCTTTGAGCCAATATGCGTCGCGATTGTCGGCCACGAACAGGTTGAAGGCGCGATAGGCGCGCCCGTCCAGATGGGACAGGGCTTCGGCGGCGTCCCGCGCGTCGGCATGGTCCAACGCCTCCAGCACCAATTCGCCCCGGCTGCGCACGCCGTCGATCGGCCCCAGTGAACCGCGTCTGTTCATCACGCCGGCCACGAGGCCCTCATCATTCACGCCAAGCCAGGTGCCTCCCGCCAGTTCGTCCTGGCCGGCCACCACGTTGGCGCGATCGGGCCAATGGCGCGCGGGTGGAAGGGTCGGACGGTCAAGCATCTCGTCGCGGTTGGCGCCGACCAGAATGGGCCAAGCGTGGCCCGGCCGGCGCAGAATGACAGCGGTGCACATGAGGTTATTTTCCGTTCGACAAACCTGTCCGATGCACTAAATAACATGCCAGCGGCCGCCGCGCCGCCGCAGGCTTACGGTTGGGAAAGGAAGAAAATGGCGTCTTTCGACGAACGGGAAAAAGGCTTTGAGGCCAAGTACAAGAACGACCAGGACAAGGTCTTCAAGATCACCGCGCGGCGCAACAAGCTTCTGGGCTTGTGGGCGGCGCAGCAGATGGGCCTTCAGGGCGCGGACGCCGAGGCCTATGCCAAGGAAGTGGTCGTTGCTGACTTTCAGAAGCCGGGCGCGGACGACGTGATCGAAAAGGTCGTGGGCGACTTCAAGAAACACGGCGTCGCCATCGAGGCGCACAAGGTGCGCCACGAACTGCAGAAGTTCGGGGTCGAAGCCGAGGCCCAGATCAACGCAACAGGCTGACGGCCGGCATTTCGGTTTCAACCCCTCCTCGCCATACGGCGGGGAGGGGTTTTCATTTCAGCCCGCGACGATCAGCTCCAGCGGCACGTTCGAAAGCACGCGCGTGCCCGTGGGCGTATAGACCACCGTGTCGATCAGGCCGGTGTCGAAGTTGCTCTCGAAGTTCGTGACCATGTTGGGTTCGAACACGCGGTCGAGGTATTTCGTGTCACGCACGTTGAAATAGAACTCGCCGACCCAATCGGGCGGCAGGCTGATACCCAGTTCATAGCCCAGGCCCCAGCCGGGCTGATCCCACAAGCCAACGCCTTCGTAGTAGCGGCGCAGAACCTTGTTTACGTCCGCGACCGTCATGCCGGACTTCACCTCGCTTCGGATCACGTCGAAGACGCCCGCCGCGCGGGAGTAGCGGTCGACCAGCCCCTTGGGCGGATCGCCGATCGTATAGCAGCGCTCGACATTGGCGTGGTAGCGGTGGAACACGCCGCAGATATCGGCTTTAAGGACTTCGTGTGCGCGGATCTTCCGGCGCCCCGCCATGGTGTGCCCGGTTAGCACGGGCCGGTCGTTCAAGATCGGCGTCGAGTTGAACACGGGGATCAGGGCCGAGAACTCACCGCCTTCCTTGGCCATGGCGTTGACGCATTCGCCGAACAGATCCAGCTCGGTGATGCCCTCGCGCATGTATTCCTTGATGCGCCTGTGACCGGCCTCGGCGATGCGCGCCGCGCGCTCCAACACGGCGATCTCGCGATCCGATTTCACCCGGCGCGCGCGCCGGACAGTGGCGCTGCCGTCAACCACCGCGCAGCCGGCGCCCGCGAACAGCGTCTCGAACATCTTGCTGATGGCGGGGTTGGGCAGGTAGGACCAGAACTCCAGCCCCACGCGCCCCTTCAGCCAGCCCTTGGCGGCTAGCTCATTCTTGATGAAGGCCAGGTTGTCGTCGGCCTCGCGCGAGGTGAAGAACCGATTGTCGGTCGAGACCGAGTTCTTGGCCAGGACCGGCGCCTCGAAAGGCGCGTCGAAGAAGATGAACTCGTCGAAATCGACATGGACCGCGGTGCCGTAAAGCTGGGGATACCGCATCGGGCTGTTGCCCTTGTACCAAGAGCAGACCAGGCCGTGCAGCCAAGCCGCCGCTTCGGGCGTCGTGATCCATAGCAGGTCGATCTTGGCGTCCGCCATCAAGCCGCGCAGGCGGCGTAGCCGGTCTTTGTATTCCTCCGGCGGGAACGCCAGGTCGCGCTCGAGATGCTCGAGCCCGGCTAGGCTTCCGGGCGCGAGTCCGATCACTTCGGCCATGGCGTTGCTCCTAGCGGCGCTTGCGGCGGGCGGGTTTCTTGCCGAACACGCGGGCGAAGATGCGGTCCACGTGCTTGAAGTGATAGTCCAGATTGAACAGCGCCGCGATCTCCTTGCGTGAAAGATGGCGCGCGACACCGGGATCGCTCGCCAGCCGCGCCTGGAAGTCGCCGCCCTTGAGCCATGTCTCCATGGCGTGCGTCTGTACGGCGCGGTAGGCGTTCTCGCGGCTCATGCCCGCCTGGGTCAGCGCCAGCATGACGCGCTGGGAATGCACGAGGCCGCCGAGCGCATCCAGATTGGCTTTCATCCGCTCGGGATAGACGACCAGCTTGTCCATCATCCCGTTCAGGCGGCCAAGCGCGAAGTCGAGGGCGATGGTCGCGTCCGGCCCGATCACGCGCTCGACGGACGAGTGGGAAATGTCGCGCTCGTGCCACAGCGCCACGTTCTCCAAGGCCGGCACGACCATGCCGCGCACAAGGCGGGCGATGCCGGTCAGGTTTTCGGACAGAACGGGATTGCGCTTGTGTGGCATGGCCGACGAGCCCTTCTGGCCCGGCGAGAAATACTCTTCCGCTTCGCGCACCTCGGTGCGTTGTAGGTGCCGTACCTCGGTCGCCAGCCGCTCGATGGAGCTGGCGATCACACCCAGCGTCGCGAAGAACGCGGCATGGCGGTCGCGCGGGATGACCTGGGTCGAAACGGGTTCGACGGCCAGGCCCAGCTTCTTCGCGACATGCGCTTCCACACGCGGGTCGATATTGGCGAAGGTACCGACCGCGCCAGAAATGGCGCAGGTGGCGATTTCGGCGCGCGCCGTTGCCAGCCGCTCGCGATTGCGCGCGAACTCCGCGTAGTAGGTGGCCAGTTTCAGGCCGAAGGTGACGGGTTCGGCGTGGATGCCGTGGCTACGTCCGATGGTGGGGGTGCGCCGGTGCTCCATGGCGCGGCGCTTCAGCGTCTTGAGCAGTGTGTCGATGTCTTCCAGCAGAATGTCGGTGGCTTGTACCAGCTGGACCGCCAGGCAGGTGTCCAGCACGTCCGACGAGGTCATGCCCTGGTGGACGAAGCGCGCCGACGGGCCGACATATTCGGCTAGGTTGGTCAGGAAGGCGATGACGTCGTGCTTGGTCTCGCGCTCGATGGCGTCGATGCGCGCGATATCGAACTTGCCGCGCTTCCACATGGCTTTGGCCGCGGCCTTCGGGATGACGCCGAGGGCGGCCTGTGCGTCACAGGCATGGGCTTCGATCTCGAACCAGATGCGGAAGCGGTTTTCGGGCTCCCAGATGGCGGTCATCTTGGGACGGCTGTAGCGGGGGATCATGGGGTCCTCGTGGCTGGCCGGCCCATCCTAACGGCGCTCTCCCAGGCGCGGAAGTCTGCGGGCAGCCACTTAAAGAACTCCTCACCCTGAACCCGTCGAAGGGCGAGGCATCCGGACCTCATCCTTCGACGAGCTCAGGATGAGGCCGTTTTTCGAAGCGTCGCCAAGGCCGCTTGGACCCGGCCGCACGCGGGCGTTAAGCTTTCCTCCTCGGGGAGCAGGGGAGACAAGCATGGCGGTGCCCAAGGAACTCAAGACCGTCGCGGTGATCGGCAACGGTCTGATCGGCCACGGCGTGGCGCAGGTTTTCGCGGTCGGTGGCAAGGACGTCCGTCTCATCGGCCGGCGCGCGGACAGCCTCCGGTCGGCCATGGATAAGATCAAGGCTAGCCTCAAGGGCTTCACCAAACACGGCATCGTCAGTGCCAAGGAGGCGCAGGCTGCGCTCAAGCGCATCCGCCCCACGGCCGACATGAACGAGGCGGCGGCCGCGACACTGGTGGTCGAGGCGGTACCCTTTGAGCAGGAGTTGCAGCTTCGGGTCTTCGAGGAACTGGACCGCATCTGCCCGCCGCCGACCGTGTTGGCGTCCTCCAGCGGCCAGGTGGCCAGCGAGCTGGTCACGCGCGTGAAGCACCGGGGGCGGGTTGTCGCCGCCCATTTCTGGTACCCCTCGCAGATGATCCCGGCGGTCGAGGTCTGCGCCGGTCCCGAAACGGCGCCGGACGTCGTGCCATGGCTTTGCAAGGCGCTGGAAGAGGTCGGCAAGGTGCCCGTGGTGCTCAACCGCGAGGTCAAGGGCTTCATCGGCAACCGCATGCAGTTCGCCATGCTGCGCGAGGCATGGGCCTTGTGGGCCTCGGGTGCCGCGTCTGCGGAGATGATCGACCGGGTGGTTAAAACGTCCTTCGGTAGGCGCGTGGACATTACCGGCCCTATCGAGTCGGCCGACGTGGGCGGGCTTGAGACGCTCTACAATTTCGGCGCCTGGCTGATGCCCGATCTGGACCGGGGCACGGAGCCCGCGGCCAAGGTCGCGGAATTGGTCAAGGCAGGCCACAAGGGCGCGGCCTCGGGCCGGGGCGTCTATGACTGGCAGAAGCGCGGCGACGCGCCAAAGCTTCTCGGCGCCCGCATGGACGAATTGTTCCGCTGGCTGGCCGCGGACAAGGGCGGTGCAAGGAAGCCCGCCAAGAAGAAGCCAGCGGCAAGGAAGCCGGCGAAACGCAAACCCGCTAAGCGTAAGGCCAAGCGACGCTAGCCGCCTCTACGCCTTCTTCCCATGGCAGCAGGACGCGCCGTTATCCTCATAGCGGTCGTGGTGGCGCATCCAGTCCATGGTCGCGTTCTCGTTGCGGCCTAACGGAGCCATGTCGAGATAGTTGTAGGCGCCGATCAGGATGTCGCCGCCGCGCGCGTACGTCGAATAGGTATGGAAGATTTCGCCCTTTTCGTTCTTGTAGAACATGCTGAGGCCGGGCAGTTCCTCGCTGTCTATCTTCTCCTCGCTGTAGTTGTAGTCCGCCTTGCCTTTGGCCATCTGGGCGGGCGTGAAGGAGACGTGGTAGTCGAAATTGAAGTCGCTGCCGTTCGACGAGACCCATTCGAAATTCCAGCCCATGCGTTTCTTGAAGGGCAGGAATTCGTCCAACTTTGCGCGAGAGGCGGCCAGCAGGGTCACGTCGTGGTGGGCCAGATGCAGGTTCGCGCCGTCAATATGGTCCGACAGGAACGAGCAGCCGGGACAGCCTTCCTTCCAGCCCGGCCCAAACATGAAGTGATAGACGATCAACTGGCTGCGGCCGCTGAACAGCTCGGACAACGTCTTCTTTCCCGTCGTCGTATCGAAGACGTAGTCCTTCTCGACCTTGACCCAGGGCAGTTTCAGCCGTTCCCCGCTCACCTGGTCGCGCAGGCGGGTCAATTCCTTCTCCTTCGCCAGAAGCACCTTGCGTGCGGCGAGCCATTCGGATGGAGAGACGATCTTACGTGGTTCCATGGCGTGCTCCTTCAGGCGGCCAGATAGCGTTCAAGCTTGTCGAGCGTGCCGGTCCAGCCTTCGCGATGGCGGTCGCGGGCAGGCTCGTCGGCGAATTGTTCGTGGGTCAGAATCAGCATCGTGCCGTCGCCGTCGGGCTTGAGGGCGACCGTCACCAGCGACTCGCGCTCGGGCATGGTGCGCCAGGCCCAGGTGAAGACGAGCTTCTCGTTGGGCACGAACTCGCGGTAGACGCCGCCCACGCCGTGTTCCTCGCCGTCCGCGGTCGAAAAGCGAATCCAGAACTTACCGCCCAGCCGCGCGTCGATCTTGGCCTCGTGCACGCAACTCGTGTCGCCGGGGCCGAACCAGTGGATTATTTTTTTCGGGTCCGTCCAGGCGTCGAAGACTTTGGCCGGCGGTGCGCCGAGGCGCTTGCGGAGGCTGAGGCTTGGCTTGGTTTGCATGATTCGTCCTCCAGGAAGGCCGCGAGCCGGTCGAGTCCCTCGCTCCAGAAGCGCTGATAGCGGGCGAGCCAGTCCAGGGCCTGCTGCATGGGGGCCGCGTTCAGACGGCATGACACGGTGCGTCCGGACTTGCTGCGGGTGACAAGACCCGCGTCGGACAACACATCCAAGTGCTTCATGATCGCGGGCAGAGAAACGGGAAAGGGGCGCGCCAGGTCGCTGACCGACAGGTGTTCGGCCTCGCCGAGCCGCGCGAGCAATGCGCGCCGGGTGGGGTCTGCCAAGGCCGCAAAGGTACGGTCGAGAGTCGCGGGTTTATAGTTAACCATAAGGTTAACTATAGGAACGGCGGGCCGTTCCGTCAAGCCGGCGTCTGTGTCTTATCGGTGGGCACCCTTAAAGGACGTTTTCGCGGCGGCCACGATCTCGTCGGCCAAGCCGTCATCGGCGCCGGAGCAGGCGCGCGCCAGCGTAACCGCGCCGATCAGGGTAGAGAGGGTGGCGATCGCACGGCGCCGTCGACGCTCCTTGTGGCCGGGCATGAGACGCGCGAACACGTCGATATAACGCCGGACGCCGTCCGCGAACTCGGCGCGCAGAAGCGTGCCGTGCCGGGCGGCATCCGTGCCGAGCGCGGAGAGGGGGCAGCTCGTGCCCGGCGAATCGATCGTCTCCTGAGATAGGTAGTGGTCGATATAATCCGTCAGGACCTTATCCAGCCCCTCGGTGGCGATGCGCGTGCTCCTATGCTCGGCGCGCTCCACCGCATGGTCGAAGGCCTCGCGATAGGCCGCCGCGGCCAGCGCGTCCTTGGATTCGAAATGATTGTAGAAGCCGCCATGGGTCAGGCCGGCCGCCCTCATCAGGTCGGCCACGGCGATGGCGTCCACGCCCTTTTCGCGAAACATCTGTGCGGCCGCTTTCACCACCCGGGCCCGATTGGCCGCCGCCGCTTCCTTGCTGATCCGCATTCCACTGCCTCTGACGAACGGATCTGGGTATCTTGACATTGATGATAATTGTCATCAATAAATAATGATAGTCATCATCATTAAATCCCGGCCGGGCCGGAGGAGTTCCGATGTTCGCCAGCCTGGTCGCGCCCTATCTCGCCCGCCGCAACGTCCATTACGGCTGGGTCGTGGTGGGCATCACCTTCGTCACCATGCTGACCACGGCAGGCGCCATGGGCCTGCCCGGTGCGCTGATCTTGTCCCTTCACAACGAGTTCCAGTGGGAGATCAGCGCCATTTCGGCGGCGCTTGGGCTGCGCATCGCCATCTACGGTTTCATGGCGCCTTTTTCCGCCGCCCTGATCGAACGCTACGGCGTCCGCAACATCGTGGTGACGGCCGTCGTGTTGATCAGCACGGGGCTCCTATGCGCCCGCGCCATGACCGAGTTGTGGCAGCTCATGGTGCTGTGGGGGGTGATTGTCGGCATCGGCACGGGCATGACAGCCATGGTGCTGGGCGCCATCGTTTCCGCGCGCTGGTTCACGGCGCGCCGCGGCCTGGTTCTAGGCCTGCTCACGGCCAGTTCGGCCACGGGCCAGCTGATCTTCCTGCCGCTCGCGGCGTGGCTGGTCGCGGAGGTGGGTTGGCGCGCGGCCGTGATCCCTTCCATTGCCGGCTTGCTACTGGCCGGACTCTTGGTCGTGTTGTTCATGCGCGACCGCCCCGGCGATGTGGGCCTTGTGCCGATGGGCGAAAAGCCGGGCACGCCGCAGCCTGTGCCGGTGCGGCAATCTGCCATCCGCAACGCCTTCGCGATTCTGGCGGAAGCCTCGACCACGCGCACCTTCTGGGTCTTGGCCGCGACGTTCTTCATTTGCGGGTTGTCGACCAACGGATTGGTCCAGACGCACTTCATTTCGCTTTGTGCGGATTTCGGCATGCCGGAGGTCGATGCGGCGTCCACGCTCGCGCTCATGGGCGTGTTCGATTTCGTCGGTACGATCCTGTCCGGCTGGCTGTCGGACAAGTACGACAACCGCTGGCTCTTGTTCTGGTATTACGGGCTGCGCGGACTTTCGCTGCTGTTCCTGCCCATGTCGGAATTCTCCTTCTACGGGCTCAGCATCTTCGCGATGTTCTACGGGCTCGACTGGATCGCGACGGTGCCGCCAACAGTGAAGCTGGGCGCCAACCGCTTCGGGCGCGAGAAGGCGGGTGTGGTGTTCGGTTGGGTTTTCGCCTCGCACCAGGTGGGGGCGGCCGTTGCGGCTTATGGCGGCGGCCTGTCACGCACGGAGCTATCAACCTATCTGCCGGCCTTCTATGCGGCGGGTGCGATGTGCCTGGTCGCAGCGCTTCTGGCCATCACCATCCGAAAGCAACGCGTTGCGGCGCCCGCCGTGGCCTGAGCAGCCCCAATCCGTCATAGTTCCCGGCACCATCGAGGCTTGGAGAGCGCGGAGAGGAAGCATGGCGGCGATCACCACGAAGGACGGCACCAGCATCTTCTACAAGGATTGGGGCAAAGGGCAGCCCGTTCTGTTCTCCCATGGCTGGCCACTTTCCGGCGACGCATGGGATGGGCAGATGCTGTTCCTGGGTCAACAAGGCTACCGCGTGATCGCCCATGACCGCCGCAGCCATGGCCGCTCGTCCCAGACCTGGGACGGCAACCATATGGACCAGTATGCCGACGATCTGGCCGAGCTGATCGAGAGGCTCGACCTGCAGGACCTCGTCATGATCGGCCATTCGACGGGGGGCGGCGAGGTAACGCACTATCTCGGCCGCCACGGCACGAAGCGCGTGGTCAAAGCCGTGCTGGTCGGCGCCGTTCCGCCGCTCATGCTCAAGACCGCGGCCAATCCCGGCGGTCTATCGCGCGACGTTTTCGATGGCATCCGCAAGGGCGTGTTCGACAATCGCGCCCAGTTCTATAAGGACTTGGCGATGCCGTTCTACGGCTACAACCGGCCGGGCGCGAAACTGTCGGAGGGAATCCGCGATTCTTTCTGGTTGCAGGGCATGATGGGCGGCCTCAAGGGTCAGTACGATTGCATCCGCGAGTTCTCCGAGGTCGATTACACCGAGGACTTGAAGAAGATCGACAAGCCGACCCTGATCGTCCATGGCGACGACGACCAGATCGTGCCCGTCGGTGCCTCGGCCATGATGTCGTCCAAGCTGGTGAAGAACGCGACCTTGAAGGTCTACAAAGGCGCTCCGCATGGTTTGGCGCAGACGCACCAGGACCGGTTGAACGCCGACCTCTTGGCCTTCATCAAGGGATAATGGGTCAGACCCTTCCGCGTGGGATCGGTCAATGACCGGCTACCGGTAAAACGGCCTTCCTTCAATGGCTTAAAGCAGACCCCTTGCCTTGAAACTCGCGTGACCTGTGCGACCGACCACGATGTGGTCGTGTAGCGTAATGCCGAGTGCCTTGGCGGCATCGGCCACCTCGCGCGTCATCTCCACGTCCGCTGTGGAAGGCGTCGGGTCGCCTGAAGGATGGTTGTGCACCAGGATGATGGCTGCCGCGCCCAACTCAAGCGCGCGCTTCACCACCTCGCGCGGATAGACTGGCGTATGATTGATAGTACCCTTGCCTTGCGCCTCAGCGCGAATGAGCGCGTTCTTGGAATCGAGAAACAAGACATGAAACCGCTCGATCGTCTCGTGGGCTAAGGCCGTGCGACAGTAGGTCAATACCTTGTCCCAGGAGGACAGTGCGTGGCGCCCCGTGGCGTCCTCGCGGGCCAAGCGAATCGCCGCCGCCTGCACGGTCTTGAGCGCGGCCACGGTGGTTTCTCCCACGCCTTCCACATCCATAAGTGCCGCGGGCTCCGCGGCGATCGCGGTGGCGAAACTTCCGAAGCGAGCGATCAGCGCCTTGGCGAGCGGCTTGGTGTCGACCCGCGGTTGGGCCAAGAACAACACCAGTTCCAAAAGCTCGTAGTCGGCGAGCGCATCCGGGCCGCTTTCCAGGAAGCGGGCGCGCAGCCGGGCGCGATGGCCCGCATGCCTGCTTGCCTTTCCCGGTTCGTCGTTCACGCGCACACTTCTTGCATTAGGTATGTTGTCAGCCATGAGAGGCGCGATCATTCGCATAGTCGAGCACGAATCGCAGTAAAATCTTAGCCCGGCAAAGGCAATTGCTTTAAGGTCCAATAACCGAGGGTCTCCAATTACTTGATTACGCACCATCTTTCAGGGCGAGGCCACAAGATGGTCGATAAATCTGCCGATCGCGCAGACGACATCGACGGCGACCGTACTTCTCGTAGGCGGATGCTTAATGCTGCTGGGCTGGTAGGCGCGTTAGTTTTCGCGGCGTGCCTCTTCGGCATCTGGATGCGGCCAGTGGGGCTTCTCGCGGCGTTTTGGCCGGCTAACGCGCTGCTGCTGGGCGTGCTGGTGCGATATCCCAGGTTGGCGACGCGGTTGACATGGGTCGCGGCCGTCGTGGGTTATCTGGCCGCCGATCTGGTGACCGGCTCATCGCTCCTGAAAGCGGTCATGTTGACTGCGGCGAACATGGCGGGAGTCGTCACAGGCTATGCGCTGTATTCGCGGGTGAGCCTGGATCACCAGCGTCTCAGACAACCGCCTTCCGTCCTTTATTTGGTCTTTATCACCACCGCCGCCGCCGTCGCGGCGGGGATTGTGGGCACCGTAGCGAACCCGGTCCTTTTCGGCGGCAGCGCCATCGGTGGCTTGGCGTTTTGGTTCGTTACCGAGCTTGTGAACTACATGGCGGTTCTTCCCGTGGTCCTTGCCATGCCGACCTTTCGATGGCCGCGCGCCCGCGAGCTTACCGAGGTCACGGTTCTCGACGCCGCACCGGCTTTATCCCTCGTGCTTTCGTGCCTGGTGGGTTTGACCTACAGCGGCCCCGGCGCGATGGCGTTTCCCATCCCGGCGCTGTTGTGGTGCGCTACCGCGTACAGTCTGTTCGCGACAGCCTGCCTGACCCTGATTTTCAGCGCATGGACGTTGATCGCCATCTCGATGGGATATCTGCCGATATCCCAATACATCAGCGATGCGGACACGATTCTGTCCATCCGTATCGCCGTCACGCTGGTCGCGCTCGCTCCCATTGCCGTTGCAAGCCTCATGGTGGCGCGATCGGAGCTGCTGGAGAAACTGAAGGATCAGAACGCAAGACTGGCCGAGGCAGACCAAGCCAAGGACCGTTTTTTGGCGATGATGAGCCACGAGTTGCGCACGCCGATGACCGGTGTGTTGGGTATGGCGGACCTTTTAATCGCGACGGGCCTTACGCCGGAGCAAGAAAAATTCACCCGCACCCTTTCCCGGTCGGCCCGCACTCTGCTGTCCCTCCTCAACGATATCTTGGACTTCTCAAAAATCCAGGCAGGCAAGCTACAGATTGAGCGGGAGCCGTTTCTGCTGTCCGAAGCCCTGTATGACGTCAGGGACCTATTCGCAGGTACGGCTGGCGAGAAGGGCCTTGTCCTGCAAGTGAACATTTCGTCCGATTTTCAGGACGCGGTCGTCGGGGATCAAGTGCGACTACGTCAGATTCTGTCCAACCTGATCGGAAACGCGATCAAGTTCACAAGCAAGGGGCATGTCCTGCTGGACGTGAGGCAAAACGTAATGCCGGGCGGTGAACTGGTTCTCAAGGTGTCTGTGCGCGATACCGGCATTGGTATTTCACAGGAAAACATCGGGCGACTTTTCCGGCCCTTTACCCAAGCAGACAACAGCATCACGCGCCGATTCGGCGGCACGGGCTTAGGTCTTGCGATTTCTCACAGCCTCGTTAGAGCCATGGGCGGCGACATCGAGGTGAAGAGTACGGAGGGAGTCGGAACCACGTTCTCGTTCTTCGTACGGGTAGAGCCGGATCGGGATGGTGCGGCGTTGGCACGTTCCAGGTCGGATGTCGGCGCGCGGATCGAGGATGCGGAGTTGAAGCCTATCCGCATCCTTCTCGCCGAGGATAACGCCACCACGCGGATGCTGATTTCCACGATGCTCCAGCGGAAAGGCCATACCGTTGAAGCGGTGAGCGACGGCACTGCGGCGGTGGCGGCCGCCGAAGTCGGAACCTACGATGTCATGCTGATCGACATGCATATGCCGCTTATGGATGGGGCTAGCGCCGTAAAAGCCATTCGGCAAACGGAGCGCGCGAAAGGCAAGCATACCCCGATCATCGCGCTGACCGCGGATGTGAGGTTTGAGGAGAAGAAGTCATATATGGACGCGGGTGTGGATGCCGTGGCCGCGAAGCCCGTGGCATGGGATGCCTTGTTCGCGGAGATGAAGCAGCTGGTATCGGCGCATCCGGCGGCCTCTAAACCTGAACAGACCGGGACTGGTGACGGACCCAATGCCGCGGGCGCGCTCAATATCGTTTGCGATAAAGTGATATCGGAGCTTCGGGCCCAGGTCGGGGACGAAGTCTTCCAGCCGCTATTGAACACCTTTGCCAAGGAAACATTGTCCTATCGGAAGCAGATCTGCTCCGCCATTGCCAGGGGTGATCTTCAAGCGGCTAAACGCATTGCGCATGCCCTGAAGGGGGTCAGCGAGTCGCTTGGTGCATTGCGCACCGGCGCATTGGCGAGAGCTATCGAGCATGACGCCAAGACGATCGCGGATGCGGCGTCGATCTTGCCGGACCTCGTGGCATCGATCGATGCGGCACGCGAAATTATCAATACGAATTATCGGCCCGACGTCTAAGCGCAGGCCGTAATCCGCTTCACTCGGTGTTGACGGGCACGAGGCTTGAGGGCGCGAAGCCGGCCAGGAACGTGTCTAGCGGGTTCGGCTTGCGGCCTGCGTCTTCCGCGATCTCCTTCCGCACCACCGCGCCCCGCACCATATAGGCGCCCACATAACGGAACGGCTCCGGCGGAAAGCGCTTATCTGGCTGACCTTGCGCGAGCGGAATGGACGACCATTCGTCTTTCCGCTCCAGAGCCAGGGACGCCAAGATCCGCCCGCCGATGCGCGAGGGGCCCACGCCGTTGCCGCAGTAGCCATGCCCATAAAGGATGTCCGGGCAATCCTCGAACGTGCCGAAGAAGGGCAGACCCGTGGGCGTGCGTGTCACGGGGCCGCGCCAGCTTCCGTCCAGCTTTACGCCTTTGAGCGCGGGATAGACCTTGTAGAGCAAATCCGTGACCTCGCGCGCGCGCCGTGCGGGCTCGTCCCACACTTCGCCGACTTGGCCGCGGAAGACGAAATCGCCGCCGCCCTTGGAGAAGTTCAGACGCCCGTCCTTGGTCGTACGCCCACCGAAGACGAGCAGGCGCGAATCCGAAAAGAACAAACCGTCCTTCAGACCGATCTTTGCCAGAAGCTCCGGGATGCGCGCGGTCATGAGCTGGTCGCTGGCCAAGGGCAGCACGGTGCGGCGGAAGCGTGGCATCTCGGCGGCCCAGGCGTTGAGACCCAGGATGACGCGCTTCGCGGTGATGGCTCCGTTTGGCGTGCGGACGCGCGGCGGGCTGCCACGCTCTAGCCGTGTCATGCGCGTTCCTTCGTGGATGCGTACGCCCTTTACCAAGGCCGCGCGGCGTAAGCCGCGCACGAGCTTGGCCGGCTGTAGCGTGCCGACCCCGGCTTGGAATATCCCGCCGCGCACGATTGGCGAACCGGCCCGCTCTTGCGCTTCGGCCGCGCCCATCTCGATGAAGGGGTGCTCGCCGGCTTTGTCCAGAAGATCGAGTGTGGGGCGCCAGACGTTGTCCTGAGCCGCGTTATTCGAGGTCCACAGCCAGCCGTCACGGCGCAGTTCGCAATCGATGCCGTTGCTGGCACAGAAGGCTTCGATCTCGGCCACGTTGGCGCGCGCGAGACGGTGCAGACGCACGGCCTCTTGGGTGCCGCAATGCTGCGCCAGAATGGCGAACTTGGTGGACCAATCCAGCAGCACGCCGCCGTTTCGTCCCGAAGCGCCGTAGCCGCAGTATTTGGCCTCGATCAGGCGAATATCGAGCGAAGGTTCCAGTTCCTTGAGGTGGAGAGCGGTCCAAAGCCCCGTATAGCCGCCGCCGACGATACAGATGTCGGCGCGTGTATCGCCCTCAAGGGGCGGACAGAGCGCTGCGTTCGTTTCGGACGCCAGCGCTTCGTCGAGCCACCAACTCGCATTGGTGCGGACGGTGTCAGGAGAAGCCATAAAGCCGCGCCGCATTGTCGTGGACGATCTTACGCTTGTCGGCTTCCGAGACGCCCACGAAGGTGCGTTCGATCACCTCTTGGGAATGGGGGAAGCTACCCTCGTCATGGGGATAGTCGCTGCCCCAGAGAAGCCCGTCGACGCCGGTGAACTTCAAGTTGGCGAGGGCTACGGGGTCGTCAGTGAACGTGACGTGGCCTTGACGGCGGAAGAACTCGCTGGGCAGTAGTTCCAAACGGGGGCGAATCCACATGTGTTTCTTATGCGCTTGTTCGTCCAGCACGTGAAGGAGCCAGGCCAGCCAGCCGCTGCCGCATTCGACCACGACGAATTTCAGTTTCGGATGCCGTTGCAAGGCGCCGGAACTGATGATCTCGGCGACAGGATACTGCCCGTCGGCCATGCGCATGGCCATGAAGACGAGCGCGCCGCCGGAACCGTCTTCTTCGCCCCAGTCCGCGGGATAGAGATCCTCGTCATTGGTGAAACTGTGGAGCGACAGGACAAGACCCGTCTCTTCGATGGCGCGCCATAGCGGTTCGTATTCGGGCAGGTTGTAAGGACGCCCCTTGACCGTGATCGGAATCTTGATCGAGCGGTAGCCGAGCTTGGCAAGGCGCTCCACCTCGCGGACCGACCAGGACAGGTCGGCCACGGGCATCACCGCCACGGGCGCGAAACGGTCCCGATTCCGGCCGAACAGCTCGATCGCCCAGTCGTTGTAAGCGACGGCCATCGCGTTCTGGTATTCGGCATCCGGCGACTGGAACAGCCCGAGCGCGTCATTGGCGTAGATCACCTCCGCGCTGACGCCGTCCCGGTCCTGGTCCTTGATGCGGCGCGCAAGGTCGGCGCCACCGGTCGGATCGCTGCGGAATTCGCGCTCGGTATCCTCTTCTGTCAGCCGCTCGTCGGCCAAATCCATGCGGCGGGGCTTGCGGCCTTCCACGATGCGGTAACGCTTGCCGTCGCGCACCTCGACGCGGGGGACTCGGTGGCGGAAGCGCTCCGGAAGCCTGACTCGGTAGACTTCGTCCGATTCCTTAACGTGGGAATCGGCGGAAATGACCTTCGGCATGATCGCTTCCCTCCGTTTATTTCCTATTTTTTCTTGAGCGGCGTGAGGCCGGCGGGCGCCAAGCCCGCCAGATAGCTGTCGATCGGGCCGGCCTTGCCGCCGGCGGCCTCCTTGGCCTCCTTCCGCTTGATCGCGCCGCGCACCATGTAAGCGCCGACGTAACGGAAAGGCTCGGGCGGGAAGTGGCCTTGCGGACCCTTGGCCAGCGGTGTCGCGCCCCATTCGTCGTCGAGGCCGAGGGCGAGGGAGGCCAGGATCCGCCCGCCCAGATAGCAGGGGCCTACGCCATTGCCCGTGTAGCCATGGCCATAGACGATGTTGTCGGACAAGCGGCCGAAGAAGGGCAGGCCCGTCGAGGTACGCTCGACGGGGCCGCGCCAGGTCTCCGCGATAGGGATTTCGGACAGGGCCGGATACCAGCGCCGGAACATGGTCTCAACGTCGCCCGGTCGCTGTGATGGACCGTCGAATTTCGTGCCGACTTGGCCCGCGAAGCCGAACTTCCCGCCACCCTTGCCGAACACGATGCGGCCATCGAGCGTGGTGCGATAGTAAGATACCAGCATACTGGAATCGGAGATCGCGACGCCCGTGGTCAGGCCGATCTCGCGCAGGCGCTCGGGCATGGGCGCAGTCACGACCATGTCGGCGGAGACGGGCACCATCGTGCGGCGAAATTCCGTCATCTCCGCCGCCCAGGTGCCGATGGACAGCACGATCTTGCCGGCCGTGACCGAGCCGTTCGCGGTGTGCACACGGGGCGGCGATCCCTTGTCTAGTCCGGTCATGGGCGTGTTTTCATGGATGATCACGCCGCGTGCCAGGGCTGCCTTGCGCAGGCCACGGGCAAGCCGGGCAGGCTGCACGGTTGCGACCGCGGGCTCGAAGATGCCCGAGATGTGCCCTTTCGATGCGGCGCGACGCTGGACCTCTTCGGGCGTTAGCGCCTGAAATGCGTCGGAGCCGAGTTTTTCGTGAATCTCCACGATATCGGCCCAGGCGTCGTCCTGGCTTTTGTCGGCGGCTGTCCACAGCCATCCGTCGGGGCGGTAATGCGCATCGATCCCGTTGTCGCGGCAGAAGACGCCGATGGTGCGCACTGCGTCCTGAGAAGCGCGCAGAAGGCGTAAGCCCTCTTGCGCGCCGCAAATCTTCACGATGGTCGACAGCTTCGATGCCCAGGTCATGGCGAAGCCGCCATTGCGGCCCGACGCGCCGCCGCCGCAGATGTCGCGTTCGATCAGAACGATGTCGAGCGATGGGCGGAGGGTCTTGAGGTGGATCGCCGTCCACAATCCGGTGAAGCCGCCGCCGACGATGCAGATATCGGCGCGGCTGTCGCCCTGCAGGGGCGCGGCCGGTGCAAGGCCGCCTTCGGCAGCCAACGCTTCCTTGAGCCAGAAGCCCCTGTGGGTCGTCATGACGCCCCCTGCCGCCCCCGCGGCGCTTAGCCCGACGGGTACGGCGGGCTGTGCCAGCCTTTCGGCGATTCGGTGAAGATCTCGCAACCGGTCGCCGTCACGCCAATGGAATGCTCGAACTGGGCCGACAGCGAGCGGTCCTTGGTGACCGCCGTCCAGCCATCGGAGAGGATCTTCACGTCATAGTGGCCCGCGTTGATCATGGGTTCGATGGTGAAGAACATCCCCTCGCGCAGGGCCAGCCCTTCACCGGGCTCACCGAAATGCAGGATGCTGGGTGCGTCGTGGAAGATGCGCCCGAGGCCGTGGCCGCAGAAATCGCGCACCACCGAGAATCGCTGGCTCTCGGCATAGCTTTGGATGGCGTGGCCGATGTCGCCCAGCGTGGCGCCTGGCTTGACCACACGGATGCCGCGCATCATCGCTTCGTAAGTCACGTCGACCAGCTTGCGCGCACGCACGCCAGGCTGGCCGACATAGTACATGCGGCTGGTGTCGCCATGCCAACCATCCAGGATCACGGTTACATCGATATTCAAAACGTCGCCGTCGGCCAGGCGTTTGTCGCCCGGGATGCCATGGCAGACCACATGGTTGACCGAGGTGCAGATCGATT